>NZ_JBALBY010000075.1:0-27930 GCF_036919575.1 Nostoc sp. | reverse complement strand
GGTCATTGGTCATTGGTCATTGGTCATTGGTCATTGGTCATTGGTCATTGGTCATTGGTCATTGGTCATTGGTCATTGGTCATTGGTCATTAGTTTTGGACAAATGACAAAGGACAAATCACAAATAATAATAGAGAGATTTGGATGAAAGATAACCTAACGTTAATTGCTGCCGCTACAGGCGGATTTATCCTTTCTGTTGCCCTTGCTGGCATCTTACGAGGTGCGCCAATTACAGCTTGGCACGAGGAATCGAGTTTTCGTACCACGACTGTTGCTGATTTACAGAAATCGGAGTTGAAAGCCCCGCGTTTTCTCCCAACGGCAGACGCTGCGCGAACAGATCGGGGATGAAAACGACTCGCACCCAATAATAGGGAATAGCTGTTCACCAATACCTAATGCCCAATGACAAATGACAAATGACAAATGACAAATGACAAATGACAAAATTCAAGTAATTGGCATTGATGTGGGGGGAACAGCGATTAAGCTGGGGCGTTTTACAGCTGATGGTATTTGTCTCTTATCTTTGACTGTGGCAGCTCCCCAACCGACAACACCAACGGCGGTGCTGGCGGTGATCGTAGATGCGATCGCTCAAATTGATCCAGATAATCAAGCTGTTGCGATTGGTGTTGGTACTCCAGGCCCAGCCGATGCAACAGGACGCATTGCTAAAATCGCCATTAACTTACCTGAATGGCGCGATGTGCCTTTAGCAGACTGGTTAGAAACCAAAACTGGTAAGCCGACTGCGATCGCTAACGATGCTAATTGCGCTCTTTTGGGAGAAGCTTGGCTGGGAGCCGGTCGCCACTTTCAAAATCTAATTCTGCTAACTTTAGGAACTGGGGTTGGTGGCGCAATTCTCCTCGATGGCAAACTATTTGTTGGACATCAAGGCGCAGCCGGGGAATTGGGTTTAATTTCATTGAACCCCGATGGCCCAATTTGTAATAGTGGCAATCAAGGCTCTTTGGAACAATACGCCTGTGCTACTGCAATTCGCCGCCGCACTCTCAAGGAACCCGCCGAATTGGGTTTTCTTGCCCAACAAGGAGATCCCGCAGCATTGACTTTTTGGGAAGAATATGGTAATAATTTGGGAATTGGTTTGACGAGTTTGATTTATGTACTGACACCGCAAGCGATCGTGATTGGTGGCGGTATAAGTGGCAGCTTTGAGTTTTTCTTACCAGCAGTGAAGGCAGAAATTGAGAAGCGAGTGCAGCCTTTATCACGGGTGGGGTTACAAATATTGCCAGCAGAGTTAGGCAATTTTGCTGGGATAGTGGGTGCAGCAAAGTTGGCATGGCAACACTATTCAGGATTTTAGATTATGGTTCAAATAATCCCAGCTAGAGACATCAGTCTTTACGAATTAGAAGAAAAATTTGGTTTGCAACTTGCCACAGACACCAACTTTTTTACAGAATGGACAGAAAATTTACCAACTCTGAGTGATAGTGAAAAGCAAGCGATCGCGCGAGTCAAAAGCAACTATTTAAACTTGAATAAGCACCGTCTGATCTCAGAAGAGGCGGTAAAGATGGTAGTGCTGTCTCCTTTACTCGATTTAGCTGGATTTTATCAACTTCCTTTTGAAATTGAAACCGAGACTTCTGTTGAGATTTCTGCTGAAGACGAGAGCTTTATCGTTAAAGGAAACATTGATGTTCTTGTCATCCAAAAACGTTTTTGGGTACTTGTGATCGAATCTAAAAGCAGTAAATTTGATGTGATGGCAGCCTTACCTCAAGCACTCGCTTATATGCTTGATCGTCCAAATCCTGCACAACCGACTTTTGGTTTATTAATCAACGGTAGGGAATTTGTTTTTGTTAAATTGATTCAACAAGAACATCCTTGGTATGCACGATCTTATGCGCTATCAATTGAGCGTGATTCCGAACTACACCAAGTACTCACTATATTGAAGCGCCTTGGAGAATTAATTGTGCTTTTACCTTCTGAATGACCAAATTGTGAACCATAACCTGACAATTTGATCTGAAGAGAATAGGACTATAGGACTAGTATTTGATTTTTGAAATGCACGTAGTGGACTGTCATGGCTTTAATAGTGCATTAGACGTAGGTTGGGTGGAGCGGAGCGCAACCCAACTGATTATCAGGATGTTGGGTTACGCAAAGCCTCCACCCAACCTACAATTTTTTTGCAACAAGACTACCGAGATTTTTTCAGAAATCAAATATGATTCCTATAGCCCTTTCAAGGTAACAGATAAAATCTCTGCTTTCCTCTCTGCGTTCCCCGTGCCTCTGCGGTTTAAAAGTTATTTATTGAACCACTCCAGGCGCAGAGAACACAGAGAAAAGAGAAATTATTATCCAAAAATTTTACCCACCTTGAAAGGGCTAGTCCTAACAACGATTCGTCCCAAAGCCAGGTAAAAACCCTGTTTTACTTCTGAATTCTGGATTCTGAATTCTGGATTCTGAATTCTGAATTCTGCTGTAATTAACTGCGGTTATCTATCTGAGCGCGTTGCAAACTTCCAGAAAAGTCAACATAGACACTTTTCCATTCTGTGAAAACATCCATTGCAGTAGTTCCAGCTTCGCGGTGTCCGTTACCGGTTTGTTTGACACCACCAAAGGGCAAATGTACCTCTGCGCCAATAGTCGGGCCGTTAATATAGGTGATACCTGCTTCGATGTCACGCATCGCAGTAAAAGCCCGATTGATATCGCGGGTGTAAACTGAAGAAGAAAGACCATAATTGCTATCGTTGAGAATTGCGATCGCTTCCTCAAAAGAACTAACTTCAATTAATACCACCACTGGCCCAAATATCTCTTCACGGGCGACGCGCATATCACGAGTTACATCATCCAAAATAGTTGGTTGAAAGAAATAACCGTTTTTCAATGAGCCTTCACTGGCAATTTCTCCACCAATTAAAACCTTTGCTCCTTCCTCACGAGCGATATCCAAATAGTCGCCGCCCTTCGCCAGCACTGTAAAAGGCGCAATCGATACCTTCTTGGACATCTCCCCTGGCTTCTGTCAGAGGTTTACCCATTTCCCGACTGATTAACTGAGCAAGTTCTTCTTTATGCTGGAGTAATATTTCCCCAACGCGAAAGATGTATTCTGCCCTAGCTGGGGCTGGGACTTTGCGCCAACTGTGGTAGGCTTTACGGGCGGCGGCTACTGCTGTATCTACATCATTGGCTTGAGAACGGGGAAATGTGGCAACCACTTCGGTTTTGTCAGCAGGGTTGCGACTTTCTAGGGTTGCTTCCTCTACAGCACTCAACCATTGACCATCGATATAATTGCGGCAAGATAGCGGAGTTGTCATCTTGAAAATCTCCGGCTGATGATCCACTGAAACTTGTGTATTAACGTGAGTTCGACAAGTTTTATTTGACCTCTCAAGAGCAGCCCCTCTCCGACGCACAGAGGGGAGCAAAAAGCTGAATTTTTCGTTGCTCCTCCCTTTCCGTTTCGGAGAGGGAGGCTGTCCGGGAGAGGTTTATCGAACTCACGTTGTATTAAGTTTGCTTGCTTTCTAGGTTATCCTCAAGTTTAGGAAATTGGCGTAAGAACCAAATATCGATATAAAAATTAAGGGACGAACGCCAAGACACCCACAGGAGAACCAGAACCACCACGTAACCTCAGAACTGCGATCGCTAAAGTAGTACCTTTAGGTGGTAGTTGATCCAAATTTGTGAGATTTTCCAACACAATGCGCGGTTGTTCTAAAACTAGGCGGTTAATCGCAAAACTGTTATCTTGTCCAGGGTCTACGCCATGAGTATCAATTCCTACCCCTGCGATTTGCCGCTCATCCAGTAAAAATTGAGTTGCATCGCTGCCAAACCCAGGAAAGTGGGCAATTCCTTGAGCATCATGATTCAGGAATGCACTTTTATCAAACCACTTTTTTTGCCAGCCAGTATTCAATATAACTACGCAGCCACCAGAAATTTCACCGTATTCTTCTTCCCAAGCCAGAACATCAGCAATAGTCAGGGCATAATCAGGATTAACAGCTGTGGCTGGGCGAATATCTATGACCACCGCAGGTACAACCAAAGATTGGGCTGGGTATTGGTCAATTCCCATAGCATAACTATGAAAACTGTTAGGGGCGTTGATATGGGTAGCGCTATGTTCACCCAAGGAGAAACGCCGCAGATAATAGCCATCATTATTTAGTTCAGCCACAGTTTCAAATTCTACTGGGGGATCTCCACTCCATTGGGGAATACCTATGTCAATTACATGACTTAGGTGGATAACGCGTGTGTAGGTGATACTATTTTGACTTTGGGGTTGTATCATCCCAGCCTTCTATTTTATTTATTTGTACTCAGGGATTTTTTTCAAAGGTGCGATGCCCAACTCTTAGAGACGCTACGCGAACGGCTCAGGTGTGACAGTGAGCCTGTCGAACTGCTCAGGGTAAGACCTGGGTTGGGCTACGCCTACGCAAACATAGTACTACGATTACAACGTTTTTTAATCGATTGAAACAAGCATTTATTGAATGAGTCAAATATAATGATTTAAACCTAATGATTTTTATATGTGCAATAATACCTCTTTTACTGTAAATAAATTGAAAAAATGCTGAAGTTATGATTAAGATTAACTTCAGCATTTTTGGTAAAATTTAAACTACGCATCTATCACGGAAGTTGTTTGACTTTGTTTTTTCTTCAAATCACCGATAAATTCATCCTAGCTATAGGAGTAGTATTTGATTTTTGAAATGCACCTAGTGGACTCTCTAGGCTAAAATAGTGCATTAGAGGTAGACGTAGGTTGGGTGGAGCGGAGCGCAACCCAACTAATTATCAGGATGTTGGGTTACGCAAAGCCTCCACCCAACCTACAATTTTTTTGCAATCATTTTAGCCATGACAATCCACTACAAGACTACCGAGATTTTTTCATAAATCAAATATGATTCCTATATGTAATTGCATTACTCAAAAACCTGATTTAGGTTCACGAAAAATATCTGATTATCTGTGAGGCGCTGAAGTCTTTATCAGAAATTCACAATAATCAAGAATTTCATACCAAATAAATATTGATTTTTTATCAATAAGAATCCAGCATGAATTAGAGTCCGGCTGATGGATCTAGCTTGCTTAAAATCAGGGGTATAAAAGGGTTTGATATACACATCTCTACTCAGCAATCTCCACTCTACTGGTGGTATAAAACCCCACTTTATCCATTCTAAACCCGGAATTCTGACAAATGTATTCTTATTCAATGTTCCCAACAAAACCCAACTTTTCAAAATTGGCTTGACCATTCAAAACGCCTTATATAGCAATCCTATCTGAGTTGTGAGAAATCTGAGTGATCAGGAACTGCCAGAAAACAAAAACAGAATTCACAAATCTCACGAATGATTTAGGATTGCTATAGCAAAATTGCAAATTAAATGAGAGAAATGCTAAATGTGATATCAACACGTTGCAAGAATGGCTGGGAATCGTATTTTATATGTTATAAAGCTCACAGGAATTCATGTTAGGCGGAAACTACTCTATGGAACCAGATAAACTGGGCCGTTTTAAGGAGTACGGCGAATTCATCCTTAGAAAGATAGATTCTGTACCCCAGTCCCCTTCTAAACAAGAAGATTGGGTTCCAGCTAGTCTTGATGACTGTCTCCTGCGTCTGCGGTCAGCTGCCCAGAAAACTGTAGACCTGGCAACTTCGCCTGTGAAAATTGGGGTGATGGGGGAATTCAGTAGTGGGAAAACTTTACTTTTAGGCAGTCTGATTGGATATGCAGATGCTTTGCCAGTCAGTGAAAACCCCACTACAGGTAATGTTACCGCCATACATATCATCCCGCAAGAGGAGTTTGCAACGACTCAATTAAGTAATTTTACGGTTAAGTATCTTTCTCATGAAGGTGTACATGAGTGTCTACGCTTCATGCTAGGGGAAGCCAATAAACGAACAGCAGCAGCCGGGCTTCCTCCTATACCAGTATCGAAACTCAATTCTGGTAAAGATATTATTAGCTGGTGTGAGGAAGCATGGAATAGTAGTAACAATTTAGAGCTACGTTATTTACTCCGGGAGTTGGTATTATTCCTGCGGGCTTATCAAGCCTATGGGGAAGTTATGTGTGGTGGGCGCTACCAGATTGATGCTATTACCGCCCGTGAGGGGCTACAGCTAGTCGAGCAGCCAATGGCAATCCAAACTCTGAAATTTGAAGATTTACCCCCAGCGCATATCAGATTACCGAGTCCACCCCAGAGGCTACCAACAAAGTTATTGCAAAACAGTTTCCCACTCATTCGCCGCGTAGATATCGATGTGAAAATATCACGGGAAATTTGGGATTTTACTGGCGCAGCTAAATTTATTCTGATCGATTTTCCCGGATTGGGGGCTGCTAATTCGGGGGCTAGAGATACCTTTTTGTCACTGCGGGAATTGGCAGAAGTACAGACAATTTTGGTATTGCTAAATGGTAAATCTCCGGGGAGCGATCGCGCCAACAAAATCTTTACGATGATGCAGCAGCAGCGACCGGGACAAGACCTGAAAGATTTAATTCTCGTCGGTGTGGGTCGCTTTGATCAACTACCCCTAGACAATGAGGGTGGGGAAAGAGAACTTGACCAAATGATTGAAGATAGCCCACATTTGCAGGAAGAAACAGTTTTCCAAAAACTCAAAGTTCTGCAAACTACCATTGACGGTGCAGAAGCGTTTACAACCCAAAAAGACCGCATCGTTTTACTGTCGCCACTGTTGGGATTGGCTGAATTAGCGAAACGTTCTAGTAAAGTCAAAGCAGGCTCACCAGAGTTTTTGGCTAACTTAGACTATCCTGATTACTTAGATCGGTCTAAACGGCTACAAGAGAAATGGGAGCTATTAAGTGAAGGGCTGCTAGAATCTGATCCCCGCAGTTATTTAGGCAGACAGCTAGGTTACTTTGCTCAAGATGGGGGACTTGGTAAGCTACGGGAATTGATTCAAACCCATGTAGCTACTCATGGTCTGAAGCAACTGCATGAAGATACTAAAAGAGCTGCTGATGTGGTGAGCCAGCAACAAGATCACTTGAAAGATATCATAGATGAAATTCACGAGCAAGGCATCCCCACAGGCGATAGTCCCGCTTTTATGGAATTGCGTTTTGTGGTCGAAAGCTTGGATAAAATCTACAGGAATTTTCAAAAAGATTTAGGGAAAGAACCACTCAAAGATCGGCGCGGTGTTGTTGTCAGCGATGTAGTAAAAGACGAACTTACCTTTAGAATCCTCAATTGGAACCAGTGGACTTTACTCTTCAACAAAGCCAACAATGGAGCGATCGCTCTGGCAGAATCTAAAGGTGCAGCCGGGAAATTATTTGACCGAGGAAACCGTGTAAATAGTTCCCTTCCAACTAAGAGTGATGATTTTTATCCAGTATTTGAAAAAACCGTTAAAGAAGTAGAAGATTTTGCCCGCGATCGCATCTATCAAGCAGTGGTAGATTTGTTAAACCAATTATCAAATTATGTAGCCCCAGAACGCCAACAATTACAGGCATTTTTCCATCCAGAAATGGAACAAGAAATCGAAGAAAAATTTGGTTTTGAAGATGCTGATCTCTTTTACAAATTATTATTAGGATGCGATCCTAACGAATGGAAAGAAGCAATCATCTCCGAAATTAGTAGTAAAGACAAAACCGTTGCACCCGAAATCATCTTTCCCCTAGCGCGTCGAGACGATAAACACAACGTTGGTCAAATCTTTGACTGGGCACCAGAGAAAAGCCAAGGTTTACCCAGATCGAGCAACCACCAACTTTTTGTACTGCGGCTGCGAGATGAAATTACTGCTAGCGCTAGTCTCCATCTTGTGCAGTATGTTAGTGAAGTTAATCAGCAAATTAATTCCGAACTAGAAGGCATTTTGGATCAAATTATTCCTAGTTTGCAAAACCTTTCAAAAAAAGAAACTTTGCTGAGATATTTGGCGGCTGGGGAATTGCCATCTGAGATCGCAATTCCTACTTGGTTGCAGATTCTTTCAGAAATTGCCGCTATTTCTGATTCAGATGATTTGAGATAAGCTATAGCGGTTCTCGGTTGAGTGAGGTACTCTAACCCCACCCCCAACCCCCTCCCCGCTCTTCGAGAGGCGGCTAAGATGTACCTCATGTGATTAGGAAACGCTATAACTCAGGGAATGAATGATCGGCTACAGATATGAGGATGTGTTTGTGAGACGTGATGCGATTTTTTATACAATTTTCAAGCGTGTTCCAGGATTGTTTTTCGAGTTAGTAGAACAGCCACCAGCCGAAGCTAGTAGCTATCGCTTTGAATCAGTTGAAGTTAAAGAACCAACATTTCGGATTGATGGGGTATTTTTACCTCCACCTGATGCAACATCTCAGATGATCTTTTTTGCTGAGGTGCAATTCCAAAAGGATGAGTTACTGTATCATCGCTTTTTCTCAGAATCGATGCTGTATATGTATCGCAACCCGTCACTTTACGATGACTGGTACGGTGTAATTATTTTACAGTCTCGCAGTTTGGAACCGGAAAAAACCACTATTCACAGATCGTTACTGAACAGTTCGCAAGTACAACGGATTTATTTGGATGAGTTAGGTAGTCCTGATGAGCAAAAAGTAGGCATCAGTTTGATGCAGTTGACTATTGCCTCAGAAACTCAAATGGTGGTACAAGCGAAACGTTTAATTGAGCGGGTGCAACAAGAACAGATAACTGTCTTAGCTAAGAAGGAGATAATAGATGTAATCACAACGATCGCTGTTTATAAATTTGCCAACTTAAGTCGTGAAGAGGTAGAGGCTATGTTAGGAGTTAAGTTAGAAGAAACTAGGGTTTATCAAGAAGCTAAACAAGAAGGACGAGAAGAACTAAAACTTGAACTTGTATCTCAGTTCTTAGCTCGTGGTATGTCGATAGAAGACGTTGCCCAATTACTTAATTTAACCATCGAACAAGTAAGACTTGCAAGTGAGCAAGAATCTTCAACATCAACTTAGTAAGCTGTTGCGCCTTTAATTTGCACTAATATTTTTTCAACATGGTTGTGGGGTGGGCATCTTGCCCGCCCTGATAATACAAGTTGTATAAGTAACAGCTTAACTGCCGCGATCGCGCTAGATAAAAAAGCCAGTGATCAACAGAATCATTTAATACTATAATGAACCCTTTTCAACTGAACAAATATAGTGATCAAGAACCAAGCGAGAAACAACAAAAAAGATTTCCCGGATGGTTTGCTTTAGATTTTGGTACATCGAATTCGACAGTTACACTTTTCGATCCGATTGAAGTCCCGATCGCCGAAATTTTACCCAAAGAACAAGAAATTCGCTTGCGCGATCGCTTATCACAATGGCTGAGTTCTCCCGCTTCTCTAGCTTTACCAGATGTCAGCGCTGATGATTGGCAAAAGTTTATCGCCGAAATTAGCAAAAACCTGGAGATAGAACCAGAAAACTTAAGTGAAGTTTTTGAAAGTGATAATAAAGAGCGATTTTTAGAAGCAATTCGCCAAATTGAACTTTCTTTAGGAAACAGCGAGAGATTCCGCCGTGCTGTCAGCAAAAAACTTTATCAAATCTATCATGAGGTGTTCCGCGTCCCCACCCTAGAGTCACAAAATCTGATCCCAGTTGTGCTGGATATCGATCGCCGCGATACGGAAATTCCCAGCGAGTCGGAAATTTCGCAGTTAGGGGACTTAAAACTGCGGATGGGTAGGGAAGCCAGAGATAACAGAAAAAAAGCGATCGCTCAAGGTACAAGCGGTTCTTTAAAGGAAATTATCAGCAGGTTTCACCATTCACCCAAACGCTATTTTGGTCAGGAGCGATCGTTTTCAGTTATTTTGGATGGTGAAGAAGAAACAATTACTGCAAATCAACTGATTCAATCTGCTTGGGCGCATTTAATCGAGTTAACTGAAGACTACCGCCAACGCGCACGACGCAGATTTTCAGAAGGAGATTTTTTAACAGCAGTTGTCACTTACCCAACTGTCGCCCCACCAGTTGTTCGTAAGGAAGTTAAGGAATTAGTTGAGCAGTTGGGAATTGATGATGTGCAAACTGCTTATGATGAAGCCGTTTCTGTGGCAATATTCTTTTTATGGCGAGAATTTGGCGGTAATCTCAACATTGGTATTGAGTCATTCAAAACCCGTTGTCGCCAAGCCGGAAACAAATGGTCACAAAATGTTCTCGTCTTGGATATTGGCGGGGGAACTACAGACTTAGCTTTAATTGAACTAACTTTAGAAGATAAAACCCCAGCTTTTGCCGATTATGAAGACCGAGGTTTAGGAGGACGTTACTATAAACTCACCCCCAAACTATTAGGTTCATCTGGTCATTTACAGCTAGGCGGTGAGTTAATTACACTGCGAATTTTTAGATTATTAAAAGTTGCGATCGCAGACTTTTTATTGACAGCAGTAACAACAGGTGATATTGAAAGCGAAAAGCTAGAAGATTTAATTAACTCTGAGTTGAATGAGCGTTTCTTAGAACAAGGTAAATTCAAAAGTGGCAGCCTTTTAAAATGTCTCGACAAGGAAAATCCCGAAGGTGATGTTGCTTACAAAGATGCCCTAGATACTGCCGAGAAAGTATTGCCCACCCGTTGGCAACAAGCACCTCAACGTCTGCAATCCTTTTATCTTCTCTGGGATCATGCAGAAGCAGCTAAACTTAAACTTGGGCAAAAGCCACCAGCAGAGAATTCTCTATTAACCTTCACACTTTCTGAGCAGCAAATTTCTGAACTGCTCACCCAAAGCGCCGTTAAATTGCAAGTCAATGATCCAAATAGCATCTGCGTCACCTTAGATAACCAGCAATTTGAACGAGCCGCCGCTTCGGGAATTAAAGAAGCGATCGGTATTGCTAAAGGATTGATGGAAAGTCGTTTGCGTCCCGATGATCTCACCAAAGATTCTTGGAATTCTCAAAAAGTTGATTGGTTAATTCTGTCTGGTAAAACTTGTAATCTCGACATAGTACAGCGCCAAATCTACCAAGAATTTAGTAAGTCTCCATATTTTGTCTGGAATCCAGAACGAATTACCTTTGTGCTGGAATTTACCAAGCTAGCCACCTCCGCCGGTGCTTGCTATGCCGAGAAACTGCGAAGATTAAGATTCGATCCAGAAGAGTCTAAAAGCTTGCTGCGTAAGGGAGCTAACCAGCTAGAAATTGATGTCAAAAACCTGTTTTATTATTTGCCTTGCAATTTCAAACGCAAAACTCAAAGCAATGATTTGCTGACTATATTCAAGGCTGGACAAGAACTTCATCAACTCGCACCTGGGGAAACTGTCGCCAAAGTTCGTACTCAGTGGCAAGGAATACAATTAACTAATATTATCTATCGTCAAGATTACGAGGACGGAGATTTACGACTTTGGGGAAGCTTTGACGGTAAAAACCTTATGGGTAAGCTGGGTATTCAAGAGGCAGAGTTTCTCAAAAAAATCAAAGTCCAGTTTGAAATTGACCAAACTCTTGAGTTTAGAGTGTTGCTTTGTCAAGGAAATCCCCATTATTTAATTGACATTCCTGGCATTGATTTGGGAGCGGTAGTTTCAGAAACATCAGGGTTATTTGCTGATGGTAAATTGAATTGGAATATTGCTGTGGGACGCTTCAATAAAGACTTGAATGATGGTGATATTGCCGTCAATGTTATTGAGTCAGCAACTGTCGATCAACCAGATGCCTATCATCTTGTATTTGAAGTAGGAAATGATGGAAGTAGAACGTTTCAAAAATTTCACTATATGCGCGATGGCGTGACAGAACCAGGAACCGGGTTAATTAGTAATCCCTTACCTCCCTTCCCGCAAACTGGCCAGCACACTTTCTATGTTTATCAAACAGACATGGAAACTAACAGTAAAAAATGGATACGAATTGGCGCACTCAGTAAACCAGATGTAACCACAGACTACCCTTGCCAATATCGTGTAACTCTCGACGATCAAGGTATTCTGCGGATGCACGCTGGTGAAGTGCCTTACTGGACATCAAAAAGTCAAGAATGCCTCAAAGAAGAGGGATGCGTTTATCTTGCTGAATTAGAGTTGCAACCTAATGAAGTTGATAAAGAACGCGATCCATTTTGCGGCATACATTAAAATAATTCGTAATTCGTAATTCGTAATTCGTAATTCGTAATTCGTAATTAACTGGAGTGATGATAGCCTCATGCAAAAGTGCCTGCAATGTCCCATTGTTCTACAGAATTCATTCTGAATTCTGAATTCTGACTCCTGAATTCTGACTCCTGAATTCTGACTCCTGAATTCTGACTCCTGAATTCTGACTCCTGAATTCTGTTTCGATAATTACAAGGTGGAAAGATGGCATACAGCGATTTTAGTCTTGCTAAAGTGAAAAAGAGTTTTGACTTAACACTCGATGAAACTCGTAATTTATTTGCTGATACAAAACCTGTTATACCATCAGAAACCCTCAGAACGATTTTAATAGATTACATTCCTTTAGCAACTGCGATCGCAACCGAAAAAGCTAGGTCAGAGTTTTTAATTGCACCAATCCTAGCAGAGGTAAGACGATTATTAAATAATAAAATCTCCCTATTTTCTGGGAATGAATTTAATGTTGATCCGACTCAAAGCTTGCAAGGTTTCTGCGATTACATTATCAGTAATTCCCAAGAGCAATTATTTATTTCTGCTCCGGTAATGTTTATTTTTGAGGCGAAAAAAGAAGATATTATTGGCGGTCTTGGTCAATGTGTGGCGGCAATGATTGCGGCGCAGTTATTCAATCAAAATCAAGGTAATGAAGTTGGGCGGATTTATGGATCGGTTACTACTGGAACTAACTGGAAGTTTTTATTTTTAGAACAGACGACTGTTTATATAGATTCGACTGAGTACTATATTAAAGAAGTTGATAAAATTTTGGGTATTTTATTGCAACCTTTTCAGCCTGTTTTAACTGCTGTTTGAATATATATAGGACTAGTATAAGATTAGTGAAATGCACGTAGTGGACCCTCATGGCTTTAATAGTGCATTAGACGTAGACGTAGGTTGGGTGGAGCGGAGCGTAACCCAACATATATCAGGATGTTGGGTTACGCAAAGCCTCCACCCAACCTACAATTTTTTTGCAACATTTTAGGCTAGATAGTCCACTAGAAGACTAGCGACATTTGTTCAGAAATCAAATATGATTCCGATAGCAGCCAACAGACAATCGATAAGGGTGCGGCTGTTGTCAAAAGATGGTGTAGTCATAAACAGTATAAAGTCAGAGTGCTGGTTTAACTTACCTTGTCAAGGTTTAAAATTTGTTGAAAAATAAGAGAAGTTAGGAAACTTGTCCACCATTACCACTATTCAATTGATATGAGTCTTTTTTGTCTAGTTCATGGTGCCTTCCAAGCCACTTGGTGTTGGGATTTGCTCATTCCCTACTTAGAAACACAGGGTCATAAAACCGTAGCAATGGATTTGCCAATTGAAAATGCATCTGCTACTTTGTCCCAATTTGCAGATGCAGTAATTCAAGTGCTGCCAAAAACTGATGATGATATTGTGCTAGTCGGTCACTCAATGGCTGGTACTATAATTCCCCTGGTTGCAGAAGCGGTAAAAGTGCGTCAACTAGTGTTTGTGGCGGCGCTGATCCCGTATCCTGGAATCAGTACACTCGACCAATTTTCTGATCATCTTGATTCTGATACGCTCAAATCATTCAATTACCAGCCAAAAGACCCAAGTAAACTCCAACAGTTCCACGATGAGCCTGATATGTTTGAACCAGCTTCTGTAGGGAAAGATTATTCAGACGAAGCAGTATTAAGGGATTTTTTCTTTCATGATTGTCAACCGGATGTAGCACAGTGGGCAATCTCGAAAAGTCGTTCGCAACAATCTATGGCATATATATTTGAAACGAATCCTCTAAAAGCTTTGCCAAATGTTGAGCGTAAATATATTGTTTGTACCAATGACCGAATAATATCTCCTGCATGGTCACGCTACGCTGCACGCAAGCGCTTAGGAGTCGATGCCATTGAGCTAGCTTCTGGACATTGCCCGCATCTGTCTCGTCCTGACCTTCTTGCTTCAATATTAACTATAGGACTTACGCCAAACTACACGCTGTAGTCTTATCTTCAACGCCGATTTAGCCGCAGTAAACTTTTTATCCTCTGACAAAATCTTTCTACCAAAGGTCTAGGTTTTGATGTATATCTAGGCGATCGCGATCTACGTGCAGCACCCGGATTTCTTAATTCTTGTTCGATTTGTGCAGCTTTATTTAAATCTGAAGCGGCTCTATATTCGTATCCCAGTTGAGAGCAAACTAGCCCACGATATTTATATGCATCAATATAGTGAGGATTGAGACGAATTGCATGGGTAAAATCTGCGATCGCATCTTCATATCTTTCTTTTGTAGCATTCTCTACTCCCAAAGTATAGAAAGTTTCTGCATCCCAACGATTGACAGATATTTTTGGGGGATTTGTAGGCGAAGATGAAGATGGATTTTCACTAGGGGGAGGCTCGGATGGACTTTCAGATTTAAGCTTGTTGTAAGCAGCGTTGATTGATTTGATTTTTTCCTCAGCTTCCTGTTTTTGCTTTGGCTCAAGAAAGCGATCGGGATGCCAAATTTTCACCAGTTTACGGTAAGCTCGCTTCACTTGTGCTGGTGATGCACCAGGTTCTAGCCCCAGAATTTCATAAGCATAATTGATATCCAAGCGATCGCGCATACTGAAAAAATCGGCAACTATATAAATCTATGTTAACTATTCCCCTAAATTTTCTCCAATCAACTCAAACGCCCCATTCTGGCTATCACTGGGATAATAGTAGTCGTCGCTTCTTTGAAGGCTGGTATTACCGCGTTACTTTACCGGAAATTGGGCAAACATTCGCCTTTATGTACTCCATTGAAGACCCCATCGGCGGTAAAGCCCATAGCGGCGGTTCCGCCCAAATCCTCGGCCCGGATGATGAGTATTTATGCCGTACTTTTCCTGATGTGAAGAAATTTTGGGGTAGTCGAGATGTTTTGGGTTTAGGTCATTGGGGTAAAACGGATTTGCAAGTTTCTCCTTTATACCTGCTACCAGCAGAGTTTGAGCATCATATTCAAGAGGGATATCAAGCTACAGCCACCTTGAATCAGGGAATAATTTGCGATCGCGCCACGAATAATTATTGCCGTTGGCAGTATGAAATTCAACCATTATACGCTTGGGGGAATCAAAATAGCATTCAGCAATCAACCGCAGGCTGGCTGTCATTCTTGCAGATTTTTGAACCGGGATGGCAAATTTTGATGGCTCACGGTTTAGCCAGTGGGAAGATTGACTGGAATGGCAAAATCTACGAATTCACCAACGCCCCAGCCTACGGCGAGAAAAATTGGGGTGGTGCTTTTCCCCAAAAATGGTTTTGGATAAACTGTAATTGCTTCGAGGGCGAACCCGACTTAGCATTAACTGCTGGCGGTGGACGGCGCGGTGTGCTGTGGTGGATGGAATCTGTAGCGATGATTGGCTTGCATTATCAAGGCAAGTTTTATGAATTCGTTCCCTGGAATTCACAAGTAGACTGGGAAATTCAGCCTTGGGGTAGATGGCAAATGAGAGCTAGTAATTCAAATTACGAAATTGAGTTGACAGGAACCACCGATTTACCTGGTACACCTCTGCGTGCGCCTACAGAGGATGGTTTAAGATATTGTTGCCGAGACACCATGCAAGGAAAGTTAAATTTAGAGTTACGAGAATTAAATGGCAGAAAATCTCAAATAATCCTGAAAGCAGAAAGTTTTCTTTGTGGTTTAGAAGTAGGCGGCGGTTCTTGGGATAATTGTTGGCAATCTCGCTAAAACTCCTGCTATGATTATATATGCTTCCTATTTGGGGCTGTAGCTCAGTTGGATAGAGCGGACGCCTCCTAAGCGTCAGGTCGTGCGTTCGAGCCGCACCAGTCCCGTGATCACAAAATTCGTAAGACGTTGATATAGCATCTCACAACTGATGCCGAACTCGCGGGCGATCGCTGCTTTTTGCTCACCACTACCCACCCCCTGCCGCAGTTCGGACAGACGCAGCAGTGTGTTTATTCTCCGGTGAGTTCCCGCGCAATGTCCATGTTTGCTGCCAGAACTCGCACGATTTCAACAGGGTTTTCACCTCGGTATATCAGGAAATAGCGAGGCTGTACTAACCAGAAGCGGACATGAAGGGGGGTCAGGTCATAACGATACTGACCTATTCCGGGGCTGTCTGTCAGTAAATCACAGGCACAAAGAAGCTTGTCCAGCATCCGTTCGGCGGCATCCGAATTATCTCGCGCGATATAGGCATAAATTCCCGCGAGGTCATTTTCCGCTTGTGGCGAGAGAATATAAGATTTCCGGTTCGTCACAGCGGTTTATTTCATCAGTTGTCGCGCCTTGTTGCGGATGCGCTCCCGCGCACCTTCTTGGGGAAGACCTTGTGCATTATCAAGCTCAAAAAGACCGATAGCAATTTGCTCATTGAGCCACAATTTATATTCCTCGGAATGGTCGTTAAAACGTTTCAAAAGACGCAATCCCTCCCGAATCACCTCACTTTGAGAATGGTACAAGCCGGACTCAACCTGTCTTTGGACGAATGCTTCCAACTCAGGAGTAAGGGAAATATTCATGTATCTATTTCCTTATAACAAGAATAGACATCATAATAACAATTTTTGTTACTGCTTACCAGTGAAAACTTTCGCGGCGATCGCTTGCGCCAATTATCTACTGTAATAAATTTCTTCGTTGCTAATTAGCGACTCATTGCAAAAATCTGTTCAGCCGTTAAGGGAATATTCGGAAACAATCTAAAATCAATTCGATCCTGCCCTCGAAACACCTTTGGGGGTAAATACTCTCCATCTTCAAGTTGGTAGATTGTAATGGTTGGCTGCTTCGGAGAGCCAATAAACCGAATGCCACCAAAAGCAGCATAGTCCACAATGATGTACTCCAAAACGCCCAAGTCCTCTCTTCGAGACGCTACGCGAACATATTCAGCAAGTTTTGTCAGATAGTCGTCTTTCCAGTTGTTGCTAACGACCTCAATGATTCCGGGTGGTGGAATATATGCAGCAGCAGAACTAGAGCTAGTTTTCATCCTCTGCCATTCAACTCTTGCAAATATGACTATATCTGCTTTCCGGCTTTTTTCCTTTTCTGGTGGTGCTGTTTTGAGCCGAACCTGCTTGGACTGGCGCGACACGTAAGGCAGGTCATTTTCTTGGCAGTGATTTTCTAAGTAGGCGCACAGTCGCTCGATCAAATCCTCATGATTTGCATTTGGTTCTGATAATGGCACGGGAATCCCATCCAATAGCTCAAACTCTCTGCCTGAACCATCGTCCCAGGCAAGAAACTCTTCAAAAGTCAGTGGTTGTGTGACGGTTGCATACATCGCCCTCGCTCCCTTGCTGACGGGTACTTCACTCAATGCTACCAAATCGCATCTAAAATTCACGTCATTTTACGAATGCGAATACTTTTAGATGAAATAACACTAAAAGCTCCTAATAATTCATCTGCGTGTTGATTAATGGCATTGGCAATAATTTCTGCTCTATCATTTGGAGATAAACCGAATAACCCAAAGCTTGAGCCGCAAATGCCAAAGCTGCTTTAATTCCTTCATCGCTAAGTCGCGGATGCGCTTCGAGTATTTGCTGAGGTGTTTCACCCGCAGCAAGCTTTTCGAGAATTAATTCAACTGTAATACGAGTTCCTGAAATGACAGGTTTGCCCATCATTATTTTTGGATCGGATACGATTTTTTGCATGAATTATGATTATTTGAATAGATAATTAATTTACAGCTATTTTCAGGTAAATAGACCACGCGGTAGGGGCACAGCATTGCTGTGCCCCTACGACAGATGTGGTTCAAATACATGATTTCTGCTGTAATATATATCGCCTTTCATCATTCTTCTACATCACCTACCAGAACACAAAGAGCGTAGGCGTAGCCCGTCGTAGACATCGCGTTTTAATCGTCTCACAAGATGATTAAAATAGTGGGAAATATGGAAAATAGAAATGCAGGGGAGCTATTAGCTAAACACTTCAACATTAACATGAGGACATAAGAACGCTTGAAGAATAAACACACTATGCGGATTACACCTGACGGTCAGATTACTATCCCTCCTGAAATCCGAGAGGTGCTAAACATTTCTCCTGACGTAGAATTAGCGTTTGAAATCGAAGGCGATCGCCTCTATCTCAAGAAAATACAACCTACCGATAAAATTTTAACCTGGATTGACACCATGCGGGGTTGCGCTGCTGGAAACCTCACCAGTGAACAAATCATGACCCTCACCCGCAGCGACGACAATCTATGACCGTCTTGGTAGACAGCAACGTTATCTTATTTATGTCCCTGGCTTACCTCACCCTCAATCCCTCTCCTTATAAAGGAGAGGGAAGCTAGATACAGGAGGAAGTTTTGCATTTTATTTAACGGGTTCGATAATCTAATAGGCTATCACCTACCAGAACACAAAGCGCGATCGCTCTTTATCACCTTCTGATTAGTCTGCAAATAATCGTGTAGTAAATCGCAACCCCGTGTCAGTAATTTTTCCAGTTGGATATCCGCCAAATTCTGTAAAATCACCGCACCGTTAGCACTACCCGCAGCCAAAGTTTTACCGTCATGGCTGAAACTGACGCTGGTTAATTCATCCTTATAACCTTTCAAAGCAATCAGCAATGTCCCTTCTCGGTTCCAAATCCTTACTTTGTCATCACTGCTAGCTGCTAGAGTCTTACCATCTGGGCTAAAACTCACACTGATGAAACTATCGCCATCGCCAGCGAGATTATTGAGCAAATCACCGTCTCGGCTCCAAATCTTCACCGTGCTATCAATACTAACTGATGCGATCGCTTTCCCATCAGGCGACCAAGCAACCCCATTTACTCGGCGGCTATGACCAGTTAATGTGTATAGTAGTTTACCATCCACACTCCAGATTTTCACTGTTTTGTCATCACTGGCTGAGGCTAGCAATTTACCATCTGGGCTAAAGCTTACCCAATTCACCGCGTCTTGATGTCCCTGCAAGGTGTTAAGTAGTTTACCGTCGAGACTCCAAAGTTTTACTGTTTTATCTTTACTGGCCGAGGCAATTACTTTACCATCAGGCGACCAAGCAACACCTAAGACGGCACCATTATGACCCTGCAAGGTGTTGAGTACTTTACCGTCGAGACTCCAAAGCTTCACCGTTTTATCTTTACTAGCCGAAGCGATCGCTTTACCATCGGGGCTAAAACTCACGCCCCAAACTTGACCCTGATGCCCCGTGAAAATACGGATTAGTTTACCGTCACGACTGAAAAGTTTTATAGTTTTGTCTCGACTCGCTGCTGCTAAGGTGCGATCGCCTGGACTAAAACTGATGCTAGTTACCCAGTCATCATTATCGGCTTTGGGCTTTCGCAGCAGCACATCATCCCAATGCCAGAGTTTAATAGTTTTATCCCGACTTGCAGAAGCAAGGGTGCGACCGTCTGGGCTGAAACTGACGCTATTCACCCAATTATTATGTCCCTTCAAGGTTCCTAGCAGCACACCTTCAAAACTCCAAAGTTTAATTGTCTCGTCGGTACTTGCAGAAGCGATTGTCTTACCATCATGGCTAAAACTGACGCTGGTAACTCCAGCACTATGCCCCGATAAGGTTCGCAGTAGTTTACCTTCCAGATTCCATAGTTTGATTGTCTGGTCTAAACTAGCAGAAGCGATCGCTTGACCATCAGGCGACCAAGTTATACTTTTGACTGCATCATCATGTCCTTGGAAGGTTTTGAGCAGCTTACCATCCCGACTCCACAATTTTACCGTCTTGTCAGCACTCCCGGAAGCAAGAGTTTGACCATCAGGCGACCAAGCGACACTTAAGATTGCACCTTCATGTCCCTGCAAAGTTTTGAGTAGCTTGTTGTCCCGACTCCAAAGTTTTATTGTCTTGTCTGAACTCGCTGAAGCAATAATTTGACCATCTGGGCTGAAACTAACACTATTAACTACAGCTTGATGTCCTAATAGAGTAGCAAGCAGTTGACCGTCACGATTCCACAGTTTTACTGTCTTGTCTTGACTGGCGGAAGCAATTATTTGACTATCGGGGCTGAAACTGACGCTATTAACTACATCATCATGCCCCGACAAGGTTTTAACCAAGCTACCATCGGGACGCCAGAGTTTAATTGTATTATCCGCACTGGCTGAAGCAATTAAAGTGCGATCGCCACTAAATATAACACTATTTACCCCAGAGATATGCCCTTCTAAGCGGTTATATTCTCTGACGCTGGAAACTGCTTGATAGAGTGCTGTTTGTACTTCCTCTCTTGTATTGGAATCTACCCAGACTGTTTGTTGGAATTTTCTTCCCGCTTTTAAAGCTTCTTTTAAAGCATCAATACCTTTTTGGGAAGCAAAGAGGGCTTCACTAGATGCACTCAGAGTTTTAATTTCGCTATCTACTGCTGTGACTATAGAAACACTTAATCCTAATATGGCGAGAACGCAAGCAGTTAGGGCAATTTTCAACGACCGATTTAATTGAGCTTCACTAATTCTTTGTTTCTTTTGACTTTCTGCGAGTTTAGCTGTTAACTCTTTTTCTTTAAGTTCAGCCCGCAAATGTTCAATTTCTAACTGACTCAATTCTTCCCGCTTGTGTAACTCTCGCAATTCTGTTAATAAGTCCAATCCCGGTTGGGGATGAGAATCTACCAATTTGGAACGCTGCTTTTTTTGGCTAAGTTCGCTTTTAAGTCGTTCAATCTCAGCTTGACTCTGTTCTACTTTTTGGCGTAGCTGGTTCAGTTGTACCTGTAAACTCGATTCCTGTTGTTGCAGGTAGCGAATTAAGTCTACTAAATAATCGTGAATCAGTTGATAGCGTTCTGGTACATCAGGGAATAGTACTACTAAACCGGAGCTAACTAAAATCTCTAAGACTAACTCTAAGTTACTCGCATCTTCCAATTCTGCTAGCTGCACCGCTAACTCAGCACGAGTTTTAAAAGGTCGGTTGTTACTTTCATCTGTTAATAAGTATAAGACGATTAAAGCGGCTCGTTCATTCTCTGGGCCGCAGTCTTTAATCAGTTCCTTAATATATCGCTCAATGAGTTTATTAGGTCGATATGGCTGATATTCTTCTAGTGTAGTAATGCGCTCATCTTGAATTTGCGCTCCCACCACTTGCAATTCAATCGGGCGAACTTCTCCAAATTCTGTTGATAAATCTTCGATTAAAGCATCAATTAAAGCCGGTTCTAAGTTAAACTGCGATCGCTCTGTTAATTTTCGGATAATTGCTTTCGCATATTCTGGTGTAAAGTTATTTAACTGGTAACGAATATGCTTGTCGAGAATATTATTATTAATCGCTTCCAGTGCCGAAAGATGTTTAAAATCTAATAACCGATGTAAATAATCTTCGCGTAAGGAAAGGATCACTTTCACAAAGGGGATTTTGAGACAGTCACTAATAAATTTATCAAATTCTTGCTTTTGATTGCGATCGCTATAACCAAAGAAAAATTCCTCAAATTGGTCAAAAATTAAAACTGTGATCAAGTGCTGATCGGCATTTTCCTTTAGTTGCTCTAAAATTCTCAAGATGGTGATCGGTTGGGCATAGTAAGCTAAAGCTTCCGGTTTAATAGCTACTTCTGACTTGATATCAGCATACACGGCAAGGGATGCGTCACTAGACATCGCCTCACTTAAAGATTTTCCTAATTCTCGCGCCCAATCGGTGTAAACTTGCAATACCACAGGCACGGCTATTTGATCGCCAACGGCTCGATTTTGCAATGCTGGAACTAAACCCGCCGTCACAGTCGAACTTTTACCCACCCCTGATTGACCGTGAATTACCGTCAGCTTTTGATCGGCGCGGCTAATTCTGCCAATTAAGTTATTAATATCACGCTCCCGACCAGAAGCGGCAATTTCTAAAGCAACGCTACTACTCCCAGAAGGTGACATCAATGCTGGATTTGTCGCCTGTCTTTGCGGTTGCAAGCGTCCCGCACCGATAAAAGCCCGAAAACCGTACTGTTGCTCAACAGAACGCCGTTTCTGTCGAATATAATAGGCTTCCAGATAGCGCCCTTCTTCAAAGTAGAGCGATCGCAATCTCCGCAATAAGCGAATATAACGATGGGCATCGTATTGATGAGCGCTGCTTTCTAAAGCTGCTGGTAGTTCTTTTGTCGCCTTATCCAGGTATTCACGCGCTATTTCTAATTCACCTAAATTTCGCTGGGCTTTCGCCAAAACTAAATAGTAAATTTGCCCCAATAATAATGGAAATAAGCAGTTGTAAGGATCGTTGTGCTTTTGCGCCTCACCTAATTTTAACAGTGATACGTGTGCTAATATACTCGCCTGTACCCAGCGCGACTGCTGGACAGCCACTTGCGCCAGAAAACCGTAGTCACAAGCTAATTCGATTTGAGTACCATAAGTTTGATGTAACTCCAGAGACTTTTGAGCAACCGTCTGCAATTCTTCCCACTCTTGCAGATATTGCAAAACTTCAGCGAGTTGATTAATGAATCCAGCAACTATATCTAAACGTCCAGCCACTTGTAAAACATTTAAGCATTGCTGAAAATAAGATTTAGCTGTGTACCAATGACGACGGTTTTCGGTTTGATTTTGCTCTGCAAAACGGCAATAACACAGCCCAATATAAAACAGTAAAATTCCCTGTCGTAAAAGTAGAGGAGATGGCCGATTAGGAGGCATAGGCAAAGAAAATACCCCCTCATCTTCTTCCTGACAATTCAGGTCATGTGGAAAAGCTAACGCGAAACCTAACCCCCCAGCCCCCTTCCCTACAAGGGAATGGGGAGAATTCAAAGCCTCTCTCCTTGCAGGAGAGAGGTTTGGAGAGAGGTTTTCGAGATCCCGTGAAAAGTCAGCATCCTCTTCATCTCCTCCAATCTTTCCTTTCGCCAACTTTTGCCAAACTTCCAAGCTTTGCTGAAAATGGTTTAAGGCTGGATGAATGCGATCGCTAATATAATCATCTAGACCAAAAACAAATTCTAAACTAGCCTCTAATTCTGAATCTAAGCTAATACCACGATTGTGTAACTCTTTAATAGCAAAGTGGAGTTCATAGCTATGTTTCCAGACTTGCTCCACAGTGGAATAATGCTTTGCAACTTCAGGAGGTTGTTGTTGTGCAGCCTCGGTTGGTAACACCGTAGCAAATAAAGAATCAGTTTCCTGTTGCAAAAATTCCAGCAGTGAGTCAGTTGTCATTTCAAACTGAATCGGTGTCGCCGCCCAACTAGCAAAATCTGGTGCTAAACGCACTACCTTTTGCAACACTTCCTCATTCACCCAGACAATCATCGGGAATGCGTGGCGTTTGCGAAATTCATCACGAATATGATTGATAGACCTCAATAGATCATCAAGTCCATCTACTAACTCTAAACCCAAAATCATCAACGCCGATGGCGGATTCTTTTCGGTTAGCAGTTGTAAATGAATACTTGTGTAAAGACTTCTAGCATTATGCGGCAGAACTACCTTTTGAATTTGGTGTACTCCTGAAGAGAGTTCTTCAAGTTTTTGCAACATTTGCTCTTGCAAAACTCGATAATTGCAGCACACCAAAACCAGGGAGAATTGACCGTTAGAAAGGGCAATTGCTCTCCCCAAATTTCTCAAAGCTCGCTCATTAGCTGCTGTTACATCTGCTTGTGGGTGTCGTTCAACCATGACTTAAATTTTTCTGTCTCTGCTAAAACTGGGTTGACGGCAAACCAAGCTCCCTGATGATCGCGGTATTCAAATACAAACAAACTTCGCAATAAAGTATGGTATTCTATATCGCCTCTAACTCTCTGCTGTTGCACTACCTGAAAGATTAATTCCCACTCATGAGGGTCGATAGCATTAGTTCGGTAATCCCGTTGTCTTCGGATTACCAACTCGACACACTCCCGCTCAAAAGGTGGATCTTGTTCTCGCAGACAGTCAAACAGTAACCCTAGCAAGTCGCGTACATGACCACCACTAATCAAGCACAATCGATCTAAGGTATCCAGATTATCAAACACTTCTGTAATTAAGCCTAACCGATCCCTAGCTAAAATGTCGGGAAAAGCTCTAGCTAGCACCATTTGCCGCAACATTGTTAACCCTTGCGGGAAAATCTCCCCAGAGCGCAAACGTACAGGTATCATCGGTAACACTTTTGGCGCGACTCCACCCCCCAAACGATGTTGAAGTTCGGCGCTATCGTTGGAGAAAGTCAGCGCTAAGGGAATAGTATAGACTACATGACAATTTAGTTTGCGTAACTGTTCACCACGCTGAATAAATAAATATTCTGGCAGCGATCGCCCCGATGGTAAAGGCCGAATTGCGACTCTATCCAAATTATCAACAATCACCACCAATCCTTTTTTACCCCTAGCTTTCAGTTGCTTGGTGGCAGGTTCTAGCAATTCTTGATTAATTGACTGTAAAATATTTGCTGTTCGCGGTTCCAAGTAATCTCTTAACCGCCGCCGCAATTGGGGACTTTCTTTAGCCTTAGCTGTAATTTTGGCAATCCCCACAGACAACTCTGCTTCCACCCCAAGTTCAATTGGCGTTTGCAGAAAATCCACGAGTTCAGCAAACAACTTAGTAAAGTAGCTAGGCTTAAACCTAATTTTCAAGGCTTCTAGGCTTTCGCTTACCTGTCCAGCGATCGCTAATAAAATATCAGTCACATCCACATCTGCCATTTCTAACACATGGGTAGACTCAAAGTAAACTACATGAAATTGCTGTTCCTCTAACTCAGCTTTCAGGCGTAACAACTCCGTTGATTTTCCACAGCCGAGATGTCCGGTAAATAGTTGACAGGTTGGAGCATCCGGGGATATTCTAGCGATCGTGCGCTGCAAAGCCTCAATGATTTTGCCACCCCGCACCGCAGCAAAATCGATATAGTATCTGCGATCGCTGGCATTTCCTATAATTAGAGGTCTGCTGGGATTGCAAGCCTGATAAAATCTTTCTAAATCTAGGAGCATAACTAATCGAGTTCACTCAGGAATAGGGATGAAAAAATCTGTTGAATAAATATATTTGGTTTTAGGGAATTTCTTCCTTAATTTAAGTACATCTCACTCAAAATACTAACTAAATTAGCAGTATTCAGGATGATTTTTCATATCTAGGTTTGATCTAGCACAAGCCAAGGCTGATATTTGATTTTAAGTAAGTAAAAATACTATTATAAGTACAAATAGCAAAAATCCTCCTGAATAAATAAGGTACTCTTATCAATATTAAAAATATCCAGCACAAAAAAAGGTAATCTTAAGTACAGTTTTATAGCACTCTTGAATATATAGCGGTTCTCAATTGCATAAAATATAGACCACTCGTAGGGAACATTTTGCACCAAGCCCAAACGACTGGAAGTCGCGGCTATACAAACAAAGTCCACCGACCTGGACTAAGAGAAAATTAAATAAGTCGGAAGTCGGAAGCGATGCCTTGAGCTACGCCGCTACAGTGTACACACAAGTCGAATTACCCCCCTTAATCCCCCCTTGGAAAGGGGGGAGATCGGAAATCCAGTTCCCTCCCCTTTACAAGGGGAGGGTTAGGGTGGGGTAAAACCCTGGTTAATTTACCCCCTACGACAGATGTGGTTTTTTGCATCACACATATTTGGTATTTTCTATTAAGGCGTAAACGCTAGATTTAGCCCTTAAAGGGATAATTTGTTCCTGAAAGTGATGATTTACTCCTGAAAGCGATGGGTTACGCCTTAACGCCATACTTTACTCCTTAAAAAGACGATTTTTTTCTTAAAAAGATGATTTTTTTCTTAAAATGACGATTTTTTTCTTAAAAAGACGATTTTTTTCTTAAAAAGATGATTTTTTTCTTAAAAAGATGATTTTTTTCTTAAAAAGATGATTTTTTTCTTAAAAAGATGATTTTTTTCTTAAAATGAACGCGGTGTCCAACTTTCTCTCAAACCTAACCCCAACCGCTTCCCTACGAGGGAAGGCTAGGGTGTATACACAAGTGTGAATAGTTTACTCACTTGGTTTTGGCGTCAGTTTTACCCCACCCTAACCCTCCCCTTGTAAAGGGGAGGGAACTAGATTCATTTTTCCCCCCAATCCATCGGGGGGATTAAGGGGGGTAATTTGACGCGTAAAGTAATCTACAACCCCATTGAGTATAAAATTACCCGGTCATGCAGCTTATCGGGTAAAATGTGCTTCAGCACAGCTCCAAGTTTGGCATCTTGTCCAACAAGATAGCGTGTCTTAGGTTGTTTTGCAGTCAGCGCATCGACAACAACCTGAGCGACAAGATCCGCAGAAATTCCCTTAGATGCGAGAATTTGCATTTTTTTACGGACAATATTCATCGCCTGACCGTAAAGATTTTGTGCCGATTCTGGTAAATCCTGCTGTGCTATTTCAGATTGACTTAGAGACTTTTCCCAGATTGGAGTAGCGATAGAACCAGGTTCAATAATAGAAACCGAGATTCCCCAAGGTCGTAACTCCATCCGCAGCACATCAGTGAGTGCTGACAAAGCAAACTTTGACGCATTATAAGCTCCCAGGAACGGCGTCGGACTTCTACCAGCAATGGAACCCATATTGATAATTCGGCCCCGACTCTGGCGTAATAGACCAAGAAATGCTTGTGTGACTGCTAATTGTCCAGTAACATTAACCTGCATCTGGTATTGAAATTCTGCGATCGCTAATAATTCCAACGGCCCAGGAACAGCAATTCCGGCATTATTCACTAAACCGAAAATCCCCCCATCACCGACAGCATTTGTTACCTTATCAACCGCAGCTGCGATCGATTCAGCATCAGTAACATCTAAAAAAATCGGAATCAGCCTTTGTGACCCTTTCTCTCTAAGTGTTTGAGCATCAACATCTTGACGCACGCCAGCAAAAACAGAGAAGCCCAACTGGTCTAAAAGCAAAGCAGACGCCTGGCCAATTCCTGTTGATGCTCCTGTAACCACTACTGTACGTTGATTTTTTGTAACCATTAATTTTCTTTTTTTTTATGATGGGACTACCGTAATTACGAATTACGAATTACGAATTAGTATCAATCTTTGCAAGTACCAGCGCGAAGACAATCTTCCGTTTGGTCATCTCTAGCTGATATTTGCCACGGAAAATTGTCTGACTGAGTACTTGTGTTGTAAGCAATTAGAGCCGTTATTATGGGAAACTGGTTTTTAACAATCAGCACGTCACGACTACAACTATTGGCTAGCTCAACATTGTATAAATAAACAGGCAATGACATCAGGGCAATGCAAATTGTCCGGTACATACCCAACCTCAGCTAAAAATTTCCGATTGCGCTATGTATAGATAGATGCCACCTTGATCAACCGGATTTTTAAAACTGAGTATTATATGCTAATGTTGTGTCGATTTACTCAGCGCTAGTAGCCGCAGAGACGTGATTTGTAGATTATCAAAACAGAATTCAGGATTCAGAATTCAGAATTCAGAATGAATTTTCTACAAGTGGTGGGTGAATAAACGGGTTTAAAACGCTGCGCGATCGCCTACTCTTTGGCAGAGCCTCTCTTAGAGAAGGAGCTACGCGATCGCTGGTGGATGTGAATCCCCCATTACAGCAGAAATCATGTATTTGAACCACACCTGTCGTAGGGGCACAGCAATGCTCATTGGTGTCAACTTAAGCTCAAATGCTTATTCCACAGGCGTTTTACCCCCCTTAATCCCCCCTTGGAAAGGGGGGAAAAAGAAAATCCAG
>NZ_JBALBY010000074.1:0-95862 GCF_036919575.1 Nostoc sp. | reverse complement strand
CTCATCCCCCTCATCCCCCTCATCCCCCTCATCCCCCTCATCCCCCTCATCCCCCTCATCCCCCTCATCCCCCTCATCCCCCTCATCCCCCACTCCCCCCACTCCCCCCGTTCGCGGTGTCGCCCTCGATTTGAATCAAGCGCGTCTTGCTATTCGCCAATTGCCAGATCGTCCGGGGATGGCGGCAAAATTATTTGGATTATTAGCGCAGCATAATATTAGCGTTGATATGATTATCCAATCTCAGCGCTGTCGGGTGATTGATGGTGTTCCCAGGCGAGATATTGCTTTTACAGTCTCGCGGATAGACGGGGAAAATGCAAAAAAAATGCTTACCCAAGTAGCAGCAGAATTAGGATGGGGTGAAGTTGTTTTAGATAGTGCGATCGCTAAGGTGAGTATTGTCGGTGCAGGTATGCTGGGACAACCAGGTGTTGCTGCTAAAATGTTTGAAGCTTTAGCTCAACAACAAATTAATATTCAAATGATTGCCACCTCAGAAATAAAAATTAGTTGTGTCGTGGCACAAGAGCAAGGTGTTAAAGCTTTGCAAGCCATTCATGCAGCCTTTGAACTAGCTGGTAGCGAGAAATTTGTCGTGCCAGCGTAAAACCTGACTCTAACTCCCTTTTTGTTGTGGATACGGGTACTATAGCAGTCCTAAATCATTCGTGAAAATTACATCTCTCTTTATTATTTCCTTCCTTTGCGTCCTTTGCGTCCTTTGCGGTTCGTTTCCTAATCTATATTTTTCACAACTCAAATAGGACTGCTATATTTTTTTCTTGCATTGCTAATGCATCGACCTGCAATGGCATAGTATCAACCTGCAATGACATAGCATCGACCTGCAATGGCATAATATCGACCTGCAATGGCATAGCATCGACCTGCAATGGCATAATATCGACCTGCAATGGCATAGCATCGACTTGCAATGGCATAACATCAACTTACAATGGCATAACATCGACCTGCAATGTTAACGTGAGTTCGATAGATTTGGTCTGACCCCTCTCTAAATCTATCCCGCGACTGACAACAAATAAATTACCCAATATTGTGGGGTGGGCATCTTGCCCGCCTTTCTATACGGGCGGGCAAGATGCCCACCCCACAAGAAGTAATTGAGTATTTTTTTATTTGTCAGTCCCCCCTAAGCGGAGATAGGCTTAAAAAGCTGATTTTTTCGTTGTTCCGTTAAGCAGATTGTAGAGACACGCTGTAGCAGTCTACACATTTATCTCATTTTTAACATGAATAACACCTAAGCTATAATCAAACAATTTATCAGACTATATTTATATTGATGAATAGTCATTTGCTAGATGGACATTATCGAATACTAAAAGTTCTCAATGATGGTGAAAAGAGGAAAACCTATCTAGTTGAAGATGCTAATCTTCCTCGCAGCCAATTTATAGTAAAGCAGTTATGTCATCCTAGTAGCAATCCTCAAAGTTTAACAATCCTACGCCGCTTGTTTAGGAGTAAGGCAGCAACTTTAGAAAAACTAGGACACAAACACGATCAAATTCAAAAGCTAATTGCTTGTTTTGAAGAAAATGAAGAATTCTATATAGTCCAAGAATTCATACCTGGGAATCCTTTAAGTGATGACATTATCCAGGGACAACCTCTGAGGGAAGAACAAGTAATTAGTCTTTTATCAGAGATATTAGAAATTTTGGTGCTTGTACATAGCTATGGTGTGATTCATCGGGATATCAAACCAGCAAATATTATTCGCCGGGAGTCAGATGAAAAGTTAGTTTTGGTTAATTTTGGTACTTTTAATGAAGCCATCACTAATACCGTTGATAATCTCGAATATATGCCAATAGAACAAGTTAACGGCAACCTGAAATATAACAGTGATATATATGCTTTAGGTATCGTTGCGATCGCAGCACTTAAAGGTTTACCAACAAACGAAATATTTAATTTGCGAAGTCAGAAACATCAGCTAACAGGTGAAATCGTTTGGCGTGACAAAAATCTAAAAGTTAACAGAAAATTAGTAGCAATTATTAATAGAATGGTGCGTTTAGACTATCGTAAACGCTACCAGTATGCAACTGAAGTTTTAGACGATCTGAAAAGGTTAACAAGTGTTGATGACGACCAACAAAAACAGCATCATAAAAAATTATTACTAATTCTAATGGGGCTAGCTGGCTGTATCACACTTGTTATTGGAGCGTGGTTTTTGCAATCGCCAAAACCTGTAAGTGATGCTGAACAAAAATTATATCAAGAGGGAGTAAATAAATATGACGCCGGAAACTATGAAGGAGCAGTTGAAGATTTCAATCAGGCTATTAAATTAGATCCGCAAAACGCTTTGGCTTATAATAAGCGAGGCAATGCTTATTATCGATTAGGAGACTATGAGCAAGCACAAGCAGACTCTAGCCAAGCGATTTTGCTCAATCCTCAAAATGCTAACGCCTATTTTGATCGAGGATTTGCTTTTTCGGAATTAGGCAAGTATAAAGAAGCGATCGCAGACTATACCCAAGCGATTAAGTTAAATCCTAAAAATGCTTATGCTTACTATGGCCGGGGTTTAGCCCTTGCTCAACTGAAGGATAATAAAGGAGCAATGGCAGATTTTAGCAAAGCGATCGCTCTCAAACCTCAGTATACTGAAACTTACTTGCAGCGAGGGATTCTCCGCCGTCGCCTCAAACTTATACAAGCAGCAATTCAAGATTTTGATCGAGTAATTAAGATTAATCCTAGTGATGCCAAAGCTTATTATCAAAGGGGTTTAACTCAATCTATTAATAAACAAAAATATATAGCAATTAAAGATTATACGCACGCAATTAGCATCAATCCCAAATACATAGAAGCCTATCTTAATCGTGGTGATGTTTACAGTGATTTGGGAGATAAACTCGAAGCTACTCAAGATTACAACACTATTTTACAGATTGATCCTAAATTTATTGCAGCTTATACTCACAGAGGTATTCACCGCTTTTCTTTCGGAGATTATCAAGGCGCTATTGAAGATTATACCGCAGCACTGAAACTAGATCCTAATAATGTCGCTGCTTACAACAACCGTGGTAACGCCTATCTCGAACTAGGAAATAAAAAAGCTGCAAATCAGGATTATTCACGAGCGATCGCAATTAATGCTAACAATGCTTCAGCCTACTATAACCGGGGTGTGATTCGCAGCAAACAGAAAAATCAACAGGGTGCGATCGCAGATTTTCAAAAAGCTGCAAAACTATTTCAACAGCAAGGAGAACAAGATAGTTATCAAGATGCACAGAGGGAAATTGCAATTCTGCAAAATAATTCACCACCAGCGCCAACTACTGGAGATGAAGCACGTCAACCTATACATAGACGGCGTTTTCCAATTCATCGGGAATAGCCTCTTTTGTCTCCGTAGTTCTATTTGTCTGACTACGGGACAATTTTTTTTGTCACGAACTTATGCAAAGCTGTAAGAGAAAAATGCCTTGGTGAACATTATCTATGAACATACGTAAAGTCTCTACTACTCCTTTCTCTGACCAAAAGCCCGGTACTTCTGGGCTGCGGAAAGCAGTGAAGGATTTTCAGCAGCCCCACTACCTGGAAAATTTTACCCAATCCATCTTCGATTCTGTAGGGGACTTGCGAGGACAAACCCTAGTCCTGGGTGGTGATGGTCGTTATTACAATCGCCCAGCCATTCAAATCATTTTGAAAATGGCTGCGGCCAATGGCATTGGGCTGATTAAAGTTGGTCAACGGGGGATTTTGTCTACTCCTGCGACTTCTGCGATTATTCGTAAGTACCAAGCTATTGGCGGCATCATCTTATCTGCTAGTCATAATCCGGGCGGGCCGAATGGTGACTTTGGTGTGAAATATAACATTAGCAACGGTGGACCAGCGCCGGAAAAGGTGACAGAGGCGATCTACGATCGCAGTAAAGCGATCGATAGCTACCAAATTCTGGAAGCACCAGATGTAGATTTAGAAACCTTGGGTGAGTCACATTTGGGAGAGACGGTAGTTGAGGTGATTGACTCCGTACAGGATTATGAAGAGTTAATGGAGTCGCTGTTTGATTTTGAACGCATTCACCAACTGTTGACAAGAGGAAATTTTCGGATCAGCATCGATGCCTTACACGCGGTAGCTGGCCCCTATGCCCATGCGATTTTTGAGCAACGTTTGGGCGCACCAGTGGGAACCGTGCGGAATGGTACACCCTTAGAAGACTTTGGCGGTGGACACCCTGACCCAAATCTAGTTTATGCTCATGAGTTGGTAGATATTTTGTACGGAGAGAATGCGCCAGACTTTGGGGCAGCTTTTGATGGAGATGGCGATCGCAATATGATCTTAGGGCGTAAGTTCTTTGTCACACCTAGCGATAGCCTCGCAGTGTTAGCTGCAAACGCCAAGCTAGTCCCTGGTTATAGTTCGGGTTTAGCCGGGGTAGCGCGATCGATGCCTACTAGTCAAGCAGTAGATCGAGTTGCCGCTCAGATTGGAATTGAATCCTATGAAACGCCCACTGGTTGGAAGTTCTTCGGCAATCTCTTAGACGCGGGTAAAGCGACTCTCTGCGGTGAAGAAAGCTTTGGTACCAGCTCTAACCACATCCGCGAAAAAGATGGGTTATGGGCTGTGCTGTTCTGGCTGAATATCCTAGCAGTCCGGCAGCAATCTGTTGAGCAAATTGTCCGGGAACACTGGCAGACCTATGGACGCAATTATTATTCCCGTCATGACTATGAAGGGATAGAGATAGAGCCAGCTAACACCTTAATCGAAAGACTGCGTTCCTTATTGCCAACCCTCAAAGGCAAGCAGTTTGGTAACTATCAAGTTGAATACAGTGATGACTTTAGTTATACCGACCCCGTTGATGGCAGCATTAGCGATCAACAAGGTGTTCGCATTGGTTTTACCGATGGCTCCCGGATTGTGGTGCGACTTTCTGGGACGGGGACTCAAGGTGCAACCCTCAGAGTTTATCTAGAAAGCTACGAGCCAGATTCCGCCAAACATGACCTGGAATCACAGCAAGCACTTGCTTCTTTAATCACTCTTGCTGAAGAGATAGCTCAAATCCGTAAATTCACTGGACGAGAACAGCCAACTGTAATCACCTAGTGCTGAGTTAGGAGTTAGGAGTTATTTCTCTCTTTCCCTGTTGGCGCTTTAGCGGTAAAGCACCAACTACAAACAAAATTATCTAGTCATTTTTCAGGAATAAACTGCAACAAACTGGCTTATACCGTTTCAGTTTAATAATGATACAAATACGTTGGTAGGGGCACAGCAATGCTGTGCCCCTACGAGAAATCTATATGTATCAGGGTTTGTGTGAAATGGTATGACTAGATTACAGGTAGCACTTTCTTTGTGGATGGTGGACTACTTTGGAACTATCAAGAACAGTAGGGAGAAAAAACTATGCCAAATTCATCTCTATTTATTCCAGTTATCCTTGGCACTCCCCGTCAAGGTCGCCAAAGTGAATATGTTGCTAAATTTATTGTTGAGCAGGTTGCAACACGCGATCGCCTGGAAACCGAACTTATTGATATTAGAGAAATGGCGATCGCTACAAATGATGCCGGAGAATCCCTCAAAGACCCTCAGTTTTCTGCAACCATTGAACGAGCAGATGGATTAATTATTGTTACACCAGAGTATAACCACGGTTATCCGGGTTTGCTCAAGCACGTACTTGACACCTGCCTTAAAGAGTACATTCATAAAGCCGTTGGTCTGTGTGGCGTTTCGGCGGGGCCTTTTGGTGGTACAAGGGTAATCCAAAACCTTTTACCTGTAATGCGGGAATTGGGGCTAGTGACTATTTTCTATGACCTCAACTTTAGCAACGTTCAGAAACTATTTGATCAGTCGGGCAATTTGATTGACAAACCAACCTACATTCGCCGCATGGAAAGGTTTATGGACGAGTTAGTTTGGATGTCAACTGTCCTGAAATATGGGCGTCAAGAAGTCAGCTTGGAGAAAAAAGATAATATCCAAGTTAACACCCATGCCAGCAAGCCCTGCCCAGAAATAGCTGCGCGAATGGGTGCAGATGTAATGGATACCGTCCTGGAAGTAAGTTATAATCCCCAGACTGGTGAAGTGGAAGCCACCCCAGTTACTTAAGTCCCAGTTTTACTTTCCTCTAGCCCCCTGGAAAACGAGGAAAATTAATACAGTTTTATGATTATAGCAGATTTCAAGGAAAGTGGAGTACACAACGATTCGTCTCAAAGCCAGGCATAAAGCCTGTTTTACTTCTGAATTCTGAGCGGAGGCGGAGCGTCTCCGGCTCCGCTCCTGAATTCTGCTGTATATGCTTTGCTCAAGCTCTTCGGAGATATACTGGGGATTACTTGAATCTTAGTTCTTAAGCAAGTTTAACTATTGTCAATTATAGTGGTTAGCTGTATGGATAGATTTGAAAACATATCGGTAAGAGGTTTTCGCCGTCTTTGCCAAGTCGAACTTGAGATGAGGGATCTGATTGTGATGATTGGTGCGAATGGGGCAGGAAAAACCTCTTTCTTAGATATTCTTTCAACACTAGCTGCTTCAGCCAATGGCAAGTTACAAGAGACATTGCAGTTTAAAGGTGGTTTAAACGAAATTTTGACTAGAGGCAAAGCGCAGGAACTTGAAATCTCAGTTTCAATGAAAGTGCCAGAAGAAAAACCTTTAAAATATAGTTTAACATTGTCTCCTAAAGGTTTGTCTTATGAAATTAGAAATGAAACTTTAACGCAGCAGAGGAATCCAAGTAAACCTGAGCCATTTAAGTATATTGAATCGCATAGCTTGGACATTAAATATTTTCAGGAAGGTAGCGGACTTTTAAGACCAAACTGGGAACATAATTATCTTGAAACATCGCTTTCCCAAGTTCCTAAGATGTATCGTGAGCCTGAAAACTTGAGAAAAAGCCTTGCTTCTTGTACTTATTACGGGGCACTTGATGTTTCAGAGAAAAGTCCAATTCGCTTACCTCAACAAATGCGTCCTGCGAAGCTACCTGGTGCAAGCGGTGAAGATTTAGTTTCCTGTCTTTATGATCTTCGGGAAACTGATAGAGATCGCTTTGAAATGGTTGAAAATGTTATTTCTACAGCATTTCCAGATTTTGAGCGGTTAAACTTTCCTCCAGTTGCCGCAGGAACTATTTCCATGACTTGGACAGATAGAAATTTCTCTCAGCCGATATATGTGCATGAGCTATCAGAGGGGACACTGCGCTTCCTTTGGTTAGTTACTCTTCTGCAAAGCCAAAGCTTAACAACAATCACTCTGCTAGATGAGCCAGAAGTCAGCTTACATCCCGAACTTTTGAGACATTTAGCATATTTAATGAGAGAAGCTTCAAAACACACGCAGCTTATAGTAGCAACACATTCAGATCGGCTGATTAGATTTCTTAAACCAAATGAGGTTCTAATTTGTGACCTTGAAGAAGGTGAGGCCAGGATGACTTGGGCTGATACTCTTGATCTGGATAAGTGGTTGGCAGATTACACCCTTGATCAAGTTTGGGGAATGAATTTGATGGGTGGGCGTCCATGAAGATTGCTATTTTGGTTGAAGGGGCTACTGAGGTAGCTTTTAAAGAAAAACTGCGTGAGTTTCTCCAAACTCGTTTAGGGCAACAAATGCCAAGACTCAAGTTTATTCCTCAACATGGTCGAATTCCTAAAGAAGAAAAACTCAGGCGTGTAGTTGAAAATTTACTAACTGGCAATAGTGCTTATGATGCAGTAATTGCGCTCACAGACGTTTATACAGGAACTAACGATTTTCAAGATGCGGCTGATGCTAAAGCCCAAATGATGGAGTGGGTTGGTAACAACCCCAGATTTTATCCACACACAGCACTACATGACTTTGAAACATGGCTTCTTCCATACTGGAAAACTATCCAATCCTTAGCAAAACATAATCGCTCTGCTCCTAGTGGTTCTCCCGAAACTGTGAATCACCAAAAACCTCCTTCATACTGGATCAAGGAAATTTTCAAATCAGGAGGACGCCAAGATTATGATAAGCCTATTCATGGGACAAAGATTTTGAAGGACAATGATCTTATGATTGCTATTCAGTCCTGTCCAGAACTCAAAGCTTTTGTAAATCAGATCGTCTCTCTTTGTGATGAAAATCAAGTAATCCCTTAATTCTCAAGATGTGGAGCTAAAGAAATCCTTATCTAACTGCTGACTGCATCGAAAAAATGGATGAAACCGTCGTGTATAGCGATCGCACTTTTCCTCTCAATACAAAAGGATTGCGATCGCGTAGAGTTTCAGGCTTTTCTTAATTATCCTTTGATCGTAAATAGGGCTTGCTGTAGGGGTTTAGCAATGCGCTTTACCCTTGCGAAAGATGTGGTTTTTCACCTTATACATATTTGGTGTTTCTTGTCAATACGTAAGTCCAATAATTATTTGATCTGGCTAAATTTTTAAATTTTGAAACTTTGTAAATTGTGGATTGAACAAAAGTTTCGCAGTACCTGTAGGTCCGTTGCGGTGTTTAGCTATGATCACTTCTGCAATCCCGCGATCGGGTGTATCGGGAGAATAGTATTCATCACGGTATAACATTATTACTAAATCCGCGTCTTGTTCAATGGAATTGTGAACAATAATATTATTCGCAACAAAATTATGCAAACTAGGAACTGTAAGATCAAAGACTTCTTCCTCGCCAGTATATTCAATTGAAAGTATCTCGTCCCAATAAACATCACTTTTGGCAAGAGTAACCAGTTTAGATGATTGAACAACGTTGCCGACTTTTAGAGCTTCTTCTCGACTTAAATTTACCTTGTAAAGAGTAGAGCCACAATACGAAACTCCAATAGAGGAATGTAATAGCCGTGTGGTCAAGCCAACAGATTGCATTGCAGGTACAACCTGTGTTTTCCAAACATCTTTGGGAATTATATCTCTGTTAGTGTTATGAATGCAGCTTTCAAGGTGTTCAGCAATTTGTTGCAATGAACCTAGCTTATATTCTCCTACTGCTCGAACGTTTTGAATAAATAACTCAAGGTCAGGCTTACCAGTGATTTTTACATGATACTGGTTTCTACCTTTGCCCAATTGAGGAACTATCTTGAGTGTTGCATTAATGCCAAGTCTTAATAAAAGCGTCTGTACATCAAAAGCTAGTCTCTCACTACTGCTTGCATAATATGCAATAGGTCTTGGCTTTTTTCCTGCAACTAACTTGATACAACCATCTGTACTCCAAAGGTGTCTTAGAAAGCAGGCTATTAACTCTTGCGGTTGTGAGAACAATTCTTGAGGTACAAATTTTTCGTAAGACCTTAAACCAAAAACACCCAGAGAGTCTAGCCATTTGGCTATTGGATTTCTCACACTATGAGTTAGACGTTGTGCTGCGGACAAGTAAACTTGATACCAGTGACGTTCAGGTGAAATTCTAGGAACAATTGAATCTCCAAAAACTTCTGTTGCCAAGAAAGCAACATTCTGAGCTAAATCTATCTCTCTGGTAGTGTACTGTATGGCAAGACTATGCAATGTACAACCGTCGCCAATTAAATGTCCTAATAATGCAACCTCGGCATAAGTCATAGTTTGTTTACCAGGGTTGGGGAGATGTCTTGGTAAACATAGATGTTGTTTAGGAGTTAATTCATCAAGTCTTTTCCAGCCATTAATTGTTAAAAACTTGTGATTACCTGTGGCACGGATTTTTCGACCCAATCGAGTTGTTAAAGTAAACAGAGGCTTCGTACCTGTGGAAAAAGCATTGCTAACAATTGCCTTTTCTAGCTGCATTGTAGCTTCGTTCAACGCCCAAACTGCAAAACCAGATTTACCTACTAATTCCCTAATTGGTACTTGCAGTCCGCTATCTGGTAATGTCACCAAACTATCGCCTGCTAAACAACCCGACTCTCTCAAATCTGACAACATCGGACGCTTGTTAGTGCGTGCTTCCACCCCTCGACTCAACTGAGATAAAGCAATAATTGGTACAGATAATTCACGCGCTAAACCTTTGAGTTGACGTGTAATTTTTGATAATTCTTGAACTCGATTATCACCTGCTCCTTCCATCAATTGCAAGTAATCTATTACAATCAAACCCAGTATTCCTTGTTCTGCTTGTAGTCTTCTTGCCTGACTACGCATTTGTGTAACTGTAATATTCGGCGTGTCGTCAATATAAATCGGCATCTCAGAAAGGATACCAATAGCACGGCTTAAAGGTTCCCACTGTGTTTGGCTCAGGCGTCCAGTCCGCAGATAACTACTTTCAATATGCGCTTCGCTAGCTAATAGACGTTGTGTCAGTTGCTCTTTGGACATTTCCAAACTGAAAATAGCAACTGGTAGTTTCTTCCGCTCGTCAATGTTATCACGCTTGATAATAATTTCGTAATTGGCAATATATTGGGCAATATTCATCGAAAAGCTTGTCTTTCCCATTGCCGGTCTAGCAGCGACAATAATCAAATCAGAACGCTGAAAGCCGCCGGTCATGGCATCTAAATCGTAAAATCCGCAGGGAATCCCAGGTAAGGCGATGCCTTGATTTCGATCTTCAATATCCTGGAAATTATTAATTAGAGTATCAGAAATATGAACTAAACCCGATTGGGGACGCTCTTGAGTAACGCCGAATACTTTCTGTTCTGCCTGATCTAAAACAATTGGTAATTCAGTTTCTGTCTCATAACCTAAATGTACAATTTCATTACCAGCTTTTATTAAGCGCCGCCGCAGGTATTTGTCCATCACTAACCCGGCTAAGGCGTCGATGTTCACGGCTGACACTGTGCGGTCTACCAGAGTTGCTAACTTATTTCTGCCACCAATGCGAGCAAGGATATCATGGTCAGTTAGCCAACTTGTGACTGAGAGTAAGTCTGTGGCTTTACCTTGGGCGTGGAGCCTCACAGCTGCTTGATAAATATCTTTGTGAGCGCTAATGTAAAAAGCTTCGGGAAGGAGGCGATCGCTAACTCGACTAATCGCTTCTGGATCTAGTAAAATACCCCCCAAAATCGCTTCTTCCGCCTCAATATTTTGTGGTGGGAGGCGTAGTTTACCGCCGTAGGCATCGCTACCATCGCCTTGAAAACTCAATTCTTCAGCCATAAACGATTTTAGTTTGAGATGAAAGCTAGTCGGGGGTATGGGAGTTAGGAGTTAGGAGTTAGGAGTTAGGAGTTAAGAGTTTGGAGTTAGGAGTTAGGAGTTAGGAGTTAAGAGTTAGGAGTTAGGAGTTAGTCGGGAGTTAGGAGTTAGTCGGGAGTTAGGAGTTAAGAGTTAGGAGTTAAGAGTTAGGAGTTAAGAGTTATTTTCACCTTTACTTCCCTTGCTCCCTCATCTCCCTCATCCCCCTCATCTCCCTCATCCCCCTCATCTCCGCGTCCCCTCCTGAGTTAGCTAGCGACTACTTGAATATTCACTTGCGCCGCTACTTCCGAATGCAGCTTAATTTCGGCTTGATAAGTACCAAGGTGATTAATATCGGGGATGGTAATGCCACGCCGATCAATTTCTTGACCAGTAGCTGCCTTAATTGCATCTACAACATCTTGGGTGGTGATAGTACCGAAAATTGCTTCGTTTTCACCAACTGGCTTGGCAATTATCAAGCTGCCAACTTTTTCTAAAGATTCTTTTTGCTCAAGAGCTTGTTGTCTGAGTTCTAATTGCCGTTGGCGCTCTTGCTCACGACGACGTTCTACTTGCTTGAGAATACCAGGAGTGGCATTGGTTGCCAATTTTTGGGGAATCAGATAATTACGAGCGTAGCCAGGAGCTACTTCCACTAAGTCGCCAGATTTTCCCAGCTTGCTGATATCCTGATTTAAAACTAACTGCACACGTTTCGCCATCGGTTTTTGTTTTTCCTGTAAAATCTGATTAATTTGGGTTTGGGCAGCATAGCTCACTGCTGTATTCCAAGCTTCTTGGACTAATACCCTAAAGCTTACAGATCGTAGCGAAAGGAAGGGTGCGATCGCAACTATTAGCGCTAGAAAATTGAAGGAATGGGGGAATGAGGGAGTGGAGGAGATGAGGGAGATGAGGGAGATGAGGGAGATGAGGGAGATAGACTTTTCTCCAATGCCCAATGCCCAATGCCCAATGCCCCATGCTCAATGCCCAATGCCCCATGCCCCATGCCCAATGCCCAATGCCCCATGCCCCATGCCCAATGCCCAATGCCTAAAAGTTATTTCTCATTTCTCGTATCCGCGCAAAGGTTTGCACTCCATCGCTACTCTTAACAGTTAATTGTAATGATGGCTGATCCCAACGTAAAAAGGGATTGGTGCGCTTCTCCACTCCCAGCAGTGACGGTATGGTAGCTTCTCCTCGACTACGGTAAGCCTTCACTTCATTGAAGCGCCTTTGTAAGTCGGCGTTGTCACTATCCACAGTTAGGGCAAATTGGAGATTTTTTAAGGTGTATTCGTGGGCGCACCAGACGCGTGTATCATCGGGTAGCGATCGCAGTTTGCTTAAAGAATCCACCATTTGGGTCGGTGTTCCTTCAAACAAGCGACCGCAACCGCCTGAAAACAAGGTATCGCCGCAAAATAAATCGCCTGTCTCACCAACTTTTTCGGGGGGGAAGTAGTAAACGATGTGAGCGCGGGTATGTCCGGGAACGAAGATAACTTCAGCTATGCGGTCTGCAAACTGGACGCGATCGCCTTCTTGCAAAAACACTTGCTGTCCCGGAATTCTACCACGATCCTCGGTTCCCCCGTAAACTATCACTTGGGGGAATTTTCCTATTAACTGCTTATTGCCACCCACATGATCGTTATGGTGGTGCGTGTTGAAAATTGCTACCAACTCAGCTTTTAATTCTGCCAGTTTCTCTAATACTGGTTGAGCCTCAGCTGGATCGACAACAGCCGCAATACGTTGCCGTGCATCGTACAGCAAAAATATATAGTTGTCTGAGAGTGCCTCAAGACGGATTACCTGCATTACCTTTGCCTCTGTTATGCCTCTGTTATGAGTAGATATTCAGTATCAAAAAATATCATTTATATGTGAAATTTCGGTAGACGAACTAGCCAATATGACGTTAGCTTTATCTAGGCTTTTATTGAAACTTGATATCTAGGGTTAACTAAAAATATACCCTTTACCATAATTCATCACAAATTAAAGGCTGATTCCTCCTTAATCTGAAAAACTTCAAAAGTAAGAGATAGCCTATATTAAAACCATTTTCTAGTCTATAAAACCTTATTTATCGAATAATAACACTGAGAAAGTTTTGTCAATAAAAATCAACTAAGATTTTTAGCGCCGAATATCCCACACCCGATCAAAATTTCATCCAGGACTATATTAACGTCACAAACCCTCTATGTACAAAGAATTTCGGCAACAGGTAATTTCAGCAATCCGGGACGCCGTGAACAACGTCCGATATCCTCAGCGCATCCTGGTTGTGCGACAGGCAGATCACCAGTCTACATACAATGACTACTTTCTTTATTGGGTTAGTCAAAATGTACCTGAGGCAGCACATCTGTTTGAACTTCATTATCTCCCTTGTGAGATAAATGACTGGGATCGCTATGCACTATTTATACCTTGGCTACAAGATCCCCTCAAAGAAAGATTTCCGTATATTTATCAATATGCCCAGCCAATAGAAGCAGAATGTAAAAAACGCAACATTCCCATTGTTAATTCCATTGATAACCTCTCAAATTCAATTAAATCATTGGCAGCACAGAAGATTGGTAGCGTAGAGGGCATTCGCACCGCCAAAACAGTGCCGATTACTGATGTAGAAACTTTCAAAAAGACACAAGGAGGATTGTCAACTCCCTTCTTTATTCGTGAAGACTGGGTGCATGGCTGCCAAATCTTTTTCGTCCAAAATCTCGATGACTTGGAAAACATCCCTTTTGAAAAGATGCTTGCCCCCATTGCAGTAGAATTTCTGGATGTTAAGGGAGAAGATGGTCTGTATCGTAAGTATCGCTACTTCGCTATGGGAGATGAAGGTATCCCTGGCCCTTTAATGGTTTCCAAATCTTGGGAAGTACGCGACAACGATAATCGCGTAATTAATGAATCAATAATAGCAGAGGAAATTGCTTATTTCAGTGGAGAAGACCCCAATCATCATCTTTTGCAGCAGGCACGCAAAGCATTAGGTTTTGATTTTATGGCTTTTGATTACAGCTATGACGAACAGAGAAACCTCTTTGTCTGGGAACCAAATCCTTTCCCAGTAATCTGGGGTTCACATGACGGTGAACCTGAGAAAAAGTATGCATTGCCATCAATGGATCGCATCTATACAGCACTCCTCAAATATTACTTGCAGCGTGCCAATATCTTAATCAAAATACCAACTTAGTTTATTTCCCAATACTTATTTTTCTCCGGCGTGAATTTTGAACTATACCTTTTCAACAAGAAGAGTGTTTAATCAATGACTCCACTTGTTTCAATCGTTGTTACCTGTTTTAATCAAGCCAGCTACCTAGAACGCTCAGTTAAAAGCGTACTATCACAAACATTTACTGACCTTGAATGTATTATGGTAGATGATGGCTCTACTGATGATACACAAGAAGTTGCTCAACAATTGCTCAGTCTAGATTCAAGAGTCAGCTACTTCTATAAAGAAAATGGCGGAGTATCTTCAAGTCGGAATTTTGGCTTTAAACAGGCACAAGGTAAGTGGATTCAGTTTCTAGATGGAGATGATTGGATTCACGAAGATAAAATTAGGTTTCAATTAGATCATTTAAATGCCTTGGATGTTCAAGAAAATACTGTTTTTTATACAGATTATGAACGGGTATTTATAGACAGAGAACAGCAAATTATCAACAGAGAGGAAAATATAGTTGGTTCTTTATCAAGAGAGCAATTGATTGAGCGATTACTCATCCCTGATTTTCTAGCTGATTCTCCATTTCCCTTACTTCAGCAATGTCTATTGATGAGTAGAGATGTGCAGGATAAAAAAATATTTGATGAGCGTTTAAAAGCTCTGCAAGATAGAGATTTTACAATAGACCTTTTAATTGCTAATGTTAATTTTGTCTACACACCGATGCTCGGAGCATATTATACAAAACATCAGTCTAATAGAACTAATAACTGGTCTTATATGAAAGCTTATTATATTTTGTTATACGAGACAGTGTGTAGTAAGCATCATGACTTAATCCCTTTATGCCAAGTAGGTATAGATTTTTTGCTTAAAGAAGCAATTAGAGAAAAAGAGCAAGATAATTTTGCTCGGCTAATTAAAATGTTTTCCCCTCCTTTCTACTTATTAAATAGAAAAATCAAAGTTAATCATAGCTATTTACTCAAGCTAATTTATCAAACTCGGCTAATTATTCCCAGTTTTGTATTATATGAAAAATATAGAGGCCCGCGATCGCAAAAAATTATCTCGATTTTTTCCCAGTTCATCAACTTGTTCAAAAAGCCAAAAAGTAGTTATATCAGTAGTGAATAAAGCAACTAATATATGAAAGGAAAAGTTTCGTTAGTTGTGAGTGACTTGTCTGGAGGAGGCTCAGTTAGAGCGTTTTTACTAGCTCAAGTTCTAAAAAAAATCGACTATGAAGTTGAGATTGTCGGATTTTTATTTGGTGAGGAATTATATACGATTCCTCCAGTAGGGATACCAGTAGTTGCTATTGATGGTACAAACTATCCTGAGTTTTTTACTTCAGCTAAAAAACTTTGGCAAAAATTAGATGGGGACATTATTTATGCAGTCAAACCTAAACCAACAAGTTTTGGTGTGTCTCTACTGCATAAATTAGCTAGTCGTCGTCCTTTGCTTTTAGATATGGATGACTGGGAACTTAGCTGGCATGGAGGTTTTGAATGGAAGTATCGCGCCAGTCTTAAGCAATTTGGCAGGGACATTTTTAAGAAAAATGGTGCATTGAGATTTCCCGATCATCCACTTTATCTCCAGTGGATGGAAAGTTTAGTATCTCGTGCCAATGGGATTACGATCGATACTGAGTTTCTTCAAGACCGCTTTGGAGGTGTTTATTTACCTAATGGCAAAGATACCGCCATGTTTGACCCTGAGAAATATAACCCAGAGGTCAGCAGAGAGCGTTATGGTTTGGCGAAGTATCGAGTTCTCATGTTTCCTGGTGCGCCAAGACCTCACAAGGGAGTTGAAGATGTCTTAATAGCGTTAGATCAGTTGAATCAGCAAGATTTAAAATTGGTAATTGTGGGAGGCAGTCCTTATGATGATTATGATGAGCAGCTGATTCAAAAATGGGGACGCTGGATTATCAAGTTGCCAAAATGTCCTGTAGAGGTTATGCCTGAGGTTGTAGCAGCTGCTCACGTTGTAGTTGTTCCCCAGCGAGATAGCGCGATTGCTCGTGCCCAATTTCCTCTGAAGTTAACAGATGGGATGGCAATGGCTAAACCTGTGTTATCCACACGAGTGGGAGACATTCCCGAAATTTTAGCAGAAACTGGTTATTTAGTTGATCCTAGTTGTCCCCAACAAATTGCTGCACAAATTCAACTGATATTTGCTGATGTAGAACAAGCAAAAGAGCGAGGTAGAAAGGCTAGAGAAAGATGTTTAGAAAAGTACAGCTTAGAAGCTATGGCATCTACCTTATCTGAGTTAATTTCTCGTTTGTGAGGATAGTGCATGATTATAAACCTATGATTAAGGGACTGACAAATAAAAAAATATCCCAAAACTGAAGCAAAAATCCTCTCTATTTCTCCTCTCTCTGTGTTCTCTGCGCGGCAGTTGCTTCTCCCAAGGGGAGACGCTGCGCGAACAAGTCGGGGAACCCGACGCCAGTTCCTTCAACGGGGGGAACCCCCGCAACGGACTGGCTCCCCAACGCACTGCCTTGTCTCTGTGGTTCGTTTAGATTTAACTCAATTGAAAATCTCGTAACAGGCATAGTATATCTATATGTAAGAATAGCTAGAAATTGACAGAAGTTGTATAACATTGTTTCTTGCCGCGATCAAATTCTAAATTTATAATCTAAATTCCCAATGTCTAACAGCAAACTACTAGTAAAATTTGCTAAACCTTATCCAGCTAGGATATTTTTTACAATCTTGTTCGGATTTTCTAGCGCTTTATTTAACGGTGTGGGTACGACACTGATTGTGCCAGTAATTCTTCAAATAGTGGGTCAACCTGTCGATTTAACAGGTGCGCCACCAATTATTAAAGCTATTGTCTCTCCCTTTGATCATGTTCCAGAAAATTACCGGCTAGCGGTGATGGCTGGCTCAATTATATTTACAATTGTTTTAAAAAATTTAACTAGCTATATCGGTAGTTTGGTGTCGAGTTCTTTAACGCGGACGTTGACATCAGATATGCGAGAAGCAGGGTTGAAGTTATTACTAGATATTGACATAGATTATTATAGCAAAACCAAAGTTGGTGATCTAATCAACAGCCTTGGGGGAGAAATTAGTCGTGCTGCAAGTGCTATAGGCGGTGTGATCAGGTTAATTATACTGGCAATTACGATTTTAGTTTTTGTGGCTTTGTTGCTGTCAATTTCCTGGCAGTTGACCATTGCCACTACAATGTTGCTAACTTTAGTGACGTTCGTAAATCAGTATGCAATTTATCGCTCAAGAGATTTTGGTGCCCAACTTTCGGAGATGTCTAAAGCATATTCCATTTCTGTGTTAGAAATGCTAAATGGAATTCGCCTAGTAAAGGCAACTGGAAATGAAGACAGAGAATATAAACGGATTCAAAAGCTAATTCGTGACCGAGAAAAAGCAGATTTTCAGTCCCAGGTGAATTCTGAGGCGATTACACCAGTTAGCGAGGTGACGGGCATTATAGCCTTAATAGTGATTGTCTTTTTGGGTCGCAGCTTATTTGCCGATCAGATTAGTTCCGTCTCAGCCGTTTTGATTACATATCTATTGTTGCTATTGCGACTGCTACCGTTTATTTCTCAGTTAAATACTCTTCGGAGTAGCTTTGCTAATACTGCTTCTAGCGTGGATATTGTCGCTGATTTTTTACGACAAGATAATAAGCCGTTCATGAGTACCGGGATGATTCCTTATGAGAAATTAAAAGAGGGAGTGCATTTTAAGAATCTTTGTTTTTCCTACCCTAATCATAAAAATATAGTACTTCAAGACGTAGATTTATATTTACCACGCGGTACTACTCTGGCTTTGGTGGGTAGTTCTGGTGCTGGTAAATCAACAATGGCAGACCTCTTACCGAGATTTTATGACCCCACATCTGGCTGTATTACCCTAGACGGAATAGATTTGCGAGATTTCGATTTGAAATCGGTGCGTCAGGCGATGGGAATTGTCAGTCAAGATACCTTTCTTTTTAATGATTCGGTGCGGAACAATATTGCTTATGGGCGACCAGAGGCTAATGATGATGAAATTCTCGCAGCCGCAAAGCGAGCAAACGCTTATGAGTTTATTAGTAAATTACCCCAGGGATTTGATACGGAGATTGGCGATCGCGGCGTGATGCTATCTGGTGGACAAAGACAAAGATTAGCGATCGCTCGCGCCCTGCTGCAAAATCCCGAAATTCTGATTTTAGATGAAGCCACCAGCGCTTTAGATACTGTTTCGGAGCGCTTAGTACAATCTGCACTCGATAACCTAAGCCGCGATCGCACCACCCTAGTAATCGCTCACCGCCTTTCCACAGTCCAAAAAGCCGATCAAATCGCCGTCTTAGACCAAGGAAGTGTAGTAGAAATCGGCACCCATGAACAACTTTTACAAAAAGGTAGTTACTACTCACGCCTCTACTCAATGCAATTTACCGATCAGCCGGAAATTTCCACCAGAACTAATCCCAACTTTAACCAAATTTCTCACGAACTGCGGACAAGGCTTAACTCCATGATTGGTTTCCTCGGACTATTAGTTGATGATCTGGTAGACAATTCCGAAGAGCGGCAGGAATTAATTGACGAATCATACAATTCAGCCTTAAGAGTTCTCAACGCTATTGATGTCTTCAGCGATGTGGTTAACCTGAAAATTAACCAGCAGTTTTCGTCAGATATAGACCAAAATCAAAATGAAAATAACCACTATCAAAACTTTAGTTATATCTCGAATGAGTTTCACACACGTCTCTATCCCCTCCTTAGCTCTCTGCACTTGCTAGTCGATAAATTAGAATCCGAACCCGAAAAACAAAATCGATTAATTGCAGAATCTTATCACTCTGCTGTTTACCTACTAGATACATTAAAGCTTTTTGAAAATAGAGTTTAATTTTAGTTAATGCAATTAACAAAAGTATTTTTAACAAAATCTGGAAAAACCTATCATCCAAAACAATGATAAATTATTCAAAAAAAAATCAATATATTTTTTACACCGGAGAGCCATCACTACAACCGGATACAGCACACGAAATTCATGATGTTCTTTGTGCCAATGCAGCAGCTAACTTAGGCTATTCTTCAGTTTTAATCTATCCAGATAAAAAACATTCTGTGAATCTCCTATCGTTAATTTATCCTGATCAACCCAAAAGACCCGGCAGAGAATTTATAGAATTTTACGATGTTCAAGAAAAGCTCAAAATTGCTCCATTGCCAATGCCTTGGCCTATTGATCAAATAGGTGGTAAATTTACTAACTCCAGTACAGTAGTAACCAAATATTATTTACCGATTCATATCCGCCCTAATGCTAAAGTTGTTCACACGCGAGATTGGAACTTTGTCAAAGCCGCAGTCAAAAATAAGATTCCTACTATCTATGAACGTCACTACTTTCAAGACCAAAAATTTGAGCCGGAAATTGTCCACAGCCCCTACTTTAAAATAGCCATAACTCAGTCGGAACCCATCCGCCAAAGCTTAATAGAATATGGAATGCCACCGAAAAAAGTCGTTTGGCTACATAACGGATTCAATCAATCATTTTCAGTTAGACAGCCCCAAGACGCCGAAACATGGCGTCAAGAATTACTCATAAATGGATGTAAGTATTTAGTTGTCTATTCCGGCGCTTTGTATCATTTCAAAGGGGTTGATCTCTTAATTGATTCTGCTAAAGAATTGCCAGAAATTCAGTTTGTCATTACAGGAGGTACAGAAGCACAAGTACAAGCATATCAACAAATAGCCAGAGATAAAAATGTAGAAAACGTTAAATTCTTAGGCTGGATACTTCCACGGGAACGATTAGTTAGCTTGTTTCAAGCAGCTGATATTTTGGTTCATCCTCACTGCGCTGGAAAATCAGCAGATTTCACAAATCCAGTTAAGTTTTTTCAGTATATGGCTGCTGGCACTCCCATAGTTGCAACTGAGATTCCACCTTTAATGGAATTCAAGACATCTCCTTTAATTGCTAGTTGGTGTACACCAGATAACCCGCATAAACTTGCCCAATCTATTCAACATACTTTAGAAACCTATCCCCGAAAAATAGAGGGTTATGCAGCTAGTATAGATTTTGCCCAGCAATTTTCTTGGGAGAATAGAATTGCGAAAATATTAAGCTACTTAGAAGAAGATCAGCGTCCACCAATTATGGGGTAACGGTACAAAAATTAACAGAAAACTAACTACGAATAAATACGATTTATGACTATCAAAACTGTTGGGATGATTAGCAGCTATTCAGGTCTTGCTAAAACCAGAGATTGGTTATGGCAACAAACCCCGCACTCCTTTGGTGTTTGGGACAACATCCAAATGTTGAATATAGCCCAAAAGCCAGACTTTCTGTTGCTATATCAGTTTGATTTTCCCCAACCATCCCCACAACCATCTTGGTTAGATATTGTTCGTAAACGACAACAAAAACCAGAAATAAATATAGAATCTCTATTATCTGGTGTGCCGAAAGAGCGGATTATTTATTTTCTCCGCGAACCGCCCTTAGATGAAATTGTAGAAATAAGTAAGCGGAATTATCAGGAAGCTCAAAAGTATTGTGGTCATGTTTCCGGGCCCGATGACTTTGCGCCCAATCCCGATTATATGCCTGCTATTTGGTATCATGCCAAATCATTTGAGGATTTAAATGAAATGCCAACGCCGCAAAAAATTGCCCCATGCAGTTGGATTACTTCGGGAATTAACCGGACAGCTAACCATCGCCAGCGCTTAGACTTTTTGAAATCATTGCAAGCTAGCGGCACTAAGTTCGATTTGTATGGGCGGGACTTACCTGCATGGTCGCCAACAAAAGGTGAACTTGGTCACAAATGGCATGGAATGGCACCATACTACTACAATCTGGCAATTGAAAACTATGCAGAAAATAGTTGGTATGTAAGTGAAAAATTGTGGGATTCTTTGCTGGCTTGGTGTCTGCCAATTTATTATGGTGGGCCAGCTGCTGATAAATTATTGCCACCGGGTAGTTTTTTAAGATTACCCAGTTTAGATGAAAAAGGCATTGCCTACATCCAAGAAGTGACAGCTACACCTGATGCTTGGTATGCTGCTAAAGATGCGATCGCAGAAGCACGTCAAATCATTTTACGCAAATTAAACTTACTTAACTGGTTGTCAAACTTTGTTGCTCAACACTCATAAATTATGAATGGTATTTGTACCCTTGGCAATGATTATGTTTTCGATCAACTGGTGGCTTTGCTCAACAGTATTGATGTTATCTTGGGTTCAGAAACTCCTGTTTGTATCTATCCTTTCGATGATCAGACACAGCGAATTGCTGATGAAATAGCTAAACGCCCTAATGTATTTATTTACGATAATCAAGAATCAATCAATCGCTGGGATCAATTTATGCTCACAGCAGCGCCAGAACGATTGAATCGCAGTAAATCCCGTTTGTATGGCGCTCACCGTCGTTTTTGCGCTTTTGATGGGCCATTCGATAAGTTTATCTATTTAGATGCAGACACTTTGGTGATGAACTCACTAGCGACAGTGTTTGAAAAGCTAGATAGTTATGATTTTGTTGTCTATGATTTCCAATTTAAAGACGTTAGTAAAATATATAATGTTAATTCTCCAAAATTACTAGAAGTTTTCGAGCAAAAACGCATTGATTCCGAAATATTTTGCTCAGGCTTCTATGGCGCAAAACGGGGAATATTCAACTCAGAACAAAGAGATCGGCTGATATCCCATTTACAAAATGGTGAGGCGGAAATTTTGTATGCTGGTGCTGGCGAACAACCACTGATTAACTATATGGTAATGAGGTCTAATCTTTCTATTTATAATTTTGCTCGTCAACTGCCAGATAATAAAACAACAGGATGTTCTGCCACATCTAGGCATTTCGAGGAACGAGAACATCTTCTTTATGACAAAGGTAATCGACTAACTTACCTTCATTACATTGGGGTTCCTCCTAATATCAATCAAGCAGTTTGTGCAGGAGAAAATCTTGAGTTTCCCTATCGAGATTTATTTCTCTATTATCGTTATTTACACGAGCCAGAGAAGCATCCAGTCTTTAAAAATCCTCCTAAGGATTATAATGACGTTGCGACACCAAATTTATTTACAAGAGCTTTGCGAAAACTTAAGTTAATTAACCAAGGATAATTTATGAGTCGAGGCATTTATATAGTTGCCAATGACCACGTTATTGATAATGCGATCGCTTTACTCAATAGCATTCGTTACTATGACCCAGAAGTGACCGTTTATCTCATACCATTTAATGAAAATTATCACAAAGTAGCAGAACAGCTTGCTACGTTACACAACGTCCAAATCTTCCCAGATTTAGAACTTATTGATACATTTACCAAACGCATCGGAGAAATTTTTGATCGAGATTTCCTCGCCTTACCCAACAAAATGCGTAAACTGGCGGCGTGGTTTGGCCCTTTAGATGAATTTATTTATATTGATACGGATATTGTCGTTTTTGAAAAAATCGCCGACAATTTAGACAAACTTTCAGAAGTCGATTTCTTCTGTTGTGATTACCATCATGCTAATGACAAGCTGCGAAATATCTTTTCTCCATTTGTGAAAGAGCAGCAAATTTTTTCTGATGCCCAACTTCAAGACGTTTTCAATAGTGGCTTTTGGGCTTCGAGAAAAGGAGTTATTACCGAACAACAGATGGATGAAGCTTTGCGCGAGTGTGCAGCGCATCGAGAATATTTTGATTTTTCTGAAGGAGTTACAGACCAACCAATTTTAAATTATCTTGTTCTCAAACTAATTTCTAAACGTGGAAATCTGGTCAAAATTCCTGGGGGAGGTCCTGGTAGTTGGGCGGGTTCACAAAATTTCCAACAGCAAGACTACGCCCTCTATGACCGAGGACAACGACTAAAATATCTCCACTGGGCTGGTACGCGGATGAAAACTGGTAGTCCCTATTGGCAATTGTGGGAACACTATCGCTATCTTCATGAGGGTAAATTCGCTTTCATTTCCAAACTAACTCGCCGTTTATTTCCCTTTGTTGCTGCGCGTACTTAATATTAGGAGTATCCCAATGAGCGATGGCATTTACATCTTAGCGAATGATGTTGTGTATGACCAATTAGTGGCGTTACTCAATAGTATAGAAGCTAATGCTGGTAGAGAAATTCCTGTTTGTGTAATTCCATATAACGATCAGTTAGACAAAGTAAAGGCAGAGATTGCATCTAGAGATAATGTTACTTTATTTGAAAATTCTGATTCCATAGCCTACTGGGAGAACTTTGGCTCTCGTATCTGGAAAGCTCACCCAAGAGCGTTAAAATTGTGGCAAGAATATGGTTTGCCTGATAATTATCGCATCGAAAGGCATCGAAAACTTTGCTGTCTAGATGGCCCATTTGACAAGTTTATCTTCTTTGACGGAGATACGCTGTTGATGAAATCACTCGATGATGTTTATCAAAAGTTGGATGAATATGATTGGATTACGAATGACTTTCAATATAAATCCGATTTGAATTATATTTTCAACTGGTCAGAAGATAAGCTAAAAGAGATTTTTCATATAGAAAATATCAGCACTAACGTTTTTTGTTCTGGTTGGTTTGCTTCTAAAAAGGGGGTTTTTGACGATGCTAATTTAGCCAATCTATTAGAAAACTTAGAAGCAGGTGAAGCTGATGCATTGGCATGGGCAGATTCCGATCAAACAGTTCTCAACTATTTAGTTTTACGTAGTGGAATTTCTTACTACAATTACGCTCATCATGATACAGCGACTGGTTGCCATTGGGCTTCTCAATTTGATGTGGTAGATAATATTTTATACGACCAAGGGCGGAGGTTGACATACTTACACTATATGAGTATATCTTCTTCAGCTTTTACAAGGCTTTGTGGAGGTGAAGATGTTGATATTCCTTACCGCGATGTTTTCTTATATTATCGCTATTTAAAATCACCTGAAAAACGTCCTCAAAGCTTTACCCGCCCAAGCCAGCTAATGCTGATGCAAAAGTCTACTATCAGTTTTCTTCAGCAAAGAGTGGATAATATTAAGCTAAAGTACCGCAATTTCAAGCATAGAATTGCTAAATAGACATTAAAGAAGAGTCTGAAACTCTCTTCTCTGGAGACGCTGCGCGAACAATTTTGAATTGTTACAGCAGATTTCAAGTTGGGTGTTGTACACAAGCTAAGTCTCAAACCCAGGTATAAAGATTGTTTTACCTCTGACTTCTGACTCCTGAATTCTGAATTCTGAATTCTGCTTTAATTCCCTACTCAATTCTAAGAAAAAGAATCTAAATCTAAAGATTGCATACCTTCGCGTTCTATAAATGTCATCATACTTCCCAGCTGCAACCACACTAACAAACAAGTCAGCAGACTAATTGGTAAACCGAATCCTAAAGCTAAAGAGGAGGGAAAGCCAAATATTTCTAAACCTGAAGAGAGAAATAGACAAGTACCGCCAGTTATGCCAATAAATGGCACAAGTAATTGTTTGAGTGAGGAACGCGGTTTAGTATTTTCTGTCCGTTCGCTTGGCCATTTCTGCACAATTACTTTCAAAGTACCAGATAATGCCAAACCAGAAGTTAATGCTGCCAAAAAGCCAACAAGTAATAGAAAATAAGGCGGTTGCTGAGGAAAATAGTACATGAAAACTCCTGATTTATATTAAATATTTTTTACTTTTTATTTGTTGATTGGTTCCCAGCAAAAGACTCCAGGAATGTAGCTTTTGGGAGGATAGCAGATGCCCCTTCTCTGGATAAATCTGTTAAAATACCGATCGCTACATTGAATAAACGATCCAATTTTAAGTCATCTTTAACCAGGTTCCACAGGCGTTGGACATCTTCGGTGTGGAGGCGGTCATCTTCGGTGAGAGCAAGCACCATCTGTCGCCGCAGAAACTTCCCTTCTTCCGACATTAAATATTGGAACCCCATCTGGGCTGTGGGCAATACATCAAAGTTGTTATCGGTACGAGCGATCGCAATCAAATTCTCTAACCGTTGCCACTGAAATTTACCATTTTTGAACAACACATTCAATAGTCGCCGCCGTAATTCTGGCGATTCCCCGGTCAGCAACCGCCGTGCTATATAGGGATAACCCACTTCAACAATTTTGAAATTCGGGTTGAGGCTAAGGGCAATACCTTCCTGAGTCACCAGGGAACGAATAATCAAAGCAAACTTCGCCGGGACTCGGAAAGGATATTCGTACATCAGTTCCGAGAACTCATCGGTAATAGTTTTGAAGTTAAAATCCCCGACGTTTTTACCAATGGCGTTTCCTAGCACCGCTTCTAATGCTGGTATAATCGGGCAAATATCCGTGTCTGGAGTCAGAAATCCCAATTTTACAAAATCTTCGGCTAAGTCGGTGTAGTCTTTATTCACCAAATGCACTAGGGCATCCACCAAGGTTTCTTTGGTGGTTTCCTCCAACTGATCCATCATGCCGAAGTCAATGTAAGCCATACGTCCATCGGGTATGGCAAACAAATTGCCGGGATGCGGGTCAGCATGGAAGAAGCCATGTTCTAAAAGCTGTTGCAATCCTGAAGTAACGCCAATTTCGATAATCGCCTCTGGGTCTAAACCTGCTTCGCGGATGCGTTTAGTATCTGTCAGCTTGAAGCCATTAATCCATTCCAGGGTTAAAACGTGGGTATTGGTATAACGCCAGTAAATACCTGGAACTTTTACTTGCGGGTCGTTGCGAAAGTTGCTAGCAAATTTTTCGGCGTTGCGGCCTTCATTAATATAGTCAATTTCCTCAAATAACTTCGTGCCAAACTCGTCCACAATTAAAGTTAGGTTGTTACCGAGATTTAAAGGCAACCAAGGAGCTAGCCAACCTGCTGCCCAACGCATTAGATATAGGTCGCGTGTGATTACCGGGTGTAAGTTGGGGCGTTGCACTTTTACTGCGACTTCTTCGCCACTGACCAGACGACCACGGTATACTTGACCCAAGCTAGCAGCAGCTACTGGGTTAGGTGACAGTTCGCTAAAACTTTCATGAATTGGGCGGTCTAGTTCAGTTTCGATAATTTGATAAGCGATCGCATTATCGAAAGGTGGTAACTGGTCTTGTAACTTGATCAGTTCTTCTAAAAAATCTTTGCGTATCAGGTCAGGTCTGGTGGAGAGGGCTTGACCAACTTTAATAAAAGTCGGGCCAAGACCGGTGAGCAGTTCTCGCAATTGGATAGCTCGTTTACCCTTATTCTGCTCAACTTGATCTTGCCATTCGTCCCACTTGAGCCTGAATATAAATCCTGCAAAAGACCAGATAATTCTCAGCACTCGCCCCCAGGCTAGCCAGGGACGGTAACTATAGTAGCGAGCGATCGCATCTGGATTATAGAGTTGTAGCTGAGTAGGTTGAAACTGACCCACGCCTTTATTTGCCTCTTCAACTGAAAAATTTACAATGATTCTTTGTTTCCTGACCCACAAGTTAGTTGCAAGTTCAGAATAGCGGTAGTCTTTTATCTAAAACAACTAGAACTTTACCCTTTGGGGATATTGTTCGAGGCGATTTTAGCCGATGTTACTGCCTAGATATATTTATCTTTATTCTTAATTATACTTTATAAAACTACAACTACTTCTCCAAGTTTCAGATGATTTTATCTTTTCTTAACTTTTATACAAATAAATTAAATAAATATAAATATTTATCTATGTCTGATGTATACAAATTTGAATAAAATGCGATAGTTAAGTAACTTTATTTACTAACATTTACATATATCAGTAGTACTATTACTGTCTTGGATTTAATCATTATTAAAGTCCAATGCACGTATAACCATGTTATATCCTCTCTGCATATTAGTTTCAACGAAGCCAAAACGGGCATAGAACGAGCGTAAGTCAGGTGGTGCATTAACGTATATTGGAAGTGTATCTCTCTGCAAAATATACTGGACTAGATGATTACCGACTCCTCTACGACGATGGCTAGGTGCAACGTACAATCCCAGCAAAACTGAATAATTTCCTCGAAAAGCTATCAGTGCAGAACCAATTATTTTTTCTCGATATAATGCGATAACAAGTCGTCTTTCGTTTTTTAGAAACAGATTATATAGAAAACCAAGCTGAAAGAAACCAAAATATCCAAAAACAATTAGTACCGAATTGATAAGTATGTAGAACCAATCGTGTAATGGGAATACAAAGCCTATCAATGAAAGAATAAGAACTAGTAAAGCAAGCAGACTAAGGGTATAGGGATTCAAGGGATTCAGTACTACTGTCACTAATTTAGAGCGAGAAGGTTCCTCCTCACGCTCCAAAATCAGCAATCTATAAACTGCCCATTTATCTATTCGGTTGATTGCAGGACGAATTCTATAGTTAGGTGGAAGAATCAACCCGCGACTCATAACAGAATTATTATTTATGACTGCTATAAATTTGGTAATTGGTAGTGGTTTTGCCACAATTACCAATTACCAATTATCTACTTTTCATGCTCATGTAATACTATTTAGATTTAGCCTCCAAATTTTCTAAACGGCTTCTCAATTCCTGGTTTTGTTGTTTGAGTTGGTCGAAATCTTCACGCAATTGACGCAGGTTTTTTTCGGAACCAATATTTTTTTGCACCTTGGAAATTTCTTCTTCGGCATAGCGACGTACACGCCCATCGGCTGTTTGTTCAGCTAGCGATCGCAAAACCCCCACTGCTTTAGGTATTTCCATTTGTCCTAATGCTGCTGCTACCGCCACTTGTGTTAAAAAGAAGGTTTCTTTGGCTAGTTCTGTTAATTTATCTAAAATCCGTTCCAAATTAACCGGAGTTTGACCTACAGAAATCTTTCCTAAAGCGCGAATTGTGGCTAAACGTAGAGGTTGTGGTACACCAAGTTTGGTGTATTCGATTAGCAGATTTAAAGCTGCTTCCGAGGTTTTGAATTCAGCTAAACCGGCGATCGCACCACTCCGCACAACTTCATTCCAACCCGCCTTTTTCTCTAAAACGGATTTTAGCAGCTTTAATACCTTGTCTTCCTTGGGTTTTTCTTCCAAGTTTGTAGATGCGTAGGCGAACCCCGTCGCAGACATCGCCGCGATCGCCCGAGAGGCTGTTGCTTCCACATAGTAGCTAGGATCGCCCTTTTGCAACAGCCCTTTGACAACTTTATAGCTTTCAGCAGTTTTGATTTGACCAAGTGCTTCCACTACAGATCGTCGCACGTAAGCATCTTTATCTTTTAACCCAACAACTAAGCCGTCAAAGGTTTGGTCTAAATTAATTTGGGCTAGTTGTTTCACCACTTCCACACGCACACCCCAGAATGGGTCATTTTTGAGTGCCGCAGATAGTGCAATAGTCGCTTCTAACCCGCCTTTTTTCGCCAAAGCTGCTGCTGCATAGATGCGCGAAATCGGGTCGGTATCAAATTCTAACTGGGCTTTTAACTCCAGTATTGGATACTCTAAAGTTACTGTTTTCAGGTAATTATTCCCCACATCAAAACTGATAAATTGGGGCTTATTTTCTAGGGGAAAGTAGAAGCTTTGTTCACGTTCATTCACCCGCACTACAAAAGTTTTGAGTTGTGAGTTATTTTTAACTCCTAACTCCAGTACAGACGCGATTAATCGCGTCTCTACTTCTGACTGTTGCGTATAGCCAAAACCAATAGGTATTTTTAGATCAAACAAATCCTTACTGCCATTTTTATCTTCAGCAGCTTGGGTTTGAGTTACCGTAATTTTTGCTAAATTAGCATCTCCATCCCAAGAGTAAGCCACTTTAAAATCGGGATGACCACCACGATAAACGTATTGGTCAAAGAGGAATAAAAGATTACGTCCAGTAGCCTTTTCAATCGCCCTGAGTAAGTCTACTGTTTCTACGGTTTTGTGGGCATTATCTTGGATAAATGTTTGAATTGCTTGCCAAAATAATTCATCTCCCAATTGACCCCGAATCATGTGATAAACACAAGATCCTTTTTCGTAGATGTGGCGATCGTAAAGTTCAATAGCTTCCCGGTAAACATGTGTTACCATTGGGCGGCGGTAGCGGCTGCTATCTTCACTAATGTAACGACCAGCTTGCAATAAACGATAGTAAGCTGCTTCTTCTGGACTATATTCTTGTTCTGTCCACATCACCTCAGAATAAGAAGCCATCCCTTCCTTAATCCAAGCATGGGACCAATGCTTAATCACCACCAAATCACCAAACCACTGGTGCGCGAGTTCGTGGACAACTAAACTTTCAGTATTGCGGTTATCTAAAGCGGCGCGTTCATCCAGCAAGCATCTATCAGTTAACAGAGTTGTGGAGGTGTTTTCCATGCCGCCGAAGATGAAGTCATCGACGCAAACCTGGGCGTATTTCGGGAAAGGGTATGGATAGCCATACTTTTGGCTCAAAAATTCGACCATCCGAGGAGTTTTGCCCATGCTGCGTTTAGCATCTTCCTCGCGTCCCTTTTCTACGTAATAGGTAACAGGTTTCCCCTGCCACTCGTCCCGAATTTCAGCAAAATCACCTACTGCTAAAGTCATCAAGTAGGTAGGATGAACTTGTCGCTGTAACCAATGGTAGATTTTGTAATCACCATCTTCTATGGTGTCAATCAATTCGCCGTTGGAAATCGCCACCAAAGGGTTGGGAACACGCACGCGAATTTCCGAAGTAGACAGTTGTCCTGGATAGTCAAAGCAGGGGAACCAAAAGCGAGAGTCTTCGTCTTCGCCCTGAGTCCAAACTTGGGTGGGCTTGTTTGGGTAGTGCTTGTCTGGTTGAATAAAATAAATACCGCGTTGCGGTTTTGCTACCGAGTAGGCGATCGCAATCAGCAAGCGTTTACCAATCTGAGTCGCCTCAGAAAGTTGGATAGAAAGCTGTTCCCCGTCGTAGTCAAAATTTTCTGGCACCGCGTCCACCTGCACAGACTCGATATTCAGGTTGACAGCATCCAAAGTTAAACGGTCAATACCATTACGGATTGGCAACAGACGAATGCTACAACTGCCCTGATAGCTTTGCTTGGGAATATCCAAGCTGAGATCGAGAAAAATATGCTCTACCTGTCCGGGGCGATCGGGGTTGTAGTGTGGTCTTGCTCCCGGTAACTCAAAAGGCTTGTGTCCGTTATTATCTGTATCAAAATAAGACTTCGACATTGATCGTTACTGACCTTGTAATTCTGAAAAGTCTGGCTTGGCTGGATGTAGTTAAGCAAAATAGCGGTGTCTAAATTTATTTCCCAAATTAATCAACAGGGTATTACGGAGGTGAGAACTTCCTTTTGGGATATTAATCTCACCCGAATCTCCGAAGGTCGGCTACCGAGCCTTGGACTTCTTTCCATATCCCTCCCGCATTTACTCTTCCTGATGTTTTGCACTTTTTTGTCACCGGGTCAAGAGTACTCTTACACCTCGATAGATTCTCATTAAGTACAAATACTCCTAATTATTCTTTTGACATCCTCCCCGCCATCAACGGTCGGGGATTCCTAAGCCTCACGAATTAGGTTTCTGTTTCTTACCCTTCGGGTTCGCCACTTCGACGGAACGGAAACCGTTCCCGCCGAGTGGACTCACCATTGCTGGTTTTTCGCAACTGCCTTTTAGGGGATTCCCTATCGGGTCTTATGTTCGCTCCACAGACTGAAACTGCGAGTCCCGCAGCCAAAATATTCTTACTTGCGTTAATATCCCGATCGTGATGTGTACCGCATTTTGGGCAATCCCACTCTCTGATATTTAGAGGCAGTTTATCTACAATGTGTCCACAATGTCCACATCGCTTAGAGCTAGGAAAGCATCGGTCAATTTTGACGAAGGTACGACCTGTAGCGTCGCACTTGTATTCAAGCTGCCTAACTAATTCCCCCCAACTAGCATCACTAATCGAGAGAGCGAGTTTCCTATTTTTGACCATATTCTTCACAGACAAATCCTCGACTGCTATCAATTGGTTTTCTTGAACCAATCGAGTTGTCAACTTGTGAAGAAAATCATTACGAGCATCGCTAATTTGGGCGTGGACTTTAGCCACTACTAGACGGGATTTATGGCGATTATTAGAACCTTTCTGCTTACGACTTAACGCTTTTTGCGCCTTACGCAATTTCGCTTTTTTTGCCTTAAAGCTTTTGGAATTAGTAATCTTCTCACCTGTACTCAAGGTAACTAAGCTAGTGATACCTAAGTCAATGCCAATAGAGCTAGAAGATTCAGGTAATCTTTCAATCTCGACATCTACTAATATTGAAATAGTCCACCGTCCAGAGGGCGACAGTTTTACCGTAATTGTTGATGGCTCTGCACTTTTTGGGAGTTGCCGACTCCATCGGATATCCAAAGGTTGAGGACATTTCGCTAGAAATACTTGCCCATCTCTAAACTTAAAAGCTGCCTTGGTAAATTCCGCATTGCCGCCGTTATGCTTTTTTTTGAAGTTTGGGTATTTAGCCCGACCTGCAAAAAAGTTACTGAATGCTGTTTGGAGATGTCGCAAGCCTTGTTGCAATGGCACACTGCTAACGTCATTGAGAAACTGCAAGTCTTCTTCCTTTTTCCAACTGGTCAGCATTGTTGATGTTTTTTCGTATCCGACTCGCTCCTGTCGTTCATACCATGCTTCTGTCCTTGCAGCAAGAGCGCGGTTGTAAACTAATCGAGCGCAACCCATAGTCATTCTCAGTAATCTTTCTTGCTCAGAAGTTGGATAGAATCGGTACTTAAAACTACGTTGTGTCATCCTTACATTATAGTATTTATTCCGTAAGAATAGTATAATTAATTAAAGCACTGACCGTGAACGGCGGGGTTTTAAACCCATTTTTCTGATAACAAAATGCCTGAAAGTAAATCAAAGTTTTTCATTCCTGCTGTTGGTGCTGCTGTAGTTGTAGTTGTAGCCGGAAGCCTAGCGGCTTATACGTATTTTAAAAGCCCATCAGCAGGTAGTTCAGATGCTCTAGGCAGTGCTAAACTAGTACCTTCAACAGCATTGATGGCAGCTTATATTACTACTGACCCGGAAGCTTGGGCAAAGTTACAGCAGTTTGGCACTCCAGAAGCACAAAAGTTAGTGGCAAAAGGTCTGGAAGATTTTAACAAGCAAATGTTCAGTGACAGTAACGTTTCTTATGAAAAAGATATAAAGCCTTGGGCTGGTGGTGTGATGATTGCTGTACTGCCACCAAATCCTGTAAAACCGGCACAGTTAAACGTGCCATCTGGGACACCGAATGTACCAGCAAATTTACAACAGAAACCGAATATCCTGATCGTAGTGGGAATCAAGGACAAACTTAGCGCCTTGAATTTTGCTAATAAATTGAAGTCAGAAAAAGGGGTGAAATTCCAGGAATCTGACTATCAAGGTCAAAAAATTATCGAAACTACACAAAATGGCAAGCCGACATATAGCGTAGTTTTAAATAATAGTCACTTGATATTAGCCCCCGAAAAGCAAGCTGTAGAAAAAGCAATTGACACCTTTAAGGGACAGTCTTCTTTTGCCAGTAAAGAAGGTGCCGGTAGCATTCTCAGCAAAGGAGTGGATGTCAAAAACAACCTCGCCCAAATTTATGTACCAGATTATCCAGGTACGGTACAGCAATTAGCAGCCACAAGTCCGCAGGCAAAGCAGTTACCTGCACAAACCCTGACGCAACTCAAGCAGATAAAATCTGTGGTGGCGGGTATTGGTGTTGATGATGCGGGAGTGCGGGTAAAAGCGATCGCTAATTTAGATCCACAACTAAATAAATTTCAGTATCAATCAACTCCTGGGAATATAGTGGGGCAATTTCCGATTGATACCTTTGCTCTGATTAGCGGAAGTGGCATCAGCCGTGGCTGGGAAACGGTAGTAGAACAGTCCAAAGATTATCCACAAATAAAGCAAGTTCTAGAACAAGCGCGATCGCAACTGAAATTTGTGAATATAGACTTGGATAAGGACATTTTTGCCTGGATGAATGGGGAATTTGCCTTTGGTGCGATTCCATCAAATCAAGGAGTGTTAGCGAGTGTTGGTTTTGGAGGTGCTTTAGTATTTGATACTAGCGATCGCAAAACTGCCGAAGCCACCTTAACGAAATTGGATACCCTCGCCAAAACCCAACGAATTAACATCGCCAACAGAAATATCGCTGGTAAAGACGTAACTGAATGGCAAATCCCCCAACAAGGAGCTTTATTGGCGCATGGTTGGCTGGATCAAGATACTGTATTTGTAGCTCTTGGTGGCCCAATTGCAGATTCAGTTAGCGATCGTAAAAATCAATCCCTTGACAATAGCGACACCTTCAAGGCCGTTACTGGTTCTTTGCAAAAGCCCAACGGCGGTTATTTCTACCTGGATATGGATAAAACTAAAACTATGCCCTTGATTAATAGTTTGATATCGTCTAACGCCGATACCATTACTATCCTGGGTTCAATTCGTGGTTTTGGTGTTACCGCCACTAGCCCCGATAAATCCACCAGTCAATTGGAAATGTTGTTAGCTCTCAAGCCTAATACTGTAAAATAGGGCATTGGTGATTATCTGTTATTTTTTACTATTCCCCATTCCCCTTAGTTTTTAGCTAAAACTTCAGTTGCCCCACACTCCTAAAAGTGAGTGTGGGATGCCAGACGAGAGCGACGGGAAACCCGTCTACAGCGCTGGCTCATGAATGCGCGGGAGTGGAGAGAGATGTTTCGACAACGCTCAACACAAGTAGTAATTAATGTTTTTTGGCGTAGCCAGAACAATTAATTACTTTCTTCGTGCCATAACTCATACTCATTATATTTCTTAAGGCAAATACCACAATCTATTGCTTTTGTAAACTAATTTCATTGCCAAGATTGATCAATATGCGTCAAGTCGAAAAGCACATAATCAAGTATGGACATGAGTGGTTTGATTATTGCAGTGATATTACCACCTTTTCCCGACAGCTTTATAACACTGCTCAATTTACTCAGCGCCAAGGGTTTTTCTACGGGTGGGGAACACAAACACAAGCTAGCTTAGACACTTTATTTAAACAAAACGAGAATTACAAAGTAATGCCAGCCAAAGTAGCCCAACTCGTTCTCAAACAGAATGCAGATGCCTGGATTGCTTACTACAAAGCATTGGCAGCCTATAAACTTGATTCAAGTAAGTTTACGGGTAGACCAAAGCCACCTAATTATGTTGATGATAAAAACCGAAGTTTTGTTCAATAATCAAGCAATTGGTAAAAGAGAATTTAGAAAAGGTTCGGTTATCCCATCAATGTCGCCAATTAAGATTCCGGTAAAACCTGGACTAAAGTTTGATGACTTGTGTGAAGTGCGAATTATCCCAAAAACCGGATGCTTTGTTATCGAAGTAGTTTATGAAATTCCAGAGTTGTCAGACTTCAATTGTCGCTTCAATCCTGAGTTGAATGCAGCAATAGACATTGGTTTAGATAATCTAGCGACGATTGTTTTTAACGATCCAAAGATACAGCCAATTATTCTAAACGGCAAACCATTGAAATCAGCAAACCAGTTTTATAACAAGCAGGTTGCAAAGTTTCGAGGTTTTCTGCCCAATAGTAAAGCCAAATCAACGCGAATTGCGAATATCGTTCGTAATCGCAATCAATTCGTGGATTCATATTTACATCAATCCACGAAAATGATTGTGAATGAGTTTCTATCTCTTGGTGTAACCCACGTATCAATCGGAAAAAATGAACAATGGAAAACACGTCTTAATTTAGGGAAGCGTACAAACCAGAATTTTACTCAAATACCACACGCTAAATTTATCGAAATGCTGACTTATAAACTAGAACGAGTCGGCATCACAGTTAAGGTTGCAGAAGAATCTTATACAAGTAAGGCTTCTGTTATTGATTGGGACATTATCCCAACTTATAACCATAACAACTTTCGTAAGCACATCTTCTCCGGGAGACGTATTCAACGTGCGTGGTATGTGAGTAAGGGTGGTTTCAAAATTCATGCCGACGTGAACGCCTCGTTCAACATCGGCAGAAAAAGTAATCCTGAAGGTTTCGACTCTCTCAAGTCTATTCTAAGGGATAGGGGATGTCTGGTAGTACATCCAAGGCGGATAACTCCACTATTTAAGCGTGTTCATGCTGAATGTAGGGTTGCTTAAACCTAAATTGCGGATGTCTGACTATATTTGACTATGCAATTTGGAACTATGTCATAAGTAGAAAAGGCTGTTAACTGCAAACTGATTTATGACTGCTGCTGTAAACACTAATCTTGGTTTAGCTTCCCGCTTGGTAAATGGCATATTGGCAATCAAGCCTTTAGCTAACCTAGCCAAACATCAAGCTAGACAAATGATGATTAAACGTGCCGAGACAATTGGTGTGCCTTGGACGCAAGAAGTCGAGACACTACAGGCGCTTGATTGGAAGGCTGATCTAGCTCAAGTAGAAAATCCCCAGCTTTCCTACCCCGATTACTACGTCACCTCATTCCATGCCTATGAAACCGGAAATCTCAGTTGGCAAGCCGCTTTTGAGGTAGAACCTGCTGCTTACGCTGTCCACGCTAAGATTTGGCAGGACGCCCAAGCACAAGGCGATCCGATGCTGCGCCAAAGTTACCACAATATCCTCAAAAGTCAAATCCCTAACGAGCCGCAAAATATCTTAGATGTAGGGTGTAGTGTTGGCTTGAGTAGTTTTGCCCTACAAGCAGTTTATTCTCAAGCTAAAATTATCGGCTTGGACTTATCTCCCTACTTCTTAGCCGTTGCCAATTACCGCGCTCAACAACGTCAAGCTAAAATAAACTGGCTTCATGCCCAAGCTGAATCAACTGGACTACCAGACGCCTCGTTTGATTTAGTCTCCATTTTTCTGATGTGCCACGAACTACCACAATCAGCAACCCGACAGATTTTAGCTGAAATGCGGCGTGTGCTGCGTCCGGGTGGCTACTTGGCAATCATGGACATGAATCCGAAATCTGAAGTTTACCAGAAAATGCCAGCTTACATTTTGACCTTGCTCAAAAGTACTGAACCGTATTTAGATGAATATTTTGCTTTGGACATTGAGCAAGCTATTGTTGAAGCGGGTTTCCAAACTCCCACTATCACTAACAATACTCACCGTCACCGCACAATAATTGCTCAGGTGAGTGGTTGATTTTTCTCTACTATTGTGGGCAGCAATACCACCGTTGCTGCTGCTAGGCTACTACTACTATCGGGTGCCATTTGCCCCACCTCTGTTAAAGTTACTAATGTTCTTTATCGTCGGGGCAATATCTGGGATCTTAGCCCTTAGCCTCGAATGGGCTTTTGAAATTGTAGCCAACTCTTTTGTAGACTGGCAACAGATTAAGCGATCGCTTCCTGGTATAGCCTTGCGGCAGCTTGTGGAAGTAGGCCCAATTGAAGAAGGCTGCAAGTTGGCAGCAGTTGTTGTCCCCACTTGCTATCTACAACGCAGGTATCGATTACTTCACTCTACCGTTTTCCTCTTCACCATAGCCGTTGCCTTTGGATTCACTGCGGAGGAGAATTGGATTTACCTTTTCCACGGTACCGCATCAATTCTTGACCGGATTATCGGCACGCCAGTCCACGCCATGTTCTCTGCACCTTGGGGATATGCTTTAGGAATATACATTTCCTCCCACACTCGGTTAAATCGAGACAGGAAGTTAATTTTTAGGGCTTGGCTAAATTCTGTAATTTGTCATGGGTTAGTTAATCTCCTATCTAGTGCTGGACGTTACTCAATACCCCTAAATTTCCTTACTTATGGTTTATTTCCGTTTCTGTTGTGGATGTTTTGGCGACTGGAACAATTACTGCGAAAAGTGCAAGGTAAATCTGTAATTACCCTGATTTCAGAGCGTATACCCCAGCGCCGTTACTGGCAAAGAAGTTTAGTACTGTTTGCCCTCGTGCTGGGTGGAAACGCTATTTTTGGGTTGTTTCTCTTAGCCAGAACTCTTAGTCCTTTGAGTCCGCCGAAACTTTTTGACAGTGATATTTTGTGGTTTATAGTTACTCGGTTTTTACTAAATCTCTTTTTTGGAGTTTTAGCCTGGGGCATTTATCGCTATTTGCGACATTCCGCCCGTCGTCGGTATTTTTAAAATATCATTTAAGAAAATGCTAGGGGGTTTCTATGCAAACAACTCCAGTGCGTTGGACGACTGCTGATCTAGAGTTCTTTGCTAGCGATCGCAAAAATCGCTATGAGATTATTGATGGAGAGCTATTTGTGACTAAATCACCTAGTTGGGATCATCAATCAAGTTGTGGCAATATTGTTACAGTTCTTAACAATTGGTCAGATGAAACTGGTTTAGGTAAAGCTGCGATCGCACCTGGAATTATTTTCTCAGATTCTGACAATGTGATTCCTGATGTGGTGTGGGCAAGTCATGAACGCTTAAAACACTTGCTAGATGAAGCTGGCCATCTCACAGGCGCACCAGAGTTAGTAGTAGAGGTTTTATCTCCCGGTGCAAAAAACGAGAAACGCGACAAGGAAACAAAGCTAAAGCTGTACTCGGTGCAAGGGGTTCAGGAATATTGGATTTGTGATTCTATACAGAAGAAAGTTGAAGTTTATCGTCGTGAACAGGCTGCATTAAAGTTAGCAGTTACTTTATTTAGTCAAGATGAATTGACAAGTCCTTTGCTACCTGGCTTCAACTGCTTAGTTAGTAAACTTTTCTAGCTGGGCATGGGGCATGGGGATGATATAAATTCCCTATATCAAGCGATGTGCAACTTATTCTTAGAACCCCGCTTCCATTCCTCTCCCCCACTCCTGAGAGGCTTTGATTCTTGCTCCCCAACGCTGGTAGGGAAGGGGTTGGGGGTTAGGTTTGAAAGAAAGTTGAACACGGCGTTATGTCCTATGCCTTTCCAATTACCTAAACTTGTGCCAATACTGGCTGATTCACGGCTGCACTGGCCGACTCTGATTCTGACTCAGTACAGTAGATTTCACAGGAGTTATTAGGACTTTCAATCAATTTTACTTTGTAAAGTTTAGCTCCCAATTCCTGAATAGGCGATCGCAGTAAATTACTAATGTAAAGTGCGATATTCTCAGCAGTCGGCACAACTTCGGCAAAGTAAGAAATGTCTTTGTTCAAAAAGGTGTGATCGAATGGCTCTATCACATAATCTTCTACCACTTGATTCAGGGCAACTAAATCGACAATCATGCCGGTGCGTGGGTCAATTTTCCCTTTGACAGTGACTTCTAGATGGTAGTTGTGTCCGTGACCGTTGGGACGAGCGCACTTACCATAAATCTCAGTGTTTTCTTCGTTACTGAGGTTAGGATGAGCTAGCCGATGGGCAGCGCTAAAGTGAGTACTGATGGTGAGGTAGGCTTCCATTGCGTTTCCCATATAATCTGCCCAAAGTTCAGGATGTTCAAATAACTGCACACGGACTAGAGGCAAATGGGGTGCTAACCTCTGCCAGATAATCCGTGCAATATTCTCAGTGGTGGGCAGAGTTTGTTGAAATTCTGCCCACACATCGTTGAGATAAGAAAAGTCCAATTGACTGGTAATTTCCCGTTGGATTACGTGTTTCACATCAGACAAGTTCAGCACCATGCCATATTGATCCAATTCCCCGGCTAGGGAGATGAATAAGACATAATTATGTCCGTGTCCCGGAAATCTAGAGCAAGCACCAAAGTTCTCAATATTCTCGGCTTCACTCAGTTCTGGCAACCAATAGCGATGACTTGCCGAAAACTGGGCGCGGCGATTAACAATACATTGCATGAGTACACTATGAGCAGAATTTAAAATTTCTTAATCTTTTTCTGTTTCCAGCATAAACTAATTTCTTTGTCAGTTGTCATTAGTCATTTGTTATTTGACTAATGACCAATGACTAATGACCAATGACTAATGACTATTTACAGACACTTGCGCCTCACAATGTAATCCCGTAGCTATGCGGAATAATTCTTGACCTGTGTGTAAATAACGCTCATCGTAGTTCAAAGGAAAGTAACCCAACTCTTCAAGTCCATCTGCTACTTGATCGAGGCTGTAGTAAAGATGAGCCGCCGTTCTTGCTAGACTAGGGGGATTTGGCAGGGAGCGAAAAGTAATTTGTGCTTGCTTGAGGTCATCTCGACAGGCTTGTAAATATTCCTGAAATTCATCTAACAACTGATCATCAAAGGGATCAGCCGCTAATTGATCCATTTGTTCTTCTAGAGAATACAAAATGTTACAAAGTAAGCGATTAACTGGTTGGTAAACTTGGCGCAGCCATTCCTCAACTTGCTCGTCAACATCCCGTCCTGTTTTTCGTCTTGTCTGGTAATGCTTTTGCGCCGATGCTGTACGCTGTTGGCGATCGCTATTTAAATTTTGAGACTCATCTTGCAGTTGTTGGTCATAATTGCGGCGATTTTGGTTATCGCCTAAAACCTCATAAGCTGCATTGATGCGGATAATCTGCTCGTAATCGGCTGTTTGGTGATTACTGTCGGGATGAAACAACTTAACCAAGCGGCGATAAGCTTGCTTAATCTCCGCAAGGCTTGCACTTGGACTAACTTTGAGAGTTTCGTAATGGTTAGAAACGTGCTTAGAATTGACCATTAATTCAATGTATCGTTAACTGACGCTAGCGGCTAACCTTGCCTCCAGGTCTTGGAACAACGGCGTACTCAAATACCTCTCACCAAAACTGGGCTGAATCATCACAATTAAACGCCCTTTGTTTTCTTGACGTTGAGCAACGCGAACTGCTGCACATAAAGCTGCACCACTGGAAATGCCAGATAGTAGCCCTTCTTCTTTTGCTAAACGCCGACTGTAGGCGATCGCTTCTTCATCGGTGACGGTAATCACTTCATCAATCAATTTTATCTTTAGGACTTGGGGAATAAACCCAGCACCAATTCCCTGGATTTTGTGTGGGCCTGGTCGTCCCCCCGATAAAACTGGGCTATTGGCTGGTTCAACAGCGATCGCCTTAGAACTAGGCTTGCGTGCTTTAATAACTTCTGCTACACCAGTGATCGTACCACCTGTGCCGACCCCTGCCACAATTATATCCACTTGTCCATCGGTATCTTCCCAGATTTCAAGAGCAGTAGTTTCCCGATGCACTCTTGCATTGGCTGGATTGCGAAACTGCTGCAACATATAGGTATTTGGTGTAGTATTAACTATTTGCTGCGCCCGTCCAATTGCCCCACTCATGCCTTCCATACCTGGTGTTAGTTCCAGTTCTGCTCCATAAGCCCGCAACATTGCCCGTCGTTCCCCAATCATTGTCTCTGGCATTGTCAAAATTAATCGATAACCCTTTGCTGCTGCTGCCATTGCTAGGGCAATTCCTGTGTTTCCAGAGGTCGGTTCTACCAATACTGTCTTAAAAGGAGTAATCAGCCCTTCCTCTTCGGCGGCATTAATCATACTCACCCCAATCCGATCTTTAACTGATGCGGATGGGTTCATACTTTCCAGTTTCACCACAATTTCCGCAACACATCCTTCTGTTTGGGGAATGCGGTTCAACTGCACTAGGGGCGTACAACCAGCCAATTCTGTAATGTTACGAGCTATTCGCATAATTTAGTCCTTAGTTATGAGTTATGAGTTATGAGTTATGAGTTATGAGTTATGAGTTATTTGTCATCAACAAATGACCAATGACAAATGACCAATGACAAATGACCAATGACAAATGACAAATGACCAATGACAAATGACTCTTGACTAAATGTAGTACATGATATCGAACTGCCGCCGGGAATCTCGTTTTTCACAAAGATCCTGGAGCGTATATTTTTGCAACACTGAATTTGCCGCGCGACTTGCTTCTTGCCAAATTTCGTCTATAACCGAACTGTCTACCGTTTTGGAATTAACGTTTTCTTCACAAGTTCGCACATCTAACCCTTCTAAACATTCCAAAATCTCAAAAAGGATTATTTTTCGGGGTTCTCGCGTTAACAGATAGCCACCTTTTGCTCCGCGCTGACTCTTGACTATACCCCCACGCCTCAAGGTTGCTAGTAGCTGTTCCAGATAGCGATCGGGTATGTTTTGTTGTGCTGCAATTTGTCGAATTTGCAGAGGTTCGCCACTTTCGTAATGAGCCGCCATCTCTAATAAGGCCAGAATTGCGTATTCCGATTTACATGATAGTTCCACAAGCAGCAATAAGTTAGGGGTTAGGAGTTAGGAGTAGAGACGCGATTAATCGCGTCTGTATTGGAGTTAAGAGTTATTCAATTTGGATTTTAGATTTCGGCGTGAGCGCTCAGTCCTTAAAAATCAGGACGCTACGCGTAGCAAGATCCCGTTCGCCCCTGGCATCTCGTAGGGAAGGGTACGACAAGGCTCAGGAACCATCGAACGCTTTTTCCTTGAATCTAAAATCCAAAATTCAAAATCTCAAATTTTTCTTAGTCCGCCTTTGCGGACTAAGTTTCTGTAGCCGCGAATGTCCTTCGCCAGGGCTTCAGATAAAACCCACCATAACTCCTAACTCCTAACTCACAACTCCTAACTTTTCTAGTATACTCCGGTTAACCACTGGGGTTTGTTAGTTGTTGCTATGGGCAACAAAAAGCCCCGCCTGATGGCGGGGAGCAATAGAGTTCAATAATTGTCAGTGGATAGTCAACACTCTAGAAGGTGAAAGTTGTTCTGAGCGTACCGATAATCGCATCGTCGTTATTGCTGTTTTGACCAGGAGAGGTCAACCAGATTACACCAGGGGTGATTGAGATGTTATCAGAAACACGATACTTGTAGAAGCCTTCAAAGTGATAAGGTATATCATTTCCAACAAAACCTGGTCGGTTAAAGGAATAGGGTTCTGCACCAGCAAAAATACCTAAAACGTTACCCTTTTTACCGAAATCAGGTAAGGCTACTCCAATACCATAGCTCCAAGCTTGAAAATTATCATTTGCACCGAAGCCGATGACATCGTGGTAAGAGACGAAGCCACTAATTGACAGCTTGTCGCTGGGTCTAAACGCAGCCTCCACACCATAGGAATTACTTGAAGATCCATTTGTGGTACTCAGAATATTAGCTTGTCCAGTACCTACTGCAACATCATTTCCAAAAGTTCCATCTGAGGTGGAACCTGAGTTGAACAACAAACCACCTGGACCATTATATCCGTGAACGTAGGTAGCAGCTAAAGCTATGCGATCGCCAACACTAAAGTTCAACTGTCCAAGAGCTGCATAGTCGCCGTTGGTCAGACCTTGACCAATACCAGGATTATTAGCTTCCGATGCCAAGTAACCCGCAGTGATTGAACTATTTCCCAGGATGCCGCCACCTTTACCAAGGGGTAGATTGAGCGCTATACCTGCACCTCCACCAATCCGATAGATGGGACTTTCAGAAGCCAAGGTAGATAAAGCACCGTTACCGCCGTCGGTTTGGTCGAAAAAGTAAGGGTTGTTGACGGAAGCATAATGGCTGTGTCGTCCGCCACTAGCTGCGAGGTAAACATGGGCTGGGCCTATGGGAACTTCATATGTCAAGCGGTCAATCTTGACACTGTTGTTACCATCCCCAGCACCGACTTGAAATGTTTGTGTGCCTTCAGCAGTAGAAAGCGGATTACCAGCGTTATCAAATGTTGCAAAGGATCTTGCATTACCAGCAGATAGACGAGTATGTAAAACGTCTCTACCCGTGAAACTGGTTTGCAAGTCTAAACGTACCCGATCTTGGAAGACGGTATTGTTGTTGTCACCAATCTTACCCCCAAACACATCAGTAACACCAAAAATGGCTTCACCGACTAGTTTGGTAGTAGTGGAGAACTGATTAGCTTCCAATTCAGCAGTCCGCGCTTCTAAGGAATCTACACGACCGCGTAGAGTTGCCAATTCTGCGGAAAATTCTTCTTGCAACCGTTGTAAGGTAGCTAAATCTTGTTTCGTCACCAAGTCAGCTGTTGCTGTGGCAATCAATTCGTTAACCCGATCTAAACAGGCATTCAAACCAGCCGCAAATTCATACCGAGTTAAAGCCCGATTACCGCGATAAGTGGCATTCGGATAACCTGCAATACAACCATAGCGCTCAACCAAGGACTGCAATGCTTGGAATGCCCAGTCGGTGGGTTGGACGTCGGAAAATTGAGAAACCGATGTTACTTGAGACTGAGAGTTATTTTGGTTGCCTTCGTTGCTGTAGCGGTTAACTTGATCTATCGTTGTTTGAGCCAATATTTCTGGCTGTTGGGCAACTTCCGTTACACTCGCTTGTTTGGCTGCTGATACTTCAGTGCTTGTACTTGGAGCCGCAATTGCTGTTGTCGAAACTAACAATGTTGCTCCCAAAATTGCTGGGCTAACCACTAAGGATTTCCACAAGAGATTAGACATTTTCCTTTACTCCTCACACCTTGTTTAGATAATTGGCTTCGTTACACCTAAATCTCAAAAATGCAACATCTCATTGAAACCTGTGGATGAGGCATAGTCGTCACTACTACAATTTTAGTTTTTGCAAAGCTAATAAACGATTAACTTAGGGTTAAAAACTTATGTGATTAACTTATGCAAAAACATATCTTTATATCATAACATTATAAAACATTCGATCTAGATGGCAAGAGGAGAGGGATCGCCTTAGTAACTGTCACACATAGTTATCTAAATATCTAAGTAGGGAGTAGAGTTTAGGGCATTCGCTCCCTACGCAAGCTAAATTACTTAAAGGTTTAGACACTTAGCAGTTTCTCAGGAAAAATCACTTCTTGCACTTAGCCCTAGTCTAAATCCCACACCAGTTAGAACACACTCGTCGGCTATATACAAACGTAGGCAAAGCCTTCTCGCAGGCTAGTTCCCCTAGTATTGTTTGAATAAACACAAAATCAGGAATCAAGGTTATTTAAACCCGCGCACTCCAAAGCAAAACCCATACCTCTATTCTTTAGCAAGCTACGGGCTGCGTCTATCTCAGGAGAAGGATAGGCGGGTTTTGTCTGCGTCGCGGTCACTTCCAATCGCCTGGTGCAAGATGTCAGAAGAAATCACTTAGTTGATTTGGGAAATCACCTGCGCTACATCAAAGTCTGTCTGCGTCAACCCGCCTGCATCATGTGTTGTCAGTGTAATCTTCACTTTGTTGTAGGAAATCTCTATATCTGGATGATGTCCTGCTGACTCAGCCGGCTCCACCAGCTTATTGACAAACTCAATTGCTTGGATAAAATCCTTGAATGTGCGGGTAATTTGCAACTTCTTGGAGTCTTCAACAGTCCAATCTGACAGAAGCTTTGCTTGTTCTTGAATTTCCGCTTTAGTGAGTAGTTGTGCCATATCAAAAAATTCCTCTCCTATATATTTGATTTGTTACATCTTGCATCTGATAAAGGCAAACCCCTTTTATTTTCCACACAGAAAGTATGAGAGGAGAAACTAAGGCATAATGCGTGTGTGTATATTTAAATCACACTTGGTAGATAGAGCCTATTGCTCACTTCTGGTCAGACTCGAAGGTTTAATGCAAAATATTTTTCTTTTTAAGAAAACTTCAATGCGTTGGCATCGCCATCTAAGTTTTTAACAGCAACCCTTGATAAAACAAAAGTCACCCACAAAAAACTATCCGCGCTGGTTTAGATCAGTTGATCTAAATCAGCGCGGTCTAGCGGGTCTTCAGGTTGCAACCAGACTGCCGGAAGGAACTCCGAGCTTGCCTAGCTACTTGAGCTAACTTAGTCTCTCAAGATGACTAAGGCTAACTTTAGAGAACAGCCCCGGCACACAGCCGGCTAACTGCAACCTGATGACCCATGCTTTTACTACTTTCAATCATGGGCATCACCTCCTTATTGCCTAAGCGGTCTTAGTTTTAAAAGGGCAGAGTATTTACTCTGGGTTTATCACCTTCACCTAATATAACACATAAATTTAGAGATATTAACCATATACAGAAAAAATCCCCCACCAAAAGGCGGGAGATCCTGGAAAATGGGGAATATTGACACTTTATTGGCTGATCACAAGGAGGTTATTTAATCCGGGTGGTGTCAATTTTCAGCAACCACAACCTTGATTCAAGTCATGGTCAGCTTTTAATTCTTAGAGAGCATTACCGCGAGGTAGAACTTCCTCAGGGAATACAAATTGTTCGTGGGGTTGATCTTGAGGAGCCATCCAAGCGCGGATACCCTCATTCAGCAAAATGTTTTTGGTATAGAAGGTTTCAAACTCTGGGTCTTCCGCCGCCCGTAATTCTTGGGAGACGAAATCATAAGCCCGCAGGTTGAGTGCTAAACCGACGATGCCGACGGCGCTCATCCATAAGCCTGTGACTGGCACAAACAACATGAAGAAGTGCAACCAGCGCTTATTTGAGAAGGCAATCCCGAAAATCTGTGACCAGAAACGGTTTGCCGTCACCATTGAGTAGGTTTCTTCTGACTGGGTGGGATTGAAGGCGCGGAAAGTATTAGCACCTTCACCATCTTCAAACAAGGTATTTTCTACTGTGGCTCCGTGAATGGCGCATAATAAAGCACCACCCAATACACCAGCAACGCCCATCATGTGGAAGGGGTTGAGTGTCCAGTTGTGGAAGCCTTGCAGGAATAATAGGAAGCGGAAAATTGCCGCAACGCCAAAGCTAGGTGCAAAGAACCAGCTAGATTGTCCCAAGGGGTACATCAAAAAGACGCTGACGAATACCGCAATCGGGGCAGAGAAGGCGAGGGCGTTGTAAGGACGGATACCTACTAGACGCGCAATTTCAAATTGCCGCAACATGAAGCCAATCAAAGCGAAGGCTCCGTGTAGAGCCACGAATGGCCACAAGCCACCCAGTTGGAACCAACGGGTGAGGTCGCCTTGGGCTTCTGGTCCCCACAACAGCAATAGGGAATGTCCCATGCTGTCTGCGGGGGTGGATACTGCCACTGTGAGGAAGTTAGCACCTTCTAGGTAGGAGGAGGCTAATCCGTGGGTGTACCAAGAGGTGACGAAGGTGGTGCCGGTCAGCCAACCGCCTAGTGCTAGGAAAGCGCAGGGGAATAATAGTATCCCTGACCAACCTACGAATACGAAGCGATCGCGCTTGAGCCAGTCGTCTAGAACGTCAAACCACCCTCTACTGGGGGCGCGTCCAACTGCGATGGTCATGAGAGCAAATCTCCAAATGTTTATAATTACAGGTTGTATCTGTATTATAGATGGCTAGATAAAAGCCTTCCATAAGCAGAAAGTTAACCGGGTTGTTAACCAAGTTTACAATTTTTTACATACCTTTAATCATATTAGGTGCAAATCGCTAATTTTTCTAGGGTATTTGTCATAAAAATTAATTTTTGATCTAGATAAAGTTAGATATAGATGTGGAGCAGGGAGTAGGGGGACAAAGAAAATAACCATGCCCAATGCCCAATGCCCAATGCCCCATGCCCATTTCCCTAGAATCACTCAGCTGACGCTAAAATGAGTCCACAGTTAAATTTGATTATTGCTAAATGTTTACCATCGATTTAAGCATCAGAAACACTGCTTTCCCGATCTCAGTACAACGTAAGTCAGCAGAGGATGCTGAGGCTGTCTATCAGCTAATTTTGGCAGCAATACGCTCTGGGAACCCTGATATTGTGGAACTCAAGTGCGAGGGCAAGACAGAGAAAAAAATTGCTGTCCGCGCTAGTGAAATTTCTGGGGTGCAGATTGTTCAGAAAGATGGTACAACCCCTGGTGGTGGCAGACCTCCTGGCTTTTTCGCTGTAGCTGCTGAGTAACCAAGGTTGACAAATGGCTCAAGTGGGCATTGAGGTCAAGGATTTAAATTTCAGCTGGCCGAATGGAGAGAAAGTTATCAAATCTTGCTCTTTAGAAGTACCCAAGGGTGAGTTTTGGATGCTCTTGGGTACAAATGGCAGTGGAAAATCAACGTTACTTAGACTGCTGGCGGGGCTATTAGCTCCTGAATCTGGCGAAATTCGGGTTTTGCACCCGGTTGGCTTTGTCTTCCAAAATCCTGATCATCAACTGGTGATGCCAACGGTTGGTGCTGATGTGGCTTTTGGTTTGGTGGAAGAAAAGTTGCCACCTGCTGCTACAAGAGCCAGGGTTGAGGAGGCGCTAGGGGCGGTGAATTTGCTTACCCTGCAACGACGCCCTATCTATGCACTCTCTGGGGGACAGAAACAGCGAGTCGCGATCGCTGGTGCGATCGCCCGTCGCTGTGAAGTCTTATTATTAGATGAACCCACTGCCTTACTAGATCCAGATAGCCAACTGGATTTAGTTGCTGGTGTCCGCCGCCTTGTCAAAAGTCGAGGTCTTACAGCCCTGTGGGTAACGCATCGATTAGACGAGTTAAATTACTGTGACGGCGCTTTCTTACTAGAAAAAGGTTCTCTTGTTGATGGGGGTGAAGCCCAGCGCCTTAAACAACGTCTGATGGAGGTAGACAGCGAAGCCTCTTAATTAGGTGCTGAGTTACGAGTTCTGAGTAAAGTAAAAACTACTCAGGACTTTTGCGCCGAGTATATGTTTCGTTCTTTCTGGGCGGTCTTTTCACTCAGCACTATTAAATAAAGTGATGCCACGCGCCTTTGTTCAAAAGGCGCGTTTTAAATTAGTGCGTCTATTTTAAGGTAAGTTTTATGAGCTTATCGCATTTTTGTCTTGTGTAACATAGTGCTACACACAACGCATCAATTATTATAAAACTTATGAATGAATTTTGTAAACTCTAGAAAATTGTGATTAAAAACCATGTCCCGTTCCTTACTCCAAGCCGTTTTGTTAGTGGACGGCTACAATATAATAGGCGCTTGGCCTTGCCTTAAAAAAACGCGTGATAGTGTTGGACTAGAGGCAGCACGGGGCGAACTTGTGGAAGCGATGACTGGTTATAGTGCGTTTCAAGGTTATGCAACTCAAATAGTTTTTGATGCCCAATATCAGAATTGCTCTAGTAATAAAGAAATTATTACTGAGCTTTTATCAGTTTATTACACTGATTTTGGGCAGACAGCAGATACTTATATTGAAAAATCTTGTGCTTCTTTTCGCCAGCAAATAGCCCAATGTCTGATTTCTCGTGTGATTGTCGCTACATCAGATCGGGCACAGCAGCTGATGATACAAGGGTATGGGGCTGAATGGTTGTCGGCACAACAACTCTGTGGGGAAGTGGAAGCTACAGTTTGTCGGATGCGACAGAAGTATCATACGCGCAAACAATCTAAGAGTAGGTTTTTAGCCAATGCCATTGATGCTAAGGCGCGGCAGCGTCTGGCTGAATTACGAATGGGATTACAGTAAATATTTAGTATTTAAAAGTCTCTGCTTAAGTTTCTGAATGGATTTTGGCTGCAAAATTTCTATAATTAAGCATTTAAAAAAAATATTGGCCAAAGTACTTGCCAAATCCTATTTTTAGCCCTACTATTATAAATCGTGGGTGGTCCTCAGTAGCTCAGTGGTAGAGCGATCGACTGTTAATCGATTGGTCGCTGGTTCGAATCCAGCCTGGGGAGTTTAGCAATTTTGGATTTTAAATATACAGCAGAATTCAGAATTAAGGAGTCAGAATTCAGAAGTAAAATAGGCTTTATATCTGGATTTGAAACGAATTCTTGTATACTTCACTTTCCTTGAAATCTGTTGTAAAAGCCTTAGCGATTAGAAATCGTGGCTGCACAGACAAAACGCGCCTACGCGGGTTATTTCATCAAGTCCACGCAGTTGAACTTGGTTTGTATCGTAGTAAATTCTATTCCAATACGCTTGGATTAAGGATTTTTGGTGCTGATTTTAAACCTGTAAAGATGCGAAATTGGACTTCGCTTCTCTACTAAGGATTTTGGGCTTAAGGTGAATTGTAGTAATAAATTTACCATAGTCGTTGGTTTCGACTCAGATCAACCAACTTGGGAGCATCTCAATGAGTGTAAAAAGCCTTGTAAAACCTCACCCCAACCCTCTCCGTGGGTTCGGAGAGGGAGCAAGAATCTTGTTTCTTATCTGGTATATTTGCTTTTACTGAGATGCTCCCAAGCATTAACTATGAAATATCACAGCTACTAAAGGCAATAATGCCAAAAGAAAACTATGCCAAGACTGCAATTGAGTTTCTTGGATTGGTTCTGGTGGCGCTAATAAGGCTTCGATTCTTTGTTCTAAGCGATCTGCACCAGAGGAACCTAATGCAGCACAGCAAATTTCCGATAAGACGGGGCTGCTACTAACTACTAATAAAAGTGATTCCGCTAGCACCAGAGGGTCTACTTGTAATGCTGCATAGCCATCGGCACGGAGTTCGCGCAAAGATAACAGTTCTTCCCACAAAGGCTCTGTATTCGGCAACCATGCAGTGCAGGAACGCACCCAACCCAGCCAAAAAAACCAGAATGTATCCCTATAATAGTGATGCCCTTGCTCATGGGCTAAGACGCTTTCTAAATGATGTGGTGAGAGAGTTTGTAGTAATCCCTGACTAACCACTAATTCTGGTTGCCAAAAACCAATTTGACCCGCAAACAACGCGCCCGTTTGCAGTAACCTGGCTCGTTTATCCCCCAAATTCACCAGAGGACAGTTACGCGCAGATTCTACAGACTGCCAACCCTGGAAGGCAAGTTTAATACATAAAATGGCAAAAAATGCCAAATAAATTAATGCCACTACATAGCTGATCGAGCCTGTGTACATCCCGCCCATTTGTCCTTGAGGCCCCATAAACAGCACAGCGATCGCTGTCATGAAAATTAACAGGGGCGGGAAGAGGAATAGAAATAGCGATCGCCTCCACCGCAAACTCCAACTGCCTTGGTGTTGATTCCAAGAGGATCTTAACCACCAGGCAACTGCCAAAGCATTCAAAATCATTATTAGATGCATCATTTTTCCTCCCTGGCTTGGCGTGCAGATTGAATGCGTTTAGCGATCGCTGCTATTTGCTCACTAGCGGCTTCATCTAGGCTATCGGCGAAGGCAGCAACAACATCGGGGTTCCCCACCGCCAGAAATCGCTGTAACTGCTCGTGAGCTTTAATGATATCTGATTGCTGCTTACTCAGCATTGGTCGCCAATAGAATGCTCGCTCTTTCTTATCGCATGCCAGCCAACCTTTATCAGTGAGGCGTCGTAGAACGGTGGTTACAGAAGTATAAGCTAATTCCCGGTTGGGATCAGCCAGAATGCGATCGTGTACATCCTTTACTGTGGCTGAACCAAGTTCCCAGATGATATTTAAAATTTCCGCTTCTAATGGGCCTAAAGATAGTTGTTTAGGGCGGTAGTCGGGTAAAGGTGCCATAGCGATTTTGATGGGGAGTGGGGAATGGGGAGTGGGGAGTGGGGAGAGACGCGATTAATCGCGTCTGTACTGGAAAATGAGTGAATATTTGTCCCTTAGCGCTGTAACCTTGAAGCTGTAACTTTTTCCCCTTTTAGAAGGTCTGTTCTTGTTTTAGATTACAAGATGGTGCAGCAAGTCTGAAAGTCTAAAATCATAAAAATGGGCTTTTTGAGTATTTATTAGGGATTAGGGACTCTTAAGATTTACTTAAAACCCCGCCCCTAATGAGCGGATTTCTTCCCCACTCCCTACTCCCCACTCCCATTTATATATTCCATTGTGCATTTTGATGGTAAAAAATGCTCCAGCAGCAAATGTGACTATAGTTAGTGACATTAACTAGGTAAAATGTTATTTGCGGCAGTAGTATTAAAGCAGGTGTATCCAGCGCGTGAAGCTATTCGTATATCACACTCCTGAATTGACTCCAACGGATAAAGTACCAGAATGTGCGATCGCAGTCGATGTATTGCGAGCCACTAGCACAATTGCGACAGTTTTGGCAGCTGGAGGCGAAGCTGTACAAGTATTCAGCGATTTAGATCAGTTAATTGAAGTTAGCGAAAAATGGCCTGCCCAAAAACGTCTGCGGGCTGGAGAACGCGGCGGCGCAAAAGTAGCTGGCTTTGAGTTGGGTAACTCTCCCCTCGACTGCACACCAGAATTGGTGGAGGGGCGGCGTTTGTTTATCAGTACCACAAATGGCACTCGTGCTTTACAACGGATAGAAGACTCCCCAAATGTATTAGCAGCAGCCTTAATTAACCGGGCGGCGGTGGTGCAATTTCTCCTAGAGTTGCAACCAGAGATCGTGTGGATTGTCGGTTCCGGTTGGGAAGGCAGTTTTTCTTTAGAGGATACAGTTTGTGCGGGTGCGATCGCTCATAGTCTTTTACAGCAAACCACGTTGTCAGCAGAAGAACTAGCTGGTAATGATGAAGTAATTAGTGCGATCGCTCTTTACTCTCAATGGCAAGATAACTTATTGGGATTACTTCATCAAGCTAGTCACGGTCAACGCTTGTTGCGTCTTGACTGTCAAGAAGATTTAAAATATTGTTCCCAAACCGATATTTTAGATGTCTTGCCCATACAACGAGAAACGGGAGTATTAAAAAGTCAAAGGAAATAGGGAATGGGGAATGGGGAGTGGGGAGTGGGGAATAGGGAAGAAACTTCGGAACGTAGATTAAATAAAATGGAAAACTTCATCCTGTCTCTAGCTTCCCTCTCCAATATATCGGAGAGGGATTGAGGGTGAGGTAAGCCAGGGACATAAATTGTATGTTATTTAATTCTTATTCCTTAATCAACAATGCCCCATGCCCTATACCCTATGCCCAATTTTCAAATCTGTGAGCATTTGTCGGAGTCTTTGTCGCCAATGGGGGGGATAAGTCCCTAGAATTGCTGAAATTTTTGCACAAGCAAGGACGGAATAAGCAGGGCGACGGGCTGGTGTGGGATATTCGGCGGTTGTAATGGGGACAATACGTTCAACTTTCAAAGGGAAGCCTAACTGTTGGGCTTCTTCAAAAATGGCAACGGCAAAGTCATACCAGCTAGCAACGCCGCTATTAGTGTAGTGATAAGTGCCGCTAATTTCTGGGGTTAATTGGGGAATCATCTGGGCTATAACTGTGGCTATATCTTGCGCCCAAGTCGGGCTACCAATTTGATCGGCCACAACACGCAGTTCTTGACGTTCTGCACCTAATCGCAGCATGGTTTTGACAAAGTTACTTTTGCCAAAGGTTCCATAAACCCAAGCAGTACGGAGGATAAGGTGATGGGCGCAAGTTTCCCGAATAGCTTCTTCTCCAGCGAGTTTGGTTTTACCATAAACACTCAAGGGGTTAGTCCTGTAGGTTTCCTGGTAAGGATTACACCCATTGCCATCAAAAACGTAATCGGTGGAAATATGAATTAGAAAAGCTCCTAATTTTTGGCTTTCTTGGGCAAGAATTAGGGGTGCAGTAGCATTAATAGCGGTAGCAAGTTCGGGTTCGCTTTCGGCTTTGTCTACAGCCGTGTAAGCTGCGGCGTTAATGATGATTTGCGGGTGCTTTGATCTGATAACGCTGCGGAGGGTATCGGGTTGGGTAAGGTCTACTGTCGGGCGTGCTACTGAGATAATATCGCCGTAAGAAGGGAGGATTTGTTGCAGTTCCTTACCTACTTGACCATTACTACCAATCAGCAGAATTGATTTACTCATTCTGATTAGTTCTGAAACCTACTTCAATTTTGAAAGTACTTAATCAAATATTTCAGCAGTTCTCAAAGGTTTACCAGCTTGGTCTTTAGCTGATAAAATAGGTGGCGCACTCAGAGGCCAATCTATCGCTAAATCTGGATCGTTCCATAGGATTGTGCGATCGCTTTGGGGTGCGTAGTAATCTGTAGTTTTGTAGAGAACTTCAGCTATTTCTGAAAGCACGAGGAAGCCGTGAGCAAAGCCTGGTGGTATCCATAGTAGGCGTTTGTTCTCAGCACTTAGTTCATAACTCACCCATTTACCAAACGTTGGAGAGCTTTTTCTAATATCTACGGCTACGTCAAAAATAGTCCCGACAACAGCACGGATGAGTTTACCTTGGGGTTGTTGAATTTGGTAGTGCAGCCCACGCAGGACGTTTTGCTTAGAATAAGAGTGGTTATCTTGGACGAAGTTCGTAACAATACCTGTCTGTTGAGCAAATTTTTGATCGTTGTAAGCTTCAAAAAAGAAACCGCGATCGTCTGCAAATACTTGGGGTTCAAGTTGTAGAACTTCGGGAATTTTGGTATGTACAATGCTCATTAATATTATTTATAGGATGTGCCGCAGTGTTCTGATTGTCAGATTAATTTCGCATTTATATTTTACAGGCACTGTGTTCAACCTTTGACGATCGCTTATCCTCTTTTTAACAAATAAATCACGTTAGTTCAATTTGACAGTCATCGCCAATCATAAATCGCAAGGCTTTGGGGCGACGGGGTGCAAGAGTCAATTGTGCCCTTTGTCCAATCACACTATCAATAATACGCTGATGAATTCCGGCAATTTTAGCACTTTCTAAAATTACACTGTTTTCTAAATCCGTATCAATGAGTGTGACATTGTTAGCAATACTACTAGAAGGACCAATAAAGCAGTTTTCTAAATGACAATTATTACCAATGACTACTGGCCCCCGAATTGTACAGTTAATTACTTTAGATTTTGCACCGATTTGGACTCGCCCAATAATCTGACTTTGAGCATCGACTTCGCCGAGAATTGATGTTGTCAAATAAGTGTCGAGAATTAATCGGTTAGCTTCTAATAAGTCATCTTTCTTACCAGTGTCTAGCCACCAGCCTTTGAGATTGTAGGCTAAAACTTGCTTTTCCTGATTAATGAGGTATTGAATAGCATCAGTGATTTCTAGTTCGCCTCTGGTGGAAGGTTGGATATTTGCGATCGCATCATAGATGAGGTGAGAAAAGAAATAAACTCCTACCAATGCCAGATTTGAAGGAGGAACTTTGGGTTTTTCAATTAACTGTAATACCCGTCCCTTATCATCTACCTCAGCCACACCAAAGGCGCTAGGATTGGCAACCGAACGTAAGAGAATCAAAGCATCTGGCTGTTGTTGGCTAAATTGTTGCAGAAAGTAACGTAATTCACCTAGTTGAATCAGATTATCGCCCAAGTACATGACAAAGGGAGAATCACCTAAAAACGGACGGGCGACTTGGACTGCATGAGCAAGTCCAAGTGGCTGGTTTTGTATGATGTAGGTAATGTTAGCTCGAAAGTATTCCCCATTTCCGGTTTTCGCTTGGACTTCTGCCCCAGTTTCCGGGCTGATGATGATGCCAATATCAGTAATACCAGCAGCGACCATTTCTTCAATGCCATACCATAAAACAGGTTTATTAGCAACTGGTACGAGTTGTTTTGCTCCGCTATAGGTGAGAGGACGTAGACGTGTACCTTTACCGCCAGAGAGAATTAGTGCTTTCATCAGGATTGAGGATTAATTACAAGTTATTAGTCAAGATAATCTGAAACCTTGACAAAATCCCAAATCCTGGCATCCAATTTTGGCGTTAGTTTATCTTTTATAAGTAACGGGATAAAACTTCGAGGGTTGCTTTTCCTGTTTTTTCCCAACTGAATTGTTGGGAGTGGGTGATACCTTGGCTAGAAAGGCGCGATCGCAACTCGAAATTAGTTGCGATCGCCTGCATTGCCTCTGTAATTTCTTCGGTGTTGTAGGGATTGATCAGAATCGCGGCATCGCCAGCCACTTCTGGTAAGGAGGAGAGATTGGAGGTAATGACGGGAGTACCACAAGCCATTGCTTCCAGGACAGGTAAACCAAAACCTTCCCAGAGACTGGGGAAAACTAGTGCGATCGCTTCATTGATGATTTTTGGTAGTTCGCTATATGGTACATAGTCGAGGAACTTTACCTGATTAGTTACACCCAATTCTGCAACTTGCACTTTTAAAGTTGGGGTGTAACGCGAATCAATTGGCCCGACTAACCATAGTTCATAGTCTTTGCAGTTAGGTAACGCAGCAAAAGCACTGATGAGTCGCTGGATGTTTTTGTATGGATCTTGGCGGCCAACGTAGAGAAAGTAGTTGCGGGTGGGGAGGTTGAGAGGGCGGAAGTGAGTGCGATCGTGTGCTAAAGGAATCGCAGTAATTTTGCTGGCGGGAATTTGGTAAAAATCGGTGATATCTTTAGCCGTAGTCTGGGAGATGGAAATAATGTGTTGTGCCTGGTTAAGGACTTGGGGAGTGTAATAGCGGTGGTAGGGTGTGAGTGGTGAGAAGCGTTTGGGAAAGCGCAACGGTATCATGTCAAAAAATGTGACGACAAAACGACAGTTGCTATAAAGGGGTGCTTCCGGTAGCGGAGAAAATAAGAGACTCGATTTCAGGTTTTTATATATTTGCGGCAATTGAAATTGCGCCCAAACAAGGCGATCAAAATGACCTTTAACCCCTTGTTCTGCGGTTTGGTTAGGAGGAACTGGGTAGCAGTTGTAACCAGGAATATTCTGGAAAACTAGGAGTGTGGGATAAAGTTCTTGCAAATGAGGCAGCAGATTGAGAGCATAGGTAGTGATGCCTGTGGGTTGAGTTAGTAGAAATGAGAGATTAATTAATAATGTCATGATAATTAACCATATTATTTATTCTGGTTGTTGATGACATAATCCCATATACCACAAATTTTTCCTAATGCAGCTTGTGGCTTTAGCATAATCGCTAAGAGCGCCTTTAAGATTTGAAAAATTAATCTAATATTAAATACAAATTTGTTTGTGTATTTACCTATTGTTAACAAATAGCTATATGTACTATTTCTAATTTTTTTGAAATTATTCCTATTAGTAATAGATGATGGTTGATGCAGCACTAAAAAATTATTATTTATGGCAACTAGATGTTCTTGACTAGCATAATGTAAGCAAAAATCTACATCTTCATAATAAAGAAAGTAAGCAGAGTCAAAATGGGGACATTCAGTAAATTTATTCAAATTAACAATTAGACTACACCCTGAAACCCAATCACAATTAACATAGTCTGCATCTATATTTGTTAATTTTTTTTGGGTAATGATTGCGCCAGTTTTCAGAATAAATCGACCGCCAGCAAACCAAACTTCGCCTGTCGGTGTATAGATAAGTGTACCAAGAATTGAAATTTCTGGATGTAACTCAAAAAATGGCTTAACTTTATCTAAAGTATTTTCTATTAAATAGGCATCTGGATTGATTATCCAAACATAGGCTTGGGGATCTTGAATGTAGATCCATTTTAAGCCTAAATTACAAGCACAACCAAAACCTAAATTAGTCCCAGCATCAAAAATCAATACAGATTCAGTTTTGAGATTATCAATAGAATTATCATCAGGTGAGTTATTGATGATAATTACTTTGTAGTCAACATGGCTTGTTTTCTGTATGGAAGTGATTAATTTAAATACTAAATCTGTAGAGTAATAATTAACGATTAAAAAATAAATCACTGTAGTTTATTTTAGTTATTACATCAGCTAATCTTGTTAAAAACTACTTAATTCATAGATGAGACGCTAATAGAAGTAATTTTATTGAATAATATGTTAATTTATTTATAGATTATTACTTTATTTAAATTCTCTTTTTAAAAACTCAACACCAAGTTTTACCAAGCTTTCCTTGAAAGCCGTGAAATGTTCCCAGCAAACAAGCCCATATTTTTACTTTTTTTTCTTCTGGATCATATAGCAAAATTGTAACTATCCTGCGGAGTAAATATTTTATGCGTCGTCCACAACTGGTTAGTCGATATAAGCCTTTAGCATAGTGAGTTTCTAAATAAGTATGGTTTCGATTAATGTAATAGTTACGTAGACTAGAGTATTGGTGAATAGTCATTTCTCGTTGACAAAATTTTACTTTGATTGGATTACCGAAATTATGATGCATGATAGCTGTAGTAACTATCAGATTATGGAATCCCTGTTGTTGTAATCTCAGTCCATAATCCAGGTCAATTCCATCTATAAACAATTCTGCACGAGGGGGGTTAACAGTTTTAGCAGCAGTAATGGAAATTAAAGAACCAGAAGTTATCGGAGAGCCGCACTCATAAAAATCAACATTCTTATTGTGCTTACAACCGATGAATTGGTCTCTGATAAAAACTGCTCCCTGTATAACTTTGTCAGTTTTGCAATCAATAGCAGTAGGAGCAATAATTCCAATTTTTTCACTATATTCTAGCGACAACTTATTGTAACTTTCTAACAGAATTTCCAAACAATTATTCGTCGGTAAACTGTCTTGGTCAAAAGCCCATAAAAAATCATAACCTTCCTTTATTGCCCATTCCAGCGCAAGTGTCAAACCTTGACCAATACCAATATTTTCAGGATAATGATGTATCAAAGTTGATGTACTGTTATCAGGTTCCAGTAATTCTTGCTCGGAATTGTCTACTACAAAAACAATATCTATTGGTATAGATTGAGATTTAATGGCTTGCAGACACTTGCTAGCAGCTTGCTTATCCTTATAGAGAGTTATATAAGCTGCAATTTTTGCTGTCATTTATTTTATTTAGATGTTATGTAATAAATCGATTTACGGGTTTTATATTATAATGCTGTCATTTTCGCACTTGCGTGTAAAATGAATCCTATAAATTAGAATAACCAATATTTCTAGATGCTTGAGCTTAAAGGAAGGAACTTATAAAAAGTTTTAAACCTTTAAGGCAATATTTTTATTATTATTTTTTCCACACGACTAATATAACTCCGCCAATAATTAAACTCAAACCTACTATACGGGTAATGGGAATAGGTTCTTTGAATACAAAGTAACCTAGCAACACAGAAAAAACATAGACTAGAGATGCAGATGGGGCAGCTATGCTGAGATTCACTCTAGTCAACAGCAAAATATAAGCTAAAGCACCTAAAGCATAAAAGAGTAACCCTATTATCAACTCTGGTATTGTGATAATACGGTTAATGTGAGTAATATCATTCTCAGTAATAAATTTTCCTAGTTTGTTTGCTCCTGTTTTTAAGAAAAACTGTCCTGCTATACTGGTCATAACTGATACAAGCAATAAGCAACATTCTCGCGGTGTCACAAAAATTCCCTCATGAAAAAACTAGCATATATCTATCTATTTTGATAGTAAGACTACAAGGTTAGAAACCATACCTAGAAATACTGGTTCGTACCAACTAAGATTTATCTTCAATTGACTAACTTTTGATGAAGCATTAATTATCTTACACAAATCTTGCTGAGACAATAAGTGCAGATTATTTTCACTAGCCCAGAAATTCATTCCAATAATTTTTAAGATTCTGCGATGCCAGTATCTTGGAAGCCAGTGTAAAAGTGGAATTTTAGTATGAAATTCTAGCCAGTGATATCTGTTCGGGGTGGTTAGCAGTATATTATTACTAATTTGAAGCAGATCATTGATATATTGGATTTGTTTTTTTTCTGAACCTACATGTTCAATTACAGCCGACGATATTATGTAATCTACTTCGTCAAAATTACTTTTTTTTGGAGGCCAAGATACAACCGTTAGTCTTGGGAATATTTTCTCTAGGTGATTAATGTCTTCTGGTGAAGTAGCAAAAACTTTTGCTCCATCCTCTATCAACCATCGAATAAAACAATTACTATCTTCTCTAAAAGTATCTGGAGTTGAACCATGATCTAAAAAGACTTTACCTTCTACACTGCCAACTTGCTTTCTTAACCATACATACATCTTCCTTCTGGCTTTTACTGCTGTTGTAATATGTAATTTACTAAAAGGTAGGTTGCGTCCAAAATAATCTATCCCGCGTACTTCTGACATATAGTATACCCTGTAAATAAATACACAAAAATCTTGTTCGTATTGCTAAAACTTTAGAGAAAACTTGCATCACTATCTAGGAACCTCATACGGTTCTACCTTTTTCATTGACATTGCAGAAATAAATAAAGATGTAAAGTCTATCTCAAAACCTATGATTACTATCGTTGCTGCAAATGTCAACCATTCTGGATGAGAAAGCGGTAGCAGATTAGAACGAAGCCACTGTAAGGTAAGATACAGAATAAATATACCACCGCTAATGATCATACTTGTTCCGATGAATAGACCAGTTTCTAAATTAAAGAACTTGTAAAACTTTCGTATTAAAAAATTATCCTTATCAAAACGCCGGCTCCATGAATAAGTCTTGGCATGTAAACCTAAGCTTAAAATCTCAAAACCAACTACACTAAATATCGTTGCAAATATACCTGTTACAACTCCGAGTGGTCTACCTTGATACTTTAAAAACTCTACTAAGACAGCAATATGAATTAGTATACCAAGGGTTAGCAAAAACATTCCTGGATAGATGAATAGTTTGTTGGGAGCATATAGTAACATCATCCGCAAACTACGCCAGCCATCGCGGAGTGTTCGCAGCTTGGACTCTCCCTTTCGTGGGGCTAATTGAATTGGAATCTCTTTTATCTTCAATTTAGCAAGTCCTGCATTTATCGCAAGTTCTAAGTTGAATTCCATACCTGGACTGATGGGTTCAATCAACTCATAAGCTTCACGACTAAAGGCACGAAATCCGCAGTAAACATCTGTATATTTAGTGCCAAACAGACCATTAAGAACACCTGTAATTGCGGGATTTCCGATTAGGCGATGCAGCAAGGGATTATTCTCTAGACCTTTTTTGCTCAAAAAACGACTACCTGTGACAAAATCATAGCTTTCGTTGATGAGAGCATCTAAAAATTGAGGAATTAAACGAAAATCATAAGTATCATCAGCATCTCCCATAATGAGATACTTCCCTTTTGCACTATTAAAACCCTTGAGATAAGCATTTCCATAGCCTCTCAAAGATTGATGTACGACTCTTACACCCATGCTTTCGGCTATTTCAACTGTTCTATCTGTTGAACCATTATCACAAACAACAATTTCACCATCAATGCTTGCCTTATTAAATGTATTTTGAATTTTCTCAATACAACTGCCAATAGCAGCTTCTTCATTTAAGCAGGGCATCACCACAGAAACTAAAGGTATATTTGACATACTTGCAACCTTTTTTTCAAATATTTTAGCTAAATTTAGTATTTCCTCATAACATTAGCTTATTTTAGATAAAGAATGGCAATTAATACTTTAAATTTTATACTGGTGTTAATAATGAGCTATTGATCACTTGCGTTATTCCATTTCTGCAATGTTTTTAAATTAAATATTTCAATAAAATAGGATATCCCAATAGCTACACTCATTAGCAACAAAGGAACAATAGGCCAAAGATATCGAAAGTCACCCGGAAAACTTGTAGTGTCAATATAAGCGATAAGTGCTACTCGGAGTATAATAGTTAGCAACATTATTAGAATTATAATTAATGGTATTCTTGCAGATACTTTTTTATAGTTTACACCTTTAAGATGACCTAATATTAAACTAATTGTTGATATTCCTAGTAATATGGGTAAACAAAATTTATATAATGCACATATCGAGTAAATGAATTTGTCCTTTAATTGATTAACTGGAAGATTTCGATATTTTATAAAATCAAATGATTCCCTAGTTATTCTTTCATAAAACTTTTTTCGGTGACTTAAGTCTTTTTCTCCATCATTTAAATTAACCATTAGCATTTGATTTAATAATGTCTGGCTTAGTTTGCTAAAACTTTTAAGAAAAGGTTTTATATATTCACTGCGAATTTCCGGGCTAAAAGCAGATATTGAAAATATACTATTATTACAAGACAATCTTCCAGATATACAAGCAGATTTTATCTCAGATGCTATTTGTTGGTAAAAAGCCTCCGTCTCAGGAGCCGATTTGTATTCGCCAGCATAAGCAACAGCATCTCTGAGTGCCCACACAAACCATCCTCCAGCATAGTCATCACAAACCTTTACTGCTTGACACCCAAATATAAACCATGCCTTTCCCAATCCCAATTGTTCTAAATATGTCGATAGCTTTTTGAAGCTTGGACTCACAGCATAAACTTTAAATCTAGTCTCTTCCTGGACAGGTACGAAACGCCTCAACTTTTCAGGTTCAATGCTAGTTAGTTGAGCGTAAGCAGTTTTTATCCCTGGAGATGTAAGATCACTAACGGTAAATACCCCATATTTAAAATAGGTTGTTAAAGAAATAAGTGATGTTACAATAACCACTGGAATAAGAATAAGTAATATTGACTTTTGCAACTGCTGCCATGCAATTCGCTTATTAAGTTGAGGGCGAAGTGCATTAATGAATAATGGTATATATAGTATTGCGATACTCGGAACTATTAATATGCCTTCAGGTCTTGTATTATAAAACCAAGCAAATCCTAGTCCTAAATTGAATGACCATAATAGAAAAGGCTTAGATACAAAGGGCTGATTAAATAAATGAATGAGACAAGACATTATGAAGATTGTGAGAGGTAAATACAATGACTCTTGTATTGTTGCTCTATTCCAAAGAAATGATGCTGGTAGAAAAATGTGTAATATCAAGAAAATGAATACAATAAGTTTGCTTTTATAGTATTGGTAAAAAGACCAAGCAAAGAAAAAACCAGAGCCTAGATATAATATTTCTTGTGAAAATCTTAATGAAAACCCTAATATATAACTGAGGCGAATAAAAAATGGATATCCTGGTGGCCTCATTAGAGTATATTGATCGTAATAAAAAGGAGCCTTAAAATTAAAGATTTCCCAAGCCATCTGTATATATCTCAAGTTATCATGTTCTCCATAAGAAGCTATAATAGGTAAGTGGCTTGTCAGCCATAATTTAATAATGGCTATAACTAAACATAACGTCCAAACAGATTTTAAAAACATCACAATTAACTCCACTTTGTCAACTTTTTAAGTATTAATGCAGGACAACCATTCATTATAATATAATACGGCTGAAGACGATTATTTTGACTATCAATGTATTATAACTTTCTTGCAATTAGACAATTTACGCAGGCTAACTCTTCATTTACTTGTGGACTAAGTTGGGTTACAAAATCTTGTTCAAGATACTTATGAGGATGTTCTAATAAATCGGAAATTTTCATGTTTTTGAAATTCTTAGCTGCTGCTTCTGGTAATCCACGAATATAAGAATTTAAGAACCAAGTCAAACACCAAACTGGTAATCCAGCCTGGGGAACACTACATTCAAGTATTTCAAATTCTTCTGAAAACAAATTTTTCAGACCACTACTTGTCATGTTGTAATAGTGGTCTGGATAACCGTGAAAAGGCTGTAGAAATGGAACAGCAGCATAAAGTGTACCGCCAGGTTTGAGCACTCTAGTAATTTCTTGAGCACACTCAAATGGATTTCTAACATGCTCTAATACTGCTAAAGAAAATACAGCATCAAATACTTCTGACTTAAATGGTAATTTTTCCCCAATTCCAATAACATCTGTAGTTGGGTAATCAACTATTTCAAAGTTTACAATGTTGTCATAATACACATCTCTTAAACCGCAGCCATTATCAAGTATTAACCCATTTTTAAATTGCTGGATTATGTTTATAGCTACAGAATCATATTTGTTTGCAGAGATATTCTCAGTTGACTTGACAATACCATGCACAATCAATTCTTGTGTTAGTAAATTAAATTTACTGGTATTAAAGTTAAATTCTGATTGACAGTTAAGGCATTTCAGTGAAGTTTCATCATCAATATTTGAAAATTCTTCATTCCCACATATAGGGCAACGCAGAATATTTCTGATTTTATTCAGCTTTTCTTGCTTGTCGTGAATGAATTTTTTACCTATTTCGCTATCGAATTCAAAATCTACAAGGAATCCATGTTTATTATGATCTATGGTAAATTCAATAGAGAATTTTCCCGCTATGGAAAAGTCAGAAAATAATAAAAAATCAGAAAACCCAAAAACAGAATGATCGGGGTATGCAAGTTGTACATCAGGACGACTAACAATTGTTAAAGCCTGAAGAGGTTTATTTGCATAACAAATGCTTAAATCTTCAATTACACTTCCTTTTCCATAAATTATCCAACCACTAATCAAGACAAATGGGGAATTAATTATCTTATTATGGCTAGGAGTGTCTATATAGTATTGAAAAGCTTTTTCTTGCATGTTTCCACCTGTAATTAAAGTCCATTTTATGGAAAATAAGATTTATTATCAATTTTATTTTTTATGTAAAAAATCGACTTGTTTTATACCCTAATGCTGTAATCTTCATGCTTGTATGTCAAATTGATATTATAACAAGGGTCGTATTCTATAAACTTTTTCCACTTGTTCTCCATATACGCTGTTTCTTTAATAAATCTAGCTAGCTTCGCAGGTGTATCTTCAGAACCTCGGCTCTTAGATTCATAGTGATACAACATAACGTGTGGTAAATAGATATTCCTGTAACCTTTTTCAACAATCTTTAAGCATAGGTCAACATCATTAAATGCAACTGCAAGTTCCTCTTCAAAACCGCCAACTACTTCAAAAACTTCTCGTCTACACATTAAACAAGCTGCTGTCACAGCCGAGTAATTATTTACCGTTAAGATTTGACCAAAGTATCCTGGAGAATTAACCGGATAATGTTTATGACTATGATTAGCAACTCCTCCAATACCCATGACTACACCAGCATGTTGAATAGTGTTATCTGGATATAAAAGCAAGGCTCCGACAGTCCCAATACCAGGTCTTTGGGCTTGCTCAACCATTGCGTCCATCCAGTCAGGAGTAATTACCTCGATATCATTATTCAAAAATAGTAGATAATCTCCCTTAGCGTAAGTAACTCCATAATTATTAATCTTGGAATAGTTAAAAGGTATATCAAGTCGGTAGCATTGAAACCTACTAGATTCCTTTTGTTGCCATTTAGAAATCACATTAGCGGTATTTTCTTCTTGACTACCGTTATCTATGAGAATCACTTCATAATTTGGGTAAGTTGTCTTCTCAAAAATAGATGTGAGACATTTGTCTAAGATATTACCTAAATCTCTTGTGGGGATGATAATACTGACAAGTTTATAATCTTTGATTGTATATCGAATTATGTAATGCCCCACAAGATTTCCAGCCTGTATCAATTGTCCATCTTCACCTCTTCTCGCAAGAGCATCTAGTAATGCTTTCTCAGCTGCTATGACAGCATAAGGTTTTTGATCCGGTTTACTTGCAGCAGATTGGGGATGAATTCTCCAGTGGTATAATATTTTGGGTATATGAAATATTTGTGTTGTTTGTTCGGTTAATCTTAAGACCAAATCATAATCTTGACTTCCCTCATAACCTGTTCTAAAACCTCCAACGGCGTTTACTAACTCTCGTCGATAAGTTCCTAAATGGCAGGTATACATCCGAGATAAAAAGGAGTCTGGACACCAATCTGGTTTAAAGAAAGGATCTTGAAGTTTACCATTCTCATCAATTTTATCTTCATCAGAATAAATCATATCTGCTTCTGGATGCTTATTTAGCAGTAGAGCAATTTCATACAGAGCATCTGGAGTCAGCAGATCATCATGATCAAGTAAGGTAATAAAATCACCAGTTGCGATTTCTATTGCTGAGTTAGAACAGCAAGAAATATGGCCATTTTCAGTTCTAAAAACAACTTTTATCCGAGAGTCTTTTGATGAGTACTTCTCTAAAATTTGTCTAACGTAATTATCTGTAGAGGAATCGTCAGCAATACATAATTCCCAATAGGGATATACCTGATTCAATACAGATTCAATAGCTTCTCGTAGAAAACATACAGGAGTATTGAAAACAGGCATAATAAGACTAATAGTAGGCTTATAAGCTAATAATTTTGCCGTCTTACCCATCTTTTGTAAGCCTGGTTGAGTAGGGTAGTTTTCATTCAGCCACTTCTGGTAATTAATATCATCAGTTTGAGGAATATCTGCCAGTACTATGGTAGGTAGTAATGCATCATTAAACTTTAACTTTGAAGAAGTTTTTTCCCATAATTTGCTCAAGCAGTAACGAAGTCCCTTTATTCTGAAAACAGACCAAAAGTTTTTTACCTGTGACAAAAAACTTATGTGAAATGGATTATGATCGTCCACTAAACCAATAGCAAGTCTAAATTTAAACCAGATTTTTCGCATCTGCCAAAATTTACTAGTATCTATGGCTGCAATAGTGCATTGCGAACGCTCCAATTCAGTCTGGGTTTGTTGGAGTTGAGATTGCGAACGCTCCAATTCAGTCTGGGTTTGTTGGAGTTGAGATTGCGATCGCTCTAATTCTGTCTGAGTATGTTGGAGTTGAGATTGCGATCGCTCTAATTCCGTCTGAGTTTGTTGTAGATTAGATTGCGATCGCTCCAATTCTACTTGAGTATGTTGGAGTTGAGACTGCGATCGCTCCAATTCCGTCTGAGTTTGTTGTAGATTAGATTGCGATCGCTCCAATTCTACTTGAGTATGTTGGAGTTGAGACTGCGATCGCTCTAATTCAGTCTGAGTCTGTTGTAGATGAGATTGCGATCGCTCCAATTCTGTCTGAGTCTGTTGGAGTTGAGATTGCGATCGCTCCAATTCTGTCTGAGTCTGTTGCAATTGAGACTGCGATCGCTCTAATTCTACCTGAGTATCTTGGAGTTGAGATTGCAATTGCTGCGATTCTTCTAACAGCTTAGACGAGCGATCGCTGATTGCAGCATATTCTCCTTCTATAGTGCAAGGATCTGCCCTAATAATAAACTGTAAAGTGTCAGCATCTTTATCTTCTTCAATTTGTTTAATAGTATCACTGTTGAATTCTTCTCTCTTATTTTGAGGGATCAAAGAATTCTCTGAAAAAATTTCTAGTTTTGTCCGATCGGCAATACTTACTAAATACCCTGATCTTTCAAATAACTCCTCAACCGTTTTTCTGGTAAAAAACCTCAGGTGAGTATTATCTAAAATACCTAATTCTGTATATTCAAATTTACCTTGTAATAAAGACAAGCGAATTGCACCGTGAGCAATATTTGGAATAGAAGCAACTACATATCCATCTTTTTTTAATATCTGCTTGGTTTCTTCCAAAATTTTCCAAGGGTTTCGCAGATGTTCCAAAACATCTCCAAACACTGCTACATCGAACTCCTGGCTAGGTAAGATTTCTGTAACAGAAACAAAATCCAAGTCGGCAACTATTACCTCTTTACAGTACTGCTTGGCAACTTTAGCAGCATCTGGGTTTATATCTACTCCTGTGACAATACACCCTTTTTTATTAAGTAACTGAGCAAAGTAACCAGTCGCGCACCCAAAGTCTACTACTCGCTGATTGTCTCCAATCAGGTTGAACATTTTCCTTAAACTGTGGTTTTCCTCCAAACCTTCTTCTGTAAGGTTTTCAGCCGATGGATAATCTTTTGACCAATCTTTATTCATAATAATAGGACTTTAATATGTGTATTAATTAAGCTGGTGTCACGACTGCTGGTAAATTTTTTTTGTTTACTTGAACGACCATCGGTTGATAGACTAAAGCATGAATGTGCTTTCCACTATCTGGGGGCAAAATTTGAAAAACCATTATATTATCAATCCAGTCAAAGCTAAGAGCTTCATAGCTTTCAGCCCCAGCAACTGTTAAGCTATAAGAACTAGGTCGAAGAGGTAAATTAAATTTAAACTTAATTTCTATTTCCTCTCCTGGATCTAATTTATCTATTTTGATATTTTCTTCTAAAGTATTGCTACCAATTACCTCGTTACCATTTTTATCGCACACATGAAAGCCAATAATACAACTTTTGATCACAGAATAAACTTTTAAATTCACAACTAATGTTACTTCTTCATTAAATGCAAATATGGGAGTTTCGCCAGCATATTCATCTAATTGATTCAGGATTTTTACGCTTTCGATTCTAGCTTTTCCACTTCCTCTGCGTGTTGCCTTGCTGAAACTTGAACTCGGAGATTCAATATCAAAATTTGGAGAATTTAAAGCCTGTATTCCGTTATCTACAACGGTATTTATTTGCTGTTGGGAGTTAACCTCAATCTCTTGCGCTAAACCTAATTCAAGTTCTGTAACTAATTTTAAATATTCAATTACAACGGCATTTGGCAATCCTGTCGTATGTATTTTTCCGTCATGAATCATCACTGCTGAATTGCACAATGTTTTGATTGCGCCTGCATCGTGGGAAACAAATAATGTTGTCACTCCAGAATCCATCATTGTACGCATTCGCCGCATACAACGATGTTGAAATACAATATCTCCAACAGCAAGTGCTTCGTCAACAATTAAAATCTCTGGATCGACATTGACTGCAACCGCAAATGCCAAGCGGACATACATACCACTAGAATAAGTTTTAACAGGTTGCTCGATGAAATCGCCGATATCGGCAAAAGCGGCAATATCATCAAATCTGTCTTCGATTTCTTTTTGACTCAATCCTAACAATCGTCCGTTAAAAAAGACGTTTTGCCTTCCAGTAAACTCTGGGTTAAAACCACTTCCTAATTCTAATAAAGCAGAAACTCGACCATCGACTCGCACATCACCACTGGATGGTGTGAGGGTTCCCACTATAATTTGTAGCAATGTACTTTTTCCCGAACCGTTGCGTCCAACGATTCCAACTGTCTGTCCTTTGGGAATCTCAATGTTGATATCCCGAAGTGCCCAAAATTCATCTGTTCTACTCTTACCGGGTAGCAAAACTTCTTTTAGCCTATCTACAGGGCGGCTGTAGCGTTTGAAACACTTCGAGACATTCTTAAGGGAAATAGCAATTTCTTCACCCATATTTTTGCTGTCAATCCTCAAAACTCACACACTAAACTAAAGCTAAAATGCGATGTCTACGACGGGCTATTCGGCGTCGCACTCATTGTGCCAGATGTCACTACATAATCAACGCTGGCATCTCTAGCTAAGTGACCCTATCCTATCAAAGTGCCAGTTCACAATACATCCGCGAATGCTGGACGCAGGCGGCGATAACACCACAATCCCCCAAAAAACACTACAACTGCAATTAGTGAGGAAACTCCCCACTCGCCCCAGTGTTTGACTTCTCCAACTAAAACTATGTCACGATAGACTTCAGCGATCGCTGTCATGGGATTTAACCAAAATACCCATCCCCGCCATTCCTCTGGAATTGCTGAGGCTGGATAAATAATTGGTGTCGCATAAAACCAAATATTTAAAATCACTCCTAAAGTCTGCGGGATATCTCGCAAAAACACCGTTAGTCCTGCTGCTAAATAGCCCAACCCTGCTGTTAGCAATAACTGCGTTAGCCAGACCAAGGGTAATAGCGCCAAGGTTGTATGTAAAGTATGAGAAGTTAACGCCACGAAAAAAATCAACGCCATTAAACCAAAGGAACTCTCAATGAATGTTGATAAAATTGGCACGAGCGGTAACAAAACTACAGGAAACACCACCTTCTTGACTAAATTCGGTTGTCCTAGTACTGAACTAGCGGACTGCATCAGACCACCCGTAAAAGCAATCCAAGGAAGTAACCCTGCAAATAGCCACAAACCAAAGGTGAAATCATTTGCTGGTAAACCCTTGAGAGTAGTCAACTTCACCTTCAGTACAGTGGAAAACACATAAGTGTAAATCAGTAATTGTGATAGCTGATTTAGCAAAGGCCACAAGTTGCCCAAAACAGAACCCTTGTAACGCGCCTCTAAATCCCGGCGTACTAGAGTTCTTAGTAAGTCGAACTTCATCCACAACTGTTCATTTATGGGCAAGATGCCCCTCCATCTCCCTACCTTACGTACAACTCCCCGCATTGTCGGCAACAATTTCTGCTTCCTCGCTCACTACTCACTACCCACTCACCTAATTGCTCTCACTGAAGTATTATATTGATGAAAGTTCCTTTTTTAGGGACTTTCAATTAAAAAATATCCGACTACTTATTGTGGGGTGGGCGTCTCACCCGCCTTTGGTTGTGGGCGGCCAGGATGCCCACCCCACAAGATTGGATAATTTATTTTACGCGGTGTGCAACTTTCTCTCAAACCTAACCCCCAGCCCCTTCCCTACTAGCGTTGGGGAGCAAGACTTAAAGCCTCTCCCCGCTTCGGGGAGAGGAATGGAAGTGGGGTTTCAGGAATAAGTTGCACATCACGTTATTTTATTGGTTGGAAATCCCTTTAGTGCTTTTAGAATCTATCATCACGAGAAAATTGTATCCAAATTATCTTGGTGATTGTACAATGAATCGGCTATTTTAAGTATATTTTTAATACAAATCTAAATTCTGTTTGCAACGCTGCTTTCCTTGTTAAGGACGCGAGTTTTTGCTTAACGGGACTTAAACATTTTAGAGGGAGAAACAAGCCTCAAACCCATGTAGGGTAAGGGAAATACACCAAATGCTCAATAATAGCCCAAACCCAGATATATCAAGAAACTAAGCAAAACGATGTCAAAGTCTTTCTGTCTATAGATTTAAGGCTCTTTTTTGGATGTTTTTTGTCTAAGTCCCATTAACTCAAACTATCTGGATCAACTCCTTGCGATCGCAAATACTCTGCTAATTTATCAGCTCGTTGGCGTTCTTGGTTAGCCCGTTGACGTTCTTGTTGGGCCCATTGACGTTCTTGTTGTAATTGTTCAGCTAACTCCGTCGGTGTGAGTAATTTATCCCCCGTATCTAGACGATAAAATCCCAATAATTCTCCCTCCACCGCCACTCTTAATCCTAGAGGTTGAGATATACCATCCGCAATTAACTGGTAAGTCTCACCCTCTAACCTATATCCCCTTAACTTTTCTTCAATCCATTCCCCCTTGGGGTCAAATAACCAATATTCTAAAATCCCTAATTGTTCATAGAGATTTTTCTTTTGCTCTTGGTCTTGTTTTTGAGTTCCTTGAGAAGTCATTTCAAATACCACCTGGGGAACTTGACCTTCCTCCCAAACTTTATAACTATCCCGACCCCCAGGCGGCACATCAAAAATTACCATCACATCTGGTGCAACTCTTAATTTAGGAAAACCTTGAGCATAGTAGAGAAATTGGTCTGCTAAAACTGTGGCTTGTCTACCTGCTAGGTATTGTTTAATTACTTCTAGGGTGGTGAGAATTGCGTAGAGATGTAGGTATGATTCTGCCAATGGTTCACCGTCGGAACTGGGATATTCGATGTTGGGATTGACTATTTTGATGGTTGTAGTCATGGCTACCTTTTACTAGGGTAGGTTGTTTGGATCAATTCCTTGCGATCGCAAATACTCTGCCAATCGCTCTGCACGTTCATGCTCTTGTTCAGCTCGTTGGCGCTCTTGCCCTGCCTGTTCCGCCAACGTCGGCACCCAACCTGCGGTATTATACCAACGTAACCATAAACCTGTTGTTTGCTGATAAGTACCCTGCCATAGCCCCAATCCTAGTTCTAACTTCTCCAGCCAGAAACGGTTTTCTGTTAGGGAAATTGCCTCATAACTAGTGCCAGTGAGTCGAAAGGCGCGGAGATTATTTTCATAACGGTCATAAACAACGTAGTAGGGAACCCGCAAAATTCCTTCGTATACTTCCCACTTCGTCGGCGGTTGATTTACCTCCCTTAATCTTTGTCCCAAGTCATCTTGTTCTGTACCTGGGGAAAGTAATTCCACGATTAAAAATGGATCAACTCCCTCTTGCCAAACGACGTAACTTAAGCGGAGGTTTTCTTGTTGACTAGCACTCGCTACTCCCAAAACTAAGTACCAATCAGGACGCTTGTACCATAAGGTATGGCGGGGGTCGTAGTAAAGGTTCAAGTCACTAGCAACTAAAATTTCCTCAGATGAATAGTTGGGAGGTTGACAAGTTTCACTGAGGAAATCCGCCTGAATGCAATGAAATTCGTCTGGCAAACCTGATTCCCCGACTAATTCACTAGGTAAATCATACATCGTCGGCATGGTTTCTTGGGGCGGACGGGGTGGAATTGGTTGATACATATTCACTTATCTCAAATTATCTGGATCAACTCCCTGCGATCGCAAATATTCTGCCAATCGTTCTGCACGCTGATGTTCTTGTTCAGCTCGTTCATGCTCTTGTTGGGCCCGTTGATGTTCTTGTTGGGCCCGTTGATGTTCTTGCCCTGCCTGTTCCGCCAACGTCGGCACCCAACCTGCGGTATTATACCAACGTAACCATAAACCTGTTGTTTGCTGATAAGTACCCTGCCATAGCCCCAATCCTAGTTCTAACTTCTCCAGCCAGAAACGGTTTTCTGTTAGGGAAATTGCCTCATAACTAGTGCCAGTGAGTCGAAAGGCGCGGAGATTATTTTCATAACGGTCATAAACAACGTAGTAGGGAACCCGCAAAATTCCTTCGTATACTTCCCACTTCGTCGGCGGTTGATTTACCTCCCTTAATCTTTGTCCCAAGTCATCTTGTTCTGTACCTGGGGAAAGTAATTCCACGATTAAAAATGGATCAACTCCCTCTTGCCAAACGACGTAACTTAAGCGGAGGTTTTCTTGTTGACTAGCACTCGCTACTCCCAAAACTAAGTACCAATCAGGACGCTTGTACCATAAGGTATGGCGGGGGTCGTAGTAAAGGTTCAAGTCACTAGCAACTAAAATTTCCTCAGATGAATAGTTGGGAGGTTGACAAGTTTCACTGAGGAAATCCGCCTGAATGCAATGAAATTCGTCTGGCAAACCTGATTCCCCGACTAATTCACTAGGTAAATCATACATCGTCGGCATGGTTTCTTGGGGCGGACGGGGTGGAATTGGTTGATACATATTCACTTATCTCAAATTATCTGGATCAACTCCCTGCGATCGCAAATATTCTGCCAATCGTTCTGCACGTTGATGTTCTTGTTCCAACTGCAATTGTGCTTCCAATGCTTGTTGCTACGCTGCAATAGCAGCTTCCTCTAAATCACCATCGGGTGTAAAGTAGCGCAATTTACCTCCTTCTACAGTTGCATCGGGCATCTGCTGTTCTAGCTCTTGCACTGTGACAAACATTGGGTATATAAGAGTTTGGTTGTTGATTTAATTTTAAGCTGTTAGGTCAGAAGTTTGGAGTTTGGAGTTATGATTCTCTCCCTCATCCCACCTCATTTCAACTGAATTTGTGAGAGCAGAGTCACGGATTCGGCTACACTGAGACTTGGTTTATTGCATTGTAATCAGGCATGGAAATCGGACAAAAGGTTAAAGTTTTTCGTTTGCGCGATCGCGTTTCTCCCCCCATTGTGAAAAAACTAGGACAAGTGGGCATCATCCAAGGCTACAAAGTCATTGATGGTGGGATCGGTATAGTGGTGCTGTTTGACGACAATTCTTCAACTTGGTTTTTTGAAGATGAAATCAAAGCTGTGTAGTAGTAAATAACTCAGAACCGGGTTTTTCTTGGCATCTGAAGTTGAAAGCACAGGCCCAGAGTCTTTATTGAGTGCTAAGTTGGAGTTGAAAAGCAAAGGCGGTGAAAATAGGAATCAACTAATGGCTCTAATATTGACATTTTTGGGCAAAGGCGGCACCGCTCGTACCAAAATTGCGATCGCCGCAGCCAAATTATTGGCAAGTCAAGGCAAGCGCGTACTTCTAGCAGGACAAGCAGAACCAACATTGGCAATTCTGCTGGGTACTCCCATTGCTGCCGATCCCCAGCAAATCGCTCCCAATTTGCAAGCAGTCCAGTTTCAAGCATCTGTACTACTAGAACGCAACTGGGATGAAGTGAAGAAACTTGAGGCGCAATATCTCCGCACGCCCATCTTCAAAGACGTTTTTGGTCAAGAACTGGTAGTATTACCAGGAATGGACAGCGCCCTGGCACTGAATGCTATCCGCGAATATGATGCCAGTGGCAAATATGATGCGATCGTCTACGATGGCACGGGTGACTCTTTAACGTTGCGAATGTTAGGTTTGCCAGAATCTCTCAGTTGGTATGTCCGGCGATTTCAGCAATTGTTTGTCAACTCCGATTTGGGAAAGACGATTGCTGAATCACCCTTGATTCAACCACTCATTAGCAGTTTTTTCAATGTCAACTGGACAGCAGATAACTTTGCAAGTCCCACTAACCAAGTCAATAATTTCTTAGAAAAGGGGAGAGCCGCTCTTGCTGACCCCAAGCGTCTAGCTGCTTTCTTAGTGACCACAGGAGATCCCATTGAGGTAGCAAATGCTCGTTATTTGTGGGGTAGCGCTCAACAAATCGGTTTAACTGTCGGTGGTGTTCTGCTTATCTCTACTGAGACTAATGTTAACCTGTCAGAGGAATTTATACCCTTAAGAGTGAGCGTCGTTCCCAATTCGTCAACAGGTGACTGGCAACCATTGATAGACGCGCTACCCAACTTTGAAGCACAAGCATTACAGGCTCCCAAACCAATTGAAATAGACATCCACAATCGTCAAGTACGCTTATTCTTGCCAGGATTTGACAAAAAGCAAGTCAAGCTTACCCAATATGGGCCAGAAGTCACGGTAGAAGCCGGAGACCAGCGGCGCAATATTCCCCTACCCCCGGCTCTGAGTGGCAGAACCGTTGCTGGAGCAAAGTTTCAGAATAATTATTTAATAATTTCGTTTTAAGTTATGGGAATGGGGAGTGGGGAATGGGGCATGGGGCATGGGGCATGGGAGATGAGGGAGATGAGGGAGATGAGGGAGATGAGGGAGTGAGGGAGAAAAATTAATAACCAATACCCAATGCCCAATGCCCAATGCCCAATGCCCAATACCCAATACCCAATGCTCAATGCCCAATACCCAATGCTCTATTAATCAGTAAAAATTATGTCAGAATCAACTCCCATTACCCCAGATCCCAACCCATCTGAGGCGCTAGACTCAGTGGTAAATAATCCCAACGAGCAAGCGATCGCTCCGCCCGCCGCAGGCATCGCATCAGCCGATCGCAGTGCGAAAACTAGGCAACTTTTGGGGATGAAAGGTGCAGCACCTGGGGAAACTTCAATTTGGAAAATTCGTTTGCAGCTAATGAAGCCGATTACCTGGATTCCCCTAATTTGGGGCGTAGTCTGTGGTGCGGCTTCTTCTGGTAACTATACTTGGACACTAGAAAATGTGTTGAAGGTAGCAGCCTGTATGTTACTGGCTGGCCCATTAATGACAGGTTACACCCAAATCCTCAATGATTACTACGATCGCGAAATCGATGCGATCAATGAACCCTATCGCCCCATCCCCTCTGGGGCAATTCCCCTACCCCAGGTAATTATTCAGATTTGGGTATTACTGATTGCTGGCATTAGTTTAGCATTTGTGCTAGATGTATGGTCGGGTCATGAATTCCCGACAATTACAGCGATCGCAATCATCGGTTCTTTCATCGCCTACATTTATTCTGCACCTCCCCTGAAACTCAAGCAAAACGGCTGGTTAGGTAGCTACGCCTTGGGTGCAAGCTATATTACCCTACCTTGGTCTACAGGACACGCTTTGTTTGGGGAACTGAATTCCACAATTGTGATTTTGACAATGTTCTACAGCTTGGCTGGATTGGGTATTGCCATTGTCAATGATTTTAAGAGTGTAGAAGGCGATCGGCAGCTAGGATTAAATTCACTACCTGTAATGTTTGGTATCACCACTGCGGCTTGGATTTGTGTAGTGACGATTGATGTCTTTCAAGGATTGATCGCAGCTTATCTCGTCAGCATCCATGAGAATTTGTATGCAGCAATACTAGTACTGTTAATCATCCCGCAAATCACCTTGCAGGATATGTATTTCCTGCGCGACCCCGTGAAGAATGATGTTAAGTACCAAGCCAGCGCCCAACCGTTCCTGGTTCTGGGAATGCTCGTCACTGGTTTAGCGCTGGGTCATGCTGGCGTTTAACTTATACTTTTATAGTGAGAAGTTAGGAGTTAGGAGTTAATATACTCCTAGCTCCTAATTTGTATCACAACATACCGTGTTTAAACTGATATCTTTCCTCATTCATGGGATTCAACCTTTGTTAGTCCCGATTTGCTTTGTCGTTGCTTGGACTGTAATTATTCTCGTTGTTTTTAGTCTCTGGGCGGCAGTGCGAGATAGTCTGACTACAGCCAAGCAAATGCATCAAATCCCCTGTACTGGTTGCCAATTTTTTACCGACAATTACCGTCTTAAATGTACAGTACACCCATCTATTGCCAATACAGAAGAAGCGATCAATTGTTCTGACTATCAACCGAAGACGAATCCTTATTTGTATTAGGGAGTGCGACAATAAAAGAGATGAGGAAAGGGTGAATTATAAGAATGCAGGTTCAAAACCCCGAAGTTCAATCTTCAAAACCCAAAAAGTTTTGAAGATTGAACGTCTTTTAAGTCGGGGATGAAAGCTGCTAGAGAGTTAGTATTGATTTGAGATAGAGCGGCTTACTAAGAGCCAATTTAATTAATTTTACATTGTGTAACATAATTTGATTTCTTCTTGCTTACTTAAAGTTATGACTCTAGCATCTAATGAACAAGCTGCGATCATTCGCACAGAGCGAGGACTCACGATCGCCGGCACCCGCATTACCCTCTATGATGTGATGGATTACGTTACCGCTCAGTATCCGTCTAAGTTTATCCGTGCTTTATTTGATCTCACAGACAATCAAATTAACGCTGCTTTAGCTTACATTGAGGCAAATCGATCTGAGGTGGAAGCAGAGTATAAAATGGTTCTCAATGATGCCGAAGAACTTCGACAGTATTACGAAGAACAAAATCGTGAGCTAATTGCCCGAATTTCTGCAAAACCACCTAAACCAGGTATGGAAGCTGCTTGGGAAAAGCTTCAAGCCCAGAAAGCCAAACATCAAGCTCAACTTGAGTCCCAAGGATGATTTTCTTGGTCGATCATAATCTTGAAGGACATACTCTGATTCTGTCAGGTAATATTGCCAACCTTGGGTGGCTATATCTGCTACCCATTCGCTTTATTACCTTTGAAGAGGTCTCCTTATCGATTACTAGCGATGACAGACTAGTTTGGCGATTTGCTCAGACAAACCAAATGATTTTGCTAACAGCCAATCGCAGCATGAAAGGCAGAAATTCCTTAGAGCAAGTGATGCGTGAAGAAAATACATCAACTTCATTGCCTGTTGTCACAATTGGAAATGCTGATCGAATCTTAACTGATCCAGATTATCGCAATCGTTGTGTTGATCGGCTGATTGAGATTGTATTTGACATTGATGATTACAGAGGTTCAAGGAGAATTTTTATCCCCTGATGTGCCTAAAAATTGAGCTAGGGTACAACCGATAGAATCGGTACGATTCTACTAACGGAGAATTAATTCAAGCATTTCTTAAACCTGTGTTAGCTATATTTCACAATCAATGTAATTCTAGTTTCCATAGATAGAAGCCGCTAAGAGCATTTCTGCTGCAATACGCCAAGTGATATCATTGACATTAATATCTTCCTTCAAATTTGCATAATAGCTAGACATGTCAATTGCAAACTGAGCAAGACCATCTAATTGAAGAAGAATTCAGAATCCAGAATCCAGAATTCAGAATCAATCAGTCGGGGATTCAGACCCGCGACTGATTGAAGACCACCAAATTTTCAATTTGGTGGGGGTCTTAAACCCGATTATTCATCCGCCAGTCGCACAGAATTCATTCTGAATTCTGACTCCTGACTCCTGAATTCTGTTCGATAACGAGATAAATCCGCATTTTCCCAGTCATTTTGATTTTCCTTGTAATCTTGGAGAAGACATTTTAAGAAATGCTCGAATTCTTCTTTTGAACTAATAGTTTTAGCATATTCAACTAGTTCGTCACCAGTAAATATCTTCTTCATGCTTTATTCCTTACCTTAAGCGCAAAGACATTAATAGATTTTCATGCTTGATGAACGGTTAGGGTTATTTCATTCTAGACAGAAACCGCCCAGAACTGAAGTTCTTTGGCTTTTAGCTAAAGTCCGTTAAAACGGACTATAACCTTTTCTTAGTCGTCTTTAGACGACTTTCGCTATTAGACTTAGAATTCATTCTGAGGCGGACTAGATGAGAATGAAATAGCCCTGGATGAACGGTTAACGAAGACTCTGAATCATGCTAAATTTTAATGAAATAAATTTTATTGAGGAGGATATCGTTGACTACTTCAAAGTTCTTGCTGATGAAACAGTTTTTTATCTTGCCCATTGCTGCAAAATGTAAGCATAAAAAGCCTCTTTATCTACCTGAACCATTGCATAAATTTTCCGACCACTAGGAACTACTTTAGTACGTCCCTGACTGACTCCAGTAGTGATAATTTCTGTTTCCCATTCGCGCAACTGATAAAATTCTGGATGTCCCAGATAAGCTGTCGCCAGCACATCCCAAAAATAATAATCTTGAGGGATAACCAGTGCATAACATTGTCCGGCTAAATCAGAGATGGGATAGTGGCGTTGTCGCCCCATTTTTTGCACTAATTCTGATGTGACTGGAACATTGTTAGTTAAATCCAAAGGACACATAATAATTTCAATTTGGGTTTGCCATACCCGCGCTGCTGAAATTGCGTCCCAATAAACATTCCATTCGGCGGAACCATCTTGTCCTGCTTCTAAACTTTTTTCCACATTACCACCAACATTCAACGCACCCCCCATCCACACAATTTTGTGAATCTTCGCTTCAATTTCCGGTGCTTTGTCCAAAGCTACTGCAACCGTCGTCAACGGCCCAGTTACCATCAACGTTACGGGGCTTGATGCGTCACGTAACACCTGTATCATGAAATCTTGACCTGTTTCGGCAACCAGAGGCGTAGTGATGGTTTCGCTTTGATTGAGAATGGGGAGATGGTCAACGATAAACGAATCACGGCGATAGAGAGTAGGAAATGGATTGATACCGCGCACAGTACTTTCTGCAACCGAGATATGAGAAAATCCCATCAAATCTATAATTTTACGTGTGGCGCTAACAGCAGGTTGAACATAACAATCGGCTGGAGTGACGACAACACCAAGGAGTTCAATATGATCCATTGTCAACAGCAGCATAGTTGCTAGATAATCATCTACACCACCATCGTGATCCATTAATATTAGTTGTTTTGTCATAAAAGGAGAATTAATATGGATGAGTTTATAGAAGCTGCAATTCAAGAAGCAAAACAAGGCAGACAAGAAGGTGGAATTCCCATTGGTTCGGTTCTCGTCAAGGATGGCAAAATTCTCGGCAGAGGACACAATAAACGTGTGCAAGATGGCGATCCTGTGACTCACGCCGAAATCGATTGTCTCCGCAATGCTGGGAGAGTTGGCAGCTACAGAGGTACAACACTCTATTCAACCTTAATGCCGTGTTATCTGTGCGCTGGGGCAGTGGTACAATTTGGCATTAAAAAAGTTATCGCTGGAGAATCCAGAACTTTTCCTGGTGCAAAAGAATTTATGGTATCTCACGGTGTGGAAGTAATTGATCTTAATCTTGATGAATGCGAACAAATGATGAGTGAGTTTATTGAAACTAACCCGGAACTTTGGAATGAAGATATCGGTAATTAGTTAGGAGTTAGGAGTTTGGAGTTTGGAGAGACGCGATTAATCGCGTCTGTACAGGAGTTTGGAGTAGCGCTGTTAAGGTGACTTTCGATCGCAGAATTATAGCAGGTGCGATCGCTATCTAAAAAGAAACACAGGATAAGATGATAGTACGGGGGCTGATGGAAAGCGGCTACTCATCACTCCTAATTCAGCAAAAGTGTGCTGTTATTATCAATCAGGGTAAGAGCTTCACTACTACCCATGCCTGGGTTAGGCTGCGCCAATGCACCATAAGTCTGAATGTAACGCCGCACTTCTAGCGGAAAGTCGGGGTAATCTAATACTGCATCCCCATCGGCAATAGTTGCCCAGAAGTCACGCAAACTAGGAGCTAATTCTTTTGCCTGTGATAATGGTAAGTATAATGGAGAGTCAGTTAGTAACTTGACTAGGAAGGGGAAAGAGCGATCGCCCATCCACTGCCGCGATGACTGTTGCAAGTCGGGGAACTCAGGCACTGACTCTACGCGATGGGATAAAATTTGCAACGATTCTTTACCTTGGTTATCTCGATGAAACTCTAGCACCCGATAAGGGTGAGGATAACTAACTAAAGAACCAGTGGTAATATCATATACTCCTTGGGAGTAAGCAACATCCTGAATGTGCAAATGCCCGGTAAACACTAGCTTGACTCCGTAGCGCCTCAGCAACTGCAAAAGTTCTGCTGAATTGGACAACATATAGCGATATGCCAGTGGATGGTTCGATTGATTGGGCAAATGCTCCACCACATTATGATGCACCATCACCAGAACTAATTCATCACCAGATGCCGCCAGCACCTCTTCTAACCACCGTAGCTGTTTGGTATCCAAACACCCCACTTGCTCACCCTGGTCATTAAAGAAGTTAGAATTCAGTCCAATCAGCTTAACTCCAGGCAATAACTGACGAATGTAGTAAATCTGCTGTGGATCGTCATAGCCAAACTTCGTGTAATAGTAGGGAAAATCCGCAAAACCAATTGATTGCTGCGAAGCCAACAGCACAGGAACGTCATGATTACCAGGAACAACATAGACGGGAAAAGGTAGCTGGGCTAAACATTGTTGCAACCAGGCGTGGTTCTCTGGTTCTCCGTGCTGGGTTAAATCTCCTGGTAACAACAAGAAATCTAAATCGAGTTGTGTTAAATGTTCTAATACACTTTTAAATGCTGAGATACTGACTTCCACTAGATGAAATCGGCTGGGATGATCCCAGATTGTGTGGGGAAGTGCCAAGTGTAAGTCGCTGACTACCGCAAAGCGAAAATTGAGAGCCATTGATTTATGAAAATGTTAAAATAAGTCTTTTCCCAAAAGTATAACCCTTACTCTCTCTCCCTGCTCAGGAGTGGGTTTACTTAACATTTGTATACATGAGAGCAATTTTCAGATATTTAGACCACAACTGAGATGACTGGGCATTGTATCTATAAGAGGCGTAGCGGTTACTCTCCGAGAACGCTAAAGGCGAACCCATAGGGTACGAAATATTGGAAGATGGCTCGATGGTGGAAGTTGGGATAGTGAGCAAGGAAGGCATGGTGGGTATCCCAGTGATTTTAGGAGGCAACACAACAATCACAAAAGCGTTTGTGCAAGTTTCGGGCGCGTAGCGTCTCGCAGAGAGCGTCTGAATAACCGGGTTTAAGACCCCACCAAATCGTAGATTTGGTGGTCTTTAATCAGTGGTGGTAAGAGAGCTTGCCTGCCCTGAGCCTGCGCCGTTCGCGCAGCGTCTCCAAGAGTTGGGTCGAAGTGCTGGCCTGAATCCCCCACTGATACCGCCACGGAAAGCGAGTGCGTGAGCGTCTTCATTCTGAATTCTGAATTCTGAATTCTGCATTCTTCTTTATTTTTTCTTAATTTCGCTACCAGTAAAAACCTGTTGAAAGGTAGAGATATAAAATATACTAAGAATAAATACAGAGAATAACCAAGTAATTCTCTGGAAGTACTCATTTTTGTATCTAAGGGAGCGCATCATGGAATATCTTGCTTATTCTCACATGTTTATTGCTCAAGAAGCATCTGGAAACACCAAATTTCAATGGAATTGGAAAAAACTTTTTAAATCTTCCGACATAGTTATTGCTCAAGAAGAGGCATCTGGAATCACCAAATCTCAATGGAATTGGAAAAAACTGCTTAAATCTTCGGCTTGGTTAGCTTTAGCTGGCGTTGGTGTATTACTTGTTGCTGTTACCCAAATTGAAATGAGTTCGGCTGCATATGTCAAGACTAATGGCAGTTGTTTACGTATCCGTACAGGCCCAAGCAGCAACTACTCATATGTGGACTGTGTACCAAATGGCGCAACACTTCCAGCGATTGAAAGGTATGAAAACGGTTTTGCTAGGCTTTCTACGGGTAGATACGTTTTTGCCCGATGGATTGGTGACAAGCCTAACAATCCTAGTGTGACTAGACCTGGTGGTGTTGGCGGTTCGGTGATTCTTACCCCTGGTTCTAAAGGTCTGCTTGTCAGAGACGTTCAAACAGCTTTAGGTAATCTCAGAGTTGACGGAATTTACGGTCAAGAAACTGTTAGCCGAATCCGCAGCTTTCAGGCAAGTAAAGGTCTACTTGTAGATGGTGTTGTCGGCCCCGAAACTCGGTCAGCTCTGGGTATTTAGCCCAAGTAATTTTGCACAATCTGTAAAATGCGCTCTGCTGCATGACCATCGCCAAAGGGATTGATGGCATTTGCCATTGCTTCATAAGCATCTGGATCACTGAGTAACTCCGCAGCAGCTGCAAAAATGTTCTCGCTCGTAGTACCTACAAGTTTAGCTGTACCAGCTGCAACAGCCTCTGGTCTTTCGGTGGTGTCTCTCAAAACCAGTACTGGTTTTCCTAAACTGGGGGCTTCTTCCTGCAAGCCACCAGAGTCAGTCAGCAAAAGATGCGATCGCCCAATTGCTCCCACCAATTCGCCATAATCTAGAGGTTCTGTCAAGAAAATTCGGGGATGATTCCCTAAAAGTTCCTGCAACGGGACTCGCACTGTCGGATTGCGGTGCAATGGTAAAAGCATTGCTGTATCTGGAAACTTGTCTAAAATTTGTAAAAAACCCTGAGCGATCGCTTCGAGTGGTTCTCCCCAATTCTCCCGGCGATGAACTGTTGCCAACAAAACGCGATATGATTCCCAGTCTAACCCTGGCACATTGCAGACTGCTTGGGTTGCAGCTACATTCAACAGCGCATCAATTACCGTATTACCCGTCATGTGAATTTCACCCAAAACACCCGAACGGTGCAAGTTCTCCACAGCCCAAGGAGTCGGTGCAAAGTGCAGGTGAGTAATTTGAGAAATCAACCGCCGATTAGCTTCTTCTGGATAAGGATTGAATAGATCATCAGTTCTTAACCCTGCTTCTACATGACCGACAGGGATTTTTTGATAAAAAGCTGCCAAAGCTGCGGCAAAAGCCGTGGTAGTGTCTCCCTGCACCAGCACTAAATCAGGTTTTTTCTCCTGGAATAACGCTTCTAACCCTTGTAAACTGCGGCAGGTAATATCATTTAGAGATTGCCCAGCCTGCATAATTTCCAAGTTATAATCTGCCTTGATGTTGAACAACTGCATAACTTGCTCAACCATCTCCCGATGCTGTCCAGTTAGAATTACTTGTAACTCAAAACCTGAAAACTTCTGGAAAACCTGAATTACTGGAGCTAGTTTAATCGCTTCTGGACGAGTACCCAAGATAATGCAAACGCATTTTTGATTAGTCATTTGTCATTTGTCATCTGTCATTTGCCAATCGTCAATGGTTTATGGTTAATAGTCAATAGTTGGCGGTCAATCATCACACAAATCATAAATATAAAATGATAAATGACACAAAATATCAAAAAACCCAGATGAACTGGGCAAATGCACTATTTATCGATTCAACTGTAATGACTATATCTTGATCTCACAAGTTCAAATCCCAAAGAGCATGAAAAAACCCGGCTTAACCGGGCAGACGCACTGTTTGTCCTATTTACCTGTAATGACTACTTGATCTCACAAGTTAAAGGGCAAGCAGCATAAACAGTAGTCTGCATTTGGTCTGCCTCTCCATGCAACCAGCTTAACCATTTGATTTGATTAGGATGAACTCCTTTAACAGTTAGCACACCCGCAGCCAATACAACGGCGATGACATTAAACATGATTAAAGCGCCTGCTACAAGCAAAACTGCACTAACAGGCATCACAGATTGCAAGACAATTGATAACAGACATCCGACCGTCGCCATTAAGACAACTAGTGGAAAACCGACAACCAACAAGCATACTGCCAATGTAAAAGTCCATATTAAAAAGCTTTTAATCATCAACAAGGAGTAGGTCTTTCCTAGATTAGAGCTTTGAGCAGAAACCATGACTTTTCCTCCTAAAAATACACAACAAATTTTAATTTCAGTCAGTTCTCGCTTTTGGCGAGTCTAAACTAATTCGTTCCTCAGTGAATTTCAGTATATAAAAACTAATCGGGAAAATGAGCATTTATTTACTAAAGTTTACAGTTAATTTTTTGTAATTATGAATTTAAAGTCAAGTTTATATCTATTAGAAAAACTTATTTTATGCATCCATCTTTAGGTATAGAACCTAAAAGGTATGAGCTTTTAACCTTGATCCCCAGGATATTGCTCCGATTCAACTTAACATTTCTTATAAAAATTAGTAGTGGCTCTCATAATTCATAGATGGGCTGAATAAATGATCTGCTAGTGTTTGTGCTGTTAATTGCTGGCAATTTGTGTCCATATCGGAGATAAATTTCTCATCTAAGTCTTGAGAATATTCATGTTTGATTAAAAGCATTATAAATTACTGAAAATCTATGTATATTTACTGCTGCATTTTGAGTCCCTGTGTGTGTTAAACCAAGTTAGATAGGTTAAATAACTTCTCTCAATCTTCCGAGTAGTAAAACTTTAGGCAAAAAAAGATACAAATCGAGGTGGATAAAATGGATTGACCGTGGTTTTAGAGTTTCAATCGCCTCCCATCACCGCCGGGGCTTCACGCAAGCATCTTCCAAAAGTCATCAAAGCAAGTGACTTGACTTCTCGCTAATTCAACTTTTTAACTGCCAAATTTTAAGATATATGACAGAATCACAATCTTCATTAAATTCTAATCCTGCTGCCGGACGTAACGTGCCACCAATGCCGCCACCAATGCCGCCACCACCGCCAACCTCTAGTACGCAGCGGCAGATGACACAAACATTGGATATGTCTATGGAGCGGGGCGCCAACGCACCTGTTGCAGGTCATCGTCCGGTTGGTCCACCGCCAATACCTAGTTCAGTTCGCCCTCAAAACAGCATTCCACAAATCACTTTAGCGAAGTTAATCAGGGTAGCTTACGATGAGGGATATTCTGACTTGCACTTGGGTGTAGGTGAAGTACCCCGCTTCCGCAGCCGAGGAGAAATTCAATCACTGGATTATCCAGAAACAGATAAAGAAACTTTCATGAATTGGTTGCGGGAGGTAATGACTGAGGGAGAAATTCAGCGCTTTGAAGAGAGCTTAGAATTTGACGGAGCAACTCAGTATGACTTTGCTCGCGTGCGGATTAATGTTTTTGGCTCCCTCAAAGGGCCTGCAATGGTGTTGCGGTTGATTCCACTGAAAATCTTAACTATGGAACAGTTGAATTTACCCCCAATTTTCCGGGATATTTGTCATTACCACAAAGGTTTAATTTTGGTGACTGGACCCACTGGTTCTGGTAAGTCCACCACAATGGCAGCGATGGTTGACCACATCAATAAAGAGATGGCCAAGCATATCATCACCATTGAAGACCCGATAGAATTTGTCCATCAAAGCCGCAAGTCTTTAGTTAAACAGCGCGAAGTCGGAATGCACACCCGGAAATTTGACAATGCTTTGAAAGCAGCTTTGCGGGAAGACCCAGATTTGATTCTGGTGGGGGAAATGCGGGATAAGGAAACGGTTAATACCGCCCTAAAAGCCGCTCAGACTGGTCACTTAGTTATGGGAACTCTGCACACCAATAGCGCTGTTAAAACCATTGAGCGGATTCTCAATCTCTTCTCTGGTGACGAACAGGATGCAATGCGGGTGGCAATTTCTGAGTCTTTAGTGGCAATAATTGCTCAAGGTTTGTGTCGCACAACTGACGGCAAGCGGGCTGCTTTCCACGATGTGCTGATCAATACTGAGGCTATTAAAGAATGGATCAAAGACGGTAAGTATGATGAAATTGGCGAGTTGATGAAACAAGCTGGGTTTGACGGCATGATTACGATGAATCAGTCGTTGCTCAATCTCTATCAAGATGGTCGCATCACTGAAGAAACTGCTTTAGAAATGTCACCAACTCCTAACGAAATGGCGCAGTTTCTCCGAGGTCGAGTTTAAGTCTGGCTATCTGCTCTACAGTGAGTTTTTATTTGATGCTGTGCCAAATTAGTGTCATTGAGGGTGTGAAGTCTAGAATCAGCACGGGGAACTTAGAGGCTGCATCAACACAAATTGTTGCAAGCCTAAAGTTTATAAGACTCAGCTTGATCACACGAATTTGTCACGGTGTCATTTAATTTATCAGTATAGAAATGTTGAATCTTTCGTTAAGCGATCGCAACCCTAATTGAAAAATCGGAACCATATTCAATGCAATAAATATAGGTTAGCTTGATTTAGTAACTAAACTTAATCTGAGTTTTCCTGAGTATATCCTACATTTTATTTACCAATTGCCCTATAAATTTTTAATCAAAACTTCAGCACGATCTCAGTTAAAAAAGGGATACTCAAGATGGCAAATTAATTAAAGTGCAGATATGTAGGGGATGATATGATGACAAATCTAACCCAAGAAGAAATCAGATTAGCAGAAGCCTTGAGTCACAAAGCTCACTGGCGTAGATGGGGGCCATATTTGAGCGATCGCCAATGGGGAACGGTGCGTGAAGACTACAGCGCAAACGGTACAGCCTGGGACTATTTCACCCACGATCAGGCTCGTTCTCGCGCCTACCGTTGGGGTGAAGATGGTATTGCTGGTATTTCTGATAACCATCAACGGCTTTGTTTTGCGATCGCACTTTGGAATGGCGAAGATTCTATTCTCAAAGAAAGATTTTTTGGTCTAAATGGTAGTGAAGGGAATCATGGAGAAGATGTTAAGGAATATTACTTTTATCTAGATAATACCCCTACCCATTCCTACATGAAAGCGCTTTACAAATATCCCCATAAAGCCTTTCCGTACTCCCAATTAGTCGCAGAAAATCAACGCAGAAATCGTCACGACCCAGAATTTGAATTACTAGATACAGGTATATTTGATGAAAATCGCTACTTTGATGTATTCGTTGAATATGCTAAGGATTCTGCTGAAGATATTCTCATCCAAATTAAAGTAGTCAACCGTGGGTTAGAAGTAAAGACACTACACCTGTTACCTACTCTCTGGTTTCGTAATACTTGGTCTTGGAATGGGCATACTAGCAAACCTACTTTAAAAGAGGTCGAATCGGGTAATGGCTTTCATGTGGTTGAGGTGTTTCACTCAACTTTAGGTAAAAGGTGGCTGTATTGTCAGGAAGCAAACGAAATTCTCTTTACAGAAAACGAGACAAATTATCAGCGAATATTTGGCTCTCCTAATTCATCTGCCTATGTCAAAGATGGGATTAATGACTACATCGTTCATGGTAAAAAAGAGGCGGTAAATCCAAATAAAGTTGGTACTAAAGCATCTGCTGATTATTTGTTAACACTAGGTGCAGGCGAAACTAAAATTGTGAAATTGCGATTGAGTGATCTACCCAATTTAGTTGAGCCAGTTGGCCAAGAGTTCGATACAATATTTTGGGAACGACAACAGGAAGCAGATAAATTTTATCAGCGCGTCACGCCATTTCCACTCAGTGAAGATATGCGAAATGTGCAACGACAAGCATTTGCGGGAATGCTGTGGAGCAAGCAATATTATCATTATGTTTTAGAGGATTGGCTGAAAGGCGATCGCAATACACCACCGCCACCTCCAGAACGCCAAAAAGGTAGAAATTGGGAATGGTTTCATCTCTACAATAAAGATATTCTTTCTATGCCTGATAAATGGGAATATCCTTGGTTTGCAGCTTGGGATTTGGCATTTCATACTATTCCTTTGGCACTTATTGACCCCGATTTTGCTAAATATCAGTTGGATGTTTTAACACGGGAATGGTATATGCATCCTAATGGGCAAATTCCTGCCTATGAATGGGCATTTGGTGATGTTAATCCCCCTGTTCATGCTTGGGCAACTTGGCGGATTTACAAAATTGAACAGAAGATATATGGACGAGCAGACACACAGTTTTTAGAACGGGTGTTTCAAAAGCTAATGCTCAATTTCACTTGGTGGGTGAATCGCAAAGATGCTGAGGGTAACAACGTCTTTCAAGGGGGATTTCTCGGTTTAGATAATATTGGTGTATTTGACCGTAGCGCGGCTTTACCTACAGGGGGACACATCGACCAATCTGATGGTACTAGTTGGATGGGAATGTATTGTTTAAATATGTTAGCGATCGCTCTAGAATTGGCAAAGACTAATCCTGTTTACGAAGACATTGCTAGCAAGTTCTTTGAGCATTTCCTTTACATTGCCGATGCCATGAATAAAATTGGCGAAATGGAAGCCAGTTTATGGAATGAATCAGATGGATTTTACTACGATGTGCTGCATTTATCTGAACGGCAGATTACCTTAAAAGTCAGGTCAATAGTAGGATTAATTCCTCTGTTTGCCATTGAAAGTATTGAATCAGATACTTTAAAAATGCTTCCCGGTTTTAAAAAGCGATTGGAATGGTTCATCCAAAACCGTCCTGACTTGCGGCAAAATGTGGCTTGTATGGAAACAAAAGGAGTGGGTGCGCGGAGGTTATTGGCGATCGTTTCCAGAGATAAGCTCAGAAGTATTCTGCAAAAAATGCTGGATGAAAGTGAGTTTTTTGGCCCTTATGGCATTCGCGCACTTTCTAGATTTCATGCTGAACATCCTTACACTTTTGATGTCAACGGTTCTCAATTTCGGGTAGATTATGAACCGGCTGAATCTAGCAGTGGTTTATTTGGTGGTAATTCTAACTGGCGCGGTCCCGTCTGGTTTCCAGTGAATTTCATCCTCATTGAATCTCTGCAAAAGTTTCATTATTATCTAGGAGACGATTTCAAAGTGGAATGTCCTACAGGTTCTGGTCAAATGATGACACTTTGGGAAGTTGCATCAGAATTATCTCAAAGGTTAACCAGAATTTTCTTGCAAAATGCCTCTGGTGAACGTCCTGTTTATGGTGGAATCCAAAAGTTTCAAAATGATCCACACTGGCGAGATTTGATTTTATTTCATGAGTATTTTCATGGTGATAACGGAAGCGGAATTGGAGCTAGTCATCAAACTGGCTGGACAGGTTTAGTTGCGAAATTAATCCAGCAATTTGGTGAATATGAAGCACAGGATCAAGAAGCAGAAATAGAGAAGGATAAAGAAGCGATCGCTCTAATATAAGGATATCCAAATCTGATCCTCCCTAGCCCTCTTTAAAACCAAATATTTGTAAGGTTAAAAACCACATATTTCGTAGGGGTTTAGCATTGCTAAACCCCTAGAACATGGTCTATTTACGATCAAATTATAATTAAGAAAAGCCTGAAACTACCTATTTTCCTTAATCCATATCACGATGAATTTGTACAGTGCGTAAGTCCTATAAAGAGCAAGGTTTACTTTCAGCGCTTGTGTTCATACAAGAGTACAAAGGTAAACCAGACAAGAGTATAAATTTTAAGGTAATTCTCAGCGTAAACTAATTTAATTATTATTAAATCAATTTATATTATTCTTATAGAAAGATTTGTATAGTTGAGAATGCAATAAAATAAAAATATTTAGCAATCTTTTTGGAATGGCTGCCATTTTCACTGTAGGGATGCAACAGAGGTAAGTTCAAATCAGCTATAACTAAAGATGTAGCAGTTGATAATAACTTTACATTTACAGCAAATTTCAAGTTAGTAAAGTACACAACGATTCGTCTCAAACCCAGGTATAAAGCCTGTTTTACTTCTGAATTCTGAATTCTGAATTCTGACTCCTGAATTCTGAATTCTGCTGTAGCAGTCCGATTTTATTGATAAAGCCTTTTTAAACACCTCAAACGCAACCAGAATAGTGAAGCAAATCAGAAAAGTTTGGATAAATATAGACCCATTTTCTTTACAGTCACGCCTCACGGTTGGGATTGCAGCTTTTTCAGCTTTGGTATTAGGTAGCCTTGCTACATGGACTAGTTGGAAAATGCAGCAAATTTTAGTTGATAGTCATAATAATAATATAGAAGAAATCGCCAAGCGCTTACCGCGAGATGTGCAACTTTATAGTGAAATGATGCAACCTGAAACTGGGTTGCAAAAGGCTATTAATAACTTGGCAAATACCAACACATTATTATGGTTAAAAAGTCCTGATAATAAAATCTTGGTTAAATCTGCCACTTTAGATTTATTATCTGATACTACGGTAGCTGAGTTAATGTCCCTGACGAAGATGCAGATTAAACCACAAGTTTACAAAGTAAACCAAAGCTACTTTGTTTTATGCGGTAGTTCTGTGCAAGTGCAGGGGAAGTTACTGGGTGAGTTATTTGTAGTAAAAGATATTACCCGCGAACAGAGAATGTTTGTAGTAATGGTACAGAGTTTAGCTATTACTAGTGTTTTGGCAATTATTATCCTAACTACTGCGATCGCACTTTATATTAGGCGTTCTCTGCAACCTCTGCGCCAGCTAAATCAAATGGCTTCGACCATTTCTGCTGAAGATTTAGGACAAGCACAGCTATATCTTGATAATGCACCCAGCGAAGTCAAAGAATTAGCTCAAACCTTAACCATGCTGTTATCGCGTCTCTCCCAATCTTGGGAGCAAGAGCGAGAATTTGTGAGTAATGTTTCTCACGAGTTACGTACACCTTTGACAATTGTACATGGTTATTTGCAAAGTGTGTTGCGAAGACAGAATAACTTAACCCAAACCCAACAAGAAGCTTTAGAAACTGCTGCATCGGAAGCTGAACGCACTATCCGCCTGCTACAAGATTTACTTGATTTAGCACGAGCAGATAGCGGTTACTTATACTTTCAAATGAAATCTTATGTGCTGAATGACTTAGTTGAAGAAGTTGTAGTCATGGCAGAAAAATATAGCGATCGCGTCATTACAATCGAGTCAAAAGTTTATCCAATTGAGGTAAAAGCAGACTACAGTCGCCTGAAACAAGTATTATTGAATTTAATTGATAATGCTGTTAATTATTCTGAAGCTAATACACCCGTAATTTTTAAGTTAAATCAGCTTCAAGACAAGGCAATTATTCAAATTTGTGACAAAGGTTATGGTATTCCTTTGCAACAGCAAGCACGGATTTTTGAGAGATTTTACCGCGTAGATGAATCCCGCTCTCATGCTACTGGGGGTTGTGGTTTGGGTTTATCGATTGTCAAGACACTTGTAGAAGGTATGGGGGGTAGTGTAAGTGTGCAATCAAAGTTAGGCGAAGGGAGTACGTTTACAATCAGTTTACCTACATATAGCAGTTTAATCTGACATTACCTAGGAGCAAAAATATGACAGCACATATCCTTTTGGTAGAAGATGAAGTCAAACTGGCGCGATTTGTCGAATTAGAACTTAGTAGCGAAGGATACCAAGTAAGTGTCGCCCATGATGGCATCGCAGGTCTAACCCTGGCGCGAGACTCATCGCCAGATTTAGCGATTCTGGATTGGATGCTACCAGGACTGACAGGCTTGGAAATTTGTCGCCGTTTGCGAGCAACAGGCAATGCAGTACCAGTAATTTTGTTGACAGCAAAAGATGAAGTGAGCGATCGCGTGGCAGGATTAGATGCAGGAGCCGATGATTATGTGGTTAAGCCCTTCAGCATTGAGGAACTACTAGCGAGAATTCGCGCCCATCTCCGCCGCACGCAAGAAACAGATGAAGATTTGTTGCAATTTCAAGATTTAAGCTTAAATCGCCGCACCCGTGAAGTATTTCGGGAGAAACGAAGCATTGAGTTAACAGCAAAAGAGTTTGACTTATTAGAATATCTCCTTTCACATCCCCGTCAGGTATTTACTAGAGATCAAATTCTAGAGAAAGTTTGGGGTTATGACTTCATGGGTGATTCTAATATTATTGAGGTTTATATTCGTTATCTGCGACTCAAGTTAGAAGAAAATAATGAAAAGCGTTTGATTCATACAGTTCGTGGTGTAGGTTATGCACTGCGTGAGTAATCATCAGAAGTCCTGCTGAAGAGAGAATTCAGGAGTCAGAATTCAGAATTCAGAATATGATTATGAAACGCTATAATATTTTTTCAACATGGTTGTGGGGTGGGCATCTTGCCCGCCTTCGGCTACGGGCTCTCGTGTCGCCCACCCCAGAAGAAATAGTTGAGTATTTTTTTATTTGGAAGTCTCAAAGCGTCCCAACCGAAATTATTTAGAGTCAAAGTTTTGCATAGAAAAGGCTCAAGCATTGCTACCTGAGCCTTTTCTAAATTCAATTAAGTTACTTTCGTCTATTTAGCTTAGTAGCGGTTACGGTTGTAGCCGCCGCCACCGCCGCCGCGATTACCACCACCGAAGGAAGAAGAACCACCTCTGTCTTCTCTGGGCTTGGCTTTATTTACTTTCAAGTCACGGCCAAGCCATTCAGCACCATCAAGGGCTTCAATGGCTTTTGTTTCTTCATCTTCTGAACTCATTTCCACGAAAGCAAAGCCGCGTAAACGACCTGTTTCACGATCAGTAGGTAGCTGAACACGTTTTACAGCACCATATTCTGCAAAAACAGCACTCAGCGCATCTTGTGTAACTTCATAGGAGAGGTTACCTACGTAAATTGACATTAAATGTCTCCAAAATCATAAGTTTGTAGAGATTTAGATTTCGGAGAGAAGTCTGTAATACCAAAAGGGAAAAGCCTGTCAATACTAAAAACAAACACTGTCGCCGAATTAATTCTCATTTCACTTCCCATGATGGCATAACAACTAACTTTCTGGGGAAAGTTTGAAAAACTGTTATAAAAAGTTATATAAGCAGTTGATAGCTAGGTGCTGGCTAGTCCCAAAACGGGTGAGGCTATAGGGAACCGCACCCACGAGATCAACTAATCCACTGGTTGAGTCGATGGGGGATATTATTCCCCGCACCTCTCAGTTAAATCTGGGCGTGCGACTTTCATCGCACCCAGCTTCCGATGTTCTTAGCTTGCACTTTTGCTCATGTGTTTGTAATCGTGGCAACTCTCGTGGATTGCTTCAAGATTATTTTTCTTCCAGTTGGCGTGATTTCCATCGATGTGATGCAGGTGAACCCGTTCTTCCTCGATGAACTTTAAGCCGCAGGAAGCACATCTATGGTTTTGCTTCTTAAGAGCAATAGAGGTTTCGCCATCGTAGAGCTTACTTTTGCGTTCGCTCCAGTAGGCTATATCTCCGTCGTAAGGTGATTTAATTCCTTTGACAGAAACGTGTTTGTTTTCGGAGTGAGGAACCTTTGGGAATGCTTTATCTAGTATTTTCTTGCTAGAGTCGCGGTTTTGCTTGGTTTCCTTGTTGAATACCGTGTAAGCTCTTTTTTGGATGTGGTATAACGAGTTTCTAGACCCGTTCATCTTGCAGAACTTATGGTAGTTTCTCCAACCTCTAACTACCGGGGCTAATTTCTCAGCCTTTGTGGTAGCACCATAATTCGAGTTGTTGACGATGTGTTTTACTTTCTTGCGAAAAGCTTTGAAGTTGTCCACTGAGGGAGTACTTCTAAACTTTCCATTGCTCTGCACTTTGAAGTGCCAGCCGAGGAAATCAAATCCATCTGTCGCGGCGGTAACTTTGGTTTTCTTTTGGCTTACATTCATTCCGCGTTTGCGGAGGAACTCGCTGATTCTTTCAAGTATCTCTGTTGCATCATCTTCGGGTCGAAGTATAATAACCATGTCATCCGCGTATCGGATTGATGGCTCGTTGATTCGCCCGTTGGCTCTGTATCGGTGGATACTTTCGATTCCATTGAGTGCGATATTAGCTAATAGTGGGCTGACCACTCCCCCTTGAGGTGTTCCTTGTTCGGGGAATTCTGGGTTGACTCCTGCTTTTAGGCATCGGAAGATACCGAGCTTTAGTCCCTTTGGGGCAATGAGTTCGTCCATTATTGCTGAGTGGTTAATCCTGTCGAAGCATTTTTCGATATCGAGTTCAATAACTCGTTTTTCTATTCCGTTGCAGTTGGAGCGGAGATTTACGAAGATGTGCTTTTGTGCATCGTGGGCAGAGCGCCCAGTTCTGAACCCGTAGCTCCTAGCGTGGAAAGTGGCTTCGTGTGCTGGTTCAAGTGCATATTTTGCGAGGCATTGCCAAGTTCTATCCGCAATGGTTGGAACAGTACAGTAAGACTGCACATAACTTCAAGTCACTTTTGAGAAGTTGTGTCACCATCATCAATCCCATCCACCCGTTATGTGGTCAGTCAGTTGTAATACAGCAAATTCGTAAAGTTGGCCAAGAGACTAAATTAACTGTAGAAAGTCCTTTGGGAGGATTTTTGTCTCTACCAGCAACGGAAACCGACCTATGGACACAGCAAGCTTTCACAGTCCAAACAGTCGGGAAGTTTTTACCTGAGAAATTACTGCAATTAAGCGAATGGGTAGCAGGGCGATCGCAAATTATAACGTCCGAATCTTCTTGTGTTCTTGATGATATTGAAGTCGAACACAAGAAAAAAAATGAGGAAAAAGCATCTACTAGCAACCGCTCAACCCAAAAACGAAGAAAGGCTAAGTCGCCTCATAAAGCTAACAGCACGGTTAGTGGACAAAATACTCTCTACTCAACAGACAGAGAAAGCGATAACTAGGAGTAAACCAGATGAATAATAAAATTAGTTCAACCCATCTGGAACGCCGTGCTGTTGTGTATTTAAGACAGTCAACACCCAATCAGGTAGAATTTCACCGTGAAAGTACTGAGAGACAATATGCCCTAGCTGACCGTGCATTAACCTTGGGTTGGGACAAGAGTCAAATCGAAGTATTGGATAGTGACCTTGGTAAAAGTGGTCAAACTACAACAGGACGCGAAGATTTTCATCGACTAATGGCTGCTGTTGGTTTAGGGGAGGTGGGGGCTGTTTTGGCTCTGGAAGCTTCAAGATTTTCTCGTTCCCAAGCAGATTGGCATAAACTTTTAGATATCTGTGCCCTAACGGATACCTTGGTAATTGACCACGATGGGATTTACGACCCAAATGATTTTAATGACCGAGTGATACTGGGGTTTAAGGGAACTTGGAGCCACACGGAACTACATGGTATGCGCTTACGGTTACAAGGAGCCAAACTCAATAAAGCTAAAAAAGGAGAACTGCGCTGTTCTCCACCTACTGGCTATGTCTACGACCCAGAAGGTAAATTGGTACTAGACCCAGATGAAGGTGTAGTTGCCGCAATACAGTTAGCCTTTCAAAAGTTCCGCGAACTTAGAACAGCATTTAAGGTGATGCGCTACTTTTGTGTAAACCAAATTCCTTTCCCAAGAAGACGTTGGCGACCTGGGGATATTGGTACACTTCATTGGGGAAAAGCCTTCCTTAGTCGTATAACTGCCCTACTGCACAATCCAACTTACACAGGAACATACGTATATGGTAGACGACGCAGTTTTAATGTAATTGAGGCTGGGCAAATAAAGAAGGTTAAAATCCAGCAACTACCCCAAGAAGAGTGGAAAGTAATCATCCACAACGCTCACGAGGCTTATATGAGTTGGCCAGAATATTTATCTAATTGTGAGCGACTCAGACGCAATTGCCCAATTTCTTTATCAGATGGATGTCCAGGCACACCAAGAGTTGGCTTTGCTCTCCTCCAAGGTTTAGTAATTTGTGGTAAATGCGGTCGTCGTATGAGTCCTCGCTACCACGGTACTGGTGGTTGTAGAGCAGCTTACGAATGTACCCAAGCTCGTAAACAAGATGGTAGCGTTGGTGCTTGCTGGAGCGTTGCGGGAGCAGCAATTGATACAGCCGTTTCCGCTCATGTGCTGTCAGCTTTTACGGACGAGCAACTAGACATTTCCCTTGCTGTCCTATCTGAACTTGAAAATATTGCAGATGAGGCAGATAAAACATGGCAACTGCGACTGGAAAGGGCACGTTATGAAGCTGAAAGAGCTTTTCGACAATATGATGCAACCGAGCCAGAAAATCGTTTAGTCGCCCGTACACTAGAAAGGCGATGGAATGAAAAATTACAACAGTTAGCAGAGTTAGAAGAGGCATACCAAAAAGCTCGCCAAGTACAACGGCTGGAATTAACAGCAGTGCAACGGCAACAAATTTTACAGTTAGCCAATGATATTCCCACACTTTGGCACGCCAGTACTACTACGAATCTTGAGCGTAAAGAAATACTAGGGTTGTTAGTAAAACAAGTTGCTATCACCCCAATTGATGCTCCAGAACGTTCCACTCGTGTCCAAATACTCTGGCATACAGGAGTTACAAGTGAATTGATTGCGACACGCCCAACAAATGCAGAAAAATTCCGAACACCCAACCAAGTCATTCAACTCATTGAAGAATTAGCTGTGGGTCGAACTGATAGCGAAATTGCTCATGAACTCAATCGCCGAGGTTTGGTGGGTGGTACTGGGCGTGCTTTTACGAAAAAAGGTGTCGCCTGGATTCGTTGGAAGTTTGGGATTGAAAAGCCTTTAAGTAACCCACAAGTAGCACACTTAGGGGTTAGTCCAGAAGGTTATTATTCCACCAGTGCCCTGGCTGAAAAACTTGGTGTTGGAATTCATACTGTCTATTACTGGCGAGACAAAGGAATTATTCAGGCATTCCAAGAAACTCCTAGAAGTCCTTGGTGGTATATAGTCACACCCGAAATTTTAGAGACTTTACGTGAAAAAATC
>NZ_JBALBY010000073.1:0-32011 GCF_036919575.1 Nostoc sp. | reverse complement strand
CTGAGGCTCAAAGTTGACCTTCTGAGGCTCAAAGTTGACCTTCTGAGGCTCGACGTTGACCTTCTGAGGCTCAAAGTTGACCTTCTGAGGCTCAAAGTTGACCTTCTGAGGCTCAAAGTTGACCTTCTGAGGCTCAAAGTTGACCTTCTGAGGCTCGACGTTGACCTTCTGAGGCTCAAAGTTGACCTTCTGAGGCTCAACTAACAAATATATCTAACTATTCCTGAATTTCCAGGAGCGATCGTGTAATAAAATTTGCTCACTTCCGTAAAATAGAACATGGCTGAAGATTTCTCCGGTCAAAATCTCCGAGGACGCAACTTCAAGGGTAAAAAAGAACTTCTGGGTGCAAATAAATTTTGTGTAAAAAATTTTACTTTCTAGTGGGATTTAGAAGTTAAGTCATTCAACAGTAATCTTCTAGTTGTAAATATTTACGTAAGAGGGTCTTGATTTCATGAATATGATGAACTTTAAAATCCAAGGCTTTTTTACGACGTTAATAATTGGTAGTGTGTCAGCGTTGACGATTTCAGATGCTATCTTTCAAAAGGTAAACGCCCAAGCTACGCCTTCTTGTAATAATGCAACCATAAAAGGTAGCTATGGATCTAAATTCCTTTTTACTCCATCTGTCCCAACGCTTGAAAATTAATGGGCGAAGGCGGAGTTCGTTTGTGTCGCTGCGAATTCCATTGCCTTGATATCATGTCCGCTTAATTACTTATTAAACTCCAAGAACCCGACCCAATACAGTTCGGTTAACGTGTTTATTCCTCGGAGATCCCCCCAACCCCCCTTAAAAAGGGGGGCTTTTTTTCTAATTACCCCCTTTTTAAGGGGGTCGCCACAGGCGGGGGGATCTTATCCGAACGACCCCGCTAATACCCTTTCACTTTAATAATGATACAAATACGTTGGTAGGGGCACAGCAATGCTGTGCCCCTACGAGAATCTATATGTATCAGGGTTTCTGTGAAATGGTATAACTCCTCCCCTCGGTAACTACGGTGTCGAATTACCCCCCTTAATCCCCCCGATGTATTGGGGGGAAACTAGAAATCCAGTTCCCTCCCCTTGTAAAGGGGAGGGTTAGGGTGGGGTGCAATGACCGTGGGAATCATAACTATCTTCGGACTCCTCATCATCGTATATTCCTGCCCGACTTAAAGCATACTCTGATAGTAAGGGTGTATCTCGCCTATGGCTCTCTGCCCATTCCCGAAAAGCTGTTATCCACTCAAGAGCCGTTGCAGTTTTGTAAAATGGTTGCTCCTGTTTTGATTTCATCAACTGCTCAAGCAATGCGTCTAAATGTGGCTTAACCACTTCAGCAGGGAGCTTAGTTACGTTTGCTAACACCTGCACAACGCCTTCTAACTCTTCTCTGTCATCCTCTGGGGGTAATGGTAGTATTTGATTATTATTGTTGACCACGCTCGTAGCTCTCCATAAATAATATCGTATCTACTTTCTTCATTCTCAGGTAGTTTGGGAATGTAGAGTTGAGTTTTTCCCAAATGTCTTTAACTGAAGAAATTCTTTCCCAATTACCCGGCGATGTATTAGCAGGATTACGGCAAAGCGATCGCATCTTAACATCTCTGCGCGAAAACACCGCACCTATCCCAACGTTAGTTAAAGAAAGTCAACAGTCTTTAGGTGTCGCAGACTTCGATGTAATTATCTGCGGTGGCACCTTGGGCATTTTAATTGGTTGCGCTTTGGCGGTGAAGGGGCTGCGGGTGGCGTTGCTGGAAAGGGGAATTTTGCGGGGGAGGGAACAAGAGTGGAATATTTCTCGCAAAGAATTAGATGTATTTGTGGAATTTAATTTGCTAACAGAGGAGGAATTAGCAAGTGCGATCGCCACTCAATATAACCCAGCGCGAGTTAGTTTTAATGGCGGCACAGAAGTTTGGGTAGAGGATGTCTTGAATATCGGCGTAGATCCAGTTTATCTACTGGCTACTTTAAAAACCCGATTTCTCGCCACTGGTGGAAAGTTATTAGAAAACACACCCTTTACTGAAGCGGTGGTTCATCCAGATGGAGTGATGGTAAATAACCAATTCAAAACTCGGTTATTAATCGACGCGATGGGACATTTTTCACCCATCACGCAACAAGCACGCCAAGGTAAAAAACCAGACGCTTTGTGCTTAGTTGTCGGAAGTTGCGCCCAAGGTTTTCCCGAAAATAACTCAGGCGATTTAATATTATCATTCACACCTTTGCAAAATCAATGTCAGTATTTCTGGGAAGCGTTTCCAGCTAGGGATGGTAGAACAACTTACTTGTTTACCTACATGGATGCACATCCCCAACGTTTGAGTTTAGAAGCTCTGTTTGAGGAATATCTGCGTCTATTACCAGAATATCAGGGAGTGGAATTGAGCAAGCTGAAATTTCAGCGATCGCTATTTGGTTTCTTTCCCACCTATCGCCAAAGTCCCCTAAAAACTCCTTGGAATCGCATTCTAACAGTGGGAGATAGCAGTGGTAGTCAATCTCCCTTGAGTTTTGGTGGTTTTGGGGCAATGGTGCGTCACCTGAAGCGTTTAACTTATGGCATTTACGAAGCGCTGGAAACAGAACAATTATCTACAAAAGCCTTAGTACTGCTGCAACCCTATCAGCCAAGTTTAACTGTCACCTGGTTATTTCAAAGGGCGATGAGTGTTGGTGTAAATCAGAAAATTGCACCCGATCAAATTAATCAACTACTCTCGGCGGTATTTCAGGAAATGGAACAGTTGGGTACACCAGTGCTAAAACCATTTTTACAGGATATAGTGCAGTTTTCGGCACTAACGCAAACACTGTTAAAAACTGGTTTATTTCATCCGGGATTAGTTGCCAAGATAATTCCGCAAGTCGGTTTAGGAAGTTTGTTAAATTGGATGGTGCATTACGGAAATTTAGGTGTATATACTGCCTTGTTTTCGTTGAGTCCAATGTTAGAAATATGGATTAAGAATCAACCAAATGAACAACAATATTATTGGCATCGTTTGATTGATGCCTGGAAGTATGGTTCTGGTGGTGATTACTCAGATGAAACTTGAATAATATCTGGATGAGGATAACATGATTGAGCGGAAATCTTTAGGGATAAAATACTTTGCAGTGCTGATTGGATTCCTGCGCGATCGCCCAAGTTTTCTAGAGGAAGTTCGCCAAGGTACAAGATTACCAACTAAAATCATTTCTTTGCTGGTTTGTAGTTCTTTATTTCTCGCGGCTTATGGCGGAATTATTGGTGCATACCATAGTTGGATGCAAGCTATATCTTCCGCCATTAAACTCCCAGCCCTTTATTTAATCACACTCCTGATTTGTATCCCGACGTTGTTCTTTGCTAACATTATTTTTGGTTCAAAGCGAACTTTTGCACAGCATTTAGCCTTAGTATTAACTGCGGTTTCAGTTACGAGCGTACTTTTATTCAGCTTTGCACCAATCACACTGTTTTTCTTAATTACCACCAATAATTACCAATTTTTAATTCTGTTAAATGTCTTGATCTTTGCATTGACTGGATTTATTGGTGTCTCGTCTTTATATCACGCCACGAGTTTAGTTTTAGAACAAGATAATGAAGGTAGTAAGACACGCCAGAAGATTTTACAATTTTGGCTATTCCTTTACGCTTTCGTAGGCAGTCAGTTAGGATGGACTCTCAGACCGTTTTTTGGCACACCTGATTCTGTCTTTCAACTGTTCCGCGAAAGAGAAGGGAATTTTTATCTGAGTGTGATTCAAGCTATTAGCTACCTTTTGGGAATCCGTTAATTAGTCATTAGTAATTCAAGAAAATATACAAAATATAAAATTATGCTAAAAAAACAAAATCACGGAATTCAACAACTTGGTGTTTTAGTTAATTTATTGCGCGATCGCCAGGCATTCTTAGAAGAAATTCGTCACGGAGTCAGATTACAAAATAAAATCAGTTCTCTATTCGTAACTAGTTCCATTTTCTTTGCCATCTATGGCGCAATTATCGGTGCATCTCACAGTTGGGCGCAAGCATTATCCGGTGCTATTAAACTTCCGGCATTTTATTTATTAACACTGATTATCTGTTTCCCAACCTTGTTCTTTTTTAATGTTTTGTTTGGTTCTCGGAGCAGTATTCAACAGCATTTCGTTGTGTTGCTCACATCTGTATCAGTGATTAGTGTACTTTTATTTAGCTTGGCGCCAGTTACGTTATTTTTTCTGATCACTACACCCGATTCTTATCAATTTTTTAAACTGTTGAATGTGTTAATTTTTGGCATTACAGGCATCTTTGGCGTTAAATTCCTGTATGAAGGAATGCAATTACTTTCTCAACAAGATGAAGTGGGCAAAAAAACCCGCACCACTATTTTAAGATCGTGGTTATTGCTTTATGCCTTTGTTGGTATGCAGTTAGGATGGTTTCTCAGACCGTTTTTTGGTGCCCCTGACTCTAAATTTGAATTATTTCGGGCGGTGAAAGGCAACTTCTATCTGGATATTGTAACGGCGATTTCCGAAATTTTAGGTTTGCGTTAATCTAAGATTTATAAGAAGAATTCAGAACTCAGGAGTCAGAATTCAGTATGAATTGGTTAAAACCGTACTTCGTCCCGCTAGGCGCTTTCGCCCATGAGGGGCGAAACTAGTTAAATATTTTTCCTGACTAAAACTGTATCTCATTATGAGTAGGTATTCTGAATTCTGACTTCTGACTTCTGACTTCTGAATTCTGATTTAGATCACCTTACAACAGAAAAAACTCTCTACTAAACCTATGAAAAAACGAGTAACACTTACCTTCCCGAAACGCGCCGTGCAAATGCCAGTAACTTACGTACTGGCCAAAGAGTTCAACGTCGCCGCTAATATTATCCGCGCCCAAGTTGCCCCAAATCAAATTGGCAAACTGGTAGTAGAACTATCGGGAGATATCGATCAATTAGATGCAGCAATTGAGTGGATGCGATCGCGCCATGTTAACGTTTCTCATACATTGGGCGAAATTGCGATCGATCCAGATGTGTGTGTCCACTGTGGCTTATGTACTGGCGTTTGTCCTACCGAAGCTCTTACCCTTCACCCAGAGACATACAAGTTGACATTCACGCGATCGCGCTGTATCGTCTGCGAACAGTGTATCCCTAGCTGTCCCGTACAGGCAATCTCTACTAATCTTTAATGCAATAAAGTCTTTGTTCAGATGGTTAAGGAGATGGGAACTATAGCTATTGACACTCTCAGCACTAAAGTGACTGAGATTCTTGGTTCAACGAGACCACTTAAACTAGATGCCTTGCGTTATCTAGCCCAGAGGTGGGACTCTCCACGCCAGGTGCTTCAAGTCGGCGCAGCCGCCCAACGCACTGGCTCCCAACCGTTAACTTTCCGAGTGCCCCTCGGTAGTTGCATTGAGTCCAGCAGTGCGTTGGGCGGCTATGCCACTCTTGTTGCAACTGCCGTGCAAGTCCTGTTTTATTTGAAACAAATCGTTTCAAAATTCTGAGTCGTCTAGCTCCTATGAATCTTTTACCTACTGCTAGGAGGAAACTAGAACAATGCAGTAGAACCGCATAGATTCAGTTGTCAAGGTACAGAGTCTGCGTTTTAGGCAGCAATTGGGTTTTTAGACAGGTTAATTACCCTTCCTGTTAAAACCATTGTAGCAAAAACGTAAGCGACCTATTGTCGCACGAGTCGCTTATATCTCAGCCCTAAGGGGACTGAGTTTTACGCTTACCGAGTGTTTCTATAAGCTTAATTACAGTATCCCACTCAGCATTGCCAATCATGTCCCATTCTGCTGATGCCACTTTGGGCAAATCTGCTTACCCTCGCTTGACTAGAAGCCTGAGTGCTGTTGAAAGTTGGGGCTTTGGTTTGACAGCTCATATTTCCTGGACAGCATTGGTTCCAGCAATTCATGCTGCTCTTGGTTCCCAAGCTATTTTTGTCTGGATACCTGCGGTAATTTTCGGAATGCTGCTTAACTATCAAGTAAAACGCTTGGGTATGCATTTTATGAACGTGGCTGGAGGAACACCTAACTATGCTACCAAGCTGCTGCAAAACTACCCCGGACTAGCTCGCTATGCAGCAATTGGATACCTCCTCAACTGGGTTTCCTACTTAGCAGTGAATACAATCGTACTCAGAGATTTAATTAAGGTAAATTTGGAGGCGTTGGGTATTACCTGTCCAGACATATTTCTGGATATTAGCTTTACATTGTTGCCCTTTATCGTGGCGTTTAGTGGGACTCGCGCCCTGAGTATTTTACATTTGTTTTTTATAATTCCAGCCTTTGGACTGCTAATCACCTTTTGTCTAGAGGGTCTGGGCTGGTTAGCGTTTTCTCCGGTTAGTCCGGGGTTTTTTCCTAGCAATTGGTCATCTTTGGGCTTCGTAGATTGGGCAAAGTGGTTCTTTTTCGTCACCTATGCAACTTACAGCTGTGAAACGGCTTCTTCCTTTGTCGCCGATAGCCGCAACCCTACCCAGACGCTGCGTTTTCTAGACGTTGCGGCTTGGATGATGCCACCCATCTTTTTGGGGGGGTCTTGGGTAGTGATGCGGTTAGCAACAGATCCAAACCTCCAAGACAATGCTTTTATGAATCTTGTGGCGGCTTCCCAGCCATTTTGGGGAAAATCAGCTGCTGTAAGTGTTTCCTTTTTGCTAGTAGCTGCAAGTCTTTTAGGTTCGGCAACGGTCGTTTCTAATTGCCCGCGAATTTTGTATCAGCTGGCCTTAGATAAGCACATTTCACCAGTATTTTCCGTTGTATCACGCCGGGGTGTGTTTGTTCCAGCATTGACATTGACACTGATGTTGTGCTTGGTCTATCTAATTTGGGGAGATGTAGCGCGAATCGTGGCTGTTGGTAACATTGGTTGGTTTGTCTCCTTTATGTTATTCCATTTGGGGCTTTGGCTCCGGCGCGATCGCCCGGAAGTTTTGTTCCCTCGCATATCTCTAGGCATTCTGCTGTTAGAAGTTGTGGTGCTGGTGGTGGGCGGACTTGCTTGGGGTTGGCTCAACTTGCTAATTGGGCTATTATTTCCCATTGGTGTGATGGGAATAGATGCAGTAATTCGCCGCGTGGACTTCCCTCCATTCCATCGCAGTTGGTGGATGCGGCGATATCGCACGCGTCCTGTGGTAATTATCAAGGACTCAGTAATTCTCCAGGTGATCATCCTGATTTTTTTACTGTGCAGCGCAGTGGGAGTTGGCTGGTTATTTGGTGTCAAACTTGATAAAGTTGGAACTGCGGCGGGCGAAAATCTATTTGTGGTGCTGCTGATGAGTGTGGCATTTGTGGGAGTAGCGATCGCTTGTTGGACAAGTTTACCGCAAGTGGTGGCGATCGCAGAAGCACGAGAAGCCGCCGAACACCTGTTTACTGTCGCTCAGGATGGTATTTTAGTCGTGGATGATCGAGGTATTATCCAGCAAGCTAATCCAGCCACAGAATCTTTTTTTGGTGTCAACCCATCTGAGTTGCTGGGAAATCACCTCAACAAATGGCTACCGGCATTAGTCTACTATCCAGACCAGTGGACAAAGCGCAGCGAACAAGCCCTACTCCGCAACGGGAAAAACAGAACCCTGGAAGTTTCCATCTCAGACCGACCCCATCAGGATTTTCAGGAATATGTCGTCATTCTCCACGACATTACCCAGCGCAAACAAGCAGAAGAGATATTGCGACACTCAGAAGCAGAATTGCGCCAACAAGCAAAGCAGCTAGCATCTCAACTAGTGCAGAGTGAAAAAATGTCCAGCTTAGGGCAGTTGGTAGCAGGTGTAGCGCACGAAATCAACAACCCAGTTAACTTTATCTATGGTAATATCACTTTTGCCAATCAATATATCGAAGATTTACTTAATTTGTTGCAATTATATCAGCAAAACTATCCTAATCCAGTAACCGAAATTCAAGAAGAAATAGAAGCGCTCGATTTAAATTTCCTGATAGCAGACTTGTCAAAATTGCTAAGTTCTATGACAGTTGGTGCTGAAAGAATCATGGAAATTGTCTTATCTCTACGAAACTTTTCTCGCTTAGATGAAGCAGAGATGAAAGCTGTGAATATCCATGAGGGTATCGATAGTACGTTGATGATTCTGCAACATCGCCTCAACTCTAAATCTGACTATCTAGCAATTGAGGTTATCAAAGAGTACGGCGACCTACCATTAGTAGAATGTTATGCCGGACAACTGAATCAGGTATTTATGAATCTTCTAGCAAATGCGATCGATGCAATTGAAGAGTCATTAGTCATTAGTCATCCGTCATTTGTACAAGACAAAGATAGAGGTCTGAGCGAAGGCTTACTACCATCAGAACTTCTCATCAGGGAGATGCACAAGGGACGGGAACAAATGACTAATGACAGAGGAAAAATTCGGATTCATACTAAACTCACCAGCGAAAAGCAGGTAGTTATTTGCATTGCTGATAATGGTTTAGGCATTCCAGAAAATGTACAACAACAGTTGTTTGAACCATTCTTTACTACTAAACCAGTTGGGAAAGGTACGGGGTTAGGTTTATCTATTAGTTATCAGATTATCACTCAAAAACATCAGGGAAAATTACAATGTATTTCGGCTCCTGGACAAGGTACAGAATTTGTAATTATAATTCCTCTAAACCAGCAAACTACGTAAATTATCACGTTCTGGAAACAGCATTGATTCTGAATTCTGACTCCTGACTTCTGAATTCTGTTTCGACAAAATGGAATACACAACAGCATAAATGGCAGTGGACAATTTAAGATTCATACAGGAAGAACTTACACAACGAGCAGCACAATATTCGAGGTATTATTAAAGCAGAGGACTACAAACTGACAATCATGCATGACTCTGCCAGTCAATCTAAAACTTTACGCGAAGCATGGGAGGAAGGTTTACAGCAGGGATTAACCCAAGTTGCACTCAATATGCTGCACGAAGGTATTGATTTAACTTTAGTAGCAAAATTAACCGGATTGCCACTTGAAATAGTTAAGAATTTGCTAGCTAGCAATGCAGATGATTCTCCAATACTAGTGAAAGATTTTCAGGAATTAAGTGAGTCATCGCTGAACAAAATTTGGCTTAATCCAGAGGAAGATGAAGCTTGGAAACATCTATAGTAGACGTAGGTTGGGTGGAGCGGAGCGCAACCCAACATATATTATCAGGATGTTGGGTTACGCAAAGCCTCCACCCAACCTACAATTTTTTTGCAACATTTTAGCGTAGACAGTCCACTACAAGACTACCGAGATTTTTTCAGAATTGAAATCCTTCAAAAGCCTCCCCAACCTCCGCCACCAGCATCAAGAGCTTTAGAACGAGGTAAAAGCCCAAATGTATCGATTGAGTAGAACGAAGTAGAACCCAACAAAGCCTGCTGCTTTTTGCCTACTGTCTTCCTTAACAAATAGTCTTAACTCTCATCGAATAATCTACACCTGTGGCTAAAATATTCCACATCGGAAGTAGAAATACTCCAAATCCCATTGTTATGCTACCTGTATAGCGTTGAGGAAACAGAATAATGTTAAAGGTTTTTGCTGACAGGGGTGGTACATTCACAGATATTGTCGCTGTTACTAATAATCAAGCAATTATAGACAACCTCTCAAAATATCCTGAACGTTTTTTAATTGTAACTTTGCCTAATCAGCAATGGATTATAGTCTACAAACTACTTTCAGAAAATCCCGAACAATATCAAGATGCAGCCATCCAAGGTATACGGGATATCATGGGTATTTCCAGCAACGAACCCATTCCTACTGAAGCGATAGAAGTGCTAAAAATGGGGACAACAGTAGCAACAAATGCGCTGTTAGAAAGGAAAGGCGATCGCGTCGTTCTTCTCATCACCAAAGGTTTTAAAGATGCCCTACGAATTGGCTACCAAAACCGTCCTAACATCTTTGCCCGTCAGATCATTTTACCAACCATGCTTTATGAGCAGGTGATTGAGATTGATGAACGTTATGATGCTAACGGAAATGAATTAATCCCTGTGAATATTGAACTAGCTAAAAGTGACTTACAAGCAGTTTATCACACAGGAATTCGGAGTTGTGCTATTGTTTTTATGCACAGCGATCGCTATCCCGACCACGAACAACAAATAGCCAAACTCGCCCAAAAAATCGGCTTTACCCAAATATCCATATCCCATCAAGTTAGTCCCTTAATGAAATTGGTCAGCCGAGGAGATACAACAGTAGTCGATGCTTATTTAACTCCGATTCTACGTCGCTATGTCAACCAAATAGCGAGTCAGTTAGAGAATAGGGAAAATAACCACTCCCCACTCCCCACTCCCCACTCCCCTATTAAATTAATGTTCATGAAGTCTGACGGTGGTTTAGTCGCAGCCCAACAATTTCAAGGCAAAGATAGTATTTTGAGTGGCCCGGCTGGCGGGATTGTCGGTGCAGTTCAAACTAGTAAAAGAGCAGGTTTTGAGTTAGTTATTACCTTTGATATGGGAGGGACAAGTACAGATGTCGCCCACTTTAAAGGAGAGTATGAACGACAACTAGATTCGGAAATTGCTGGGGCGCGGATGCGAGTTCCAGTATTAGCAATTAATACCATTGCTGCTGGCGGTGGTTCAATTCTCTTTTTTGATGGTTCTAGTTATCGTGTCGGTCCTAAATCTGCTGGATCAAATCCTGGGCCTGCTTGTTACCGACGCGGAGGACCATTAGCGGTTACTGATGCCAATGTGATGTTAGGCAAAATTCACCCACAATATTTTCCCTCAGTTTTTGGAATTGATGGCAATTTACCTTTAGATAAAGATACTGTCATTCAGCAATTTACACAATTAGCCGAAGAGATTCAAGCCGCTACATTAAATTATTGTACTCCCGAACAAGTCGCGGCTGGATTTATGGCGATCGCAGTGGAAAATATGGCGAATGCAATTAAAAAAATCAGCCTGCAACGGGGTTATGATGTCAGCCAATATGTGCTGTGTTGTTTCGGCGGCGCAGGTGGGCAAGTTGCTTGTTTGATTGCCGATACTTTGGGAATGAAAAAGATATTTCTACATCCTTATGCTGGTGTTCTTTCTGCTTATGGAATGGGATTAGCTGATGTGCGGGCAATTAGAGAAATTGGAGTAGAACAGCCTCTGACTCAAACATTAATTCCTAAATTACATGAGTTAATGCAATATTTAGAAACTCAAGCTAGAACTGAAATAGATGAAGTGCGTAGTCAAGTAGAAATAATCCGAAAAGTTAACTTAAAATATCAAGGGACTAACTCTACATTGACCGTTAATTTTACTGATGAAGTAGCAATGATGCGGCAAGACTTTGAGGCGGAACATAAATCCCGTTATGGTTTCATTCAATTAGAGAAAACCTTAATTGTTGAATCAGCATCAGTGGAAGTTATTCAGAAGATGGAGACTCCCGAAGAACCTTTAATTAGTCGTACTCGCCCTTTAGATGCAGGGGCTTCATCTGTTGAGACAGTAAGAATGTTTAGTACTGACAGATGGCATGATACCCCTGTTTATCGACGGCAAGATTTACAACCAGAAGATAGTATTAATGGGCCTGCGATCGTTGTCGAAAAAATTAGCACAATCGTCGTGGAACCTAACTGGGAAGCAAAATTAACTCAACGTAATCATTTAATTTTGCAACGTCTTAGGGATTAAGTAAAGATATCAGAGGTGGAGCCTAACAATTCAAATTTCCAAACTTAGGACTCCACCACCCTTTTTGAGTACTGAAATAAGCCACATCTTTATGTTTAGTATCTTGACGCGATCGCGGGTCACAACATCGCAACATTTTCTTACTCTCCCCATCTTTGATATAACTGTACTCCTCTAAAGCTTTCTTACAAACTGGACAGGGATATGCCGTCGTTTTCACCGGAGGCTTTTGTTGATTCTCGGCTTGGACTGCTTTAGTTTGTGGTGGCTGCCAAGTTTTGTTAAAGTCGCTCCAAAATAGCACGACATTTTCACAGCCTTTTGTGCATTTGAGGAAATATTTCTTTTTAACCTTACTGCTGGGAATTTTGGCGAGAAAATTTTTGCATTCAGGGCATCGAGTCTTAGAAGTTTCATATTTGCGCTCAATTATCACATTAGCTTTACCTATTGAAGAACTCGCAACTACAGTTTTAGCTTTGGAGAGCGCTGGTATAAAGTAATTCTGATTCCAACTAGTTAAATAATGCTGCCAAGAGTTTTTTCCTTCAGAAATTGCATCAAGGGCATCTTCCATTTTCGCTGTGAATTCTGCCTCTAATAAATCCGGCAGTGCTTTGAGCAAAAACGCATCAACTTCTAACCCTAACGCCGTCGGTTGCAGATGGTCTTTTTTCAACTCCACATAATTTCGTTTTTTTAAGGTAGCAACAGTAGGAGCATAAGTACTTGGGCGACCAATTCCTTTACGTTCCATCAGTTGCACTAATTTAGGTTCACTATAACGGGGTGGTGGCTGCGTCTGCTTCTGCTCATGTCCAGCATTCTCCAGTTTCAGCGCTTGTCCCTGTTGTAATGAAGGTAAAATACTATCCTTGCTGAGATTGTTCCAGTACCGAGCATAACCGTAAAATTCAATCACTTGCCCTCTGGCTGACCACAGTAGGGAACCAGACTGAGTAATCACCAAAGTTTTACGCAATTGGGCAGCACAACATTGAGAAGCAATTGACCGTTTCCAAATCATCACATACAGATTAAACTCATCATCAGGAAGTTCAGAACGCAACTGAACTGAGGGACGAAATACATCAGTTGGACGAATCGCCTCATGTGCTTCTTGAGCCGACTTGCTACTACGATGCTTGGCGACTTGCTGCGGTACATTCTGCGGATCATTTTGCTCTAACCATTTACGGGCGCTGGCACAAAATTCTGGACTCAACATTACTGAGTCTGTTCGCATATATGTAATCAGCCCTGCCTCATAAAGCTTTTGGGCCACAATCATGGTTTTGTCAGGAGCAAATCTCAGCTTTGAACCGGCTGCTTGCTGAAGGCTGGAAGTTGTAAATGGTGGAGGTGGCTGGCGGTTAACAATTTTTCCTTCAAAATGAATCACCTGATGAGGATGCCGCAGTGCTTCTTCAACTAAACGTGTAGCTTCTGCTTCGGAAAGAACACGCTTAGACTCCGGTGTTTCTGTACTATTACCTACCTTCGCGTCATCGTGAGTTTCAGTTTCTTGGTCTGCTGCATCTTTCGCAGAATCGACCGTCCCTTTATAAAAAGCCCGGAATCCTTCAGTATAATCTACCCAGACACTCCAGTAATCTTGGGGGACAAACGCCAGAATTTCGTTTTCTCGCTGACAAATCAGGTGTAACGTCGCGCTTTGAACTCTGCCAACACTCTTAGCGCCGTTATTCAATGCCCAAACTAAAGGGCTACCTTTATAACCTACCAACTTATCTAGACAATCTCGGCACAGCCCAGCACCGATCAAATTTTGGTCTAGCTTTCTGGGATTAGCGATCGCACTCTGCACTGCCGATGCTGTAATCTCAGTATAAATTACTCGTTTCGGTTCTCTTAGACCCAGCGTTTCTTTGAGGTGCCAAGCGATTGTTTCGCCTTCCCGGTCTGGGTCAGTTGCTAAGACAACTTCATCAACCTGCTTCACCGCAGACTTGAGTTTCTGGATTGTTTCTTTTGCTCGTTGGTCACGCGGGACGTAATTGCAGCGTACATTATTGCCGTCCATGACGAAGCCCAAGGAATCATCCCCTTCATTGCTGAGTTCTCGGATGTGACCACAACTGGCGAGAACTTTCCAATCTGCACCCAGAATTTGACTGAGTTTTTTGACTTTTCCCGGAGATTCTACCACAAGCAGGCGTTTGATCATAGCAACTGCGTTCTCGATTTTGAGCAATAAACTGGCAATTGCAATGAGCGATCGCCTATTCTCGTGATCTGGATTTTCTAGAATACTGTACCAAAAAGCTTGGGAAATTGCTGAACTCAGTTTAGAGGCAAATCATCTTAAGCCGATGTTTGATTGTGCGATCGCTGTTGCAACTGGCGCAACTATTATGATTTTAGCCTCAACAACCTAGTTAAACAGGAGAAAATCTTTAGCAACATCCCGCAGAGTGTGCCGGCTACCCTCCGGGAACGCCTAAACTCACATATTGCACCTAACCGAACAAACCCGTAAAAGGCAGATAAAGAGTAGAAAAATGTGACAGGAGATGAAGGGGAGGTATTAAGTACAAAGATGTCCCTTGGAGGAATTTTGTCCAGGTGGGTACTGTTGTGTTTTGGAGGTTGAAGTTATGACTGCTGAGGAATTGTTGGAGCGTTATGCGGCTGGAGAGAGAGATTTCAGTGGAGTCAACCTTGAAGGTGTTAATCTGAGTGGCACCGAATTGCGAGGGATTATTCTTAGAGGTGCAAATTTGAGACAAGCCAATTTGAGGGATAGTGACCTCAGTGGATACTGGGAAAAGCCCAATCCTATGGTTCTCACTGATTTGAGAGAAGCCAATTGTTGTGAGGTTGACTTCAGTGGTACAACTCTTGAAGTCGTTGACTTCAGTAACGCGATCTTGACTGGAGCTAATTTCAATAGTGCTGTCCTTGATCGTGTATGGTTCATTGATGCCAACTTGGAGGATGTTAACTGGTCGGAATGCCGAGTGTGGAGATTCTCCGTAGAAGGAGCCAGATTGGGTACTGGATTGGAGGATATTATTCGGACTGACTGGAGAAAACGATGTTGAACTTGGAATATTTTTATTGAAAGAGTCAATTTGAGGAATATTTGAGCTAGTACTAACATCATTAAAGGTGCTTAGTTTGCGATCGCACTACAAAGTTATGTCAAGCGACCTTAACTGAACTATACTGCGGCATCAGACTCCGCTTTGTCTAGGTTTGGTAGGTATTTGCGATCGCTTAATCTTAAATAGAATGATAAAAAACCCGGCTTCTTTATCAAAACCGGGTTTTTAAGTAATTGTTAATTTATTTCTGAACAGTACAACAGGGCAATAGGCTAATGAGGTACAGCCACTTGTGCATCGGCTACCTGAGCATTATCAGCAACAATTTTGCGGAATAAATCCCCTTCAATAGTCTCCTGTTCTGCTAGCAAATCTACTAAACGCTCCAAAACTATCCGGTTTTCTTCTAACAGTTCTTTGGACTTGATATAACAAGTATTGACAATTTCGCGTACTTGTGCATCAATCTTGGCAGCAATTTCTTCAGAATAGTCTGATTTATTCATCCAGTCACGTCCCAAAAAGACCTCTGAACTCTGATTTTCCAAGGATAATGGGCCTAATTCTGACATCCCGAAACGTGTCACCATCTGCCGCGCCATGCCTGTCACATGTTGCAGGTCATTGCCTGCACCTGTGGTCACTTCTGGCTTACCAAAAACGATTTCCTCGGCGGCGCGACCACCCAAAGTTGCAGTAATCCTGGCTTTGAGTTGGGAACGGGAAATTAACCCCTGTTCTTCGTTAGGAGTAAACCAAGTTAATCCCAGTGCTTGTCCGCGTGGGATGAGTGTAACTTTCTGCACAGGGTCATGCTCTTTGAGTAATGTCCCCACTAAAGCATGGCCAACTTCATGATAGGCAATCAAGCGCTTGCTCTTGCTGTCTACCAAAGCGGTACCTTCCATACCTGCAACAACTCGATCGATAGCAGCATCAACTTCTAAAATCGTGACAGCATCTTTGCGCCTCCTAGCGGTGAGAATGGCGGCTTCGTTGAGTAAGTTGGCTAAGTCTGCGCCAGTAAAACCAGGAGTGCGGCGAGCGATCGCTTCTAATGATACGCTAGGATCGATTTTCTTATTCCGGGCGTGGACTTGCAAAATTTCTTGTCGCCCTTTAAGATCCGGTGGATCGACCATCACTTGTCTGTCAAAGCGTCCCGGTCTGAGCAACGCTGAATCTAAGACATCTGGGCGGTTAGTGGCAGCAATAATAATGATGCCTGTGTTACCTTCAAAACCATCCATTTCGGTGAGCAGTTGGTTGAGGGTTTGTTCGCGCTCGTCGTTACCGCCACCGATACCAGCGCCTCGTTGTCTACCTACTGCGTCAATTTCATCGATAAATATGAGACAAGGAGCATTATCTTTGGCTTTTTTGAAGAGATCCCGTACACGGGATGCACCCACACCAACGAACATTTCCACGAATTCCGAACCGGAAATACTGAAGAATGGTACACCTGCTTCACCTGCGATCGCTTTTGCCAGTAAAGTTTTACCAGTACCAGGGGGGCCAATTAACAGCACACCTTTGGGAATACGTGCGCCTACAGCAGTAAATCTTTCTGGCTGTTTGAGGAAAGTAACAACTTCTTCAAGTTCTTCTTTAGCTTCTTCCACCCCGGCGACATCTTCAAATTTGACTCCAGTTTTTGCCTCCATTTGGAAGCGAGCTTTGGATTTGCCGAAATTCATCGCTTGGCTAGAAGCATTGGTAGAGCGACGGAGGAACAATACCATTAAAGCCACTAGGGGCAAAATCCACATGAGATTTATCAACAGCCCAACAGCAGCTCGACTGTTAGCAGAGGAAACTTCGCCAAAATCAACATTCTTATCTTTGAGTATGTTAATCAACTCTGTGTTTTGTGCCAGAAGCCTCACCTGTTGCGGTGGTGTATCATCCTTTTGTCCCTTGAGATAAACCCTTGCTAGCTGTTCGGTTTCGTCCAGCTCTAGTTTTTGGATTTCTCCCGCTTTTGCTTTCTTGAGCAAGTCGCCATAAGTTAAAGCAGTACTCTCTGCTTTTTGTGCCAAGACCGGAGTACTCCCGAAAAATCCTGGCAACATAATCAAACTAGCTGCGATTGCACCAACCCAAGCAACACGCTTTGATGACTGCCTATTTCTCAATGCTTTTTTTCCCAAATTTGTCATAATAACTACCCTTTGTCTGCTGGCACAAGTTGAGCTATGGTTTTATGCCTATTCTTCTAGCAAAAATTGTCATAACTGGAAATTACACTTCTCTTATCTAGTCTAACTTCCACACAAAACCATTCCCATGTTTCTTGCGGCGATCGCATGAAGTTGAGCAACCTGGATAATTATTCTGGCTGCTTTTTTCAAAAATTTTCCGGTAGGTAGATTTTAATTTGACACATTCGGACACAAATCGCTAAGATAAACATAGTCATAACGATTCCGCTTTTTAAATAAATCTCGTGATAGTAGCTAGTTAATAGTTTGTGGGTTAATTATGGTAAGAATTGTTGGCATTGGTGGTAGTTTAAGAGCCAACTCCTATACTCAGCTTGCTTTACAAGTAGCAGTGCAAAGGGTTGAAGCTGTGGGTGCAGAGGTAGAAATTATCGATTTACGGCAGTTGCAGCTACCGTTCTGCACTGGCGCAAAGGAGTATCCAGAGTATCCAGATGTTCAGAAGTTGCAAGATACAGTCAGTCGCGCCGATGGATTAATTTTAGCGACACCTGAGTATCATGGTAGCCTTAGCGGTGTGCTGAAAAATGCTCTGGATTTGATGAGTTTTGATCAACTGTCGGATAAAGTCACAGGACTAATCAGCGTATTGGGTGGTCAGCCTAATAGTAATGCTTTAAATGACCTACGATTAATTATTCGTTGGGTGCATGGTTGGGTGATTCCCGAACAAATTGCGATCGGGCAAGCTTGGGGTGCTTTCAGTCCTGAAGGCAAGCTCTTAGATGAGAAACTCTCTCAGAGATTTGATCAATTTGCTCAGAGTTTAGTTGATAATACTCGCAAGCTGCGGGGCGTAAATTAGTTGTAGCGTAGGCAAAGCTTTGCTCATGCTACAAAACTTAGGGATTTCCAACAAATAAACTATCCAATCTTGTGGGGTGGGTGTCTCACCCGCCTTAGCTTACGGGCGGGTGAGACACCATAGGTGTCAACTTAACGTGAAACCCTTGTCAAAACGTGATATTCAATTCTTTGGCTTCTCATCACGATCCGCGTTACCCCACCCTAACCCTCCCCGATATATTGGGGAGGGAACTGGATTTTCTTGTTTCCCCCCTTTATAAGGGGGGATTAAGGGGGGTAAAACGCCTGTGGGATAAGCGTTTAGGCTTAACTTGATACCAATGGTGAGACACCCACCCCACAAGAAATTATTGGATGTTTTTTAATTTGTCAGTCCCTTAATGGTGGTGATGGTGGTGATGGTGATCACCTGCTAGTTGGGGATTAACTGCCAAAGTTTGGTCTGACAACAACTGTGCAATATGAGCATCAGCCCATTGCGCTACCATTTCCAAAAATTGTGGATGGTCGTTGACGCAAGCCATTTGCACATAGTTCGTACCAGGATGCTGTTTTTCTAAAGTATGGATGATATGGTGTACATCCAATAAAGTTTCGTGGTTTTCTGTAGCAAAGCCAATTGGCATAAATATCACTACTTTCGCACCCAATTGAATCAGGTTATTTGCCGCTTGCTCTGCATTTGGCTGTGTCCAATCAATTAAAGGTGTATCGTGATTTAGCCAACCCACTGAGATTAAGGGATAACGATTAATCAACTTATCCCGAACCAAATCATACATCGCTTCACTTTCGGCAATCCCAGAAGTAAATCCTTTGGCTTTATGTGGACAGCCGTGGTTCATTAACACAATGCCGATTTGAGAAGGTAGATAAGCTGCTGCTAACTCAGCAATTTTCTCCTCAACCAGATGAGCCATTAAATCGATGTAGGCTGGTTCGTTGAAGAAAGAAGGGATGTAACGCTGTCCTTTAATCCAGTGTTCTTCACCATCAGTTAACTCAACCAGAGCATTGTTAACTTGCTCGATCGCAATCCCACTAGTAAAGATAGAATCAACAACCAGCAGTGGGTAAATTAGCAGCTTATCGAAGCCTTGGTTTTTGATTTCTGCCAAGACTTGATTCGGTAGGAAAGGGGCGCAGAAGTTGAAAGCCTTGAAAACTTGGACATTATTGCCCCATTTTTCTTGTAAATGCTTCTCGATACCAGCACGTTGCTGTTCAAAGATGGCATTGTGTGGAGAGATAAAATCGTGGTGTGTATGTCCCCACTCATGGCGGTCAAATAGCGCCAAAAGCTTTGCTAGGGGGGGATAAATCCAAGTTGGTACTGGAGCAAATTTTGCTGTCAGTAGATTTAAAGCCTGTTCGTTATAGTTGGCGAAATCTTCGTAGCTTTCGACTTCGCCGTAGCCCATGAGCAGTACGGCTACACGGTCTTTACCTGATAATTGCTCGTGGGTGTGTTGTATTTTTTCCGGCGTGGCAACCACAATGAGTTCCTCAATATAACCAAAGTGCAGAGAAATATGAAGTTAGGGAATAGTTGAACATCCCCCTACTAGTAATATATTATCCCATCCAGGGGGATAGGATAGGTGGGAAAATCAAAATAATACATCAAAAGACAGAGTGCGGGTATTACTGTATATAGACTGAACAGCTAATAGACCGTTGTAGTAGGTTTAAATTATGAATAATTGTGAAAGCTGCTAAGACGATAGACGAATGAATATAATTATTTGCCCTGGAATCCATGAACCAGAATTAACTGAAAGCTTTAGAGTCGGATTGTTAGATGTAGTTTCTCATAGCGCGATCGCTCCTAATCCCGCAAATATACTGATTTATCCGGGTAAAGATTTTTTGGTTTTATCAGCATTTCACATCTTGCAGTTTTTGCGCGTTAGCGTAGCTCACCGGAGGTATCGCTTGGCCGATGAGCTAAAATCACCACTTGTATTCATTAGCTTTAGTGCTGGCGTAGTTGGGGCAATCGGGGCAGCGTGTTTGTGGCAACTTTTGGGTGGTCGTGTCAAAGCCTTTATTGCTATAGATGGATGGGGAGTGCCACTAAAGGGTAATTTTCCTATTCATCGGATGAGCCATGATTATTTCACCCATTGGACTTCCTGTTTGCTAGGTAGTGGGCAAGATAACTTTTATGCACAGCCAGCAGTTGATCATTTGTCAATGTGGAAATCCCCCCAAACTGTACAAGGCTGCTGGGTAGATTCGTCCATTGGTATTTTTCCACCCAAAGGTCGTCTGAAAGCAGATGAGTTTTTGCTTATGCTGTTAAAGCACTATGACGCAATTAATCCGGACAATAGAGTTAGGAGTTAGGAGTTAGGAGTGAGGAGTTGTCATTTGTCATCAGTTCCCCCACTCCCCACTCCCTACTCCCCACTCCCCATCTACCCAAAGTATCTAATGTTTCCAACTGAACCTGCTGCTGTTAATAAAGGGTTTGGCGCACTGCTAAAAAACCGTGGTTTTATGCTGCTGTGGATTGGGCAACTACTGTCCCAGCTAGCAGATAAGGTTTTCTTCGTTTTGCTGATTGCTCTACTGGAGACATACCCACCGTTTCCGGGGTTGGCACAAAACTCGATGTACTCAACTTTGATGCTGGCGTTTACAATACCAGCAATTTTGTTCGGCTCTGCCGGTGGAATCTTTGTTGACCGCTTCCCAAAAAAGCTGATTCTGGTTGGCTCAGATGTCGTGCGGGGAATATTAACGCTGTGTCTTCCCTTGTTACCACGAGAGTTCGTGATTCTGTTAATCCTGACTTTTGCTATTTCCACGGTGACGCAGTTTTTTGCCCCAGCTGAACAAGCAGCCATTCCCCTGTTGGTGAAGCGAGAAAATTTGCTGGCAGCCAATGCGCTGTTTACCAGTACGATGATGGGAGCTTTAATTGTTGGCTTTGCGATCGGAGAGCCGATTTTGAGTTTGGCGAAAAGCTTGATGGGACAAGAATACGGTCAAGAGGTTGTGGTTGGTGGATTATACGTATTATCGGGTGCGATCATCCAGCCGATTAAGTTTAAAGAACCCAAACGACCGAAGGAAAATCGAGCATCAAATAACCCTTGGGCTGAATTCACCGAGAGCCTGCGCTATCTGAAGAAAAACCCTTTGATCTTGAATGCGATGCTGCAACTGACAACTTTATATTGTGTGTTTGCAGCGTTAACAGTGCTGACGATTCGATTAGCCGAAGAGTTTGGTCTAAAAGAAAAACAGTTTGGCTTTTTCTTAGCAGCAGCAGGGGTGGGTATGGTATTTGGTGCGGCGATTTTAGGTAACTGGGGTGAGAAATTGCATCACAAGCCCCTACCTCTAGTTGGATTTTTGATGATGGCAATAGTTTTAGGGGTGTTTACTTTTACGAATAACTTGTTGCTGGCGCTAGGATTATGTGCATTTTTAGGTATAGGTGCTGCCTTAATTGGTGTACCCATGCAAACTTTAATTCAACAGCAAACACCACCGACGATGCACGGTAAAGTATTTGGCTTTCAAAATCATGCCGTCAACATCGCTCTGGCCTTACCTCTGGCGATTACTGGTCCATTAACTGATGCTCTGGGCTTGCGAATTGTCCTTGTAGGAATGAGCCTTGTGGTTGCAGTTGTCGGTGTTTGGGCTTGGCAAAATACCCGCAAAGTCTTGCAAGATGTCATTTAATTAATGTAGGCTAATAATCTAGCTTTATATTTCATATAAAAATTTATCTGATTTTGATTGAACTTTTGAATTAAAATGAAATATTAACTACAGAATTCAGCATTAACTTTAGCTATAGTCTGAGGTTTGACCGTGCGTTCACAAAGTGTCTCCATAGGAGATTCGCCAGACCAAATTACTCTCCCACAAATCGAGAATCACAAACAGTCTCGTATTTCTAGCCCGCCAGTCGTGCCAAAACGTGCATCTGGCGGTTTTGCTCTGCTTGACAGTCTTCATCGCCACGGCGTTGATTATATTTTTGGTTATCCTGGTGGGGCAATTCTCCCAATTTACGACGACCTGTATAAGGTGCAAGCAACTGGTGCTATGAAGCACATTCTCGTCAGACACGAGCAAGGTGCAGCCCACGCAGCTGATGGTTACGCCCGTGCCACCGGAAAAGTAGGAGTATGCTTTGGTACTTCTGGCCCAGGAGCAACTAACTTGGTGACAGGTATCGCCACAGCTTACATGGATTCGATCCCAATGGTTGTGGTTACAGGACAGGTAGCACGTCCGTCGATTGGTACTGATGCGTTTCAGGAAACCGATATCTACGGTATTACCCTACCAATCGTCAAGCACTCCTATGTAGTGCGTGACCCCAAAGATATGGCGCGAATTGTCGCCGAAGCCTTCCACATCGCTAGTACTGGGCGTCCGGGGCCAGTTTTGATTGATGTCCCCAAAGATGTAGCTTTAGAAGAATTTGACTATGTACCTGTGAAACCAGGTTCAGTGAAGTTACGCGGTTATCGTCCCACAGTCAAGGGAAATCCCCGGCAGATTAATGCGGCGATCCAGTTGATTACTGAAAGTCGCCGTCCGCTATTGTATGTCGGTGGTGGCGCGATCGCAGCTGGTGCCCATGAAGAAGTTAAAGAACTAGCTGAATTATTCGATATCCCTGTCACCACAACCTTAATGGGGATCGGTGCCTTTGACGAACATCATCCCCTAGCTTTGGGAATGTTGGGGATGCACGGCACTGCTTACGCTAACTTTGCTGTTAGTGATTGTGACTTGCTAATTTGCGTTGGCGCGAGATTTGACGATCGCGTTACAGGCAAATTAGACGAATTCGCCTCCCGCGCCAAAGTAATTCACATCGACATCGATCCGGCAGAAGTCGGCAAAAACCGCGTTCCCGAAGTGCCCATCGTCGGCGATGTGCGGAACGTGTTAGTAGACTTGTTGCGTCGATGCAAAGAAACAGGGGTAAAGGCTACACCAAATCAAAACCAAGAGTGGTTAAATTTAGTCAACCGTTGGCGCGAAGAATATCCTCTAATAGTGCCGCATCATCCCGACAGCATTTCACCCCAAGAAGTGATCGTAGAAGTCAGTCGCCAAGCACCCCACGCTTTCTACACCACAGATGTCGGACAACATCAAATGTGGGCAGCACAATTCCTGAAGAATGGCCCAAGGCGCTGGATTTCTAGTGCTGGTTTGGGAACAATGGGTTTTGGCTTACCTGCGGCAATGGGCGCGAAAGTGGCGTTTCCTGATGAAGAAGTCATCTGTATTAGCGGTGATGCCAGTTTCCAAATGTGTTTGCAGGAACTTGGGACAATAGCACAATATGGAATAAATGTCAAGACATTAATTATCAATAACGGCTGGCAAGGGATGGTACGCCAGTGGCAGCAAGCCTTCTATGGTGAGCGTTACTCATGCTCAGATATGGAAGTAGGGATGCCAGATATTGAGTTATTAGCAAAAGCCTATGGGATTAAAGGCATGGTAATCAGCGATCGCAGTGAATTGAAAGATGCGATCGCCGAAATGCTGGCACATAATGGCCCGGTGATCGTGAATGTCCATGTCACCAGAGACGAAAACTGCTATCCAATGGTAATCCCTGGCAAGAGCAACGCTCAAATGGTCGGCTTGCAGAAGCAACCACCGAAAGCCGCAGTAGAAGCAGTATATTGTAGCCACTGTAGTGCAAAAAATGCTCCTACTCACAACTTCTGCGCTGAGTGTGGGACAAAATTGTAACGCTTTTTGATCATTCAGATCACAGAGGTAGGGGAGCAGAGAGAAGGGGAGAAAGATGCTGGAATTTCCCCTAATTTCTGCCCCCTTTTGTCTTACGTAGGCGTCGCTTAATCTTCCTGATTAGGTTGAGGGAAAAATATATTTCCTAAGTAATTCACTAAATCGCTTTGACTGGAGAAATCTAACAGCGCCTCAGCTAAATCTTCTAGTTGAGTTATGGATAAAGTGCGAATCTGCTGTTCTATTTCTGGTTCAATTGCAGTAAACCGACGTGTTAACTGACGCAGAATCAGTTGTAGCGCCTCCTGTTTCTTTCCTCGTTCTTCTCCCTTTTGCAGAATGTCTTGGTAAATCACAGATTCTTGCATAATTTCCTCTCTGAAAAGCTGTGTAATCAAACTTTTATCAAACCGTAAACCAGCTAAAACCTGTACGCAAGCTGATATATTCTGTCGCTCGTCTGTTTCTTCAATCATATCGACACTAGCAGCGACTTGAGTTAACAAGTCTGCGGGTGAGTCGGTTCTGGCTAATGTCGCCAGTGGTAAAAGTGCAGGGTTAGCTAGCAGTGGTGTGGGATCTTCCTCCCATAAACGAATTACTCGATACGAGTGTCTGGTGTTAGTGTCTATATACTGAGTTTGAAATACAGCTTCGGAAGATGTGGCTTGTAAGAAAATCACCACCTGTTTAATCTCACACCAGTATTCCCGCTTTAATCTGGTGTAGTAATCCAGCATCCGAAAGTCAAGTGGGGTTGTAGATTTGGGTGTAGTTTGAAACTCTAAATGTAAGATTTGGTTGGCCATTTGCAGGAACGTCACCGAATCAGCGCGAATTGGTTCAAGGTTGAGTTCGGTTTTGAGTACTTGGATATCTGACGTGTCAATTGAGAGTAACCATTTGGCAAAGTCAGCAGGGTAGTGTTCCGCGAGGTATTTGCAGGTGTTATCGTAAGCCAAGGGCGATCGCTAATTAAGTGACTGGATTTATATATTGTGGTCTAATATACCATTTCCATATTTGAGTATGGAATTTTCAACTGTGCTGATATTACGCCAGACTGTCAGCGAAACAGAACCCCGACTTTTCTAAAAAGTCGGGGTTCTTGTTTAAAGTTATGAAACTAAAATCTGATGATGCGTGTAGGTTGGAATGGTTTAATTCGCATTTATCACAGTGTCATTCATTTTGATATTAAAAATGACAAAATCTGGATTCAGCATAATATGACAGATGTAGATTTAGCACAAGAACTCCTGGAAATGGGAGTACCAAAAGACGATATTGTGTTGGGTTTACAGCCACCTTATAAACGTCCGTACACGGGATATGGAGTAGCTTAAATAAAGGATATCGTGGACTCTTCCACAAGGGCGTAGGCCTAGCCCGTTGTAGAAATCGCCACTATAAAATTCAGATGGATTAAACATAGCTTAGGTTGAGGCAATGCATTACCCAACAACATAATCCATGTTGGGTTTCCTTACGTCAACCCAACTTATATTTAATGCACAAATTTATGCTTGACACGACACTAGATTTATGCAACAAGTGGATTATCGTAGCAGAGGAGTTGTGTTGTTACCGTTAGTTGACGCATTCGCAATTGCAGCTTGAGCAGGTTGAGTGGCAAGAACCGCTACAACTGGAGCAACTTTTGAACTAGGTTGTTTACTTCTTTTTCGATTAGAGCCGCCAGCCTTGGAATACTCTATACTGTTTCTGCCGTAGACAGTTGCAACTCCACTTAGCATTCGTTCAGATATTTCGGAGAGGGCTTTATCCATCTGGGTTATTGTTTTACGCGATTCTTCAAGATTGGACACAAGCGTGTTATGAGCTTCTAACGTCGCACGGGTAGTGTTGATGAGGTGATTGTAGGCTTCAATGGTTAATCCATGTCCTAAATCCAGATTTTCATCAACGGATTTAAGCAAGGCGAGACGAAGTTGGGCTTTGTCAACAGCAGCAGAACCACGAGTTCTTAAAGACATGAGATATCCTTTTTTTTTATAATTCCTTTTTCAATATAGTGGAGTATACTTTTGCCTGAGATGGGTAGTTTTGTGGATTTATTTCATTAAAAGTTCAACGAAATAATTACGAGGTCGTCTGTATTTTTACTCATTTTTCATATCGATTTTTTGTTTGAGAATAAGTGCAATCAACAAATGCGATCGCTATATCTATAAATGCCAACGCTAAATCAACAAATGCGATCGCTATATCTAGAAATGCGATCGCTAAATCTAGAAATGCCAACGCTAAATCTAGAAATGCCAACGCTAAATCTAGAAATGCCAACGCTAAATCTAGAAATGCCAACGCTAAATCTAGAAATGCGATCGCTAAATCAGCAAATGCGATCGCTAAAATAACATTACAAAGGGGAGAACATCTAATTCCCTCCCCTTTATAAGCTACGGTGTACACACAAGTCGAATTACCCCCCTTAATCCCCCCTTATAAAGGGGGGAAAAAAGAAATCTAGTTCCCTCCCCTTTATAAGGGGAGGGTTAGGGTGGGGTAACTTCCCTCAACCTACAAATAACTTCCCTAATCTTATCCACCACACCATCAATATCTTGATAAACTTCTTGATTCGTAAATCTCAAAAACCTCGTACCTTTTGATGACAAAAATGCTTGGCGATCGCGGTCATATTCTGGAACTCCATCTTGATAGTGACTATCACCATCAATTTCTATGGCAAGTCTCAACTCCGAAGAATAAAAATCCACTACAAATCTGTCAATACTGTATTGTCTGCGAAATTTACAGCTTTCAATTTGTTGATTTCTAAGTTTTGCCCAAACTATTTTTTCACACGGGGGCATATTATTTCTGAGAGTTTGCCGTTTTTGCTTTTCTGAGCTTTGGTTATACAGTTTTGTCATCAGCGTTTTCATATTCCTGGACTGTGCTTATTATTCCCTGGATTACCCCCCTTAATCCCCCCTTGGAAAGGGGGAGATTGGAAAATCTAATTCCCTCCCCTTTATAAGGGGAGGGTTAGGGTGGGGTAAATATTTGATACATCAATCAAAACTTTTCAAACATCCTCTTAAGCTGCGATCGCCTACACAACTCTAAAAACCTCGATCGCTCAAGACAACTTAACTGTTTTTATACGCAAGTAATATATTATCTGCGTATTTTTGATCAAAATAAATATTCATCCCAATGTGTTTTTCCAGATTCTTTTGGGAATCCTAAATTTAGGAAGCTTTCTAACCCCCAAGGTATTACTTCCTGAAATATCACGTAACCTTTAAAGGATAATTATGTCTAAACGCAAGTTGCCCAAAGGCCGTAGCGCTAGTTCAGTTGCTCTAGAACCAGAAGTTGCGATCGCAGTTATAGGACTATTTTCCGCAGCTGCTGATGGTGAAGGTATAACCATAGAAGAACAATACGGTTTGAGTGAAATGTTGGGTGCGATTTCCCAATTTGAAGATTTCTCTGATGAAGACTATGAAGAGTTGACCCAGAAAGTCGTCAGCTTACTAGAAGAAGAAGAAGCTGAAGTTTTAATCAAGCAGGCGATCGAATCCTTACCGAATAAAGATTATCGAGAAGCTGCATACATCACAGCTATCTTAGTGGTAGGGATTGATGAGGAAGTCCCTGAAGCGGAACAGGATTATATCTCTGAGCTTCAGGAAGCCTTGAAAATTTCAGACAAGCGAGCGCAAGAACTCATAGACGAAGTATTCGGGGCAGAGGAGGAAGACGAGGAAGACGAGGAAGACGAGGAAGAAGAAGAGGAGGAAGATGAAGAAGAAGAAGAAGAAGAGGAAAAAGAAAAAGTAAAAGGAAAAGGAAAGCGTTAATTTCTTCCTGTCGAACTGACGTAAAAAAAATACCACACCAAGGTATTATCATCAAGTAGTTTTAAGAACTATCTGATGACCAGGAAAATTTCTCTTAGCTTGATGCTGCTGTTTGTAGGTACTCAAATTGGTGTTACCCAGCCAGCAGCTAAAGCACAAATCCCAGTTGCACCAACAACTACCACCAAATCAATTTGTTCTACCCAACTGGGAACAGCTATAGATGCTGTAATCAATCGTCCCTTATTTAGTCGGGGGCGCTGGGGAATTTTGGTGCAACCCCTTTCAACCGGGCAAACTCTTTACAGTCGGGATGCTCAGAAATATTTTACTCCCGCGTCTAACCTCAAATTGCTGACAACAGCAGCTGCATTGCAGCAGTTAGGTGCTAATTTTCGGATTCGCACCTCAATTTATCAGAATGGCAATGGTGTTTTACGTGTTGTCGGTAGGGGAGATCCCAGCTTAAGTGATACTCAACTGCAAACATTAGCACAGCAGCTAAAACAGAAAGGTATCACTCAAATTCCGCGTTTGATAGTTGATGATAGTTATATTCAAGGGGATATTGTCAACCCCACCTGGCAATGGGAAGATGTGCAGTCAGACTATGGCGCACCAGTCAGCAGCTTTATTCTAAATCAAAATATTTTTAGCTTAAAACTTGTACCGCAGGCTGTAGGTAAATCTTTACAAGTGCTGTGGATTGATGCTGGCGAGGCGAAACAATGGCGAATAATTAATCAGTCAGTAACCGTTGCCCAAAATCAACCAAGCTATGTCAACGTTACCCGCGAATTGTCAGGAACAGTATTACGAATTAAAGGACAACTGACAACGAATTCTGAACCGTCTTTAATAGATTTGCCTGTAGTTGACCCTAATTATTACTTCTTACGACGCTTCCGTACTACTTTGGCAACAGAAAAAATTACCTTGGGACAAACATTAGTAGAAAGTGGTGGTATTAATCAACAGGAAATAGCATTTGTAGAGTCGCCACCTTTATCGGAATTATTAATGGAAACTCTTCAGAATAGTAATAATCTCTATGCTGAAGCACTTCTGAGAGCATTAGCTGTGAAAAAAACCAGAGTGAAAAATCAGACTAGCGCTGATGTCGGTTTGGAAGTTGTCAAAGCGAGTTTAACTCAATTGGGAGTTGATCCAGCAAATTATGTTTTAGTGGATGGTTCGGGTTTATCACGTCTTGACTTAGTGACTCCAGAAGCTTTTGTACAAACTTTGCGAGGAATAGCAAGAACACCAACAGGATATTTGTATCGTGCATCTTTACCCGTGGCGGGTAAAAGTGGAACCTTGAAAGGCCGCTTTCAAGATACACCTGCTGAGGGCATTGTCCAAGCAAAAACAGGTACGTTAACGGGTGTGGTTTCTCTATCTGGATATCTGAATGCGCCTAAATATGAGCCGTTGGTTTTTAGTATTATCGTGAATCAATCAGAACAACCTACAACAGTTATGCGGCAGGCTATTGATGAAATTGTTGTGTTGTTAACACAGTTGCAGCATTGTTAAGAAGAATTCAGGAGGAGCCAGTGCGGTCTTGGGGTTTCCCCAAGTGGAGCATCTGGCGTTCAGAATTCAGAATTCAGAATACCCCATAAATAAATTTAGTTGCTCTGTCCCTTTTTAGGTTTGTATTCTGACTAAGTAGAGCAGCTTAAACAACAGGTTTATTAATTCGGAGTCCCATGATTACTAAGTCTCGTTCAACGCTATCAATTTCGGCAACTTTAGGTAAATGTCCCCAGGGTTGAAAACCAAATGTTTCAAAAAGTTTTAAACTGGGTTGATTGTGGGCAAAAATGAAGCATAGTAGGGTCTTTAAACCCAAACTAGGACTTTCACTAATTGCTTGTGCTAATAGTTGTCGTCCCAAACCACATCGATGAAAGTGAGGGGCTATGTAAATACTAATTTCGGCAGTCGTACTATAGGCAGGCCGCCCATAAAAAGATTGGAAACTCAGCCATCCAGCAATTACTCCCTCTACTTCGATTATCCAAATTGGGCGTTGTGAAGGCGATCGCTCCTTAAACCAAGAAAGGCGACTTTCCAGAGATACTGGCTCTAAATCAGCAGTTGCCATGCAGCTAGGAATTGCAGCGTTGTAAATTGCCACAATTGCAGGCAAGTCAGTTTCAGTCGCATGGCGAATAGTCATTGCTGGCGTCTTGGAGAAAATCTTGAGAAAATATTTAAAAATAATACAGCGTTACAGATAAATATGGAGTTCCCTTTCCCATTTCCCCTCTTTTTCATTTTATATCCAATTTTCGTTTATTGCGTTTGTGTAGTACACTTAAATTAAAATACCAAGCCTACCATCTTTATGAATACCTTTTCCAGTATTATTACAGAAGCTGAAGCTGAGGCTATAAAGCAACTTGAACAAATACTCAATCAGGAAAATAGTCAACTGAAATTAGTCGCAGCAAACGGCGAAGAAATGACTATTCCTGATTCTGTATTTCGTGTATTACGACAATTAGTGCAGGCAATGGCATTAGGTAAAAATGTATCTATAGTTACATATAATCCAGAGCTAACAACACAACAAGCGGCTGATTTGTTGAATGTATCACGTCCCTATCTGATTAAATTATTAGAGCAGGGTGAGCTTCCTTATATTATGGTAGGAACTCATAGACGGGTGAAATTTGAGGATTTAATCAAATATAAACAGCAAAGGGATACTAAACGTAGACAACTGCTAGATGAATTAATAGCCGAAAGCCAAGAGTTAGGATTTTATCAGTAGGGTGTTCTCATTATTTACTGAGTATTATGTATCGTGCTGTACTAGATTCTTGTGTACTGTTCCCTATGTACTTACGAGATACCCTATTGTGTATGTCTGAGGCTGGTTTATATGTACCACATTGGTCGCAAGAAATACTTGATGGCGCAACTCGTAATCTAGTAAATACAGGTAGACTCACAACTACCCAAGCGATGAGACTGGAAGGGAGAATTAAAGAAGCCTTTCCCACAGCACTAATCGTAGTTTCTGATAATATTGTTCAATTAATGACAAATCACCCTAACGATCGCCATGTTCTGGCTGCTGCTGTGGTAGGTAAGGCTAATATAATTGTCACCTCAAACCTGAAGCATTTTCAAGATCGGGATTTAGCACCTTGGCAAATCAAAGCCAAATCTCCAGATGAGTTTTTAACTGAATTATATAATCTGTATCAGCAACAAGTTATTGAGGTATTACAGCGACAGTCTCAAAGTCTCAAAAAGCCAGCCATGAGTTTTTTTGAGCTTCTAGAATTACTCAGTAGAGAAGCACCAAGATTTACAAACAATATTAAATCCCAAACTTCATAACCTAACCTGAACCACTAAATGTTACATCTAGTATCGGTGAGCGGTGAAAAATCAACATGAAAGCACAGGTATTTAGAGGTGTCAATCAACTGTCTTACGAAGATATCCCAGTTCCAACCCTAGAACCAGATGAAGTGCTGGTACAGGTGCGGGTTGTAGGGTTGTGTCAGTCAGATATTAAAAAAATTCGTTATCCACTGTATGAACCGCCGCGCATTTTTGGACATGAAACTGCCGGGACGATCGCAGCATTAGGCAATAATGTCAAAGGTTGGCAAGTTGGACAACGGGTGGCGGTGATGCACCACATCCCCTGTATGCGTTGCGCCTACTGCCTAAATGATAATTTCTCCATGTGCGATGTCTATAAAAACATCTCCACTACCGCAGGCTTTAACGCCAGTGGCGGCGGTTTTGCTGATTATGTCAAAGTTCCGGGTCATATTGTGGAAAATGGTGGGCTAATTCCCATCCCTGATAATATCAGTTTTGAAGAAGCGAGTTTTGTCGAACCAACTAACTGCTGTTTGAAAGCTGTGAAAAAAGCCCAAATTGCCCCAGGACAAACTGTGTTAGTTACTGGTGCTGGGCCAATTGGGTTAATGTTTATCATGTTGGTGAAGTATTTTGGAGCAAAAGCGATCGCTACCGATTTACTACCCTCTAGAATTGAAAAAGCCTTGAGTGTCGGTGCAGAGGCGGCTTTTGATGCCCGTGATGCCGATTTAACTGCCAAAATCCATGCCCTAACTGGTGGACTGGGTGTTGATGTTACTTTGCTGGCTGTTCCGAGTGAAAAAGCTTTCTTTCAAGCACTTGATAGTACCCGCAAAGGTGGCAAAATATTATTTTTCGCTGAATTCCCTGATGAGGTGGAAATTCCCATCAACCCTAATATCCTGTACCGTCGGGAAATTGATTTGATCGGTAGTTATAGCTCATCTTATCGGCTTCAGAATCTATCAGCTGATATTGTATTTAATCAGCGAATTGACGTGCAAGCGTTAATTAGCGATCGCTATCCATTAAAAGATTTATCAGCAGCTGTCGAGCAAGCGATCGCACCTACACCGGATACTTATAAAATCTTAATTTATCCGTAAAAGGGAGATGAGGGAGTATTAAAACTACAACAGGACTTACGCACTGAAAACTTGAAAGCTTGATCCTCCCTAGTAGTCTATGTCATTAGTTTTGATGGGTTGGATAGATTCGTGAAAGTTTAATTCTCGCATCATCTATCCGAAAGCGCCAATTAACACAAAC
>NZ_JBALBY010000072.1:0-68809 GCF_036919575.1 Nostoc sp. | reverse complement strand
GGCGTAAGCGTCATCGAGAGATTGACGCTTACACCCAACAAATATGGGCTTTATCGTCTTAAGTTGACACCAATGAGCAATGCTGTGCCCCTACCAACGTATTTGTATCATTATTAAAGTAAAACGGTATAACACGGCATCTGGTGAACATAGGTGCAAAGGAATATGTCGCGTGGTGGTGTCCTCATTGCCACGAACAGAAGCTGCTCTTTGACAAAGAAGCCTACCAAATTATCAACGACACTAGATCGCAGAGGCATCAATCCCCACCCAGACTTGTGCAACGTGGCAAAAGTCCCAGTTGTTCCCACTTGGGTTAGTGGCGTACATAACCATTGCGTGGCGGCTGGTGACAGCTTCGCCAACAGTGTCTTCGCTACTTTTACCGCAACTAACATCATAATTTATTAAGTTCTTTAGGCTAAATTGAGAGTATGCTTAATAATTGAAGTCTAGCTGAGAATTTAAGTAACTAAGTGCAAATAAACTTAAACATTTGTTGAGTTGTTTATACTTTGCCATTTGGTTGAGTGTTAAATACTAAAAAACAAAGTTTATTTGTGCCAACTTACTAACTAGGTTGTCAAGCAAGGCGGTAAAAATCCGACCTAAGCCAAGTACTAACAGCGAAAACCAAAGTAAACTTCACAAAAATTGCGTAAGATGATCAGAAGAATTTTGCTGGCTGTATCGGGATTGGGACACGCAGAAGAAATGCTCAAAACCCTGAAAGAAATCCCTTCAATTCAATCTGCAAAAGTTACAATTTTGCATGTTGTTCAAGCACAAAATGCTGCTGCTACCATGACAGCTAAATGGGAAAATGGTGGTAAAATTCTGGCGAATGCCATTCAAAGTTTGAACTTAGATCCTAGTCAGGTTTCTTCAATTTTGCGTGAAGGCGACCCCAAAGATGTAGTTTGCCAAGTAGCTGATGAAATCGACGCTGACTTGATTATTATGGGTTCACGGGGACTGAAGCGGCTGCAATCGATTTTATCGAACTCAGTCAGTCAGTATGTTTTCCAACTATCTTCTCGCCCCATGTTGCTAGTAAAGGATGACATTTATGTAAAAAGAATTAAGCGGATTATGGTGGCAATAGACAACTCTGATTCAGCAAAAAATTGCTTAAAATTAGCTCTATTTTTGTTGCGAGATATTCAAGGCGGGCAGTTAATTTTAGCAAATGTTAGTACAGATTTAGGCGGTAAGAAATCGGAAATAACCGAGGTTAACTCAGATAAAAATCCAGTTTTAGCAGCCGCAGTTGCAGAAGCTGAAAAACAGGGCATCCAATCTCGTTCTTATATCAGCAGTGGTAAACCTGGTGAAGAAATTTGTCGGTTGGCAGAGGAGTTGAATATAGACTTATTATTGCTTGGTTCTCCAGATCGTCGCCCATCGATCGCTAAGAGTTTTGTTGATATAGACCGACTCATCGGCACTTCTTTGTCTGACTATGTTCGAGTCAATGCCACTTGTCCAGTATTGTTGGCGCGGACAATTGCTTAAAATTAAATTGAAGAAGAATTCAGAATTCAGAAGTCAGAATTCAGAAGTCAGAATTCAGGAATCAGAATCAATCAGTCGGGGATTGGGACCCGCACTTCGACAAAACTCTGTTACCACCACTGATTGTTCGCGCTTGCGTCACGTAGTGAAGACCACCAAATCTACGATTTGGTGGGGGTCTAAAAAGAGTCTATTCATCCGCTTTTTCGGTCAAAATTCATTCTGAATTCTCACGCGTCGGCGGAGCGTCTGCGGCTTTGCTCCTGACGCCTTTATTCTGTTTCGATAAAGTTAGCAGTTAACTCATCCCCCGGCTTCAAGCCGGGGGCAAATCGAAGTCATTAGTCATTAGTCATTAGTACCAATGACCAATGACAAATGACTAATGACTAATGACTAAATCGGCGGGCGGCTATTCCTCCCCCCCTTGAAGGGATGGGATTCCCGCCGATTTTCGTTGATAAATAAAAACCCCTACACTACTGGTGCAGGGGTTATTTATTTTATACACAAATTCTTAACTATCTTTTCCACCTTCGCGGCTAGCAGTTTGGATGTACAGAATTAGTAAAAACACGGCGGGAACCAGTACGAACAAAATGCTCGCTACGAATCCCAGGTCATTAACTTGCATGGCAAGAAAACCTCTCTTAAATTTCCAGTCAACAACATTAGGATAGCATTATTGATGACAGAGTTATACCAATTCAAAATTCAAAATTCAAAATTCAAAATTAGGAAACTCAATTTTGGTAAGTATTTTGACTACTGACTGGATACAAATTGGAGCAATGGCAGATTTGAGTATTTAAGGCTTTGTGACTACACTGACTGATCCATTCACTAAGGTTTGACAGGCAAGGCGGTAATTTTCCGGCTTTTTCTTGAATTTCCGGTTTTCTACGTCTGTGCGGGGGGAAAGATTTTCTAGTCCTTCGACTATCTGGACAACGCAAGTGCCACATTGACCATTACCACCGCAATTAGTCATCTTGCCAATCAATGTATATATATCAATACCATTTTGGATCGCCTTGAGCCGAAGATTTGCACCATCCGCCGCTACTACTTCTTTATTCTCTTTAACGAATTTGATATTACCCATAACCGATTTCTCCTTGACTCTAAGCTTGGCTTGGAAGGCTTCATATTGACATGGCTTGATTCACATCTTATTTATTATCTTAATTCATTACAAAATATTAATAAATATTAATTTTATAAAATATGTCGTCACAAAAAAATAGGACAGGTGGAGTACCTGTCCTATAAATTGAAAATAGATTAACTTACCTAAATCCCACGGCTGCTTGCCAAACGAAAGCAAGCAACAAGAAAAATACGGGAATAACAGGGAGAACGTCCACCAAGGGATCAAAGATTTGGTAAGCTTCAGGCAGTTTTGCTAATAAAAGTGCTGCTTCCATGTTTTTTTAAATCCACCTATCCAACACAGCGTTCATAATTGATAAGTATTTTAACATGGTTTGGTCATTTGTTAGGAGAGACGCGATTAATCGCGTCTGTACAGGAGTTAAAAATTATTATTCTTCCCTTATTTCCTCTGTCCCCCTTACCCCTCATCTTCCTCATCTCGCCTTTCTTGATTAAGCCAGTGACCAAATTCTGTGGTGAAGCGATCGCTCAATATAGCTTCTCTAATCTGCTGCGTAAAGCGAATTAGTTCGGTAATGTTGTGAATGCTCAACAAGGTATAAGCTAAAATTTCCTGCGATCGCACTAAATGAGATATATAAGCACGGCTAAAATTTTGACAAGTGTAGCAGGGACAAGTTTCATCTAATGGCGTAAAATCTTCACGAAACTTAGCATTTTTTAAATTCCAGCGTCCGCCCTGGACTATTGCTGTGCCATGTCTAGCCCAGCGTGTGGGAATTACGCAATCAAATAAATCTATACCAGATGCGATCGCGATCGCCATTTCCCGATAAGTACCCACACCCATCAAGTAACGCGGTTTTTCGGGGGGGAGAAGCGGTGCTGTGACTTTTACAATCTCAGCCATCAATTCTGGCGGTTCTCCGACACTCACCCCACCAATGGCATATCCCGGCAAATCCAACTTAGCCAAAGCTCCAGCCGCACGGCAACGCAAATCCAAATATACGCCCCCTTGCACAATCCCAAATAACGCCTGCTGACTGCTTTTATGAGCCGTTATGCAGCGTTCTAACCAGCGATAAGTGCGCTCAGTTGCAGTTTCTACCTCTTGGCGAGTCGCTGGGTAGGGCGGACACTCATCAAAGGCCATAATCACATCTGCCCCCAAAGTATTTTGAATCTCAATGGATAGCTCTGGTGTCAAATTAATAATTCGTCCATCATGGGGCGATCGAAAAGTTACGCCTTCTTCAGTGATTTTTCGCATCTCGCTTAAGCTGAACACCTGAAACCCACCCGAATCTGTGAGCATCGGTCCGTTCCACCCCATAAATTTGTGCAACCCACCAGCCCCAGCCACGATCGCTTCCCCTGGTTGTAGGTGAAGATGATAAGTATTGGATAAGATCATTTGCGCCCCAGTATCTCGTAGCTGGGCTGGAGTGACAGTTTTGACATTTGCCAGGGTTCCCACTGGCATAAATCTGGGGGTTTCTACAACACCGTGAGGCGTGAAAAACACTCCGGCTCTAGCTTTGGTTTGGCTACAGCAGGCAAGACATTCAAAGGAAAAATTCGCACTCATGCCATTTTAGATTTTAGACTTCGTAGTGAGCCTCAGCCGAACGATTTTAGATTTTGGATTGTGAAACCCTAATCGGTAAAGAGTTTCAGAAATCCATAACTAGCAGCCATAAAACCAAATGGTATTAGGGCAAAATTAATCAAAATTAATATTATTTGGCTAAATTATGGACAAACATAAAAATTGGTAATTGAGTTTTAGTGAATACTTAAGCACTCACTACCAACTTAGTTACCGACTTTACGAGTATATATTGTCTTCTTAAAAAGAATCAGAACAGTCATCGTCAATTTCTGCATCCCACCTGGCTGAGAATACTTGCTCCATCATCGCTTCTATGGCGCTGATATTGAAGTTTCGCTCTCGTCGCTCTTGTAAAGGGGTTGAGCGGGGAATCAACCGCAGACAAACTCCTTCTTGCATTAAATCGAAGTAGGTTTCTTGTTGCGACGACTGTTTTAGTTCCAAGTAATCAAAACTACAAACATTCAGATATAGCGCGTGGTTAGCCACTAAAGTAGACCTTTGCGGATTAGCAAAAACTTCTATCACATCTCCTTCACCCTCACTCAGTACCTTATCTTCTTGGGTGTAGATGTAGTGGACTCGACCTAAATCTGCCAGCAATCGCCGGATGTCGAGCTTATTCACAATGATGCCCGTGTTAATAATGCACGGAGCTGGTATCCTGATGTCGGGTAGATGGTGACTCATAGGAAAATAGCGATTGAGCTAAGGAGAGTGGCAACATAGCTAAACTGTCATAATTGAATAGCTTGTTTACTCCCACATTTAAAAAAATATCAATTTTGTGGGGCAATCGTCTAACAATTTGGAGTAAGTTTTTAGTTACTGTATACAAAACACAAATTTTGATCCCTGATGGAATTTTAATTTCCTGAATCTTGGGCTTTTTGTATAAGATAGCACTCTTGTATCTGTCTATTATCTAGACCAGCATAACAAAATTTTCAGGGAGAATTTCTAATAGAATTGACACTCCCCGCGATAAATCGACGGGGATTCTTGGTTCAACGAGACCACTTAAAACGTGGTTCCTTGCGTTACCTAGCCCTCATTGTGGGACTCTCCCCAAGCGTTAACTTTGGGTATGCCCTACCCTAGTTGCATTGAGTCCAGCAGTGCGTTGGGGAGCCAGCGCTGTGGGCGGGTTTCCCGACTTGAGGCGACTGGCGTCCGGCGAGCCACTCTTGTTGCAACTGCCGTGCAAGTCCTGTTTAGTTTGAAACAAATAGTTCAAAAATCTGAGTCGTCTAGCTCGGTATAAATCTTTTACCTACTGCTAGGAGGAAACTAGAACAATGCAGTAGAACCGCATAGATTTAATTGTCAAGGTTCAGGTGTCTTTCGACGACAAGGTTTTTTAAGTGGTTGATTACCTTTCCACTATTATTAGTATAGTCTATTGGTACACTAATTAATTGAAAGCCGCCGTAAAACGACGGGGCTTTAAACCCAATTTTTCGGTGAATCTTATCTAAAGCTTTAAAGTCTGCTCATGTCGGTTGTACCGAAATTATGACTATTATCCAGCAATTAACCAAATATTAATGTAATCCTAATGACGAAACAGCAACAGTGGTGGAAAAAGCTGTTGTTAAAGCTGGCAGCTAGTATTATATTTTACACCGTTATTCCACTACCGTATTTGAACGGATTGGATTTTCGAGGAGTAGCACATCTTGCTTCGCTTGTAGGGTTGATGATTGGGGGAATTTTAGGGTTACTAGATACGGGGATGAATTATATTGGTATACCAGTGTTAACTCGTAGTGCTTTGGTAGTAAGTGTTTGGATTGCCATGACTGGAGGACTGCACTTAGATGGGGCAATGGATACTGCCGATGGTTTGGCAGTGGGCGACCCAGATCGGCGACTGGAGGTGATGACAGATAGTGCCACAGGTGCATTTGGGGCAATGGCAGCGATCGCCTTGGTAATACTGAAAATAACAGCTTTAACGGATATGCCAGAAAACCGTTGGTTATTGCTGATGGCTGCTTGTGGCTGGGGACGCTGGGGACAACAGCTGGCGATCGCGCGATATCCTTATCTGAAACCAACTGGTAAAGGTGCATTTCACAAACAAGCCATTCGTTCTTACAAAGATTTGTTACCAGGATTGTTGTTGTTGTTTAGTTTGAGTGGTTTACTTTGGCTGATAGATCAACAGCAGTTATTTCTTGCAGTGGGAATGATCGTTGCTGGGAGTGCGATCGCCACTTTAACTGGTGCATGGTTCAACCACAAATTAGGCGGACACACTGGGGATACCTACGGCGCAGTCGTTGAGTGGACTGAAGCCTTATTTCTCTGCGTGCTGACCGTTTTTTAAGATGAGGGGGATGAGGGGGATGAGGGGGATGAGGGGGATGAGGGAGATAAGGGAGATGAGGGGGATGAGGGGGATGAGGGAGATGAGGAAAATAACCCATGCCCCATGCCCAATGACTAATGCCCAATGACTAATGACTAATGACTAATGACTAATGACTAATTCATTTAATCGGTTGCAACTTTGTCACTTTGAGTTTAAAAGCCCCAACCCCAGTTTCCCCAAAAGACCGGACACGGATAACATAATTCCCTGTCTCTACAATGCGAGTAAATAGTAGGGAATTGCTAGTACCATCAGGACCATCATCATTTTCTGCCACAGTCGAACCATCAGGTGCCAGCAGTGTGATGATGGTGTCAAAGTTTTCAGATGACAGGTCAACTGCTAAATTATCGCCCTTCGTTAACTTCACTGTGTAATCACGGGCAAACCCACCTTGACCTGTGGGAATGTCTTTGTCTGTGAGGGTATCATTAATTTCAGTACTGTTAGATAAAGGGATTGGATTATACAACTTATTTTGAGCAAAAGCTGCGCTTGTACTTATACAGATTGCCAGCAACGTGGCAGGAATGATGATGAGTTGTTTTAAACCCACCGCAAAAACTTTATTCATATATTTCAAACAATTTTTCCACAAAAATAGGGTAATTTGGTCAATTTATGCACTTATCTGTCAAAGCTTGCCCATTAATTCTTAATTTATCCGTCTTTGACCGTAGTGGCTACTGCTACTAATCCTAAGACCACAATTCCATGCTGACGAAGTGTTTGCACAGCAGACCTGGCAGTAGCACCAGTAGTATAAATGTCGTCCACTAACAGCACTGGGACATTTGGAGGACGATCGCGAAAAACTTGGCCAACAGCAAAAGCTTTATCCAAGTTTTTTTCTCGTTTAGATACAGACAAACCAAACTGCGCTTCAGTTTCTCGCACTCTTGCTAAACCGTTTAGTTTCAATTTTAATCCAGTTATTTCGCAGAAGCTTTGTGCTATCAGTGCGGCTTGATTGTATTTACGTTGCTTTTGCTTGCTAGCGTGGAGTGGGATTGGAACTACCACAGGCTGGCTATCTCGCCTCGGTGAATTTAACAACCATGCTTCTCCTAACCATTGACCCAAAGGACGAGCTATTTGGGGTTGATTTTCGTATTTCATCGCCGCGATCGCCCGTTTCACCGGGCCACCATACTCCCCCCAACAAAACACTGGTATAGGCTCTTGCCATAAAGAAATCGGGTCTTGACGTTGACATTTTTGCAGTTGTCTGGTGCAGTTCTGACAGAATTCTTGGGAAGTTGCACGTTGACATAGGGGGCAATGGGATTGGAGAAAAAGATTGAGTAAACCTGTGAGATTTTTAGTCCAAGTTTGCATTTAGAATTGTCCTTTGTCATTTGTCATTTGTCATTTGTCCTTAGCTAGTAACTCTTGACTAATGACCATTGACCAATGACTTAACATACACGCGATGATCGCACCTTGTAGTTTCGACTCCCGTTGCTGGAGTGTAGCCGTTACTTTCATACAGCTTGACTGCTTCCACCAAAACGCTGGCGGTTTCAATCCAAATTTGCCCAAATCCACGCTGTGCGATCGCTGCTTCTAGCTGTTGTAACAAATATTTCCCTAATCCCAAACCCCTGATGCTCGGCAAAAGATACATTTTGCGGATTTCTACAGCTTTTTTGCCACGGTGTATGGGGTAGTAAGCTCCAGTACCTACTAACTGGCTTTGGTGTTCAATTACCCAAAACTCTCCCCCAGTCGCTAAATAATATTCTTCTACTCGCAGTACATCTCGGTCAGCGCCCTTTGGTTCCCAACCCAGACCGTATTCTGATAATACATAACTGATGACTTCGGCGGCTCTAGTGCGATCGCTTTCCACCCAATCACGAATTATAAAATCTTGATAATAGTTTTTCATTACCATTTGCTGGTCAAGTTTACACAAAAAATTTTTCCGCATCTATATCCCAATTTACCTAGCAAATAGCAATTCTTGCAGAGTCGATTTCAGGCGGTACTCTCAAGGCGATCTCTACGGTGGTAAGCTGTTGCGTATTTAATTTGTATATTGGACGCGGGCAAGATGCCCGCACTACAATATTTTTGGGTTTTCGTGTTATACAATTTAGCTGCACATCAACTTAACAGAGCCTCTTCTACTGACTTTGCCTGCCCGTAGCTCTGCCGAAGGGTACTGAGCGCAGCCGAAGTAGCAAAATCGAAGTATGCCGAAGTGCGGGCTGTTGGCTTATATGGATGCAAAAAGCCGGAACCCGTCAAGAAGATATTGACCAAGCTCGTGCAGAGGTGATATCTGCTAGCGGAGCGTTACAAAACATCCAAACCCAGATTGATGATATACTGATTCGCGCACCCTTTGATGGAGTTGTGATTTGCAAGTATGCCGACCCAGGTGCCTTTGTCACGCCAATGACGGCAGCTAGTTCAGTTTCTTCTGCAACCTCATCATCGATTCTGGCATTAGCTGATACAAATCAGGTGGTGGCAAATATCTCGGAAAGCAACATTTCTGAAATTCGTGTCAATCAACAGGTGGTAATTAAGGCTGATGCTTACCCCGGAAAAACATTTGCGGGGTAAGCATCACAAATCGCGGCTCAGGCAACAGTAGAGCAAAATGTTACTAGCTTTGAAGTGAAAGTTGCTCTGTTCTCAGATTCTAAGAAGTTGTTGCGCTCTGCAATGAATGTATCTCTAGAGTTGAATGTTGGTCAGTTGTCTAAACCAGTCAGAATAATGTTATCAGCTTATACCGTTAAATTACCCGCGTTTCCATTTCCGTTAGTTCCCGATGATATTTGCGATTCTTGTTGTACATTTAATAGTTGAGTTTTGATGCTGATATTGCCTGCATTACCCTTAGCTTCATCGTCAACCTGAGTTCTGATATAACTACTTCCACGTAAATCAATTTGACTGGCATTAATCTGAATTGTCAGGTTTACTTTGAGATTCATAACCTTTTACCCCCAACTTTACTCGTTGAAGTATGACTTATTTTAATTGGAGATGAATTTTGAAGCTATGCAGAAAAGTGCAAATCTGGAGATGTGAGTTTACTTTTATAAGAAGAATTCAGAACTCAGGAGCGTCTCCGGCTCCGCTCCTGTTTTATTAATCAATTTAATTTATCAATTGGAAAAACAAAGATATTTGCTCCTATTAGTAAAAGTTCTTAAAATGCTGGTGTCAAATCAGCCAGTAAAAATTTGAGTTTCCCTTTCTAGTCTCAACCTAAAAAGTTTGTAGCGGAGGAAGTAGCTTGAACATCCTAGAATTTTCTCTATTGGTCTGGCTTGGTTCTTTGAGTGCCGGATTTTTGGGGGCACTGACCGGCTTAGGTGGTGGAGTAGTAATTGTTCCCTTCCTCGCTGTAGTTTGTGGAGTAGATATTCACTACGCCATTGGTGCTTCTCTAGTCTCTGTAATTGCTACGTCTAGTGGAGCGGCTTCTGCCTACGTCAAGGAAGGCTACACAAATCTGCGGTTGGGAATGTTCCTAGAAATAGCTACAACTTTTGGCGCAATATTCGGGGCAACCATAGCAGCAAAAATTTCTACTGGAATGCTCACTGTTGTCTTTGGGTTTGTTTTGCTCTACTCGGCATATTTGTCGCGTCAAACCAGGAATGAAGACCTCAACAGTTTACCATCTAATCCTTTAACCATTCGACTGAAGCTCAGTAGTACATATCCGACACCAACGGGAGAACAGCCTTACAACGTAGGTAATATTACCTCTGGATTTGGATTAATGTTGGTGGCTGGTGTAATTTCTGGATTGCTGGGCATTGGTTCTGGAGCTTTCAAGGTCTTGGCAATGGATCAAATTATGCGTATCCCGTTCAAGGTTTCTACAACCACCAGCAATTTCATAATTGGAGTGACGGCGGCGGCTAGCGCTGGAATCTACTTGAACCGAGGTTACATCGACCCCGGATTAACAATGCCCGTAATGTTAGGGGTACTGTTGGGTGCTGTTTTAGGGGCGCGGGTATTGATTAGAGCCGAGGTAAAACTTTTACGAAATATTTTCAGCGTTGTCATTTTGGTACTAGCGCTAGAAATGATTTACAAAGGTCTAACTGGGAGGCTTTAAAATGGCTCAAAAAAGGCGTACTAAGTTTGAGCAGCGCTTTGAACAATTTATTGGCAATCTGTTAAGAGTCGGGGTCATTCTTGCCACCACTTTGGTTTTAGTGGGTGGAATTTTGTACTTAATTCGCCACGGAACTGAGGTTCCTAATTACCAGTTTTTTCGGGGAGAACCAGCAGAGTTTCGCACTCCAGACGGGGTAAAAACATCAATATTATCAGGTCGTAACCGAGGCATTATTCAACTAGGACTACTGTTGCTGATTGCTACTCCAGTTGTACGAGTTGTTTTTTCGCTGTTAGCCTTTGTGCGACTCAAAGATTATACCTATGTAATTGTGACTTTAATTGTACTGGTTGGGCTGATATACAGTCTGATTTGAGGAAATTCTTAGATATATCTCAGGGTTAGCGCATCTCAAAACCTATTGACAAGGGGACTCGTCTGATCAGTAATAAAATTTGAAACAAAGTGGCGCTATCAGAGCTAGGTAGGACTTACGCAAAACTAGACGCCCTCCGGGGCAATTCATGAATTGCCCCTACGTAAAAATAAGGGTTTCAGCTATTGTTTGCGTAAGTCCTGCTAGGGTAAGATTTAATCCATCTAGCCCCAAGAGCCGATAATGCCAGCAGGATTGCTATATGCTAACTCTCCTCACTTTTTCTGAAAATAACCTGGAATTATTCACCAGTTGGGATGTCGATACGGTACTGAAAAAGATTGATGGTTCTCAAAATATTTGGTTGCGCTGTATTCACTTCCGCGATCGCACTGGAACTGCCAAAATTATCAAGCACTTTGGACTCAATCCATCTCGTGTTAACATGATTTTCAACCATTCTCCTGTAGGAATTGATGAAGACGTAGAAGATTGTTTATTTGACAGCTATGAAATTCTAACTCCTCAAATAAAAAATCACGAGTTTGAGGTTGCGCGTGGCAATATTGTAGTTGGAAATAATTTTATCATCACTTTTGAAATCACTGAACTAAAAATTTTAAGTATTCTAGCTAATAATCTCCAAAAGCGAACTCTAGATATTCAAAAGTTGGGAATTGACTATCTTTTTTATCTCATTTTTAAAGATGTTTTGAATAATTACGAAACTGTATTTGACTATATTTCTAGAAAACTTGATGATTTAGAAGATGAAGTATTAGATAATTCCGGTGATGAATCAACGTACCAAAAAATTGCCACGATGAGGCAATCTACTCGTTCGGGACGCCGTAATTTTCAAAGCATCAAGTCACTTATGGCGATTATGGATCACGAAGATTTCCAATGGATCACCCAGCCTGTGAAGGAACTATTCAAGCAAGAATTGGTTCATCACGTTGATAAACTCTGGCAAGAATATCAAGCTCTGAGAGCCTGGATGTCAGAATTAATGGAAATTCAACGCGATAATATTGCTAGCAAAACCGGTGAACGAATTAATCGCCTAACTATCCTCTCAACCATATTCTTACCAATCACTTTCATGTCTGGTTTCTATGGCATGAACTTCAAATATATGCCGGAATTAGAGCAACCTTGGGCTTATCCTGCTGTGATCTGCGTGATGGCATTAATTGTAGTTAGTAGCATTACTTATGCTAGAAAACAACGTTGGTTGTAGCAAATAAAAAGATCCCCGACTTCTTGAAGAAGTCGGGGATCTGAGCCTATCAGTAGAAAGGAAATCAAAATATACTACTTTCAATAAGTAGATTGAATTAACCCTAAATCGGTAAAAAAACGTGAATCTCCCATTGATTATTCGTGCTGAAGAACACAACGAGAAAACGGCGATTGCGACAACGGACGAAGCATTTACCTACCGAGATTTGCTGCACACTTCCAGTCAAATAGCAACAGGGCTTCTTAAAAATGCCGAAGATTTACAACAGCAGCGAGTTGCCTTTCTCATCCCGCCGGGGTTTGAGTATGTCGCCACTCTATGGGGGATTTGGCGGGCTGGTGGTATAGCTGTACCTCTGTGTATTTCCCACCCGCGACCAGAATTGGAGTATGTGATTACCAATTGTGGAGCATCGATTATTGTTGCTCATCCCAATTTTGAGGGTATACTGCGATCGCTCGCTACTGAACACAATTTGCGATTTATTCTCACTTCGGAAACGCTCCCATCTAATGTTGGCCGCCTCCCAGAGGTAGATATCACTAGACGCGCCTTAATTCTCTACACGAGCGGTACAACAGGTAAACCGAAGGGTGTGGTTACAACTCATCAAAATATTCAAGCGCAAGTGACTAGCTTAATCACCGCTTGGGAATGGACATCGGATGATCGCATTTTGCATATTTTACCTTTACATCATATTCACGGAATTGTCAATGTATTGACCTGTGCTTTATGGGCTGGGGCGGAGTGTCAGATGTTGAGCAAGTTTGATGCCAAAACCGTTTGGAACCGAATTTGTGACGGTGACTTAACTTTATTTATGGCAGTACCGACGATTTATGTAAAGCTGATTGCTGCTTGGGAAGCTGCCTCTAGGGAAAGCCAAAAAAGTATGTCAGAAGGGTGTGCTAAAATGCGCCTGATGGTTTCTGGCTCGGCGGCGTTACCAGTTCAAGTTTTAGAAAAGTGGCAGACCATCAGCGGCCATTTTCTACTTGAGCGATATGGGATGACGGAAATTGGCATGGCGCTATCGAACCCTTTACACGGTGAACGGCGATCGGGATATGTCGGAAAGCCTCTACCTGATGTTGAAGTCAGGTTAGTGGATGAGAGTGGGGAGTTAGTTGCAGTCGGAACCCCAGGAGAAATCCAAGTTAAAGGCCCCGGAGTGTTTCTAGAATATTGGCAAAACCCCCAAGCAACCGCCAAAGCCTTCCAAGATGGCTGGTTCTGTACTGGAGATACCGCCGTAGTTGAGAACGGCAACTACCGTATTCTGGGACGGATGAGTGTGGATATCATCAAAACGGGAGGGTATAAAGTTTCAGCTTTAGAAATTGAAGAAGTGCTGCGATCGCATCCAGATATTCAGGAATGTGCAGTGGTTGGGGTTGCAGATATAGAGTGGGGTGAACGGGTCTGTGCTGCGTTAGTATTGCAACGGTCACAACCTTTAACATTAGAATCTTTCAGGAGTTGGGCAAAAGAGCGATTGGCTGTCTATAAAGTCCCAACCCAAATTCTGACGCTTGAAGAATTACCTCGCAACGCTATGGGGAAAGTGACTAAGCCGACAGTAGTTGAGCTATTTCGCCCATAGCGATCGCCTGTTCGATTCAAGCAAAAAAATTGTAGGTTGGGTGGAGGCTTTGCGTAACCCAACATCCTGATATATGTTGGGTTGCGCTCCGCTCCACCCAACCTACGTCTACTACTGATATATGTTGGGTTGCGCTCCGCTCCACCCAACCTACGTCTACTATGGGGAAAGTGACTAAGCCGACAGTAGTTGAGCTATTTCGCTCTTAGCGATCGCCTGTTCGATTCAAGTTGCTGGAATTGTCCATAAAGTTACTAACCTTAATCCCAAATTACAGCAGATTTCAAGGAAGGTGAAGTACACAACGATTCGTCCCAAAGCTAGGTATAAAGCCTGTTTTACTCCTGAATTCTGACTCCTGAATTCTGAATTATGCTATATCTATTCTTTGTGATGATCAAACCGAATTCCTAAAAAGATGTCATAAACAAACTCAAAAAAGTCTTTTTTCTGTAACAATCCTGAAGTTTGATAACATCCTTTTTGATCTAATAGGGGCTTCATGAGATAATAGCTGGGCTGATAATTATACCAAGGAATAGAAGGCCACAAATGATGAATTAAGTGGTAATTCTGTCCCATAATCAGGATATTGAGAACTGGGTTAGGATAAACGCGAGCATTTTTCCAGCGATCGCGCTCCGCAAAAGGACGATGGGGCAAATAATCAAAAAATAATCCTAGTGCTATCCCCACCACAAAAGCCGGTATAAACCAAAAATTGAGAATGTAACCCAAAAAGTGGTATTGCACTGATATATAAACAATTACACCCACAATTAAACGGCTGATGAACCATTCTAATAGCTCATATTTACGCCACAGTCGCCGTTGAAAGAAAAATACCTCGTGGTATAAAAACCGCACCGCAATCAACCATAGCGGGCCACCAGTAGAGACATAATGATCTGGATCGTTTTCGGGATGATTAACATGGGCATGATGCTGTAAATGCACCCGCGTAAACACTGGAAAAGCAAAAGCTAGCATTAAAGCACTGCCATGCCCTAACATCGCATTAATCACCCGGTTGCGATGGGCAGATTGGTGACACGCGTCATGAATTACCGTTCCAGCACAATGCAAGGCGATCGTGTTAACGCTAAAGCATAGCCAGTGCGGCCATTCCCAAAGCCAGTAACCAAAGCTGGATAACACCAGCATTGCCACAGATCCGAAAAACAGCAGTAGCGTGGGATTGAAATCACCAGGAGGCGCTAAAAATTCCTTGGGCGGGATTGTCAGTGGCTTTTGTGCCTCCGATGCGATCATCTTTAACATTGACTCCTTCTTGAGCAAACATTCCGAATATAGTTCAGTTCTGCATAGTCAAATATAGTCAGACATGGCTTTTTGGGCTTGTATCCCGGTATTTTGGGAAAACCAGTAAACTTGGATGGTTCTTTCTTGTACTCTGCTCTAGCAGCAAAGTAGCTTTTCCATGATTGATCCAACGATTTCAGGACTTGCTGTGCAACTTTCGCTGGGAGTGCTTTATACTCCAAACTTGGCTGCATTAGCTTGTCCATTGAGTTGTAGGACGGCACACCATGCCCATATACAAATGATTGACGAATGCAGTAGTTAGCGACGTTCCACAAGTTCTTAGAGGCAAATGACATTACATCTATTTCCTGCCATGCTGGATTGCTTTTCTTGATGACTCGCTGCTCTACTAACTGCATTTTGCTATGATGGATGTATAACCAAATGGTAACACAGAATGAGAGATAAAAGGTTAGTTGTGCGGGTAACAGAATATGAATTATTGCAACTGCAACAGGAAGCAGACAGTAGGGGAGTGTCTAGCTCTGATGTGGTTAGGGCATGGATCGCACAACTAAATAAACCCAAGGAAAAGACTATGGCTGATTAGATATGACTATGTTTTATTTAAAGTTTTATGATACGACAAATATTATGGAATAATAAAGTTTTGTATAGCAAGATTTATCTACAGCTTTGCATATCAGCAGATGAATAACGCTATGATTCCAGACAAGGCCAAATCTTTACTGATAAGTGGGGTATGACAATTGGCAAGAAGTTGATGGGCTAAACTCCTTCGTGGGGACGATGGATACAAGATTGATGTACTATATCTAGTCTATCCCATAGCCTCACTCTCCCATAAACCCTCTCTAACTGCTTATATCTATTGATATAGCAGTAACTGAAAAGGAGATGCCACTTAAGTTACGATGACTTCCCAGATAGCTCCCTAACTTCAGCCCCTATGCAATTAAGAGATTCTCTGCGCCGGACAAAAATTGTCGCTACTATAGGCCCCGCCACAAGCAGTCCTGAAATGCTCAAGGCGATTATTGAAGCGGGAGCCACGACGCTGCGGCTAAACTTCTCCCACGGAACTCATGCCGACCATCAGCGTAGTATTCGCTTAATTCGCCAAACCGCTTTTGAATTAAATCAGCCAGTGGCTATTCTCCAAGACTTGCAGGGCCCAAAAATTCGCTTGGGGAAGTTTGATAACGGGTCTATAGTTTTGGCAAAAGGCGATCGCTTCACCTTGACAAATCGTCCGGTTGTAGGTACGCAAGAAATTAGTTGTGTTACCTACGATTATTTAGCCGAAGAAGTCCCAGTTGGCGCAAAAATCCTCCTCGATGATGGACGAGTCGAAATGCTGGTGGAGGAGATTAACCGCGACAAAGGTGATTTGCATTGTCGCATCACCGTGCCTGGTAAACTTTCTAACAACAAAGGCGTAAACTTTCCTGGCGTTTACCTGTCAGTTAAGGCAATGACCGACAAAGACCGCGAGGATCTGATGTTTGGTCTAGATCAAGGTGTAGATTGGGTGGCGCTTTCCTTTGTCCGCAATCCCCAGGACATGATCGAAATTAAAGAGCTAATTTCCAGTACAGGCAAGCAAGTTCCAGTAATTGCCAAAATTGAAAAGCACGAAGCCATAGAACAAATGGAGGCGATTCTGGCTTTGTGTGATGGCGTGATGGTTGCCAGAGGCGACTTAGGGGTGGAACTGCCAGCAGAAGATGTTCCCGTACTCCAAAAGCGGCTAATTGCCACAGCAAATCGTTTGGGGATTCCGATCATCACCGCCACCCAGATGTTAGACAGCATGGTGAGTAATCCCCGTCCCACTCGCGCGGAAGTGTCGGACGTGGCAAATGCGATTTTAGATGGTACGGATGCGGTGATGCTCTCCAATGAAACCGCAGTGGGTAGCTTCCCTGTAGAAGCAGTAGCGACAATGGCACGAATTGCCGAGCGCATGGAGCAGGAAGAAGTCCAACACTTAAACTTACGTTCTTCGAGAGATGCCCGCCGCTCCATTCCCAATGCGATTAGTCAAGCTGTAGGTCAAATTGCCGAACAACTAGGCGCAGCAGCAATCATGACCCTAACGCAAACCGGGGCAACAGCTCGCAATGTCTCTAAGTTCCGTCCCCATACACCGATTTTGGCAGTGACACCCCATGTAAATGTGGCGCGACAGCTACAGATGGTGTGGGGAGTCAAACCACTGTTGGTACTAGGATTACCTTCCACTGGTCAGACATTTCAAGCTGCGATCAACGTAGCTCAGGAACTGAAGTTACTGTCTGAGGGAGATTTAGTAGTGATGACTGCTGGCACACTCCAGGGAATTTCCGGCTCCACAGATTTGATTAAAGTAGAGGTGGTGACGGCAATACTAGGTCACGGCATTGGACTGGGACAAGGTTCAGTGAGTGGTCGCGCCAGGGTAGCTAATACTGGCATGGATGTTAGTAACTTTAATCACGGAGACATATTGGTTGCACCCCGCACTAGTGCCGATTTTGTTGAGGCAATTCGGAAAGCTGCCGGGATTATTACGGAAGAGGAAAGTCTCACAAGTCACGCAGCAGTGATTGGCTTACGTCTCGGTGTGCCAGTGATTGTCGGCGTGAAGCAGGCAACAAAGGCGATTCGGGATGGAGCGATTATAACGCTGGATCTGCAACGGGGTTTAATTTACTCTGGGGCGGTGAGAACGTCTTAGGAGTGGGGAGTGGGGAGTGGGGAGTGGGGAGTGGGGAGTGGGGGGATGAGGGAGATGAGGGAGATGAGGGAGAATAATTAATGCTCAATGCCCCATGCTCAATGCCCCATGCCCCATGCCCAATACCCAACGACTAATGACTAATGACTAATGACTAATGACTAATGACTAATGACTAATGACTAATGACTAATCAAACAGTTGCGATCGCAACCCCAAGCCATCCCCTAAAGTTTTGCTGCTGGGTGGAGTCAGGATGCTCAACAGGTTTTACTTGATATCGAGTGGGACGTGGTGACGCGAGGGTGATGGAATAAGTACGCAGTTCGTCTTGGTGGAAAACTGTGACTTCGATGGTATCGTTTGCTTGGTAATCTTTCAGGCGATCGCTTAAACTATTCGCCATTACCTTAATTCCATCGATTGCTAACAACTCATCACCTGCATCAATTCCCCCTATTTGTGCAGGTGAACCAATCTCTATAAACTTAATCATCTCCCGCCCATTCTCTGTATTTATTCTCACACCCAGGTAAGGTTCTTCCTGCTGATCTGCTACCAACTGTAAGCCAAAGGGTTCTAAGTACTGATTCAAGGGCAAATCGTCAATGCCATCAATGTAGCGTTTAAAGAAATCAGTCAAATCGATTCCGGCGACAGATTCTATAACTTCCTGCAACTGTTCTGGGGTATAGCCAATTTCAGCTTGTCCAAATTGCTGCCACATTTTCTGCATGACGTTATCGAGCGATCGCTGATTGTCGTGAGTAGAGCGAATCAGTAAATCTAGCAACAACGATACCATTTCTCCTTTTAAATAGTAGGAAATTTGGGAATTACCGCTATTGGCATCCGGGCGATAGAGTTTTATCCAGGCATCAAAACTCGACTCGGAAACGGGTTGTACCTTGCGCCCCGGTGTCATTTCATATCTGGTAATTTCTTTGCCTAAGTTATTCAAATACGACTTAACATCATAAATTCCCGCCCGTAAAGGAATTAACAAGTCATAGTAACTAGTAGTGCCTTCACAAAACCACAATGATGGTGTGTAATTTTCTTGGTCGTAATCAAAAACCTCTAATGCTTTTGGGCGAATTCGCTTGACATTCCACAAGTGAAAGAACTCGTGTGCTACCAATTGAAGAAAGCGATCGTACTTATCCTGAGCGCGAAACCCAAAACGGTGGTAAATTAACGAGCAAGAGTTTTTATGCTCCAAACCGCCAAAAGCTTGGCTAAATAAATGTAGCAGAAACACGTATCGTTTGTATGGCAAACCGCCGAACATCTGCGCTTCTACCTGGACAATTTTTTGGATATCAGCAATCATCTGCTGGACTTGGAAATTTCCCTGTCCCCAGATTGCCAGTTCATGGGGTTTTCCCAAAACCTCAAATTTATACAATTGGTGACTACCAATCTCAAACGGAGTATCAACAAGAGTATCAAAATCGCCAGCCAAGAAAGTATTCGTTTCCTCAGCAATGGGTGGCAAGGCAGTAGTTACCTGCCATTTCGGGCGTGGTGGTACGATGGTAACGCGAATGGGTTGGTTCTCCCAGCCCGATATTCTAAAAAATAGTGCCGCACCGTTAAAATAACCGTGGCTTGCATCTAAGTGATTTGTCCGTACCGATAGCTCGTTCGCAAAAACACGGTAACGTACAGTTAATTCGGAAACACCTATTTTGTCTACCTGCCAGTGATTTTTACTGATCTTCCGCCAAGGTAAAGGCTTATCCTCGGCAAAAGCCACAAAATCCTGTAAATTCTTGGCGTATTCCCGAACTAAGTAAGAACCGGGTGTCCACACCGGCAATTTTAAATCGAGAATGGGCGAAGGGTAATCGACAAGGCGTAAAGTCACCTCAAACAGATGGGTTTCTGGTTGGGACATTGCCACCAGGTAATGAATCGTTGGCCCCGTTTCCGGGATGTAGATATTGGGACGAGTTGCTGTTGCTTCAGTCATCTTGTGCGCTGAGTTAATAGTCGATAAGTAATTTCTCCTATCATGACAAATTCCCCTTGGGGATTCAGGGTAACTGAATTATTTTGCACAATTCCTACAACAACAACTTTACCGAAGAAGAATTTAGAATTCAGGAGCCAGAATCCAGAATGGATTCTGTGCTTCATTACTGGCATTGAACCACATCTGTCGTAGGGGCACAGCACTGCTCATTGGTGTCAACTTAAGCCAAAACCCTTTTAAAATCTCGTTTCCAGCAAGAAGCTGGAAATGCTCTTCAATTGCGGCTCTGCCGCAAGTCTTGAGGCGGAGCCTCTCGGAATGCATTAAGAGTCTCCGACTCTTAACGAGACAACCACATCTGTCGTAGGGGCACAGCAGTGCTGTGTCCCTACCGCGTGGTCTATTTACCTGAAAATAGCTGTAACTACTGAATTTTTAATACGATAAAACCAATTAATACCGCAAGACCTAATGCTCTGCGAAAATAATTAACGCCTTGAAATAATTCCAGCCACGCCCAAGTGAACAAAGAACCATTTGCTAGTATGTCTAATACTGTATTGATTTTGCCACTTGTAAAAATTAGAGCAAGTATACTGGTTACTATCCAAACAATAAGTGGTAGGTTTGGCATTTGAGCTAAAACAATTTTGCCATCGCTATCACGGAAGGTTTTATCAATTAATGTATTTTCCATCTTTGAAATTGCCATTTAGCTAAAAATTATTAACTTACAAAAATTACCGATGGTCTATTGAGAATAGACCGACATTTAATTGTAAATTATTTAATAACATTAAAACATTCAGGCAAATCTCTTTTCAACCATCTAATTGCATATATCAGAGTGGTAAAGCATATTCATATATGAATATATTAAGAGGCATACTCACACCAAGCCCATAATCTGTCTTTCTGAGCAGTGCGTTGGCGTTCTATCTTGCGATTGTGATTCTTTTGTTTCCGGCATTTTCCGCCACAACCAAAGAAGTGCGATCGCTAATTTTTTTGTAGTCTATGATACTGTTTGATATCCACTCATCAACCAGCAAACAATAATCTTTTTCCTAAATAGTCATTGGATACCTTTATCTATCTTGCTATGATTTGCATCATGGTGAAGCGTTTAGCATAAATTTTTACCGCTCATAACTTTTCAAACACCCTCTTATACACTAAGATAACATTGCAGGTAATTCGCCAAGAGGAATCACATATTTATCTCCAATATTGCGTTTCAATATCTTAATCGCCGCTTCATGATATTCCTGCCCACCACTAGAAGCACAGCCATCTGATACTACGAACGTCTCAAATCCAGCATCAAAGAGTCCTAAAGCTGTAGCCATCACACAAGCGTCTGTATCAACTCCACACACTGCGACTGTAGTAATAGCGTTATTTTGCAGTGCTTGGAGCAGGGCAGGTGACATCACAAAAGAATTAGGAGCATGAGCATGAAAAGAAAGAAATCGGGACATAATATTTACTTGGAGCAAGGTAGGTGAAATTGGAGAATATGAAGGCTTCTCAAACGTTTTGCTGACAACCGGAATTAAGGTTTTAGAAAGCTCTGTTTCCTGCCCAGACACCATCTCATTCCAGTTTAGTTGACGTGAAAAGTTAGGATTCCGGTTAAAAAAGCGAGTTGCCCAAACCTGATGAAACTTACTAGCATTATTAACTACCTTTGGCACAACCGCTTCACATTCAGGTGTGATCAAAAAGCCATTTTGTAAATCTACCGCTAACAAAATCCCTTTACGTTGACTTAATGAAGTAGACTGCGCCTGTGCTTTCTTGGCGGAGCCAAGTTGGACGGCTGCCAATCGCCTATCATTCGGTAAAAAGCCCATAATTAGCCCATCAAGAGGATTTGAGAGATAAAAGCGAAATTCATTCACGGGTATTGGTCTTAAGGTCTTTTATGTAGAAGTTCGATACTACTTCTGCCATCTAAATCATTCTAATAATGAGAATTATTGTATAGTTTGATGTATGCCAGATCATACTCTCCAAAGAAGCTTTATGATTGCTCTACCTGGTATTGCCATCCAAAACAAGATATACGAAAGTTCTAATTCTCTAGTGTATCGAGGCATCAGAGACGATGGAGTAGCGATCGTTGTCAAAATGCTCAAGCTTGATTATCCCTCACCTCAAGAACTAACCCGCTACAGACAAGAATATAAAATTACCCGCTCCATCAAAGAAGAAGGAGTTATCAAGGCATACAGCCAGCAGGACTATCAACGTACTATGGTGATTCTTTTGGAAGATTTTGGGGGAGAGTCCCTAGAGCAATGGATGCATAAGCGCCCAGATATCTTCTGCCCCATGCCTTTATCCACTTTTCTAGGTCTTGCGATCGCACTTTGCGACATTCTGGGCAGAATCCATGCAGCCAATGTCATTCATAAAGATATCAACCCTGGAAACATCGTTCTCAATTTGGATACTGGCGTTGTCAAAATTATTGACTTTGGAATTGCTACCCAATTTAACCGCACGAATCCGACTTTCAAGAACCCTCATGTTTTAGAAGGAACACTCGCATACTTATCTCCAGAGCAAACCGGGCGGATGAACCGTTTACTCGATTACCGCACCGATTTTTACTCCCTTGGTGTGACGTTCTACGAACTACTAATTGGACATCTGCCGTTTTCAACAAGGGACATACTTGAGCTAGTCCATTGTCATATTGCCAAACAGCCTGTTTTTCCCGATCAAATAAATACAACGATTCCCAAGCCAGTTGCAGAGATCATTCTCAAACTGATGGCGAAAAATGCCGAAGATCGTTATCAGAGTGCTTGGGGAATCAAAGCGGATTTAGAAATCTGTGCCGATCAATTAGCAGAAATCGGTCAAATTAATTACATTCAACTGGCGCTTCAAGACATTTGCGATCAGTTTCAAATTCCCCAAAAACTCTATGGACGGGATAAGGAAGTTGCAATGTTACTGGCGGCATTTGCTCGCGTAGCGTCTCCAGAGTCAAATCGCGTTGCTGCTTTAGCAAACAATTCAGAAACGACTTCAGATCGAGAACAAACGGACAACCCAAAATTCCAAGTTGAAATGATGTTGGTTTCTGGTTATGCTGGCATTGGTAAATCTGCCTTAGTCCAGGAAATCTATAAACCAATTACCCAAAAGCGCGGCTATTTTATCTCTGGTAAATTTGATCAATTCCAGCGCAATATTCCCTACAGTGCGATCGCGGATGCCCTGCAAAAATTGGTGCAGCAATTGCTCGGTGAACCAGATAATCGGGTGCAACAGTGGCGAAAGCACCTGCTAACAGCTTTGGGAACCAACGGACAAATCATCATTGATGTGATCCCAGAATTTGAATTAATTATCGGCAAACAGCCGCCTGTACCGGAAGTAGGAGCCGATGAAGCTCAAAATCGCTTTCATCGAACCTTTCAGCAATTTATTCGGGTGTTTTGTTCAGAGTCACATCCCCTTGTGATCTTCTTAGATGATTTGCAGTGGATAGACTCAGGAACGCTCAAGTTAATCGAGCTGATACTGCTTGATGAGCAAAGCCAATTCCTATTTTTAATTGGAGCTTATCGAGATAATGAGGTACATCCAACGCATCCACTGGTATTAACATTAGATAGACTGCGAAAACAAGGGGCAGTACTTCAAGAGATTATTCTGGCACCTTTAACACTTGAGCCATTGAGTCAGTTGATTGCTGAAACACTACATCGGGATGTACATAGCGTTCGTCCTTTAGCTGAGTTAGTGTTGCGTAAAACTGAAGGAAATCCCTTCTTTGTCAGTGAATTTTTGAGAATGCTGTATAGCGAAAATTTATTGACCTTTGATGCTGAACACTTAAGCTGGCAGTGGAATATTGTTCAGATTCAAGCCCAAAATATCACCGATAATGTTGTGGAGTTAATGCTTCACAAGTTAAAGAAACTACCAGAAGTCACACAGCAAATTCTCCGTTTAGCCGCTTGCGTCGGTGCTGAATTTAATTTAAATACGTTATCGATTGTTTGTGAGAAATCACCTAAAACGGTTTTCCTGAATTTACTGGCAGCCATCCAAGTTGGATTAATTCAACCCCTATCTGAATTAGATGAAAACTTGTTAATTCAAGAGTATAAGTTTTTGCACGATCGCGTGCAACAAGCAGCATACTCTTTGATCGATGAGTCGCACAAACAAGTCGTTCATCTCCATATTGGTCGCAATCTACTAAGAAAAACTTTGCCAGAGCGAATATTAGACAGGCTGTTTGAAATTGTCGATCATCTGAATCATGGGATTGAGCTTGTTGCAGATCAATCAGAACGCAATGAAATTGCGAGATTAAATTTAATCGCCGGACAGAAAGCAAAAACTGCGATCGCCTATAGTATGGCTAACAAATATTTAGCCACAGGAAGAGTTTGGTTAGCAGCTTCTAGCTGGCAAACAAACTATGACCTGACATTAGATTTATATTTAGAAACAACAGAAGTCGCGTATTTGTGTGGCGATTTTGAGCAGGTAGAATGTTGGATAGCGATCGTTTTCCAAGAAGCCAAAACTGTTCTCGACATCGTGAAAGTTTACGAAGTCAAAATTCAAACCTATATCGCGCAGAACCAACTATTAGAAGCAATTAACACTGGATTGCAAGTGTTGCAGCAACTGGGAATTAGTTTTCCCGAAACCCCCAGTCAGTTAGATATTCAGCTTGAACTAGACGCGATCGCATCACTCTTTAGTGAGAAACAGATTAAAGACTTGATCGATTTGCCCCAAATGACCGAGCCAGAGAACTTAGCAGCAATGCGAATCCTATCTAGAATTACGATTACGGCCTGGATTGCCGCTCCTGATTTAATGGCCTTACTGGTATCTAAACAAGTCAGCTTGTCATTCGAGCATGGAAATTCCTTTGCGTCTTCCTTTGCTTATGCCAACTTTGGATTAGTTCTGTGTGGAAAGATCGAAGACATCGAGACTGGCTACGAGTTTGGACAGTTAGCTTTAAGGCAGTTGTCACAACCTAAGTCCCATTCACTCATCGCTAGAACATCCCTCATCGTGAATACCTTTATCATTCATTGGAAAGATCATGTGAGAGACACATTACAGCCATTACTAGAAGTTTATCAAAGTGGGCTAGAAACCGGGGATTTAGAGTTTGCCGCCTATGGCGCTCACTCTTATTGCTTTAACTCCTATGTTGTCGGAAACGAACTCGTGGAGGTTGAACGCGAGATGGCGACATACAATGAAGCACTTCGTCAAATCAAACAGGAAACAGCACTAACCTGGAATCAAATATTTCACCAGGCGATCGCAAATTTGATGGGATACTCGGTCAATCCAACCCGTTTAGTTGGCAAATTCTACAATGAGGAGAATGGATTGCCACAACACGAAGCAGCAAATGATGGAACTGCAATCTTTGATGTCTATTTTAATAAACTTTTCCTGTGTTACCTATTTTCTGACTATGCTCAGGCAGTTGAAAACTCAACCAGAGCAGAACGTTATTTAATCCGAATAACAGGCACACCTATTGCGCCTTTTTACTACCTATATGATGCTTTGACAAGACTCGCAATATACCCTGAAAGCAGCGCTCAAGCGCAAGAGGAAATCCTCAAAAAAATTGCGGTTAACCAGAATAAAATAAAGCAATGGGCATATTATGCGCCCATGAATCATTTGCATAAATATCATTTAGTGCAAGCAGAGATGGCACGAGTTTTGAGTCAGTTGCTTGAGGCAGAAGAATTTTATGAGCAAGCCATTCAAGAGGCTAAAGACAACGAGTATTTGCAAGAAGAAGCATTAGCTTATGAATTAGCTGCAAAACATTATCTGGCACGAGGTAGAGAAAAAATCGCCCAAACTTACATGAAGGAAGCACATTACTGCTATGAACGATGGGGAGCAACTGCAAAGGTCAAAGATTTAGAAACTCGATATCCGCAGCTATTTCCTCAATCGTCGAGCATGGCTTACGTGCCAATCCACACAACTTCTGGAACCACCTCTAATCACTCACCCATCGCTTTCGACTTAACTGCCGTGATGAAAGCTTCCCTTGCGATTTCTAGTGAAATTGAACTGGATAAGTTACTTAGTTCATTAATGAGGATATTAATCGAGAATGCTGGCGCACAAACCGGATTTTTGATTTTGGAAAACTCAGGAGAATGGGTGATTGAAGCGTCTGGCGAACTCAATCAGGGTGAGAATGTCTATGCAACACAAGTGCTGCAATCTATCCCAACTGCAAATCATCTACCTGAATCAATTATTAATTATGTGATTCGTACTCACGAATGTGTCATCTTAAATGATGCTACTCGTGAAAGTAATTTTATTAATGAGCCATATATTCAACACAATCAAACTCAATCAATCTTATGTTTGCCTCTGCTCAATCAAAGTAAGCTAGTGGGCGTGTTGTATCTAGAAAATAAATTAGCGGCTGGGGCATTTACACCAGAGCGATTCTCCGTTCGCGCAAGCGTGCCGGAGGCATTAGGAGACGCTACGCGATCGCAAGTTTTGAATCTGTTATCAACCCAAGCAGCCATTTCAATCGAAAACGCCAAACTCTATTCACAGCTACGCGCCAGCGAAAGTAAGATAACTCAATTTCTAGAAGCGGTTCCAGTCGGAATTGGAATAGTAGATGCGACTGGTCGCCCTTACTACGCCAATCAACGGGGAATTCAGTTAATGGGCAAAGAGATCGATCCGGCTGTGACACCGGATCAAATCGCAGAGATTTATCAATTTTATCTGGCGGGAACGGATCAAAAATATCCAACAGAGAAACTGCCAATCATCCGGGCGTTGAGCGGCGATCGTACCACTGTTGACGACATAGAAATCCGCCAAAATAACGCCACCATTCCAGTTGAGGCGTGGGGAACTCCAGTTTTTGACGAACAGGGGGATGTGGCTTATGCGATCGTAGCTTTTCAAGACATCACAGAGCGCAAACAAGCAGAAAACCTCTTAGCCAATTACAACCGTACTTTAGAGCAACAGGTCGCTCAAAGGACGGCAGCTTTACAGAAAAGTGAAGCTGCACTGCGCGATGTCTACGACGAGCTTCGCTTACGCGAACAAGAATTACGACTGATCACCGACGCTCTACCTGCGATGATCGGCTACGTGGATGCAAATCAGCGCTATCGGTTTGTTAACCGCACCTATGAGGTCTGGTTTAGCCGTAGTCGAGATGAGATTTTGGGCAAGTCTGTTCATGAACTCCTGGGTGAGACGGTTTATTCAATGGTTGAACCGTATATTAATCAAGTGTTTGAAGGGCAAACTGCAAACCTGGAAGCAGAAATTCCCTTTTCAGTTGGTAAGCGGTGCATCAGTGCTACCTTTATCCCCGATTGCGATTGCCCAAGGGGCAGTGCCAAAGGCAATCGCAATGCTCAAGTCAGAGGATTCTACAGTCTCATCACAGACATTAGCGAACAGCGAAACACTGCACTACGCGAACAAAAACGCGCCGAGAAAGCCTCCATTCTGGAAGAACGCAACCGCATGGCGCGAGAAATTCACGATACGCTAGCCCAGTCTTTCACAGGCATTCTGCTCCAAGTCGGAGCGGCAACGCAAGTGCTAGCGGACGATCTCGAAGCAACCCAGGTACATCTGGAAATGCTGGAAATGATTGATGAACTGGCACGAACAGGGCTTGCTGAAGCGCGTCGATCGGTGGTGGCGCTACGCCCTCATCTCTTGGAAGATGGCAATTTACAAACTGCCCTTCATCGCCTTGTGACTCAAATGAGAGCGGCTGCTGATACAGTCTTGATCTACGAAATCAAAGGCACAGCCTATTCAATGCCTGCCGAGGTTGAAAATAACTTACTACGAATTGGACAGGAAGCATTAACCAATGCCATAAAATATGCTGATGCTGGCGAAATTCGTGTTGAGTTGGTGTATGACAATGCCCAATGTATCCTGCGCGTTAAAGACGATGGACGGGGCTTTGGGGTTGCTACGATTCCATCTGTAGGCGGATTTGGATTGCTGGGAATGAGCGAGCGGGCAGAACACCTTGGGGCACAACTGACGATTGCGAGCCAACCTGGACAAGGTACAGAAATTGTTGTGATTGTAAATCGAGATCAAAATAATTTGTAATACTTCTCTACGAGAGGCTGCGCCAACGGCTGCGCTCAGTACAAGTTCGTAATTTGTAATGACGCTCTCTACGAGACGCTGCGCGAGGACTTACGCACTGTATGCTTTCGCTCCCCTAAGAGCCTGCGGGGTGCAATACGGTTCGGTTAAGATAAGAGACGCGATAAATCGCCGTCTCTACAAAGGACTGATTATTGTAAAGACGGCGATTTATCGCGTCTTTGCGATCTCGGACGTGTCATTAAAAAACCTTATCCAAACCGTATTGTGATATAAGTCCTAATTTCTAAGTACAGTTTTGCGTAAAAGCGTAGCGTTTTTAATGCAGAGGAACGCATTGGCATTGCAGGGGGATGCATTGGCATTGCAGGGGGATGCATTGGCATTGCAGAGGGATGCATTGGCATTGCAGAGGGATGCATTAGCATTGCAGGGGAATGCACTAACATTGTATTAGGATGCATTGGCATTGTAGGGAAACGCATTAACACAGCAATGCAATGCCAGATTTAATTTGCTACGAATTCATGAAATGCTGCACTAAGTTTGTACTTTCAATTTCTTAATAATTATGAGCCAATCAACAACTATTCGGGTTCTAATTGTTGACGATCATTCCATTGTCAGACAAGGATTGGCAACCATTATTAACCGCGATCCAGAGATGACGGTGATTGCTCAAGCAGAAGATGGACAACAGGCGATCGCTCTCTTTCGTGAATACCAACCAGATGTAACGCTAATGGATTTACGAATGCCGCAGATAGCAGGAGTTGAAGCCATTACTGCTATTTGTGCTGAATTTAAAGCGGCTCGAATTGTTGTGCTAACTACCTACGATGGTGATGAAGATATCTATCGTGGATTACAGGCAGGCGCTAAAGGATATTTGCTCAAAGATGCTAAACCTAACGAACTTCTGAGTGCTATTCGCATGATTCATCTTGGTCAGCAGTATATTCCACCAGAAGTCGGGGCAAAACTGGTGCAGAGGATGAGCAATCCCGAACTGAGTGAGCGAGAGCTAGATGTACTGCGTTTAATGGCACAAGGAATGAGTAATTTAGAAATTAGCACTAGTTTGAGTATCAGTGAAAGCACCGTCAAATCTCACGTTAATCGAATTTTAAGTAAATTGGGAGTGAGCGATCGCACTCAAGCCGTGATTATTGCTGTTAAACGAGGCATTGTCAATTTGTAAGGAAGTTGTACTAAAGTTTGAATTTGAATTCCAACTAAAGTTGGAGCCAACCTTCCATTTTTATATGGACTGATTTATCAATCATTCTATTGAGCAAAAGTTTCAACTTTTAGTGGATGACAAGTTAGAGTCAATTGCATATATTTAATTCAGCAAACATTCATAGCAAATTTAGTTGCAATATTAGGACTTACGCAAAATATCTCTCAAACTCTGATTTCTCCGTGTCCTCTGCGGTTCGTTATTCCGTAACTCGTGCGTAAGTGCTAAATATCTAAGTTTGCTTTACACGAATAAAGTAGAAAGAGGGTTGTATGTTCAGCGCCAGCGATAAGCATACAACCGTCGGAGGTATCAGTGAGCCTTGATCGTGACCGCAGTTTGTTATTCGTTCCACCTTCAACACAAGATCACATAAAAGGTGTGCTGAATGCGATCGCAGTGCTAGTGATGTATGGAGACTATGAATGTTCTCAAAGTGCGGACGTTTACAGGCTGATTAAAGTCATTGGGCGACAGCTTAGTGTTTCTTTGGGGGAGAATTATTTGTGTTTCATCTTCCGTCATTTTCCAGAGATCCAGATCCATTCTCATGCTCAACGTGCGGCTGAAGCGGCTGAAGCGGCGGCTGTCCAAGGTCAATTTTGGCAGATGCATGAAATGCTGTTCAACTATCAACAAGATTTGGGAAACGGCTATCTAGTAGAGTATGCCAATAATCTAGGACTTAATATTTCCCAATTTCTCCAAGATATATCTAAAAAAGTGTACATCGATCGCATCCATGAAGATATTGAAAGTGGATTACACAGTGGAGTAACGACTGCCCCAGCAGTGTTTATTAATGGAATTCGGTATAGCGATCGCTGGAACATTGAGCAGTTGATGGCAGCTATGATCACTGCAAATCATTAAGTTTTCTGATTCTTAACCACACAACCAAAATTACTACTTATTACGCAAGCAATTAATCAACAGGTTCCAAATCTCATAGTCAAATATAGATTTTGTTTAAAGTTTTCTAATACCCATCACCAAAACCGTTGAGAAGTTCACCACCATGAATGAAAATAACGGCATCATCAACCAGCCCAGCCCGTATTCAGTCCCTGCAACCATTGATCGATTAGAAGCCGTCCTTCAGGCAAAAGGCATCACCATCTTTGCCCGCATTGATCAACAGGCCCAAGCCGAAAGAGTCGGACTCAGACTACCTCCGACGCAGTTGTTGCTGTTTGGCAACCCGAAAGCCGGAACTCCTTTAATGGTGGCAGAACCAACGATCGCTCTGGATTTACCCCTGAAAGCACTGGCATGGGAAGCGGCTGACAGCAAGGTGTGGCTGAGTTATAACGATCCCAATTACTTAAAACAGCGATTTTCTCTCTCCGATGAGTTGGTTGAGAACATCGCTGTCATTGCACCTTTAATCAATCAAGCACTCAGATAAGTAACTGACTCTGCGGATAAATCATGGAGTTGCATCTTTGATCGTTTCTTTACTGCTGTCAGGAAGCTAGACCATGATAAAATCACGTCTAAAGCCTACCGTATTGAAAGACTATCGCATCACGATTCCTGCTTCCTTTTTCAGCATGATTCTGGGTTTAGCGGGATTAGGTAGTTGCTGGCGAGTAGCTGCTAAACTCTGGCACTTCCCTGCCTGGATTGGCGAAACAATTATGCTGCTGACAGTTGCAATCTGGCTCGTGTTGTTGCTGCTCTATGTCAGCAAATGGCTGTGGATGCGAGAGGATGCCCTGGCTGAGTTTGAGCATCCTGTTTTGTGTTGCTTTATCGGGTTAGTACCTGTGTCTACAGTGCTTGTGGCGCTGGCGATCGCGCCCCACTCCCGTGCGATCGCCGTTGCGTTATTCGTTGTCGGTGCAATTGGTCAGTTGAGCTTTGGCGTGTATCGTTCCGGTCAGCTATGGATGGGAGAGCGTAAGCCAGAAACGATAACACCCATTCTTTACCTGCCCACAGTCGCGGGTAGTTTTGTCAGCGCGATCGTTGCCAGTGCCCTTGGTTATCGAGAGTGGGGCGCGTTGTTTTTTGGAGCGGGGCTGTTTTCATGGTTGGCACTGGAGTCCATCATCATGAATCGCCTATACTTGTTGTCAGCTTTGCCTAAACCACTGCGTCCAACGCTGGGCATTCAACTGGCACCCCCTGTCGTCGGTTGTGTTGCCTATTTGAGCATCACCAGTGGTCAGCCCGATGCCTTCGCCCAAATCCTCTTCGGCTATGGACTGTTACAGGCGTTGATTCTACTGCGGCTGCTACCGTGGTTATTTCAACAACCCTTTGCAGCCTCCTACTGGGCATTCACCCTTGGTGTTGCCGCCCTGTCGTTGGCATCTCTGCGCTTTGTTGAACGCGGCATGACCGGAGTCATGGAAGAACTGGCAGTACTGTTATTCATTAGCGCAAATATCGTGATCGGTAGCATTGCCCTGGGGACATTACGACTGTTGCTGCGGGGTAAACTACTACCATTACCTGCGACAAGCGATCGCAGCAAATAAGCCATATCGTATCGTTCGTCAATACAAAATTCACACAAACGGAGAAATTTTATGGCGGGTAAACTTACAGGTAAGATCGCACTGGTGACGGGTGGTAACAGTGGGATTGGATTTGCGACAGCCCAAAGGTTTGTAGAAGAGGGGGCTTACGTCTTTATCACTGGTCGTCGTCAAAACGAACTTGATGCTGCGGTGGAGAAGATTGGAGAAAATGTCACTGCTGTTCAGGGTGATCTGTCGAATCTTGCAGATATCGATCGCCTGTTCGCCACCATCGAACAACAGCAAGGACACCTGGATGTGATCTTCGCCAATGCTGGCGGTGGTGAACTCGTCCCACTCGGCTCAATCACCGAAGAACACTTTGACAAAACGTTCAACATTAACGTCAAAGGTTTGCTGTTCACCGTGCAGAAGGCACTGCCTCTGTTGCCAGAGGGTGCTTCCATTATTCTGAACGCCTCCATTACTTCTATCAAAGGCACTCCAGCCTTCAGCGTTTACAGCGCCACCAAAGCCGCCGTGCGATCGTTTGCCCGTAATTGGATACTCGACCTCAAAGAGCGCAAGATCCGGGTTAACGCCATTAGTCCTGGCGTGATTCCTACTCCTGGTTACAATCTCTTGGGACTGAGTGATCAGCAGGTGCAGGAATTCGTGACCAGCCAAGCCAGCGCCATCCCGTTGGGAAGAGTAGGCACGCCCGATGAGATTGCCAAAGCCGTTGTCTTTCTCGCTTCAGACGACAGCAGCTTTGTCAACGGCATCGAGCTGTTTGTCGATGGCGGTATGGCACAGATTTGAAGTCCCCTAAAAATACCCATTACCGAATTTTAGATTTTAAATTTTGGATTTTGGATTAAAGATTCAAAATGCCGTCCAAAAGTTTGGAGCTAAAGATGAAACTCATTTCTGTCAACGTCGGACTTCCACGTGAAGTTACCTGGAAAGGGAAAACAGTTAGCACTGGAATTTTCAAAGAGCCAGTCAATGCAAGGGTAGGGGTGCGATCGCTTAATTTAGACGGGGATGGACAGGCTGATTTAACCGTTCATGGAGGAGCAGATAAAGCAGTCTATTTATACCCGTTCGAGCATTACGATTACTGGCGAGGTGAATTGCCTGATACAGAATTGCCGCTAGGTATATTTGGTGAAAATTTCACGACCACTGGACTGAGAGAAGAGGACGTGAACATTGGCGATCGCTTTCGGATCGGCAATGTCACGTTAATGGTGACACAACCTCGCCTACCCTGCTACAAACTGGGGATTCGCTTTGGACGACCGGATATGGTGAAACGATTTCTCGCAAGTCGTCGAACCGGATTTTACTTCCGTGTTTTGCAAGAGGGCGAAGTTGGAGCCGGAGACACTTTAGAGTTAGTCAGCCGGGATGATCACAACATCACGGTTGCCGATATCACTCAACTTTATGTGCGCGAGCAGGATAATCCAGAGTTACTTCACCGGGCTGCTCAACTTGAAGCCTTACCCAAAAGTTGGCGTGACTATTTCCAGAAGTAAGTAGGTGAATTTTAGATTTTAGATTTTAAATTTTGGATTTTGGATTGAAGATTCAATTTCACCTTCACCTAATGTCAATACAGTTCAGTTAAGGATTTCTTCCTTCTCTTTCCTCTCTTTCCTCTCTTTCTTTGCGTCCTTTGCGTGCTTTGCGGTTCGTTAAAAAAAGTGACTTTGACAAAGAGTTAAGCCTTCTATATATAACCTTACAAAGAGTAAAGTCATGAACACATTTCGCACAGTTTCGATTGATGGTTTAGATATCTTTTATCGGGAAGCTGGTTCCCGCAATAATCCGACAATTCTGCTGTTGCACGGCTTCCCGACCTCCTCTCACATGTTTCGCAATCTGATACCTGCGCTGGCCGATCGCTTCCATCTAGTTGCACCCGATTATCCGGGTTACGGCAACAGTTCAATGCCAACCGTGAATGAGTTTGATTACACCTTTGATCACCTAGCAGAGATCGTGGAGAAATTTATTGCTGCGATCGATCTGAAGCGCTATAGCCTTTACGTGATGGATTATGGCGCTCCCATTGGCTATCGGATTGCGGCTAAATATCCAGAGCGAGTGGAAGCACTCATTGTCCAAAACGGGAATGCCTACGAGGAAGGTCTACGCGAATTTTGGGAACCGCTCAAGGCTTATTGGCAAGACCGTTCTCCTGAGAATGCTGACAAGCTCAGACATATTATCACCCTGGAAGCAACCAAGTGGCAATATACCAACGGCGTTCGCAATCTGGAAGCGATCAGCCCTGACACCTGGAATATGGATCAACTCTTCCTCGATCGCCCCGGCAACGATGAGATTCAGCTGGCGCTGTTATATAGCTATGGCACTAATCCCCCATTATATCCGCAATGGCAGGAGTATTTCCGCAAACATCAACCACCCACCCTGATTGTTTGGGGTAAGAATGACTACATCTTCCCTGCCGACGGTGCTTATCCCTACAAGCGCGACCTGAAAGACGTTGAGTTACATTTACTCGATACCGGACATTTTGCCCTGGAAGAAGAAGGAGATGCGATCGCCAACTACATTACTCAATTTCTCACACTACGACTGCAACCCATTGCTGCCTGATGATTGCGAGTGAATCATCTCGAATATTCGAGCATGGCTATGCTCATTATGACTATGGACATGATCGGGTATAATTCGTTTGCATGAACGCGATCACTTTTCATTCTTATTTCTTACTAGAAGGTAGCAAAAACGATGAACCGTCTGATTCGTTCGTTTTCTTTCATCTTTCTGCTATTACTTACTGCTGGTAGTGTAAAAGCACTGGGTGTCAACCTGATTGCTAATCAGCAACAGGTCGAGCAGACTGGATTAAAGAACGCCTCAAATTTAATCGCTCAAAAAGCGATTCCACAACAGTCATTGTATGCGGCGAATCAACTTAAAATTACCGTGAAAGAGATTGCTCCCTACTCTCAGGAGACAGAGTTGCAGATCATCACTGTCTTTAAACATAAGCCGGGTGGCGATACATTGATCTCAGCCGCTGCTGACTTGGACAAGGATCTGGGTGGGCTAATCACCTCAATTCGCGATCGTGGTGAATTTGTTGGCAATGAGTTGGAAACCTTTTTGATCGTTCCACCCCAAAACAGTATTAAGCCAAAACTACTGCTGTTAATTGGGCTGGGAGATGAACAAAATCTTTCTCTTGACACCATGCAGCGCGTTGGCACAGTCGCCCTACGAGAGTCCGTCAGGCTCAAGGCAACCCATGTTTCTTTTGCACCCATCCTACGAGATCAGAACAATGCCACGTTGGATACGGGTGATGTTGTCAAAGCAGTGGCGCAAAACGTCATTCTTGCCTATGACACTGAAAAGCGTCTGCAAAAACAAGGGCTTGCTCAATCCTTCATAGTCCGTGAGTGGGTGTTTGAAGCTGGATCTGCTTTCTATTCTGGAGCCATTAGCAAGGTTCGGCAGGCGATCAAGCTAACAAATACTCAAATCGCTACTCGCAGTGCGACTCCCTATGTCAGCGGTCGGTAAATATCGCATTTATTCAGTGCGGGTGTTTTGTTTAATGTACTCGATCAGATGAACTCGGTTTTTAAAGCACACCATAAAAACTCAATCGCATGGGGAGTTCCGCTTACCGCAAAGAAGCCGCAGAATTAGCGCGATCGCACGTTAGCGTTACAGTGCGATTTCAACAGAGTGTTTACTATTCATCAAAAGGAGAAATTTAAGTGGCTTTTATTGAAAAATTAAGGAAGATTGGTCATGGCAGCAATCGATACAGCACCCTTAGAAAATAGCCTGGGATTTCTAGCTTTAGGAGCTTATATTCTCACCTTAATGCCCACGAATCTCAGAATAATTTTTCCTCAAACTAAACAAGCGAGCCTTCCCAAATGGCTGTTAAAATATCGAAGACTTATCGGTATTCTGGCTTTCTGCTTGGCTTTGCTTCACGGTTTCCTCTTAGTGAAAAAGAGAGACCTTGATTTTTTAGATCCCAATACTTATTGGATTTATATCCAAGGTATATCTACCTTCATAATTTTTACCATATTGGCAATTACTTCTAATGACTGGAGTGTCAAAAGACTGAAAAAAAATTGGAAGCGATTACATACCCTGACTTACTTAGCCATGTTCCTGCTCACTTGGCACGTTTGGGACAAAATGTCAGAGCATTGGAGCTATTTAACCCCGATTGCGCTAGTAGGGATTGTTACGACAACCCTTTTATTTCTGATGGGACGCTGGATTGAATATCAAAATAAACAACAAAAAGCGAGAGAAAAAGCCTTATTATCTCAAATTCCAGAAAAAATTACTCTATAGTACCGCTAGTCTGTGACACCATTACGCAGTGGGTGCAAGTCAGATTATTCTCCCACTCGCACAAGGAATGTCCTGTTATGAGATCGAAACAAATTACCTGGAAATCTTCACCAGCATTGGCAATCAGCACCCTAACGATCTTGGTTGGTAGTAGCAGTTGTGCTAGCCTATTGTCTTCCTTCCGAAACGCTAGTGTTGGTACTATCTCTGTTGCAACCACTCAACCCTTACGTTCTCTCCAAGGAAATTCAACTTGGGTTTACGCGATCGCAATCAGCCCTGATGGACGCTTCCTCGCCAGTGGCAGTTACGATAAAAAAATTAGAATTTGGGATCTGCCTAGTAACACCTTACTTTATACTTTAGAAGGACACGGCAATGCAGTAGTCAGCCTTGCCATCAGTCCAGATAGCAAGCTGCTCGCTAGTGGCAGTTGGGATAACCGGATAAAACTCTGGAATCTAGAGACGGGGCAACTGCTTCGGACTCTAGATGGCCATACAGATGATGTAGAAGCCGTTGCCATCAGCCCCAACGGAAAGTGGCTAGCTAGTTGTAGTGCTGACAAAACCATCCGCATCTGGAACATGCAGACTGGCGTAGAAGTCCATCAGTTCTTGGATGGAAAGTGGGTAAGAACTGTTGCTTTTAGTCCCGATGGGCAGACCTTAGCTAGTGGCAATGAGGGTGGCACACTCAAAATTTGGCGAATCATGGATGGTGCTGTTCTACAAACCCTGAATGCTCATTCACAAGCCGTGCGCTCAGTGACTTTTAGCCCTGATGGACGGACTTTAGCGAGTGGCAGTGCTGATCGGACAGTCAAACTCTGGCAAATGCCCACTGGTAAATTGTTGCACTCCCTAATTGGACATGATGGAGTTGTGTGGTCAGTGGCTTTCAGTCCCGATGGCAAGAGATTAGCTAGTGGTAGCAATGATAGCACTATCAAGTTATGGGGGTTGCCTTCAGGCAAACTCTTGGAGAATTTGATCGGGCATGAGCGAGGCGTGCGGTCAGTAGTTTTCAGACCGGATGGAAACATGATAGCCAGCAGCAGTGCCGACAAAACCATCAAACTCTGGTCTCTTCCTAAAGAGTGACAAGAAGCTTTCAGAAAGTAAACAAATCTTTAAAGAAGTCGGAAGTCGGAAGTCGGAAGTCGGAAGTCGGAAGTCGGAAGTCGGAAGTCGGAAGTCGGAAGTCGGAAGTCGGAAGTCGGAAGTCGGAAGTCGGAAGTACAGTTTTGTAACGGGGATTTAGATTTAGACATCAAAACTTAAAGCGGTGCTAGAAGGACGGGGTTTTAAACCCAAATTTCTGATAAGGAGGAAATCTGAGAAATGAATGTTTATTAACACTACACCCTACCCCCAACACCTTGCCCAGACGAGGTTTCACGTTTTCTTAGTGCCATTCGATCTAGATAGTGGATAATTGCCATTCCACGATCGCACCAGCAGGTGGTTTAACAGTGCCACTTCAACAGATCATTGACCTTTATCAACAAAAGGAGACCATTATGGTTAGTCAAGTAAAATCGCCAGCAGTAAAAGTTTTGGAAGTTGCAGATGATCCGCGTCTTTCTACAGGAGTGAAGGCATTTTTGAAATTGCTGAATTCAGGAGGTGTGGGTTTAGAAACGTTAACTCCACTCGAAGCGCGTCAAGTACTCGTGGATGCACAGGCTGCCGTTGAAGTTGATCTTTCAGGCATTGACGAGTCTGAGAAGACAATTACTGCTGACGGTTATCCAATCACGCTCAATATCGTGCGACCAGCAGGTGTTCAAGGCATATTACCTGTTTTCATCTTTATTCATGGCGGCGGTTGGGTACTCGGTGATTATCCAACACACAAACGCATAGTTCGCGATCTCGTCGTGCTTTCAGGTTTTGCGGCTGTTTTTGTCAACTACACTCGCACTCCAGACGCTCAGTATCCACAAGCGATCAATGAGATATATGCAGCTACCAAATGGGTTGCTGAACATGGTGAGGAGATTGGTGTTGATGGCAAAAATCTGGCAGTAGTCGGCAACAGTGTCGGCGGTAACATGACAACTGTCACTGCTTTGAAGGCGAAAGAAAAAGGAGGACCACACATCAAGCTGCAAATCCTGATGTGGCCCATTGTAGATGCTGATTTTGAAACGAATTCTTATCACCAATTTGGCGATCAGCGTTTTCTGACTGTACCAACGATGAAGTGGATGTATGACATGTACATCCCTGACCCAGAAAAGCGCAAAGACATCTATGCTTCTCCCCTACAGGCGACGGTTGAGCAACTGAAAGGCTTGCCTCCAGCGTTAATTGTAGTTGCAGAGAGCGATATCTTGCATGACGAGGGCACAGCCTATGGACGCAAGCTCGATGAAGCTGGGGTGGAGGTGACAACTGTGCAGTACAACGGCGTGATTCATGACTTCGGACTACTGAATGGTTTAGCCGAGTTGCCAGAAACCCGTTCTCTGTTTGTTCAGGCTGCTGCCGAACTGAAGAAACATCTGCAATAGGATGCGATCAAAGAAAATCGGCGGGAATCCCACCCCTTCAAGGGGTGTCCGGGATAGCCGCCCGCCGATTTAGTCATTAGTCATTAGTCATTGGTCATTGGTACGCACTCCTAATAACTTCGATTTCCCCCCGGCTTCAAGCCGGGGGATGAGTTAATGTTTTTGGGAAGGGAAAAGACGCTTTTCCATCGCTTTGCTGCTTACCGAGTTAGCGTAGGGGAAAAGGGGAATATGCTCGGCGGTTGCCTTCAGCACAGTGCTTTGTGCGATCGCCTCATTAATCAATCCAAAGAGTCAAACTAATTCATAATTGATAATTGATAATTCATAATTGAAATCAGTGTTAGCTCTGAACTCTCCACTGATTTAAGACCACTGAATTTTTAATTCAGTGTTGGCTCTGTACCCATTCTTTAATTATGAATTATGAATTATGAATTAATAATTATTTGGTCAACCCTATGCTCAAAGCAATTAAACACAACCGCCGCCGCTTTCTCTTAACGTCGGCAGCAAGTATTTTCACAGAAATGGCACTCATGGGTACCGCACACGCAAGCTTTGACAAGCCCAAAGGATCTGAATTTAGGTTTACTCCCATCAAGCAGATTAAAGCCGGTGTCCTCGACATCGGTTACTACGAAGCAGGACCGAGCGATGGATCTCCGGTGTTGCTGCTGCATGGGTTCCCGTATTCCATCGATAGCTACATTGACGTTACACCAATGCTTGCTGCACGCGGATGTCGGGTGATTGTTCCCTACCTGCGGGGACATGGATCAACCCGTTTTCTCGACAGCGCCACACCACGCTCCGGGCAGCAAGCCGCGCTCGGTGTCGATGCGATCGCCTTGATGGATGCATTGCAGCTAAACCGTGCTGTGCTTGCTGGCTATGACTGGGGTGGACGAGCCGCTTGCGTTGTGGCGGCTCTCTGGCCTGAACGATGCACAGGTCTGGTGTCCGTCAATAGCTACCTGATCCAGGATATTGCCAAGGCAGGGCTGCCACTTTCACCTGCGATCGAATCCGGGATCTGGTACCAATACTATTTCCAGACCGAGCGCGGACGCGCCGGACTGACGGCTAACAGACGTGAGATTGCGAGGATTCTCTGGACTCGCAATTCGCCGAACTGGCACTTTGACGAGGCAACGCTCGATCAACACGCCAGCGCCTTCGACAACCCCGATTATGTGGAGGTCGTGATTCATTCCTACCGCCATCGCCTTGGACTTGCTGCCGGCTATCCCATGTATGAGGAGCTTGAGCAGCGACTCGCCGCGCAACCGATCATTACGGTGCCGACGATCACGCTGGACGGGGACGCAGATGGTGTCGTGCCAGCAACCGATGGGAAATCGACGGCAGCGAAGTTTAGCGGCGAACGTCAGCATCGGGTCATTCCAAACGTCGGTCATAACCTGCCTCAGGAAGATCCGAAAGCATTCGCAACTGCGGTCTGGGAACTCGCATCAAAGAAACGTTAATGGCTTCTCTGGAGCGATGACTCTGCGCCGTTTCACCTTCAAATGGATCGTTATATATAAACTACTCTCAGGTACTTACCTGCTATGAACACTCACATACCGAGCGCCAGGGACATTATCGGACCATCACCGTTGATTGCGATCGAAAACGAAGCACCACCCAAACTGATTGTCGATCCACCGCTTCCCGAACCGCTAGCACAGGGACGCGTCTTCATCCAGTACCGGACGGAGAATTTGCGTGTGTTGCCAGTGTTTGGCAAAGGTGCCCTCGAAGTATCGCCGCGCATTGGCCATATCCACGTCACCGTTGACGATGCGCCGTGGCACTTTGTCGATACTAGCGGCGAAACGTTGATCCTGGTCGGACTGAAACCTGGCCCACACAAGGTGCTGATTGAACTAGCCGACCCCACGCACAAAGTAATCACTAGCGAAACGGTGACGTTCACAGTGCCGGAGCCTGAGCGATGAGTAAGCGCCGCGCCCGCGACCGGCTCGGTATATAACGCCACCAAATTTTAACTTCTTTCTTTCTTTGTGTCCTTTGCGTCCTTTGCGGTTCGTTTTTCTTTCTTGTACTTACAACTATTTTCAGGTAAATAGACCACGCAGGGGCACAGCATTGCTGTGCCCCTACGACAGATGTGGTTCAAATAGATGATTTCTGCTGTAAATATGGTTTAGCGCATCTTCATACAAAATTGGTATGAAACGATCGCCATTTTAGACTTCCATACTATGAACAACCCCGAAAATCCTCGACTACCCCTGCCGCCTTTCGATCATGAATCCGCCATCCAAAAAGTCCGAATCGCAGAGGATGCTTGGAACACACGTAACCCTGAACTAGTATCACTCGCTTACACGTCGGATAGCCTTTGGCGCAACCGCTCAGAATTTCTATCTGGTCGTGAGGCGATCGTCCAGTTCTTGACACGTAAGTGGCTTAAAGAATTGGACTACCGTCTGATTAAAGAGCTTTGGGCTTTTCGGGACAACCGAATTGCTGTCCGGTTTGCTTACGAATGGCATGATGATTCCGGCAACTGGTTCCGTTCCTACGGCAATGAGAATTGGGAGTTCGACGAACATGGATTGATGCGGTGGCGTATTGCCAGCATTAACGACCTGCCAATTCACCAGAGCAATCGCAAATATCACTGGATACTTGGTCGTCGTCCTGACGATCATCCCGGATTGTCCAACCTCAATCTTTGAGAATTGGATTGCGCTTGCTTCCAACACTGATATCCTACACTATCTTGATGCGATCGCTCCAACGATCGCTGGGGAAACGCTGCACATCGCGGGTGGTATTTAACGAAGAGAACCGTGAACATCAACAAGCAACGAGAAAAACCATGAACATCAACAAGAATGACACCGCAGTAGTCGTTATCGATCCGCAAAACGATGTCTTGAGCGAAAAAGGGGTTTCCTGGGATTTGGTGGGTGACAGTGTTAAGGACAACAACACCGTCGAGAACATCGAGCGAGTCTTCAAAGCCGCGAAGCAGAATGGCTTTGAGGTTTTCATTTCCCCCCATTATTACTACCCCACCGACTATGGATGGAAATTTGCCGGAACCCTGGAGCAGATGATGCTTGAGGTTAAGGAGTTTGTTCGCAGTGGACCATTAAGCCTCGATGGATTCCTGGGATCGGGTGCTGACTGGCTCGATCGCTACAAGCCCTTTATTGAGGATGGCAAGACGATCGTGGCCAGTCCCCACAAAGTCTACGGACCGCAAAGCAACGACCTCGTTTTGCAACTGCGTAAACGCAACATCAGCAAAGTCATTCTGCTGGGAATGCTAGCAAATCTTTGTGTTGAAACTCACCTACGCGAATTGGTCGAACAGGGATTCGAGGTCGTCGTCATCAAGGATGCAACGGCTGCCCCTCGGCATCCCGATCTGGGCGACGGCTACAAGGCAGCACTGATCAACTTTCGGTATATCGCCAATGGCGTTCTCTCTACAGATGAGGTTGTAAAAGCAATGGAGTAACGGTTTCGCAACCCGTTTCGTTACTCAAACGCCACTTGCTTCTCCCAAGGGGAAACGCGCAAGGAACAAGTCGGGAAACCATTTATCTACTACAAACAATCCAAAAGGAGGATGTCATGACTGAATATGACTACATTGTAATTGGTGCCGGTTCGGCAGGTTGTGTAGTCGCCAACCGTTTGACAGAAGACAGTGAAACAACTGTGTTATTACTCGAAGCTGGCAACCCAGATACTAAACCGGAGATTCAAATTCCCTCGAAATGCCTCAGTTTACTAGGCTCCGAAGTGGACTGGGGCTATTTCTCTGAGCCAGAACCATACCTGCGCGATCGCAAAATGTTTTGTTCCCGTGGCAAAGTCCTGGGGGGCAGCAGTTCGATTAATTTCATGATGTATGTCCGAGGCAATTCTCACAATTATGACCACTGGCAGGCACTAGGGAATCCCGGCTGGAGCTACCAGGATGTTTTGCCCTATTTCAAGAAATCTGAGCATCAGCAACGCGGTGTCTCCGAATACCACGGAGTTGATGGGGAGTTGAGCGTCACCGATGTTATTTCCCCTGCTATAGTATCCCAACGCTTTGTAGATGCCTGTATCGCAATGGGATATGACTACAATTCTGATTTCAACGGTACACAGCAGTCAGGAGCGGGATTCTATCAGTTGACGGTTAAGGATGGTAAACGGCACAGTGCTGCTGCTGCCTTCTTACTGCCCATTCTCAAGCGTCCCAATTTAACTATAACGACAGGTGCATTAGTGACTCGGTTGCTGTTTGAGGGCAACCGGGCTGTTGGGGTAGAATATCTGCACCAGGGTATGCTGCACCAGGTCAGAGTCAACCAGGAAGTGATTTTAAGTGCTGGTGCATTTGATTCGCCGAAGCTGCTGCTGCTTTCGGGCATTGGTGATGCAGAATACCTGCAAGCAATGGGAATTTCTGTAGTCGCTGATTTGCCAGGTGTCGGTCAAAATCTCCAAGACCACACTCTCGTCACTGTAGTTCAACAGACCACTCAAGATGTACATCCTGCGATCGCCAGTAATGGGGTCGAAGCCGGATTGTTTTTGCATAGTCAGGGCTATTTGGAGGCTGCACCAGATTTACAGTTCTTCTTCGGTCCGATTATATTCGCACCTCCTGGCTATGCCCACCCTGATTCGGGATTCACGGGTGCAGTCAGTTTGACTTGTCTCCAAAACATTGGTAGTGTCAGTTTGAGATCGCTTGACCCCAAAGATGCACCGATGTTGCGGATGAACTATCTGCAAAGTCAATCTGATGTGCAAAAGCTGGTTGAGGGAGTTAAACTGATCCGCCAATTGTTTCAAACCAGTGCCTTTGATGAGTTTCGCGGTGAGGAAATCGCTCCGGGTGCTAACATTCAGAGTGATGATGCGATCGCAGCTTACATCCGGGAGGCTTGCAGTACTGTTTGGCATCCGGTCGGCACCTGCAAAATGGGCACTGATCGAATGGCGGTGGTAGACCCGGAATTACGGGTACATGGGGTTGAGGGGTTGCGTGTCGTCGATGCGTCAATTATGCCAACAATCACCACAGGAAATACGAATGCACCCACTATTATGATCGGCGAAAAAGCAGCCGATTTAATTAAAGCGAGCGGTACTCGACAAACTCTTCTCGCCAAGTACAACGTCCAAAATCTCAGGATTTGAATAATTGATTCGCGGGCATCATGGCGCAGCTTGTGATTTGTTCTATGGCATCGCCTGTGAACGGTAAAAGCAGCAACATGAATTTAGTTGCTGCCTAATCCCCGATTTTAGCAGCTAATGGTTAAGACTGCGGATTCTGCCGAAGCCCTAACAAGTTTCCGTCAATATCCTTGAAGACAGATAATTGCACTCCATGACCGACATCTGTAATTGGCCCAACTTCAACTCCTTTTTCAATAAGGCTTTGACGAGCAGTAACTATATCGTTTACAACAAAGGTACTAACAGTACTACCTGGTTCAACTGAGTTACTTAAGTTCAGTCCAATTGCAACGCGCTCAATATCAGGGAGACTAAACTGCCTCCAGCTAGGAGTGTCATATTTTTGTTCAGGAACTAATCCGAGCTTGGACTTGTACCACTGGACACTAGCTTCCAGATTCGTAACGTCTACTTTAGTGACAAAACTATATTCACCAAAGGTGTTTTTCAATGTCATAATCTACTGTGTTAATCCAAAACTTTTACAATTATAGATATTTTGACCGAATTGAATATATTTCATCAACAATTTCTTCTAAGGTGCGTGTATACTGGGTTGGAGACAGGATAATACAGCCTACCGGACTAACTAATGTTGAGTTTCTAAGGCAGAGTCCAATTTTCCAGTTTTAATCCGTTGATGCGTTCGTAATGACGAGTATTGTTTGTTACTAAAGTGTAATTTTCTGCAAGTGCAACACTAGCAATTAGTAAATCAAATTCAGCAATTGGTTGTCCTATTTTACGGAGTTCTGCCTTTAATTCACCATACTTTCTGAGAGCAGGATCAGTTAAAGGTAGAACGGGTAAGTTTTGAATAAAGTCTTCTGCACGAGCTAAATTTTCCACTACTCGTTGAGAATTATAAGCACCAAAATATAACTCAGCAACCGTGATGCTGCAAATATAAATTTGCTTCCATCCTATTTCTCTAACTTTAGTTCTGACTGAATTAATATCTTTAATCCAATAAATACAAGTATCGGTATCAAGTAAATAAGTCATAGACTAATGTCATTGTTAGAAATAGTACGGCTATCATAAATATCTTTGACTATTTCTTCAGCAGTCCGTTCATCTTCCCAAGGGCCAAGTCTTTCCATAAATGTGTCTAGTGGATGCGGTTTTAGCTGCTGCTCAGATGAGAGAATAATTTCATTCGCTATTACATTCGCTATTAATTGATTTGCTTCTGGGACTCCTAATTTTTTGGTTTCCTCTTTAGCTATAACCATGATTTGCATCAAGGTTATAGCCTGACGCAAAACATCACTTTTATTTGTGCCTATTTTCTTTGCTAGTTCGTCTAGTATCTGATTTAGTTCAGGTGACAAATCTAAGTTTAAGCGAACCATCCTTTGAGCGTCAGTCATGGTTGCATCCTTGTGTAAAATCTTAAGTACATTATAGTTGGCTGAGGCTGTAAGATTAACAGCGATGATTCAAGAATTTCATAGGGTTATTCTAACTAGCGATCTTCCAGAATATAGTTTAGAACAGGGTGATATAGGCATAGTTGTTTTAGTACATTAGGGTGGCAAAGGATATGAGGTTGAATTTGTCACATTGGATGGGGAAACTGTGGCAATTGTTTCACTCTACAGCATACAAGTACGTCGCATTGGTAGAAGAGAAATTGCGCGATCGCGGCTGATAAATTTATAATTGATAAAGGCATACAGCCAAATAATATTTTAAAATATAAGGCAATGTGCGACTTATTCTTAAAACCCCTCTCCAAACCTCTCCCCGAAACGGAGAGAGGCTTTGATTCTTGCTCCCCTTCCCTAGTAGGGAAGGGGTTGGGGGTTAAGTTTGAGTGAAAGTTACACACGGCGTAAAATATATTAGTTGATACCAGAAGCTAGAGAAAATGAGCATTGAGGAAATTATTATAAACAAGGTAAGAATATTACCTCCTGATAAGCAACAAGAGGCATTAGATTTTGTAGAATTTTTACTTACGATTAACATATCTTTTAAATTTGATTAATAAGCTGTAATTATTGGGGAATATGTGTTTATGAAAATAGCCATAACACACCCTTGTAGGTTGGGTGGAACGGAGTGAAACCCAACAAATGATCTCACTTGTCACAACAAAAATTTTACATATTAACTTATCTGCTTTAAATTCAGGTGATTTAGTGTTGGGTTACGGCGCAAATATAAATTCGTTGTGCTGCAAATATGCCAGCTTGCGCCTCCACCCAACCTACAAAATTACTACAAAATTACTAAACTTCTCCTTTCAAATTTATGAAATAATCGAAGTTTTCCATTGCACTTTGTTCCCTGCCATCTTCCACAGCCTTTGAACTTCTTTTTCTAAGCCTTGTGAACCATAATTTTCCCATCCTTCTGTAAATCTAACTATTCCTGGTGAGTGTCCAGGTGCGCCATCAAAAGTAATTTCCTTGTATTTATCAAGAGTAAAGACAACTTCAAACCAATTCTTGTAAACTGGACAAACCAAATCAGAGCATTCCAAGAAGAAAGCCTCTTCATCGTCTACGACTCTCTTCCAACCAATCTGAACTCCATAATATGAGCTATTATTAGGTGGTTCTAGAGTCATTCCAACAATTAGACAATCTTCTGTACAATCTGACTTTTCTATTTCATCAGCAATATCTTGTGGAAAATTATAAACGGGCTTAACTTCAACAAAAATAGGAGAATCAAATTTTAGCAAAAAGTCGGGAATCCATCCATCAAAGTCACAAGGCTCATACTCCCACCTCCATTCTAGAAGATCGAAGAAAGCCGCCCATCTTGCCTCTAATCTAGAACGAAACTGAACATCATTATATTTGGTTGGTATAGGTTTAATCATAGCTTTTTAGCTGAAATTACACAGTTTATAATTTATATCACATAAAAGTTTGCTTTATCAAATAATCCCCACCCAAGTAAAAACCTAGATGGGGTATTACATTATCCTAATGCACTAACGCGATCGCACTTTTCCTCAAGTCTCCACAGTCACGCTGTAATTTCCCCACGCTTCCAGATAAAAGTATCCTGCTTCTAGCTCAAAAATCAAGTTTTGCGACTTGTAAACTAAGTTTCTGACTCGTAAATTAAGTTTCTGACTCGTAAATTAAGTTTCTGACTCGTAAACTAACTTTTGCGACTCGTAAACTAACTTTTGTGACTTCTAAACTAAGTTTCTGACTCGTAAACTAAGTTTCTGACTTCTAAACTAACTTTTGTCAACGGATTTCAGCAAATTTACCCCCATTTTTCTGTCTGCTAAGTTCTCTTCAATAAAAAAACGCAAATATACGCATTTCAACGCCATTTTCAGCGTTTGTATACGTATAAATGCGATAAAAGTAGAAACTATTCCAGATTTAATGTACTAATGCGATCGCACGTTTTGTCAACGCCTCAGCAGTCAATCCATTAAACGCCATCAACTCACCAGCACTCGCTGTAGTTTCCCCACGTTTCCACGCAAATGTATCACGCTTCGCTGTACTCCGTAACAAAATTGGTTCTAGCATCGCCGCCGCACCACCAGTAACAGCAATTAGCGCATCACCATCAAATAATTTGGCAAATTTCGCATCATCCAAGAAACCGCCTTCGGCTTGGGAACAAGTTTCCCACGCAGTATCGTGACTACGGTACAATTGCCGAGGATTGATCACAGTAACTATCTTCACGCCAATACCTTCAGTTTCCAAGAAAGCAGCAGCTTCAAATACAGGTATTAATGTTAAATCGCCAATTACAGCAAATACAACTTGTTTATCACCAGCGACTTCATGTAATAGCACCGCACCATCGCGCAACCCTTGACGAGTTTGTTCTAAAGTTGTGCGAATTGGCAACGGCGACTTACTTGCAGTAATCACAATTCCCTTATTCTTAGTTTTCAACGCCCAGTCATAACAGACTTGAATACTGTTAGCATCAGGGGGAAATAATGGAAAAACATTTCCATTTCGCATCAACGAAGCAAAGTAAGCTTCAATTTCTGGACGTTGGTGAGTCCAACCGTTGCGCCCTTGCTCTAATGCGCCTGCTGTGAATAAAGTAATAGTCGAGGGAGTTTGACGGCGCAATTCTGCCATTGCTTGGGTTACAGTTTGCCAAATTGGTAATCCGTTGATGGCAAAAGATTCGTAAGAACACCACAAAGTTCTCGCACCCATTAACGCCAAACCCGCAGCTAAACCGGCACAAGCATCTTCACTCAATGGTTCATAAACTTGTCCATTTGGTGCTTGATAATATAAGTCGTCGGTTGTGGGGTGGATAATCTTTAATGCTTGGTTAATATTGGCAATTCCTGATGCTTCATTACCATCGGCGTTGGTGACAAGGAAATTTTGATCTTTATTTCCAACTATTCCTACCAATCGTCCCATTGCGGTTGTGGAAACTTTGGGTTCACCTCCAACCGCATATTCTTCTAAAGGTAATTCGCCTAATTCTGGTAATGAGAATTCAAATTCTGTCACCACAGTTTTTGCTGCTGGTCCACCACCAGCGCGTTCTGCATTTGTTCTGACTAATTGCCAAGCCTCCGCAGATAAAGCACGGGTTTGCAATGCACTAACAATATGAGGTGCATCTAGCGTATCTTTAGGATAAAGGTTGTGAGATTTTGCACCCCGTGCGTGGACTCCTGCACCTTTAAGTTGTTTAATAATGAAGACGGTAAGTTTTCCGCCCAGTGCAAATCGCGCGGCTTGATCTACACCCGAAAGTACTGCTTGAGTAAATGCTAGGCGTTTCTCGAAGGAAAAGGCAGTACTATCAACGTAATTCCCTGGTTGGTTTTGATCGTCAAAATCCTTGGCATCCACTAACACGACTTCATCAAAACCGTTACCTTGCCAATATGCTTGCATCTGTTCATTGGTTTTCAGGGAAACCATACTGTGATGTTCTTGGCTGTAACCGTTCCACACTAATATCGGTAAAAAGTTGGTGACAGCAGGATAAGCTGTATGGAAATGCGCGATCGCACTTACAATATAAGGCTCACCCAATCCACCATCACCAACTGTAAAGGGGAACAACTTATCTTTGTGTAACAGTGCAGCCGCCATTGCAAAGTGTTGTCCTTGTCCCAAAGGCCCCGCAGGTGCGAGAATACCGGGGATAAAACCAGAAAGATGTCCTAAAAGTCCGTGGTTTTCTCGGAAGCGATCGCGCAATTGTTGAACTGTAAAAATTCCCATGTCCTCTAGCGATCGATCCAAAAACATGGCACTATAAAATCCAGGGGCGTGGTGTCCGACTTCGGTAATAATATTCTTGTATCCCAGCATGACAAGAGATGCGTAAGCTTCTGCTTGGCTGGCGAATCCGCCGGGATGCCCAGAAGCCTTACTCGCGGTGACTTGCAAAGTCAGGTAGCGGAGGGCATCGGCAGCAAGTAAAGTTTGATATACTGCTGTGGAATCTGTGGGAGATGCGATCGCTATTTTGCCCGACTCAATAGCAGGTGTTGCACCATAAGTTTTAAAATCTGGTAACGCTTCACCAAAATATTGAATTCCTTCAGAAAAATCGGGAAGCGCTGAAGATGCCTTTGGGGAGATTGCAGTCATGCTGAGTACCTTTTGACGATTAAGTGAAACTGTAGATGCTTGTTGAATTTAACAAAAATTTTACATCTTCGAGGTTGTAACAGTTTATTGCTTTATTGCAACATTAGAATAAGTAATTTAAATAGTCACGCCAGCAAAATTTCAGTTAGTTTAAGTAGCAAAAAATATTAAGCAGCAAAAAAAGTTATGAAATTAGCAAATTTGCCCCGCCGTCAAATTCTCAAAACTGCTCTCACCTTTGTGACTGGCTTAACCGCGACATCACTGGTATCTTTTTTGATGGCCAAATCCACAAAGCCAGCAGAAGTAATTGTTGTGCAACGACCAAATGAGTTTGAACTTGAGGGCGAAGGTACTCACATCAAGTATTCAATTGTCAATGAAGTTCCACAGCTTGATTACAAAACTCAAAACATTTCCAAGCATTTCAGTGGCGATCAAATTCAGACATTAGCTACTGATATCGGTACACTAGTGACGATAATTATTAGCAAACCACCAAACCCTGACCTTGGAGGAAATACAGTCAAACTGAGCTTTCTCGTACCAATTATCAACCTAGCGATCGGGAATCCACCAACTACTGTCCAAACCGAAGCAATTTTAACTACTCAAAAAACATCAGGATTTATCCGTACTCCCCTGTTTGGCCAATTACAGTCATATCAAACTATAGTACTCCGGGGAACCGCTAGATACCGCTAGTAACGCAACGCCGAATTCGTAATTCGTAATAGAGCCTCCGGCACGCTACGCGGTTTTCATGCCCAAAGGGCTGTACGTAATTCGTAATTACGTTTTAGCAAGGGTTTCAGACATTACAAATGGGTGGCTTATTTACGCCGTGCTGTACTAGTACCGCAAAGCGGAAGTTAAAAGGGCGGTTAGAAACCGCGCGCCAGGTGCAACAAGAGTGGCTCGCCGCCCAACGCACTGGCTTGTCTACACGAGGCTTTACCCACCTTTCCTGCGGAACGCCAAGGGCGAACGTGGGTTAAGAACCCTGATTTTGCATTAGTCCACGAACGCGAACAGCGTCTCGAAGAGAAGGTGGACGAGAGTTTGTGTAGCCGCGGTTTCTAACCGCCAGGGCTTAAGTTGACACGCATGAGCATTGCTACCGCGTGGTCTATTTACCTGAAAATAGCTGTAAATGTATGCCTTGGTGACAATATACTCTATTTGTGCAACGCTTAACTAATCCCAAACACTGACTCGACAGTTGACTTAATCGAATCGCGTGCATCCTTCAAAGTTTGACTAATAGGATGTTTTGCCTGCAAAAATGCGCGGGCACAATTGCGTCCCGGCATTCCCGAAATCGAACCACCTGGATGAGTCCCTGCACCAGTCAAAAATAGATTATCAATTGGCGTTTTGTAGTTCGCTATTTCTGGCAAGGGACGGAAAAATACCATCTGATCTAGGGTCATGTCAACATGGTAATAATTCCCTTTGTACGCACCTAATCTTTCTCCTAGTTCTGCTGGACTTTCTACACGACGGGCGATAGTTGCATTCTTGACATTCGGTGCATAGTCTGCCAACTTATCAATCACCCGATCTGCAACTTTGTTTTTCAATTCATCTGTCCAACCAGTACCTTTCAAACCTGTCCCCTCTGCACCCGCAATTTGATAAGGGGCGAAAAACTCAATCCATACAGTGTGCTTACCTGGAGGTGCTAACGTGGGGTCTAAATAACTAGGCATCACTAGATACATTGATGGATCAGCATCAGGAATCTCTCCCAAAGTACATTTACTATGAGCCTGTTCTACATGAGCCACGGAATCTGCAATCAAGATAGAACCAACGAGATATTCGTCTTTGTGGGCGTGGTATGGAAAGCGCAGTGGTTCGTCTAAAGCCAAATCTATTTTGAGGATGGTTTCGTTATTGTTAACGATGCGGCGTTCTAATCTTTCCCATAAATTTGGATCGGCTCCATCAATATCGCTCTTATCAGTCATTTGCAAAAATAACCGCTTGGCATCAATATTAGAAATAACTCCGTATTTAGCTCGATATTCTTTGCCACCAGCAACCCGCACACCCACAGCTTTTCCATCATCAATTAAAACTTTTTCAACATGCTGATCTGTGAGAATAACGCCACCTTTACTTGTGACTAAATTCACCAAAGCTTGCACAAGTGCGCCAGTTCCGCCGCGAGGTCTGGCCATCCCCGGATTATGACGCATTGCCATCATAATTGCACCAATGGCAAGGGTTTTTTGTGATGGCGGCGCACCAAGTTCTGCTGCTAGTCTGGCTAATGGCGCTTTCAGAAATTCTTCATCAAACCACTCGTTAAGTAAATCTTCAGCGCTGTTCAACATAGTGCGAATAAAGTCCAGCGTTTTGTTTGGAGAACCAATAACCGAAAATAAATCTTTCAGTTTGGTGATGTCGTAGTTACCAAGGATGTCTATAATTGACTTTGGCGGTGCATTAAACATCGGAATCATTGCACCTAGCGATCGCTGCCAAAAGTCTACAAATTCGGCGTATTTTTTGGCATCACGTTCACTATAACGAGCAATTTCGGCACAAGTCTTTTCTACCGACTTATGTGCTAAGAAATACTTGCCATCAGGATGAGGACAGAAAACTACTGGATCGCACTCTAAATAATGCAAGCCGTATTTTTCTAGTTCTAATTCCTCAACAACTGGCCCCAAATGAATAAATTCATGGTCAATAGCACACAAGTTAAATTTAAATCCTGGAGCTTCTTGGGGTAAACACTCTTCAGTTGTTGCTGCACCACCTGGAACAGAACGCTTTTCTAATAAGAGGACGCTATAACCAGCTTTTAGCAAATAAGCTGCACAAACGAGGCCATTGTGTCCAGCACCGATCAGGACAACATCATACTCTTGCATACGTTGTTATTTTGAAATAAGTAACTTTCAAAAGCTTATAAAACTTTTAATAAATTTACATCACTCCCTAGTTACAAAAATTATCTTTTACTCCTGTCAATACTACTAAAGATATAGTATGTCTGACGATGATGGTATTTGCTTCACTTCAGTTTGTACCATAGGTATTAAACTACCGATTTCTACTTTTACATCTTTAAATAGAAAACGTTATATCTTCCGATTCAAAATATGCTACATTCATCAGTTCTTTGGTTACTCACCGGACAACTGGAAGTCGCGCGCCAGGTGCATCAAGTCGGTAAACCCGCCCACGGCGCTGGCTCCCCAACGCACTGGCTTGGCAACACAAATAAAACCCCAACTCTTGGAGACGCTACGCGAACGGGGAATTCAAAATTCAAATCCCCATAATTACAGCTATTTTCAGGTAAATAGACCACGCAGTAGGGGCACAGCAATGCTCATGCGTGTCAACTTAACGTGAAACCCTTGTCAAAACGTGATATTCAATTCTTTGGCTTCTCATCACGATCCGCGTTACCCCACCCTAACCCTCCCCTTATAAAGGGGAGGGAACCAGATTTTCTTTTTTCCCCCCAATACATCGGGGGGATTAAGGGGGGTAAAACGCCTGTGGGATAAGCGTTTTGGCTTAAGTTGACACCCATGAGCAATGCTGTGCCCCTACGACAGATGTGGTTCATAGTGAAAAACTAGTACAGCACGGCGTAAATAAGCCACCCCAACGGGAAAGCCAGTCGCCTGGGTCGGGAAACCCTCCCGCAGCGCTGGTTCACCATTTGTAATCTCTGAAACCCTTGCTAAAAGGTAATTACGAATTACGTACAGCCCTTTGGGCATGAAAACCGCGTAGCGTGCCGGAGGCTCTATTACGAATTACGAATTACGCGTTCGCGTAGCGTCTCGTAGAGAAGCGGTACTAGTGCGATGTCTACGTATATAGCAGATTTCAAGGAAAGTGAAGTACACAAGCTTAGTCCCAAAGCCAGGTATAAACTTTGTTTTACTTCTGAATTCTGGATTCTGAATTCTGCTGTATAGCAACACCAATAATCGTTTTTTGGCTGAAATAGACTCTAAGCAATTGCTTTATGTGTATTTAATATGATAATGTAACATACACTTGATTTTCCGAAGCTTCTATGCATCGTAAGCAAAGTTATTTCTCAAAAAATAAAGAAATTAATGGGTAAAAACTAGTGTATTTTGATAATGTTCAAAAAATGAACAATTTTTAACATCATCTTATAAGTTTTGTAGGTAGAGTATGGTTTTTCGGCGCTGCTTAGTGGCATCTGGCTTAATAGCTTTCTTCGCATTTGGCTGTAGTGGTGGGGCAAACTCATGGACAGAAAATACTATGCAAGTTGTGCAAGAAAGTAATGTAACCCAACTTTTGAGAGAAGCGAAGGCTACCCAAAAAGCAGAAGGTTTCTTTCATCAAGGCAATCATTTATTAGATGGACAACGTTATGAAGATGCCATAAAAGCATACAACAAAGCGATCGCCATCAAAGTTGAGAATTCTGAAGCTTGGATTAACCGTGGCATCGCCTTAACATCGTTGCAACGCTACAAAGACGCGATCGCGTCCTACAATACAGCGATCGCCATCAAACCGGACAAATATGAAGCGTGGTATAACCGTGGCATCGCCTTAACATCGTTGCAACGCTACAAAGACGCGATCGCATCTTACGACAAAGCGATCGCCATCAAACCCGACAAATATGAAGCCTTAATTAACCGAGGCATTGCTTTGACAAAGCTGCACCGCTACCAAGATGCGATCGCATCTTATGATCGAGCGATCGCTATCAAGCAAGATTTGCACCAAGTATATTATAATAAAGCTTGCTCTTATGCTTTACAAAGCAATGTCGAACTAGCAATTGAGAACCTAGACAAAGCAATCAAGCTTGTTCCTGATAAATACAAGAAATTAGCAAAAACTGACCCAGACTTTAGCAAAGTGCGTAGTGACAAGCGCTTTCAGGAATTAGTGCAATAAGCTGATGTGCAGCTAAATTTTATAACAAGAAAACCCAAAAATATTGTAGTGCGGGCATCTTGCCCGCGTCTAATATACAAATTAAATACGCAACAGCTTAGTATTTTATTATCACTACTCAGTGTAGAATATAAGCTTGCTATAACAAGGATTTTTTTCTTGAGCGGTTTAGATTAGACATGAAAAAATTGTTAATCACCGGAGCAAGTGGTTTTTTAGGATGGCATCTTTGCCAGCTTGCAAAACAAGAATGGGAGATTTATGGCACTTATTTATCCCATCCTTTAGAGATTCCTGGCATCAAAATGCTAAAAGTGAACTTAACAGATTTTCAGGAATTGCAGCGCATATTTAGTGATATAAAACCAACAGCAGTTATTCATACTGCTGCACATTCGCAACCAAATTTTTGTCAAACCCACCCCGAAGAATCGCACGCAATTAACGTTATAGCATCCGGGAATATTGCCGGACTGTGTGCAGATAACTCTATTCCTTGTGCTTTTACCTCAACCGACTTAGTTTTTGATGGCTTAAATGCCCCCTATCGAGAAACAGATGCCGTGTGTCCTGTGAATCTTTACGGTGAGCAGAAAGCGATCGCAGAAGCAGATATGCTAGAAAAATATCCGATGACCGCAGTGTGTCGAATGCCGTTGATGTTTGGTGCAGCAACACCCACAGCTAAAAGCTTTATTCAGCCATTTATTCAAACTTTACAAGCCGAAAAAGAACTAAATTTATTTATAGATGAATTTCGCACACCAGTAAGTGGAACAACTGCCGCCAAAGGACTTTTATTAGCATTAGAAAAAGTTAACAGCATCATTCATTTAGGTGGCAAAGAGCGGATTTCGCGTTATGATTTTGGACAGCTATTAGTCGAAGTATTTCAACTTCCCGCCACCGGACTTAAAGCCTGCCGACAACAGGATGTGAAAATGGCAGCGCCTAGACCAGTAGATGTTTCTTTAGATAGTTCCAAAGCATTTGAATTGGGATATCAGCCTTTATCTGTAAGGGAAGAATTGCAGGAATTAATCAATAGTCAATAACTAAGATTGTATTTCTTGTGTACTTAACCAGTGACGGAAGCTGGAATGATAGAGACTATAATGGATTTCTCCGTCAATTTTTTCTTGGTGTAAGAATTCAAGCCAACTTTCTAGAACTTCCTCAACTTCATATTCATCTGTATTGATTATATTAGCGATGCCTGCGGCGGTCTGCGCCAACGCATCTACAGATATTGCTTTTTGTTGCTGTATTAAGACGTTTAACACATCTGTGCTATGGTCCGTTCCTAGTTCGGGTAGAATCATTTTGTGTAAATGCTGCTGATAATATGCTTCTAAACCAGACGGGAGTTGATTGTACTCGAAAGGTTCAGGGTAGAAATTTTCTGTGTTAGCGAAGCTTACCGAAGGTATCGCACCTACGATCTGGCTAACATACATAAAATTATTTTCGCTCAAAGTGGTGATGCGATCGCAGAATTCTTGCTCATTAATCTGGTGATTACTCAGCCAAGATTTAAGATTCCCCCTAACCCCCATTAACAAGGGCGAAATATCGCCCCCCTTTTCAAGGGGGGTTGGGGGGATCTCTTCAGGGGTTAGGTAATTTTGAATATACGCTTGAATATCCCGCCGATTTTCTTCTGGATAATCTTCTAAATCAAGACTTTGCGACGGCGTTTCAATTAATAAACCCGACTTCTCGCGCAAGAAAGGTCTACGAGTGAGGAGGAAATAGACCTTATCCGGGAGATAGCGGGGGAGATAAAACAGATTTGTACTAGGTGGTTGGCTATTGCGGTCAATGCAATTCAACCCATCAATGGCAATTATCAGTTTTTGATGAGGTTCTAACTCATCGCTGATTTGCTGGAGGAGAAGAGACAAAAACCAACTCCCCTCAGTCGCATTATCTGGAACTCCCCCTAACTGGGAAAAATCTTGCTCCCTCCTCGCTTGCGGGGAGGGTTGGGGTGGGGTTCTTAAATCATGCAACCAGTCGATTAACTGAGTACAAACAACCTTGAGAAATTCGTCAGCACGATTTTTACCCTCAAGTTCGGCATTGTAATAAATAACTTGAGGATTGTTTGTCACATATTTGGCGAGAATGGCACTTTTACCGCTACCGGGTGCGCCAATGATGGTGAAATAACCGTGGCGATGGCGGTGGAGAAAGTTGTTAATAGCCGTGAAGACAAATTTGCGATCGACAAAGTTTTGGCTTTTTTCTTGAATGATTTGCTCAAACTCTGTTGGATGTCCTCTGGGATTAGTTGTAATGCGTGATGAATTCATAATTATTTTTGTACTTATTCGCCTGTTATTCATCCTCGCAGCATTTCTCTGACTCCTGCATTTCTTTATCTCCCACCCCTTCAAGGCGTAATAAATGCACCTGTCCTGATGCTTCGCCTGCAACAATTGTTACTCCATCTGAAGCAACAGCGCAGCAGCGTAACAGACTATCTCCACTGAAGCTAGCAATAATTTTTTTGCTTTCCAAATCCCAAACTTTAATAATGTTATTTGCCCATGAATTTGAGGGTAAAGAGTTTTTTCCTAGTTTTGACATTACAGACGTTAAGAGTTTTATAGTAACCAGAAATAACTCGTTTGCCGTCAGTAGTAATAGTAATACAACTAAAGTTTTTATCAACAAAATTGAAAATATTTTCTAATTTCATAAAAAAATTAAGTATATTGAGAAAAAAAGCTTTTCGGTTCTATCGCTCCCCTTATGCAAAAAAGGAAAATATTACTGAACTTATGGAATAAAATTATATATTAATATTTCCTAAAAGCATTACAGAGTAAAGATTTTTAGCTTTTTTAGAAGTTAATGAAAATGTTTGATATGTAATTAAAATATAATAAGTTAGGTTTGAGGGTGGTAGTGATGAGATTTTCCGTAGAGCAAATGATCAACCTTCCAGGGATGAAAGTATTAAACTGCCATGAAATTGAAGGCATAGGATTAATTATAGAAATCGAAAAGATGGCGAAATCTTGTACTTGTCGAAAATGTGGTTATCAGACAAGTAGTATCCATCAAAATCATTGGCGAATAGTGCAGGATTTACCAATAAGCGATCGCCAAGTACAACTAAAAATTAATCGTCGTCAATTTCGCTGCAAAAAATGTCAGAAAATATTTAGTGAAGAGTTAGATTTTATAGAAAAAAACCGGGGATATACTAAGAGACTAGCTGCTGATATTATCAAGCAAGTATTAGATAGTAATATTCGTAGTGTTGCCTTAAGAAATGATTTAACAGACGAAGAAATAGAATCGATGTTAAATGCACAAGCGATACTCATAGAGTCAATAGATTTTGCAAGAGTGAAAAGAATCGGGATAGATGAAATAGCTTTAGTAAAAGGTCAAGGAAATTACTTAGCAATAATAGTAGATTTAGATACAAATAAACCGATAGAAATATTGCGATCTGCGCTTCGCAGCAGCGCTTCGCTATCGCGTCGGAGCGAAGAGTTACGTAAAGTCTTTGAGGGATGGGGTTATGCTGTGTTAGAGCAAATTCATGAAGTCAGTATTGACCTTTGGAATCCGTATAAAAATTTAGTAGAAGAATTAATGCCAAATGTCGATGTAACAGCAGATAGATTTCATGTAATGAAACAGATTACAGACGAATTAGATACAGCACGTAAATCAGAGAAAAGAGCAGCCGAAAAAATTCTGAATAAGCCCGAAAAAGAAAGAAAATTAACTGGAATAACAAAAAGCAAATATAGTTTACTTAAGAATGAGAAAGATTTGACCGAACAGCAGAAAGAAAAATTAAAATCTGTTCTGGAAGTGTCACCACAATTATCAAAAATGCACGCCCTAAAAGAAGAGTTTAGATACATATTTGAAACGAAATATTCTTGGGGAGAAGGAGTATTAAAATTACTTGATTGGATGCATAATGCTATGTCATTTTTCCCCAAAAGTATTGGGACAATTCAGAGATGGTTCGGAGAAATAGTTGGTTATTTTGATAATAGGACAACAAGCGGAGTTGTGGAAGGAATTAATAATAAACTCAAGTTAATTAAAAGATTGGGCTATGGCTTTCGCAACTTTGAAAATTTCAAATTACGAAGTTTATTAACTTGGCATTTTGGTATTAATTATCCATAAAGGGAGCGATAGAACCCAAAAATTTTGGGTTTTCGAGACGCGATTTATCGCCGTCTCTACAAGTGTTTTGGTCTTATCTGAACTGTATTCAACTATAAATATTTCTATCTCACGCAGAAGGAGAGTTTATTCTAAAAAAATCCCCTCAACTTTCTGGAAATGAGAGTTGGGGGGAGCAAGTTTTAGCTAAACTGTATGATTTTATGAGGAATAAGCATCTATTGGCAGACAAGAACAAACAAAATTCCTGTCGCCAAAGGCTGCATCAATGCGACCAACAGCCGGCCAGAATTTATGTTCACGAGTCCAAGGCGCAGGATAAGCAGCTTGTTCACGAGAATAAGGATGCTGCCATTCTCCAGTGATGAGACTTTCGGCAGTGTGAGGTGCATTCTTCAAAACATTATCTTCAGCATCCACCTTACCTGATTCTATTTCGGCGATTTCTTGGCGAATAGAAATCAACGCATCACAAAAACGATCCAACTCTTGTTTAGATTCACTTTCTGTCGGTTCCACCATGATTGTACCCCCTACAGGCCAGGAGACAGTCGGCGCATGGAAACCATAATCGATCAAACGCTTGGCAACATCATCAATTTCGATCGCAGCTGATTTTTTGAGCGATGGCGAAGCGCCTCGCAAGCTACGCAAATCTAAAATACACTCATGGGCAACTAGACCATTTTTCCCCTGATACAAAACCGGATAGTACGATTCCAGTTTCTTGGCGATATAGTTAGCGTTGAGAATCGCCACCTTAGTTGCTTGGGTCAAACCAGCTGCACCCATCATGGCGATATACATCCAAGAAATCACCAAAATACTAGCACTACCCCAAGGCGCGGCAGCAACCGCACCAATACGTTGAGAATTAGAAATTTCTTCTCCACTCCCCACAACAGGGTGTCCGGGCAAAAATGGCACCAAGTGAGAAGCAACGCCAATGGGTCCCATACCAGGGCCACCGCCACCATGAGGAATACAGAAGGTTTTGTGCAGATTCAAGTGACAGACATCCGCGCCAATATCTCCAGGACGGCAAATTCCCACTTGGGCGTTCATATTTGCCCCATCCATGTAAACTTGTCCACCGTGACTATGAACAACAGCGCAGATTTCCTGAATTGGCTCCTCAAAAACACCGTGAGTTGAGGGATATGTCACCATTAAGGCGGCGAGTTGATTGCTGTGTTTTTCTGCCTTAGCCTTCAGGTCATCAACGTCAATATTACCTTGTGAGTCACAGGCAACTGCCACTACCTTCATCCCGCACATCACTGCACTTGCTGGGTTTGTCCCGTGTGCCGAGGTGGGAATCAAACAAACATTACGGTGTGCTTCACCCCGATTTTCCTGATACTGACGAATTACCAAAAGTCCCGTATACTCCCCTTGAGAACCAGCATTTGGTTGCAGAGAAATTCCGGCAAAACCAGTAATTTCAGCTAACCATGCCTCAAGTTGCTCAAACAGGATTTGATAACCTTGCGTTTGCGACAAGGGAGCAAATGGATGAATCTTGCCAAATTCCTCCCAAGTTACCGGAATCATCTCAGCAGTCGCATTCAACTTCATTGTGCAAGAACCCAAGGGAATCATCGATGTAGTTAGCGATAAGTCCTTGCTTTCCAGTTTGTGCAGATAGCGCAACAACTCAGTTTCTGAGTGATAGCGGTTAAAGACTGGGTGAGTGAGATATGTACTTGTGCGGGAGAGGGAGAAATGGGGAAGAGAGGGAGAAGTTAATTCTTCTAGGGTGAAGGGTAAATCATCTGTACCAGCAAAAATCTGCCAGAGGTCGATTAAGTCTTCTGGTGTAGTTGTTTCATTTAGCGAGATACCAACAGCAGATGCATCAAAAATTCGCAGATTAATTTGAAGTTGTTCGCTAGCTTCCAGAATATCTTTTAAATTGCGTCTTCCCAGTTCTACTTGCAGCGTATCAAAGTAAGATTCTGAAACGACTTTGTAACCTAAACGCTTCAGTCCTGCTGCTAGCAACACCGTCAAAGAGTGGATATTTTCAGCAATTTGTTTCAGTCCAACCGGGCCATGATAGACCGCGTACATACTCGCCATTACCGCCAGTAGCACCTGTGCAGTACAGATATTACTAGTAGCTTTTTCGCGCCGGATGTGCTGTTCGCGGGTTTGCAAGGCAAGACGCAATGCAGGCTTACCTTGAGCATCTTTTGATACTCCCACAATTCGCCCTGGAACCAGTCGCTTATACTCTTCCTTCGTAGCAAAGTATGCCGCGTGAGGTCCCCCAAACCCCAACGGAATACCGAAGCGCTGCGTGCTGCCGACAGCAATATCAGCGCCAAATTCCCCAGGAGGGGTTAGCAAAGTTAAACTTAAAGGATCTGCTGCTACCGTTACCAATGCACCCTTAGCATGGGCTTTTTCTATAAAAGCGCGGTAGTCGTAAATGGTGCCATCACTTGCAGGGTATTGCAGAACAGCCCCAAAAATTGCTTGATCAAAATCAAATGTTTGATGATCGCCGACAATGATCTTAATCCCTAATGGTTTCGCCCGTGTTTGCAACACGTCGATAGTTTGGGGATGGCAATCACCAGAGACGAAATAGGCATTTGCCTGATTTTTGGAGACACCATAGCTTAGGCTCATTGCTTCGGCTGCTGCTGTGGCTTCATCGAGTAACGAGGCATTGGCGATTTCCAAACCTGTTAAGTCGATAATCAGGGTTTGGAAATTTAGCAGCGCTTCCAATCGCCCTTGAGCAATTTCTGGCTGATAAGGAGTGTAGGCAGTATACCAACCGGGGTTTTCTAGAATGTTACGCCCAATCACAGGTGGGGTAATACTGTCGTAATATCCCATACCAATGTATGAGCGGAAAACCTGATTTTTGGCAGCAACTTTTTTTAATGATGCCAGTGCTGCATACTCACTTTCTGCTTCTGGTAACTTTAGCGGTTGCTTCAGCCTGATTGTCTGTGGAACTGTTTGGTCAATTAGGGCATCCAGGCTGGGAAACCCCAAAACCTTAAGCATTTGCTGGATGTCATCGGAGTTAGGTCCAATGTGTCTTGGCGCAAAACTACTTAACTTTTGACTTTTTTCGTCCAGCACTTGCTGCTCATTAGACTTGAGAATCGGGGCGTGTGATACCACAAATTACTCTCCAGATGGTACTATTTAATATTTTGCAATAAATACTCATAATAAGTAGATGTAACTTTTCAGTTCATCTAAATTTCATGACTTATCTTTGGGCGGAGTGGGAGATGGGGGAGATGAGGGAGATGAGGGAGATAAGGGAGATAAGGGAGATAAGGGAGACAATTTTACCTTGTCCCTCTCATTCCCTACTCCTAACTCCTAACTCCTAACTCCCCACTCCCCACTCCCCACTCCCTACTCCCCTTCTACCAGGGCGCGATACTCATCTGCTGTCAAAGCATCCTCAACTTCGGCAGAGTCATTGACGCGCACTTTCAAAAACCACCCTTCCCCGTAGGGGTCTTCTGATACTTGTTCGGGAGAATTAATTAAGGCTTCATTGCGTTCTATAACTGTGCCTGTTATTGGTGAATTCAGGTCTTCAACGGCTTTCACTGATTCAATTGTGCCAAAGTTTTCTCCCCTGGTAAGAGCGTCACCAATTTCTGGCAGTTCCAAAAAGACGATATCACCCAATTCATGTACGGCAAATTCCGTAATGCCAATGGTGGCAATTTCGCCATCTAGTCGCACGTATTCATGAGAATCCAGGTATCTGAAATCTTGAGGATATTCAAAAGACATATCACTTCCTCTCCCTTATCAAAAAAATTATTACCCCAACAGTCATCCAACCCATATCTGGTCAGGACTTACGCAAACAATAGCCGAAAAGGATGATTTTCAGGTAGGGGCAATTCATGAATTGCCCCTACAGGGTGTACTTTTGCGTAAGTCTACTGGTAATGAACCTGACTGTAGATTGAGTAACTTACAACACATTATTCCTCAAAAACCTCGGCGCTTATCAGTTGGCAACACGATTTTTTGACCGATAAAAGGGACGTTTAACTACAACTGCTGGATAAGCTTTGCCGCGAATTTCGACTTCTAGCTGCTGACCAACCGTTGCTAGCTGGGTGGGAACGTAGGCTAAGGCAATGGGATAACCAAGTGTGGGTGACAGAGTGCCACTGGTAACTTCTCCCACAATTTTACCTGCGGATAACACTTGATAGCCGTGACGGGCAATGTTGCGTCCTTGGGTTTGCAAACCTACCAATCGGCGATGCACTCCAGTAGCTTTTTGGTGTGCTAAAACTTCCCGACCAATAAATTCGCCTTTGGTATCTAAGTGAACTAGCCACCCCAAACCTGCTTCTAAGGGTGTGGTGGTGTCATCAATATCTTGTCCGTAAAGTGCCATCGCCGCTTCTAGCCGCAGGGTATCTCTCGCACCGAGTCCACAGGGGATAACACCAGCATTATGGAGACTTTGCCACAATTCTACTCCCACATCTGGATCTACCATTACCTCAAAGCCATCTTCGCCGGTGTAACCTGTGCGGGCCAAGAAGGCAGGTTTACCTAGTAGCGTTGCTTCTAAATGTCCGAAGGCTTTGATTGGTTGTAAGTCTTGTTGCACTAAGGGCTGGAGATGTTTAATCGCTTTTGGCCCTTGCACGGCAATTAAGACTTTATCTGGTGAAAGGTCTTGGAATTGCACTTTATCTAGGTCAAGATGTTGCAATAGCCATGCTTTATCTTTACTGGAGGTTGCCGCATTGACTATGATAAATGCTCTCTGTGTCCCTGTGGTGTCTTCACCTTGATAATAAACAATGATGTCGTCAATAATTCCGGCTTGGGGATTTAACAATAGGGTGTATTGTGCTTGACCGGGTTGCAAACGACTCAAGTCTGAAGGGACTAGAGGCTGGAGTTGGGAAATCAGGTTTTTACCTTGGAGGGTAAATTTGCCCATGTGGGAAATATCAAACATTCCGGCTGTATTTCTTACAGCGTCGTGTTCGCGGCTAATGCTACTAAATTGCACCGGCATTTCCCAACCGCCAAAGCTGGTAAGGCGGGCTTTGAGTTCTACACCGAGTTGATATAAAGGGGTTCGCGCCAAAGATTGGGCGTTGTCTTCTTGATTAGCCACAGGTAATTATTTTGCGATCGCACCTCAACATCTATCATCCTACGAGATGCTTTCCGCTTTTACAGAATATATCGAATTTGGGCATTGGGCAATTCAATTTTAGATTTTAGATTTTAGATTTTGGATTAAATTTCAATCTAAAATTCTCACTCTCCCTCATCTCCCCCATCTCCCCCATCTCCCTCATCTCCCCACTCCCCACTCCCCACTCCCCTTCTGTAAGCTTTAATAGTTAATGGTGAAAGTGTTGAGATTTATTAAGAAGAGATTATGAAATATTGGCGACTCTTAGTTAGCTTTGTCTTAGCTACGGTTCTTTTTTTGTTTCCCCTATCGGCGCAAGCTGCTAGTTCTTCCAGTATTACCCGTTCTGTAGGTAATGATGAACTCAAGGGCAAAGATTACTCTGGTCAAAGTTTAATTGGCACTGAGTTTACCAATCTCAAATTTGAGAATGCTAATTTTAGCAATACTAATTTACGTGGTGGCGTGTTTAACGGTAGCGTATTGGAGGGAGTAAATCTGCATGGTGCTGATTTTAGTGAAGGCATAGCCTATTTAACCAGGTTTAAGAATGCTGATTTAAGTGATGCTGTATTGACCGATGCAATGATGCTGCGTTCTACTTTTGATGACGTGGATATCACAGGTGCTGATTTTACGAATGCAATTTTAGATGGGATACAAGTGAAAAAACTTTGTGTTAAGGCCAGTGGTGTGAATTCTAAAACTGGTGTAGATACTCGCAAGTCTTTAGGGTGTAAGTAGACTCTCACACCTTCTTCGCTGGTGGAAGGGGGGATGGTTTCATACGAAAAAAGAAAAATATGGAAGTCTTTATTTCTCGCGTATAACCATAGATTTTGACCCCTCTCCAAACCTCTCCCCGAAGCGGAGAGAGGCAATGAGAAAGCTAGTTAGAGTTTTTCTCAGTTGGTATGAAACCACCCTGCTTCCTACTAGCGTTGGGGAGCAAAAATTAAAGCCTCTCTCAGCTTGCCGTTAGGCAGGCTGACGCCAACCGGGAGAGGAATGGAAGCGGGGTTCCAAGAATAAGTTGCACATCGCGTGAATTACGAATTACGAATAGCTGTACTAAGCTGTTGCGTATTTAATTTGTATATTGGACGCGCTCATGTTGCCCGCACTACAATATTTTTGGGTTTTCGTGTTATACAATTTAGCTGCACATCAACTTAGTGATATGCTTCTCTTAAAAAGCTGGCATAATTTGCCCGAACCGTCATCGTAGTAGGATGATTTACACCTAAAGTCCGTTCACAAATTTTCAAAGCTTGCTCAAACAAGGGTTTGGCTTTCCTGTAGCGTTTTATATTACGGTAGAGTGCTGCTAGATTGTTCAGACTAATGGCAACATCGGGATGGTTGTGTCCCAGCAGGCGTTTACTCAGTTCTAATGCTTGCTGATACAAGGGTTCGGCTTTGTTGTAGCGTCCTGTAAATTCGTAGAGTTGTGCTAAATTATTCAGGCTAGTGCCAACATCGATATGTTCTTTTCCCAGCAGACGTTTTCTCAGTTCTAAAGCTTGCTCAAACAAGGGTTCGGCGTCGCTGTATCGTTTTGTATAACAGTACAATGCTGCTAAATTGTTCAGGGTAGTGGCGACATAGGGATGTTCTTCTCCCACTAGGCGTTTCCACAGTTCTAAAGCTTGCTGATACAAAGGTTCAGCTTCGCTATACCGTCCTGTAGATTCGTAAAATAATCCTAAATAGCTCAAGCTAGTGGCGACATCAATATGTTCTTCTCCCAGCAGGCGTTTTCTTAGTTCTAAAACTTCCTCAAGCAAGGGTTCAGCTTCGCTGTAGCGTCCTGTGAATTCGTAGATTCTTGCTAAATTGTTCAGGCTAGTGGCGACATCAAGATGGTTATCTCCCAGCAAACGTTTGCTGAGTTCTAAAGCTTCCTGATACAAAGGTTCCGCTTCACTATAGCGTTCTGTAGATTCGTAGAGTTCTGCTAAATTGTTCAAATTAGCAACAACATCGGAATGTTCTAAACCAAGAGGATTTTGAGTGATTTCTACACACTGTTGCAACCAAGGTTCTGCTTGCTGATAAAGTCCTTGACCTTGATAAAACCAGGCTAATTTGGTCAATAAAGTAATTAGATTTTTATCGCTTAGATACTGGGATAGGTGGATTGCAACTTCTGTAATGTGCGGGATATGTGGAGTGAGGTTGAGAATATCTTCAGGGTTAAGCTGTTGCGGAATTAACTTTGCTACCTCTAGCATCATTGTTGCAAATTTAGTTTTTGTTTCATCCGCCTCACTTGACTTATCCAACTTCATCTGGATAAGTTGCCGAATCAGTGGATTTAGACGATAAATTTCTTTACTTTTCCGTTGTAGCAAATGCAATTCTAGTAAATCGGCTATGGCTTTCTCATTGAGTTGTTGTTTGTTCTCATCTTGTATCGTCTCAAGAGATAAGGGAATGTCAGCTAATGCACACAAACTTAGCAAACAGCCAAAGTTTTGGGCATTCTCATCCAGATGTTCCCAACTCAATTCAAAAGCTTCAGCTAGACCGTATTCATAATCCATCAATGAGTTAGCATTGACTACTGCTTCATTGAAAGTTGGCGGGAAACTCCATTCCCTTGTGGGTGGAGAGGGATAGTCGCCCGCCGACTTTGGGAATTGAGCATTGGGCATTGGTGACTCTTCCCCATGCCCAAAAACGCCATCCCCTTGTGGGTGGAGTTTTTCATGTTTCAGTCGCTTTTTCTCTAGTCGTTTTAGCAGTGTTTCCAGTGACAAATCTGGCATTTTATTCAGATATTGCCCCACTAACTCTAAGGCTAAAGGCAAATATTGCAAAAATTTACAAATTCTTCTGGCAACCCAAGCTTCTTCTTGCAGTCGTTCCCGAACCACCAGCGATTTTAATAATTTCATCGCCGCCAATGGTTTGAGGACATCCAATTCGCTATTATATTTTGCGCTCAGGTAAGCTTGTAACTTTTTTAGTTTGTCCCGACTGTTGGAAATAGCTAACTCAGGATGATTCTGGGCGAACTTGTCGTATATTTCACCCATCCACTTTCTAAAAGTAGCAATATCAACGTTTAATTCGCTGGCAAGTTTAGCATCATTTTTACCTAAATTTTCAGTCTTAAAATATTTTATAAAAGCTGCGGTTTGCTTTAGAGATAAGCCATGAGTAGCAGCTTCTTTGGCTAGAAAATTACCCCATTGCATAAACAGCTTGTGAAGTTTACTTTTAATTCTACTTTGTCTCTATTTGGAAATCACCTCTCTTTAGGGTAGAAATACCATTTGTATAGAAACATTTAAAAGCAGTGGTTTGCCGTTAAATATTGCTATTTGACCTTCTGAGGGTGGATGTTGACGTTCTGAGGGTGGATGTTGACGTTCTGAAGGTGGAAGTTGACCTTCTGAGGGTGGAAGTTGACCTTCTGAAGGTGGAAGTTGACCTTCTGAGGGTGGAAGTTGACCTTCTGAGGGTGGAAGTTGACCTTCTGAGGGTGGAAGTTGACCTTCTGAGGGTGGATGTTGACCTTCTGAGGGTGGATGTTGACCTTCTGAGGGTGGATGTTGACCTTCTGAAGGTGGAAGTTGACCTTCTGAGGCTGGACGTTGAGCTTCTGAACCTCAAATTTCGAGTTTGGAACTCAAAATAGCTACGCGATGTCTACGACGGGCTACGGCTATGCAGTATTATTTACTTTAGTATTGGGTGTGTAGAGTGCGATCGCTGGTACGTCACTGCCAAACTCAATACTTGTGATTCTCCCTTTCCTAAATCCCAAGCTGCTACAACAGGAGCAATAGTATTAACTTCTACTATTTGTGTCCAAGAAATACTGGGTAATTGTGTTGATGCAACATCATCTTTTGTTGTGACTTCTTCAAAAACACCTAATGGAACTAAAACTTCTGTGAATAATTGTGGAATTAATTTTGCTTGTTGACTTTTCAACAGAACAATCAAAGGTGAAGAGTTAATAATTACACGATTAATCGACATTTGCCTGTTCCTGGGCTAACTCTTGAGCAGTGTATTGCATAAAATCTACTTGGTAGCGTGATAAGGCATTAATAAATTCAGCACGAGTTAGCCCAGCAATTTCTGCTGCTTTGGCTTGTGAAATGTCACCTAATTCATACCATTTAACTGCTGCTGCAATTCGCATTTCTTGGATAAATTCTTCAGGATTTTTACGAAGTGCTGAAAATACTGTTTCTGGTAATTGAATTGGTACTGTTCGCATAAATTTATCCTCAGTTTATTAGAGAGCATTCCTCAGCTTATAGTCAAAAGCGCTAATATTGATGGGCGATCGCTGCTAAAATTTAAACTACAACTGTTGTGTGGTATCGATTTGGTGTGATTTTGTGAAAGGTGCGATCGTTAGCGATATGCTTTTCTTAAAAAGATTGCATAATTTTCCCGAACCCTCATTGTATCGGGATGACCTACACCTAAAGTTTGTTCACAAATTGCCAAAGCTTGCTGAAATAAGGGTTCGGCTTCGCTGTAGCGTCTTGTAGAATTGTAGAGTAATGCGAGATTGTTCAAGCTATCGGCGACATCGGGATGGTTGTCTCCCAGTAAGCGTTTGCTTAGTTCCAAAGCTTGCTGATACAGAGGTTCAGCTTCGCTGTAGCATCTTGTAGAATCGTAGAGTGCTGCCAGATTATTCAGGCTATTGGCGACATGGGGATGGTTGTCTCCCAATAAGCGTTTTCTCAGTGCTAAAGCTTGCTGATACAGAGGTTCGGCTTCGCTGTAGCGTCCTGTAGAATAGTAGAGTACTGCCAGATTGTTCAGGCTAGAGGCAACATGGGGATGGTTGTCTCCCAGTAAGCGTTTTATTAGTTCCAAAGCTTGCTTATACAGGGGTTCTGCTTTGCTGTAGCGTCCTGTAGAACAATAGAGTGCTGCAAGATTGTTCAGGCTAGTAGGGACGGTGGGATGATTGTCTCCCAGTAAGCGTTTTCTCAGTTCTAAAGCTTGCTGATACAGAGGTTCAGCTTCGCTGTAGCGTCCTGTAGATTCGTAGAGTCCTGCGAGATTGTTCAAGCTAGTGGCGACATCGAGATGGTTGTCTCCT
>NZ_JBALBY010000071.1:0-12626 GCF_036919575.1 Nostoc sp. | reverse complement strand
ATCGGTATGTTATCAAGAATTACCTTCATGTCAGTATCTCGGAAAAACTGACCCCAATAGCGATGGCTTCGCCCGCCGCAGGCATCGCACAGAAATTACTTGCCAAGATTGATTTGAAGTTGAATTATGTTGGTCGGTTGGGTAAGCGTGAAAATCGGGAGTGCGTCTATCGGTTTGTCCCGCCTGATGATCAGCGTGATTCGATTTTTGGGCAGTGGCTCAATCGGGATGAATTATTTCAAAGTGAGTCTGTGTCAGTCACGAATAATATAGAATTACAAACACCAGGTATTGACACGGAATCTCTTGACATTCCCCAAACATTTACCCAGGAAGATCCTGAAGTCCTTGGATGGAAGGGGTTACACCTGAAGCTGCGCCAAGGACTCGGCAGTGTTGGACAGTTCTACCAACAGATGGTTTCCCAGCTTGGTGAGGCTATTGGCGTTGCTGATGGTGAGCCTTACTGGAATGGGTATTTGGGGCAGTGGCAGGTTTGGGTTAACTTTGCTGACGGGTGTACGTCTGTGGTGTGCGGTTGGTTGGTGGTGGTTGGCTAATCTGGTTGGGTGTCTGTTGTGGGTGACTGGTAAATTTGGCGCAATTCTTCAATTGTGCTGGCTGCTTCCAGTCCTGTAAGAACTGCTCTCAATTGCTCCACACCCTCAATTGTTGAAATTTCTGGTAATAGGCTTGACCCATCCGTACCAAATTTCAGTTTTAAACCCAATTTAATCCCTTCTAACAATCCCTGACGAATACCACTGCGCTCAAAAGAAGTAACATACTGCATACGTTGCTCTGACTCCAATTGCTCTACTTCAAAAAGAAACTCTCGTTCTAAATCTAATGGTAGCGTTAGCATCCAGTCTATAAAAGCCAATAAATTTAGAATATCCTGACGCTCAAATCCTTGGTTATACAGTCGTCGCACTAAAGCCAGCTTGGATTGCTTGCGCTGTAACCTATCATTACGGGTTTCTAATGCCGCTAAGTGTGCCATTACTACTGTAGCAAACGGGTTACGACTAGCTTCTAATTCAGACTGTCTTTGTTGATAGTCTATCAGTTTGATCACTGGAAATTGAAAATTCACACTACAACCGAACAACTCATAACCAAACTGATTCGGTCGCCAGTTGGCACGTTCATCACCTAACACTGCCAAAGATACCACTGGACGTTTATATCTATCATAGATTCGATAGTTGTAGGTGTACATTCTTCTCCCAAAGTTCGACTCTTCCTGCGATTGGATTTCCACATGAATCAATACCCAGGTTTCTGAACCATCTTTGAGATAGATTTTTACGAGCTTATCTGCCAGATGCTTCCCCAGTTCGGCATCACGAACCACCTGCTCTAATTCTTTGTCCAAAAACTCAGGCTGTCGTGTCCAGTCTATTTCTCCATGTACTTGGGGGAAGAAGAACAGCATGAATTCTTCAAAATACAGTTGGAGTATCTGTTTCCACGGGCTATCAAATTCTGTCTGCGGATTTTCATTTATTAAGTAGCGCGAATTGAAGCCTAAGCTAAATCCCCGTCACAAAACGTAATTGCGTTAGCGAGGAACGAGCGTCATTGGGAATTGTTTTAATTATGCTCTCGAATTGTAGGCTTCATTCAGTTTGCTTGCTGACTCTTCTAATAAACGTTGTTCATCAGCATTTCTTGGTAACACCAGTTGGCGCTCAATACCTATTGAGCTAATGATACATGGAAGCCCAAGAACAATTTCACTGCCAACTCCATAGTTGGAATCTGCTCTGGCCGATACTGGAAATATCTGCTTTTCATCTCGCAGAATGCTATCAACTAACTGACAAACTACCGTTGATATGCCATAGCTAGTATTTCCTTTACGTTCCAAAATGCTATTACCTCGCTTACGGGTTAACTCTGTGTATTCTTGCTGAATTTGTTTCAGCATCACTCCTTCTGGTATGGGAAATTCCGTTAACGCAATTCCCCCAATAAATGCACTAGACCAAACGATAATTTCACTATCTCCATGCTCTCCAATCACATAAACATGAACGTCTTGATGCCAGGGAGGGTTTAGGGCTGCCTTATCGGAGCAACTGACTTGCGCGGTTGTAGCATCTGTTCTCCTGGCTCGTGAGATTTATTGTCGGCTTCTTGTCAAGAACCCTAGTGCTTTTTTTCTAAAACATTGGTGGCTAAAGGTCTGAAACAGTGAGTGAGTTCCCAGTCGGGTAGCAATGGGAGCAGCGCTAGTACATCTTTGCTTTGAAGTATTGTGACTGCTAGCTTAGGGTTTGATGTTCTGGTTGAGATGGAAAATGTTTTCAGGATCATACCGTTTCTTGATCTGCACCAAACGCTCGTAGTTAGCTCCATAAGCCGCTACGACGCGATCGCCCTCCTCCTCAGTCATGAAGTTTACATAAGTACCAGCAGAGGCATAAGGGGCAGAAGCTCGGAAAAACTCACGTGCCCACGCAATGCACATCACATCGTGTGCTGCCTCATCCCAGCGTCCATGCACATTCAACACAAACTTCGCATCCCGATGACGATACGCCGTAGCATCGGCCGAGACGCAGTTAGATGCCCCTGCGATGCATCCAATGAAGATTTCGCACGCTTGAGAGGGTAGCTTGCCTGCAAATTCCACAAGCACGTCTAATACTCCATCTCGTAACTCTGTGAAATTATGAGATTTCCAGTAGTTCCTCGCACCCTTTATCAGCAAAGGGTCAAATGCTTGCTGCCATTCTATATAAGGTTGAGTACCGATGTGTTCCCCATAAGCATCGCCAAAACTACGCAGAGGTTCGATCAGTTTCTCACCCTCTGCAATATCGCCTACATAAAAGACAGGTAGTATGATCACCTCTTTGCCATGCACGCTCTCAGGCAGAAAAGGCAGTGGCGGAGCCTTGCGAAGAACCACCCACACATTCAGTTCCTTGGGGGCTGATTCAACAAAGTTCCGATACTGTGTCAGCACCTGTTTGGCTTGGCTAAACGGAAAAACAATTAACCCAGCCAATATTTCAGGCCCCACAGGATGGAGCTGAAATTCAAACTCAGTGACGACACCAAAGTTACCGCCGCCACCTCGAATCGCCCAGAAAAGGTCAGGGTTTTCGTTTTCGCTTGTTCGTATTTTATTCCCGTCTGCTGTGATTACTTCCGCAGAGATCAGATTGTCGATCGTCAGTCCGTACTTACGAGTCAACCAACCAAAACCGCCACCTATAGTCAGACCGGCTATACCAGTCGTTGAATTAATTCCTACTGGAGTTGCTAACCCATGCACCTGTGCCGAAGAATCAAAATCACTAAGTGTTGCACCGGGTTCGACATACGCCCGCTTCTTGGGAGCATCAATACGGACATTCTTCATAGTTGAAAGATCAATCATGATGCCGTGATCACATACAGCGTTCCCCGCGATGTTATGTCCAGCGCCCCTGATTGATATTTCTACCCCGTTCTCTCGCGCCCAGGCGATCGCAACGGCAATGTCCGAGGCTTCTGCACATTGTACGATGACAGCAGGTCGCCGATCAATCATCGCATTCCAGATTTCGCGCACTTCGTCATAACGCGGATCATCAGGAAGCACTACATAACCCTTCACATTGGTTTTCAGCGTCCCAAATTTGTCATTCAGCAGTGTTGTCATAATATTTCTCCTTAGTATCTTTGCTCCCGAGGTGATGTAGTATAAGCCAGCAATGCAATCTCTTCCCTTTGGGGTGGTATTAAAATTTAAGCTATCCAGGGTTTTCTGTGGTTTTTCTAATGATGCCGAATATCTGTAGCAATTTGATTTGCCTGTAAAGACAGGTAGTTTGACTTAATTCTGGATTTCTTGCACTGTTAGCAATGCCAGCCACGATCAGACCTCTCCCATAAAAAGACGACCGTTCGTTTTTAGCCCACTCTTCTGAATATTACGACCGTTCGTGTTATTGTCAAGCTATGAGTAATATTTCGTCATTAAAAACTGAGGAAGGCGCTAAGTCTCGTCCCTCGAAAGGACAGACTAGTCGCGCCACTATTCTGCTGACTGCGGCAAAGTTGGTAACAATAAAGGGACTGAATGGCCTGTCACTTGGGGATCTAGCTGCTGAGGTTGGGATCAGCAAGAGTGGCCTCTACGCGCACTTCAAAGACAAAGAAGAACTGGAATTGGCGACGATCGAAACGGCAGCCGTAATTTTTGATAATGAAGTGCTTCAACCTGCGATGCAAGCGCACGCGGGAACTGAGCGACTTAAAGCAGTGGCTAATTCGTTTTTTTCTCATCTTGAACGCAAAGTTTTTCCGGGTGGGTGTTTTTTTGCCGCAGTCGCAGCAGAACTCGACACACGCCCCGGTGCAGCGCACGATCGCGTCGTTGAGGTGCTAGATAAGTGGCTTTCATTATTAAAGCAGTGCATCAAGGATGCACAGCTTCACGGCGAGATAGATGCCAAGGCTGACGTTGCTCAGGCAGTTTTTGAAATTGAAGCTATGCTTTTGGCTGCGAATTTCCTCTTTGTTATGAGAAATGACCCGATTCATCTGACCCAATCACGCAGGGGTATAGACAATGTATTGGCCCGACTCGCGGTTAGTACGGCGGCGAAGAAGCGTTAATTCTTTCTCTCGACTGCCTATTTGTATCAATTTTAAAGTGAAACGGTATCACTCCTGATTTGGTCCAGAAAGATGACGACGGCTGGTATCCTCAACTGCGAATGCACTACTATTTGACGCTGGGGCGAGAGTTTCTGAGGAATCGTGATTCTAAACGGGCTAAGGCGCAGTTAGAGGCTGGGGAGAATTCGGTTTGGAAGCCGGATTTTAACAAGAGGCAGATGTTACCTGCCGTGTTGTTACTGGAAAATCTGAATCTGTTGCAGTTTCTTATACCAGACGTTCAGTTGCGGGGATCTGATGAGAAGATGCTGGAGTTTAAAGCCCTGGCTGTAACGCATCGGCACGTTATCAAGAATTACTTGAATGTTAGTATCTCGGAAAAACACACACCGATAGCATAGGCGTAGCCCGTCGTAGACATCGCTCAGAAGTTACTTGCCAAGATTGATTTGAAGTTGAATTATGTTGGTCGATTGGGTAAGCGTGAAAATCGGGAGTGCGTGTATAAGTTTGTTGCCCCTGATGACGAGCGTGATTCAATTTTTGGGCAGTGGTTAAATCGGGATGAAGCATTTCAAAATGAGTTGGTGTCAGTCACCAATAATATAAACATAACTACACCAGTCATTGACACGACACCTCTTGATATTCCCCAAACAGTTACCCAGGTGGAAAATCCTCAAGTCCTTGGCTGGAAGGGGTTAAGTCTGAAGCTGCGATAAGGACTCGACAGTGCTAGTCGGTTTTACACTGAGTTAGTCTCCCAAGTTGGCAAGGCTGAGGTTTTTTAATTCAAAATGCAAAATTCAAAATGCAAAATTAATTTTGAATTACTAATTTTGAATTTTGAATTGGAGCAAAGCGACTCGCCTTACTGGAACGCATACCTGGGGCAATGGCAAGTTTGGGTTAAGTTTGGGAGCGGGTGTAGGTCTGTGGTGTGCGATTGGTTGGTGGTAGTTAACTGAAATCACACTTTCGACCAAGTTAATTTTGAGTCTAAACCAGAATCGGTAAGGTAATCACAAATTCTGTGACAACGCCTGGGGTAGAATTCACATCCAAAGTTCCGCCATGTTTTTCTACAACAATAGACTGAGCAATCGCTAATCCTAATCCCGTTCCTTTACCAACACCTTTCGTAGTAAACAAGTGGTCAAATACTTTTTGTTTGACTGATTCACTCATACCTTGACCATTGTCAGCAATCTTCACCTCAACCTGTTTCTCTTTCAATGAGGTGGTAATTGTAATCAAATTAGGATTGGCTTTAATCTCATGAAAACTCCGACCTGTATTTGATTCATCCAAGGCATCAATAGCATTCGCTATTATATTCATAAATACTTGATTTAATTGTCCTGGAAAACATTTAATTTGGGGTAAGTTACTGTAGTCCGCCACTATTTCAATTGCCGGACGGCTGTCATTGGCTTTGAGACGATGTTTTAAAATTAGAATTGTACTATCAATGCCTTCATGAATATCAAATGGAACTTTGTAATCTCTATCGGCACGGGAGAAAGTGCGAAGACTGGTACTGATATTTTTCAGCCTGTCACACGCCATAGTCATCGAATCAATCATCTTAGGAAAATCTTCCAAGCTATATTCTAAGTCGATTTCTTCGGCATGAGTGAGAATTTCATCTCCGGGAGTAGGAAACTTTTGTTCATATAGTTTCAAGTGTTCGATAACATCAGTAAAGGTTGGTTTAGCAAGTTTTAGACTGGCAGCGATAAAACCAAGAGGATTATTCATTTCATGAGCTACCCCAGCAACTAAGTTACCCAATGCAGACATTTTTTCACTTTGCACGATTTGTAATTGAGCTTGTTGCAAATCTTGTAAAGCTTGCCCGGCTTGCTGATAAAGCCGTGCGTTTTCTAAAGCAATTGCTGCTTGGGAGGACAGTAGGTTAATCACCTGTAGACGGTTACTAGTAAATACCCCTTGATTCAGTTGATTTTCTAGGTAGATAATCCCCACTAAATGACCTTGGTTAATAATGGGTGTACATAATACACTTTGAGGTTGATGTAGGAGCATATATTCCCCAATTACACCAGGAATATTTGTTTTACAATTGTCTATAATGACGGTTTCTTGAGTATTCTTAACGTAATTGATCAGTTTTCTAGGGATATCTTGACAAGCATCTAGTAGTTGTGAATCAAGAATGGTTTTGACATCAGTCCGGGAATTTGACTGTTGGTCGATAAAGGTAATTGCCCGCACTTGCCAAGTGTCTTCTTGAGGAAGAATTAATACAGATGTTTTCGCACCAGAATTTTCTAGGATAATGCGGGTGAGACTGCTGATGAGTGCATCTAATTCTATACAACTAGAGATGGTTTGAGCAGCTTTGAGAATGCAGGTCAAATCTAGAGCATCAGAAATATTAGTACTGCTGGTGGTACAAGTAGATGTACGGGCAATGCTGGCTATGGTTTCTAAGGGATTGAAGTTGAATTCTTGCTGTTGCAAAATTGGTTTGAGTAATTTGGGATAGCGTTTTTCCAAGTCATCAGTTTTGGCTTTTGCTCCCCAATGGGCATAATGGTAATATGCTTGTTGCAAATATCCTTCTGCGGCTTTTTGTTTACCCCATTCTAGGTAAAATTTGGCAGCAAGTTCGTTAGCGATCGCTGCTTCCTGAATATAGTCATTGGCGATCGCTTCTTGGATCGCTATTTCATAATAATCTGCGGCTTGTAAGCGATCGCCAGTTACACGAGCTTGTTCAGCTAAAATTAAATTGTACTTGTGCTGATAATTGACTGGCGCATGAGCCGCCCATTCTTGCATTTTTGACTGGTTTTCGGCTACTTTCTGGAGATAAAGCTGTTGCTGTGCTTCATTTACCTGAGAACAAAGAGTTAACAAACTCAAAGATTGATAGAAATTCCGCAAAGTAACAATTAATAAGCCTGCTGCTCCCTGCTCATACTGCTCAAATTTTTGGGAAGATTCCCAAGCAGATTCGTATTCACCAAAAAGATAAGCCAGTAGCGTTTTTGCTAGATACACATAACAAATACCATTGATATTGTTAGTTTCAATTAAAGTCGGTAACATTTCAACTTCGTGAAAATGCTTACCAATTAAACAACAGGGATTAGCCGCTTCTCCTTGTAAATTTAGAACCGTCTGCCGCCAGATATTTCCCCAAACTAGAGATACCTCTTGTTTTATTTGCTGCATTAGATCGCAATATTTATCTGCTTCTAGCACAGCATTTTCTAGGTTTTCTCCACTCCAAAAGAGAAATTGACAATAGCAATTGGCACAATAGCCTACATATTCTAAATTTCCGGTTTCTAATCCACTCTGCAATCCCTCCAAAAATAGATTCAATGTGGATTTAATTGAATCTTTCCAATGTTTAATAAACAGACTAAATGTTAAATAAACCCTACTTTTAAGTTCTTTAGTTTGAAATTTATCTAAAAGTTGTACTGCCAGTTTACCAAACTGATACCCATCTTCAATTGCACCAATACTGCACAAAAATAATCCATAGAGACTATAAGCAACAGCTGCCTGGGGTGAGTTGCCATACTTGATACAAATTTTGATCATTGTAAAAATTTTGAGCGGCAATAACATCGGTTTGGCTATATAAACTGGAGCAAATAAACCCGATAATATGCGGAGCGCAACTAATTTTGGGGGATCAATTATTTCTGGCATATTTGCCAATTCTGCAATCGATTGATGAACAAACATTTGTTGTAATTGGTTATGTTCCTCAAAAATAATTTGAGTGTCACTGTCTTCAGGTAACGTCAAATCTAGTAATTGCAGTGCTTCTCTACCTGTGGCTATTGCTTCAATGAATTTATTTTGCGCCGTATAAGATTGGATTTGAATCTCATAGGTACGAACTTTTTCTAATGGAGATTTAGCGTTTTTGAGGATAATCTCTACTAATGATTTTGATGACTCAAAGTTTGTATTCAGATATTCTGCCTCAGCCGCAGATTCGTAAACAGCAAGGGCCAAATCGTAGCTGCTTTGCCAAGCATTTATCGGTAATAAAAGGAGCGCCACTTTTAAATACTCAACTGCTGTTGCATAAGCAGTCGAGTTTTTGGCTTTACAACCAGCTATGAAATTTAACCGGGATAAATGTTCTCGTTCGTCAACTTCCTTTAATAATTCCAGTCCGTAATTGAATTGGTTAACGATCGCAAAAATTCCTGACTCTTGCTGCTCTTTAGGTGTATTCTGCAACAACAATTGCCCAATTTGCAAGTGTGTTGACTGTTTTTGTGCTTCTGGAATGAGTGAATAGGCAGCTTGCTGGACGCGATCGTGTAAAAATTTATATACAACCATCTCAGACTGTTCTTGAGTAGCTGCTTGATTTTCGGAACCAACAAAAAACTTATAAACCTCACTTTGCGGCAAAATCAACCCTTCTTGCAAAGCCTTCCACAAGCAATCTGGGGTTTCTATCTCTGATTGTTTAGAAACAATCGCTAATGTTTTTAAATCGAACTGATTACCAATACAAGCGGCTAGCTTCAATTGTTGTTGAGTTGATTCTGGTAGTCTTCGTAGTTGGAAAACCATAAAATCAACAACATTGTCTGCTAGAGTTTGCTGATTTATTTGAGAAATGTCACATTGCCAACATCCCTCGGCAAAATTGAATTGAATCAGTTGATCTTGATGTAATGATTTCAGAATTTGAGTCGCAAAAAATGGATTTCCTTGAGCTTTACGGTAAATCAACTGTGAAAGAGATAATGCCACATTCTCTGCACAATTTAACGTGTCGGCTACAAGTTGATTCAATTGTAATTGGTTAAGTGGTTTCAGCGTCAGGCTATTCACCTTGACACCTGTTTTGCGAATTTCATCCAACATTACCATCAACGGATGGGCTGGGAATACTTCATTGTCTCTATACGCACCAATTAACAATAAATATCCCTGATTAGCTTCATTCATTAATAATTGGATGAGTTTCAATGAAGCCGAATCTACCCATTGCAAGTCATCTAAGAATATAACTAAAGGATGTTCTTTAGTTGTAAATATTTGGAGAAATTTCTGAAATAATAAATTAAATCGGTTTTGGGCTGCGTTACCTGATAATTCTGATGCAGGTGGTTGTCTGCCAATAATTTTTTCTAATTCGGGAATGACTTCAATAATTACTTGTCCGTCTTCACCTAATGCTTGAATAATTTGATTTTGCCATTTTTGTATTTGGACATCACTTTCTGCTAGTAATTGCTTCATGAAGTTACGGAAAGCTTGGACAAACGCAGAAAAAGGAATATTCCGATTAAATTGGTCAAATTTGCCTTTGATAAAATAACCGTGTTGACGAACAATAGGTTTATGGACTTCGTTAACAACCGCAGTTTTACCAATTCCCGAAAACCCAGCTACTAGGGTTATTTCTGTTGCTCCCAGGCTGACATTTTCAAATGCTTCTAGTAGAGTTTCAACTTCTGCTTCTCGTCCATATAGTTTATCAGGGATAATAAATCTGTCGCATACATCTCTTTGGGCAATTGGGAAACTTTCAATTTTGCCTGTTGTCTTCAGTTGAGAAAAACAAATTTCTAAATCATACTTCAATCCTAATACACTCTGATAGCGGTCTTCAGCATTTTTTGACATTAATTTGCTGACGATATCCGAAATTATCGGCGGAATTTGTAAGTTAATTAAATGTATTAATGAGGCTACCTTAGCAATATGGGAATGCACCAACTCCATTGGATCGTTTGATTGAAAAGGTAACTCACCTGTGAGTAATTCGTAGAAAGTTACACCAAGTGAATAAAAATCAGTCCGGTAGTCAATTCCCCGATTCATTCTACCTGTTTGTTCTGGAGAAATATAAGCTAATGTTCCTTCTAATACATTGGGGCTGATTAGCGTTTGCGTTTCCCTTGGTAATAGAGAGGCAATACTAAAGTCGATTAATTTAACTTGTTTGGTTTCTGGATTAATTAAAATATTGCTCGGTTTGATATCTTTATGAATGATGCGCTGACTATAAAGTATTTCTAAGGTATTACACAGTGCGATCGCTATTTGAAAAAACTCTTGCAAAAACCTAATATCTCGCGTTTGATCGTGATCAAAATAATCTTTTAGAGAAATGCCACCAAAATCTTCCATCACCAACGCATAGGCATTTTGATACACCTCCAGGCTGTAGGTTTGGACAATTAAAGATGAGTTGAGATTTTTGGCAATGGTGTACTGATTGCGAAACTGCACCAGTTCATTAAAGGAGGGATATGGATTTTTCAGCAGTTTGATTGCTACAGGTAATGAATCACTTTCTCTATACCCTCGATAAACTACAGTTCTCGAACCATTGTAGATTTCTTCAATAATCTGGTATCCAGAAATATTAACATGAGTGCTAAACATTTAGTTTCATTATCTATTAAATTGAGTAAAAAATCACTAATAAATAAAATTATTTAAGTGTGGTCACGCAATTGTAACACTTCAATTCGGGTTAGTTGGTTTAATTGGAATAGGTAAGGCTGAAATCTTGACGATTCTAAGAAAAGATAACCCCCAACTCATGATAATGACGAAACACCTGAACCAAGCGTTGACCGCAAGTTACGGGTGTGGGCTATTCACTCCGAGAACAGTGGCAGTGAAGAAAATGTCATCTTTATCCGGGAGATTAACGTTGCAATCATTGATATTGACGCTTTTTTAATTACTCCCAGTCTCGGTACAGGGGTTGATAAGCTGCCACGCATCTAGTTTTTTAGCTGCCTCTAGGCTATGGAAGGGTTTTAGACCCAAAATTATACAATTTAAATGCGCGACAGCTTATCTCCACGGTCTATCAATAATCTTCGCTCTGATCTGCGATCGCTGTTGGAGGAAATGGGGAATACCATTGTTTCTGCCGGGGATGGTGGTGATGAAGCGACTTCGCGGTGGATGAAAGCGGCTGGTATTGCCATCGATGAGGAGCATTACCGTAAAGTTGCCAATGCCAAAGATATTGATAGAAGGACTTACACCAGTAGGCAGCACCAAGACTATCTCAAGCCGGAGGAGGTGCTGGATTATCGGCACAGGCAACGGGAGGACAGGGAAAGGAAGCGGCAAGAATCACTTGAGCGAGATGCGGCTAGGATGCAGGCTCAATATGGTGTTGAGCAGAGGAGCAGAAGTCTATGGCAGGAACCGATAACGCGGAACGGGGGAGCAGAGGAGCAGAGGGGAAAAAACTTATACAAAAATTATCCTCTGCACCCCTGCTCCCCGGCACCTCTGCCTTCTTCATCGCCGTCCACACCCCCCAATAATGAAAGTGGAAGTAATAATCGGGGGGGTATGGACACAGATGAAGAACTCAGTGTTTCTTGGTGGGAAGGAGTTAAATATTATGCTCAGTTAGCGATTGAGCGTTTCCAATCCGGTGTGGAGGGGGTTAAAGAATTACTAAGTACGTTGACAAGTGATGAGCGTTGGGGGGTGATGCTGAAGTTTGAAGATATTGAAGCAGAGAAGTTTGGTCAACTGATTGCAATTGCGCCCGATTGGGTGGAGTGGATGGCTTAAATTACTCAAGCTATAGAATAGCTGACTGTGTTAATTCCTCAAACATCGCACTTTCAACCTCGCTTTATTGCGCTTCGCAAATTCCCAAATATAACCGTTTAAGTCAGCAAACCCGTGTCCGTACATAAAACTGTGGTCTTGTGGTTGATTGTAGGTTGCTCCACCGACGGCAAGTGCTTCTGAGCAACCATCGCATCAACTTTTTCTCGGCTTGATGAAGATAAACATACAAGTACTTCATACCTAGTAAGAGAAACTCAAGCTTTCGCCAAAAACTCATCTAGGCAGTCAAAAGTGGAGTTCCACCCTTCGATCACACCCATCTGTTCATGCTTACGCCGATCCCAGGGCAAACGCATCTTATTTACTAATAAAAACTAAGGAAGATTTAAAAATGACATAGATAATTGTAAAAATTGATGGGATGATAAATAAAATAA
>NZ_JBALBY010000070.1:0-2400 GCF_036919575.1 Nostoc sp. | reverse complement strand
GCACCACTGCTGCCAAAAGTGGCGGCGCTCAACACAGCTTGACTAACATAAACTGTTAGAGAGAATTGAACTTAATGAAGAAGGATTGAACTGAATGAATAATAGCCCCATGAACAACAACCCTGCCACCCCTCCTGCACAATGCCCCTTCCGGGGAACCCGCATTGGCGGCGCGCTCGGCTCCAAGCCGCAAGTCGATGATTGGTGGCCGAACCGACTTCAGGTCGAACTGCTTCACCAAAATTTGCCCCAAGCTAACCCACTGCGAGATTTCGATTACAAAGGAGCCTTTGGGAAGCTTGACTTTGAACAGTTGAAGAGCGATATCAAAGCACTGCTGACCGATTCAAAGGACTGGTGGCCCGCCGACTATGGGAATTATGGACCTCAAATGATTCGCATGGCGTGGCACTCAGCAGGCACCTACCGGATCGCGGATGGTCGGGGTGGAGCGAGTCAGGGCATGCAACGCTTCGCACCCATCAATTCGTGGTGGGATAATGGAAACACAGATAAATCACGACGGCTGCTCTGGCCCATCAAGCAGAAATATGGTGCGGCACTAAGCTGGGCTGATCTGATGGTTCTGACGGGCAACTGCGCGCTCGAAATCATGGGGTTTAAGACTTTCGGTTTTGGTGGCGGTCGCATAGATGCCTGGGAGGCGGATCGCTCGACATACTGGGGACCCGAATTCTGGAACGGCGATTCGGTTGACGATGTTAAGGAACACCCTGGTCATCCTGATGAGATGGTCACTCGCACGATTCGGTGGGTTGGGAAACCGAACGAGCAATACTACGACCTTGAGAACCCGCTAGCGGCTTCGCACCAAGCGCTAATTTACGTCAATCCAGAGGGTCCAAACGCTGAGGGCGACCCCTATGGCTCGGCGCGAGACATTCGCGAGACGTTTGCGCGGATGGGCATGAATGACGAAGAAACTGTCGCGCTGATTGCAGGGGGTCATGCCTTTGGCAAAAGTCATGGCATGGTTTCGCCGGACAAGATTGGTCCAGCGCCGGAAGCCGCGCCGATTCAGGCGATGGGTTTGGGGTGGCAGAACCCTGAAGGCACTGGGTTTGCCGAATATACAATGACGAACGGGATCGAAGGATCGTGGACTCCAAATCCAACCCAGTGGGACAACAGTTACTTAACAAATCTTTTTAAATACGATTGGGAACAGACAAAGAGTCCAGCAGGTGCCATTCAGTGGAAACCGAGCAATCCTGATGCGCCAAAGACACCGGATGCCCATCAACCGGGCGTTGAGTACCCGTTAATGATGATGACTTCGGACATTGCCTTGAAGGTCGATCCGGTCTATCACGAAATCTGTCAGCACTTCTTGGGTGACTTCGATTACTTCAGCGATGCGTTCGCGCGCGCTTGGTATAAGCTGATCCATCGAGACATGGGTCCGAAAACGCGCTATCTTGGTCCGGAAATCCCAGAGGAAGATCTGATCTGGCAAGATCCAATTCCGGCACTGGATCATGATGTCGTTGATGCCGCCGATATCAATTTTCTCAAGGATCAGATTTTAGCGAGTGGACTCTCTGTTTCGGCGCTCGTGTCAGCCGCTTGGGCAGCGGCATCGAGTCACCGCCATTCCGACAAGCGCGGCGGCGCAAATGGGGCGCGCGTTCGCCTCAATCCCCAGAAAGACTGGGAAATGAACCGCCCGCAGGAACTCGGCGAGGTGCTATCGACCCTTGATCGCATTCAGGCGGACTTTAACGGCGCTCAGTCGGGCAACAAAAAAATCTCGATAGCGGATCTTATCGTCCTCGGTGGTTGTGCTGCGATCGAGAAGGCTGCACAAGACGCTGGGTTTTCTGTTGCCGTGCCGTTTATTCCGGGTCGGATGGATACGACTCAGGAGCTGACAGATGTTGAAATGTTTAATTGGCTGAAGCCAGTTTCGGATGGTTTCAGAAACTATCACAATGAGGCTGTTGGCTACAAGGTGAAGCCGGAGCGTATCTTCCTGGATCGAGCGCAGCTCCTCACGCTGACCGCGCCTGAATGGACGGTTCTTGTCGGCGGACTTCGCGCGCTCGATCAGAATTGGGATCATTCAAAGCACGGTAGCTTCACTGACCGTCCGGGCGTCTTGACCAATGACTTTTTCCGTGTCCTGACCAGTATGGACTACGAGTGGAAGCCTGTTGACAATCGCGAGATGCTTTTTGACATCTGCGATCGCGAAACCGGTGCAGCGAAGTTCACCGCAACCCGCTGCGATCTCATCTTCGGCTCGAACGCGGAACTGCGTCAGATTGCTGAAGTCTATGGCGCTGATGACGGTCACGAGCGGATGGTCAAGGACTTCGTCGCAGCCTGGAACAAGGTGATGATGCTTGATCGCTTCGACGTTGGCGCTGAACAGACCCC
>NZ_JBALBY010000069.1:0-4469 GCF_036919575.1 Nostoc sp. | reverse complement strand
GAATTCAGAATTCAGAATCAATAAAGAAGAATTCAGAAGCCAGAATTCAGAATTCAGAATCAATAAAGAAGAATTCAGAAGCCAGAATTCAGAATTCAGAATCAATAAAGAAGAATTCAGAAGCCAGAATTCAGAATCAATATAATATAGCGATGTCTACGGTGGTAACAGAGCGCGGCGTTGTGCGGGCTACGCCTACGCTCGTTTGGATGCAATACACCCGCTACGCGTAGCTTGGTTCCCTGTAGGGGTACGAGCGTCTGCATACGTGTCAACTTAACGTGAAAGCCAGTCTATAAGCAGCTTTTAAGATTGTCTCGTTCCCAGTCGGAGACTGGGAATGCATTCATTGAGGCTCCGCCTCAAGACTTGCGGCAGAGCCGCAACGAGCAGCATTTACAGCCTCTGGCTGTAAACGAGATTTTAAAAGGGTTTTGGCTTAAGTTGACACCAATGGAGCGTCTGACTCGCTACCGCAATGCTTACACCAGTTACACAAAATTCAGAATTGAATTCTGGCGACTGAACGCCAGTTGCTCCACTTGGGGAAACCCCAAGACCCTTCGGGTGATGCCTCCGGTGCCCGGCTTGGGCGAACGGCAGTCCCCCAATCTCCTTCGGAGACGCTACGCGAACGACGGGAACCGCCAAGACGGGGGCTGCCTCACCGCACTGGCTCCTCCTGAATTCTGTTTTGTTAAAATTCTTGAGTTCTGAGTTCTGAGTTCCGAGTGAAGAATCAAGAAATTGTTTTTTTGATTTACTTCTTTTGTCTCAGAACTCAGGACTCAGCGAGAACTCTGAGCGGAGGCTTTTTTTGATGGTCTATATCACTGCCGAGAGGCGCAAAGGCTTGCGCCTCTCCCTTACGTCCAAAGGAGACAAGGCAACCGTTCTAGAAAGAACAGTTGGGCAGTAGACCTGCATCGCGATCAGAAGTTCAGTGACTTAGCACTGAGCTTTTTAGTAAGCCAGACCCATACTGCGAGTTGTTTCAGCGCCCAGGTAAACCCGGATGCTCAAAAAGTCGGTGGGACAAGCGGTTTCGCAGCGCTTACAGCCCACGCAGTCTTCTGTACGGGGTGAAGAGGCAATTTGAGCAGCTTTGCAGCCATCCCAAGGAACCATCTCCAGTACATCAGTAGGGCAAGCGCGGACGCATTGGGTGCAGCCAATGCAGGTATCGTAGATTTTTACGGTATGAGACATTGAAAAAACCGCTCCTTTCGAGTGTTCTTCTCTGCGAAAGAATCATAATCAACGCACAGTTTACCGCAGTGGTTGATAGGCCGTAATCAAAAGGCTACATAACTTCAAACAATGTAATGAACACCCTTGATCAATTGTTTTTCCGAGATCATCCCTATTGACTTATTAATCAGCAACATCACAGGAGCGTATTTACACTATTGCAGTACCATAATGTGGTGAAAACGTAAAGATATATGAAACAAAAGTCAATCTATAAAGATCGCATTGGAGTTATCTATGGTACTTATTGCTTAACAACTATGTACAATCAAATAAACCAATTTTGTAACGAAATATTAATTATTATTGAAAATTTGAAATTAGCTGTATACAGAATAATCTGATTTTGCGATCGCTTACCCGCCAAAACTAGGCGATCGCAGTTATTGTTTGCGTGAGAATTGGCATAAAATATACATAGGATGGGTTTGCTCACTATATCCAGGTTTGGATGGGTAAAGCCTATCCTATTATTAATTAAAATTTTTCACATATTCACATATAATTTAGTATTTGTATATCATCTATTGTAGTAAGCCTGATAACTGAGTAAGATATTCCACATTTTACTTGCATAATTAGGGTGGGCAAGACTTCGGCGTGAGTTGTTTTGTAGTGAACGGGCGATCGCACTCAGCAATTTTCTAAGCGATCGCTCACCGATAACTTGTATATTTGACTTTTTAAGTCTGGCAATCTCATAATTTTTAGATTTCAGAGAATTTCAGAAATCGCAAATTCATCATTTTTTATAGCAGCAATTTCTGTTAGAACCTTTGGCTCACTAGCCATCACTTCCACTTGCTCTTCGGGATTTTTAACATCAGCCAATTTATCTTTTGTATACTCACTTTCTCGGATTTGTCGAGCAATACTTTCTAGTAACCAAAGTTGTTCTTCCACAGACAAGGCAAGGACGGAGCGCTCAATTTCCAGTAAATTCGGTGATATCATTTTGCTTCTGATTCCCAGGAAGGTATATTTTCAAAGATATTATATTCAGTCTATCTGGTTAACCTAGAGCATCGCAAATTCCCCATCATTTTCCCCACGCCGATCTTTTCATAAATCAAATGAGATTGCTATAAATAATCAAAAGCCAGTTTGATGACTTTTTAATTAGGTACTCATGCTGAAACAAAATCTACGCTAAACTGACTACATGAATTACGAAACAGCTCGGAAACTCGTCATAGATCAGACAATCATAACCGAGGAAAACCCAGATGCGCTGTTAACGCGTATGAAACAGGGGAAACCCCCGGTACCCGGTCAGATCACCTCGATTTTGTTGGCATTGAAAGTGGTGTTTGAAGCCCTTAAAGATGCAAAGAGCCTAGACCGAGAACTGGCTTTAGCTCTTTATCAGTTAAGCATTAAGGCACAACAGCTATTTGCAGCAGGGCGTAAAGCCGGGGTTGATTGGCCGCCACTACTGAAAGAAGATTTGGTACGAATTTCCTTAGCATCTGAAAGTATCTTTTCGGGTATATGGCAAACCCTAGCTCCTGTGGGGTTGGGGAAGTTGTAGAACAGCAATTCAGTAATCTTTAAACGAGAAAAGATGAGGGGGATGAGGGAGATGAGGGAGATGAGGGGGACAAGGAAATAAGCAATGACCAATGTCCAATACTTCGGCAACGCTGAGTACAAGTGCCCAATGCCCAATGCCCAATGCCCATTAACGATTTTGCAGTTCCCTTTCTAACTTGTCTAGGTCAGTTTTGAGCAAAACCGTCATTTGACCGGTAAAAGCTTTGCCTGTCTTGGGTTGAGCAATTTCCACCCAATATACATAGCGATCGCCTACTCGTAATTCTCCCTTTAAAGCTTCCCGAATCGGAGTTTCGGCAAAACGCGCCGAGTCAATTACCTTTTGGTTAGGATACTGGTACACGACTTGGGCGCGATCGTAGTCTTGATAAATCTCCAAGCCATAAATTACCCGCAAGGATTCTTGGAGACGTGCAAATGTCATGCCGTTAATCGCATCATACATGGCAATGCGCTCACTGCGAATTCTGCCACGGTCTTTAGAAAATTCTATCCTACCGGGAGGCAATACCGACGCTTGAAAACTGAATCGTTGAGCAGCAGTATCAGTCTTTTGCACAAACAATTGCTCCCCACTCCTGGGGCGGAGTGTGGGATGTGCTTTAATCCAGGTGCCGACTTCCTCTGTACTTTGCCCTGGTAAAGCATTAACTTTGGAATTAAAAAGCGTTCCCACGCACAGCCCGGTTGCTAAAGAAACAGGCAAAATCAAACAGTTAAGCAGAGATTTTTTCAGCATTTTCTGATTCAGGACTTTCATGGAAATTCCCCTATTAGTGGAGTAACCATAGTTTTCCCGTTTTTTAGTAAGATTATTTCAATGGGTTGCAGCGATCGCCCCGCGAAGCCGAATCTTCTCCCTTTGCCAGAACTACGGTGTACACACAAGTTATCCGATTACCCAAAAGTCCTCTAAAACCTCACCCTGTCTTATCAAACATCCCTCTCCTTACCAAGGAGAGGGACAGGTTTTGCATAGCAAAACCAGGGTGAGGTATCTCAGGGGCTATGAGACTTAAAGTGACTTTAGGCATCTGACTTTTCACGTTATGTGGAAAAGCTACAAAAAACCTAACCCCCTAACCCCCTTCCCTAGCAGGGAAGGGGGAAAATTCAAAGTCTCTCTCCTTAAAGGAAGAGAGAAATAGAAGTGAGGTTTTCCAGATACCGTGAAAAGTCAGCTTTAGGCATGGGGTCAATCTAAAATCTAAAATCTAAAATCTAAAATCCAAAATTGTTTGACAGCCTTCACCAGTTAGCTTTAATTGCGCCGACCTACTTAATTTTTTCGTTAATCTAGATAATGTTCAGCTATTTTGGTAGATTAGGGCGATTTTGGTAAGGAGAGGCTCTGTCAACGCCAGGAGGATGAGGTGGAACACCTAGTGCATCCTTTAACTGTGCTTCTGTAACTCCTAACTTTGCCGCAGCTGCTGCAAAATTCGGTCGAGTTGGACGCTGATTGCGATCGCCTTGATTTGTCAAATTGGCAGGAACTCCCAACGCATCCTTTAACTGTGTTTCACTAACTCCTAACTTTGCCGCAGCTGCTGCAAAATTCGGTCGAGTTGGACGCTGATTGCGATCGCCTTGATTTGAAAAATTGGCAGGAACTCCCAACGCATCCTTTAACTGTGCTTCACTAACTCCTAACTTTGCCGCCG
>NZ_JBALBY010000068.1:0-61027 GCF_036919575.1 Nostoc sp. | reverse complement strand
GATTGACGCTTACACCCAACAAATATGGGCTTTATCGTCTTAAGTTGACACCAATGAGCATTGCTGTGCCCCTACAGCATGGTCTATTTACGATCGCAGGATAGTTAATAAAAGCCTGAAACAACCTATTTTAGCTACTGCATATCATGATGCATTTGTACACTGCGTAAGTCCTATATTAGATGCCTGGTTTAGCACACCTTTTTCTGATGATGAGTGGAATCTGCTGCAAATGGAGCGGATTAGACAGCTAGAGCAAATGGGATCAAAAATTTAAACTCAAAAATTCGTTGACAAGGCTTTGATACTCATTAATGGAGCTTGGAACTCCATTAGGGACTGACAAATAAAAAAACATCCCAAATTTTCTTGTGGGATGGGTGTCCTCACCCGTCCTATATTCAGGGCGGGCTTTCCTGCCCACCCCACAAGATGGATAATTTATTTCTTTGAAGTCCCTTAATGAGTCTTTGATACTCATTAATGAACCTCAGAACGCCATTAATGAGTCTTTGATAATCAACGCGGATGGATTAACCACGACCCCAGTCGCGTTCGCGCTCATAACGAAGGTTATTTTCACGACGAATGTTGCGAAGATTATTCTCGCGGTCATAGCGGCGATAATTCTCGCGGTCATAGCGGCGATTATTCTCGCGCTCATAGCGATAGTTATTATCGCGGTCATAGCGGCGATTATTCTCGCGCTCATAGCGATAGTTATTATCGCGGTCATAGCGGCGATTATTCTCCCGCTCATAGCGATAGTTATTGTCACGAATGTTGCGAAGGTTATTCTCGCGCTCATAATCACCATCTCTATGGTAACGACTCTCACGTTCGTGGTTATCATCATCGTTGTGATGATAGCTGTAGTTATCTAACTCAGCAAGATAAGACACTGGTGCTTTCGCATCAGCTTTTGGAGAAATAGCCAAAGCTGAAGCAGATGCTATCAAGCCGGCCAGAAAAATTGAGGTAAAGCGGTTCATGATGTGAGTCGCAAGTTGTTGATAGAAATTTATGCAAGTCTAGTCTGTTTAGGAAGAGCAGATTCCACAAGTCTTTGAATCAATCCTATCAATGTTGACTAACTCGAAAAGTTTTCTTGAGTGCGGTGATTGAGAAAAGTTTTGTTGTCTGTGATACTTTCTGACTTTCTACAGGGAGCATCTCAATGAGTGTAAAAAGCCTTGTAAAACCTCACCCCAACCCTCTCCTTACCAAGGAGAGGGAGCAAGAATCTTGTTTATAAGAAAAAACCTCACCCCGCCGAAATTTATGAACTCATCGAAAGATGTGCCAAAGTGGTGAGCCAGGCGCTAATAGTGGGTTTCCCGAAAAGAGAGAAGAGTGGTTTATTTGAGCAATCTTAGACCACTGAGGGTAACTAACACTGTGGAACCTTCATGCCCAATGACGCCAATAGGTAGGTTAATATTTCCCAGAAAGTTGCCCACCAAAAGCAATATAATAAAACCCAACGCTACGAATATATTCTGTTTGACTATGGCTTGCGATCGCCTACCCAAATGTATCGCCACGGCAATTTTTTCTAACCTGTCTGCCATCAAAACTATATCTGCGGTTTCTAATGCCACATCACTCCCAGATATTCCCATCGCTATACCTACAGATGCTTGCGCTAAGGCTGGTGCATCATTGATCCCATCGCCTACCATTGCCACAGTTTGATATTCTTGCTGTAGACGGCGGATCACATCCAGCTTATCTTCTGGTAAAAGTTGAGCATATACTCGATCAATTCCGACTGCTTTGGCGACACTGTGAGCAGTTTCCTGATTATCCCCGGTTAACATGACAATTTGCTCAATTCCCAGTTTCTTTAACCGGGTAATGGTTGCGGCTGCTTGCGATCTTACTTCATCTGCGATCGCAATTACACCCATCACATCAAATCCGGCTCCCCTCCCTGCAAGCGGGGAGGGGTTGGGGGTGGGGTTCTTCGCTACCCAAACCACAGTTTTACCTTCTTGCTCTAAAGATTGAGCCATTTCTCGCAATTCTTCAGGTAAATTTGTGACATACTTTTGCACAAAAACGGCATTCCCGACAATTATCTCTTGTTCTTGGGCGATTCCGACAATTCCCTGTCCAGGTATAGCTTGCACTTGAACTGCACCAACCCAATTTAAATCACCCTTCGGGTTCAACAGTTTCGACTCGACGGGAACCGCCAAGACTCGAACTGTTTCACCAGCCGCCTGCACAATTGCCTTGCCGATGGGATGTTCTGAAGAAGATTCTACACTAGCTGCGGCTTTTAATACATCTGCGTGAGTGTATTCACTAGCTGGAATTACCTTGTATACCTGCAACTGTCCTGTTGTTAAAGTACCAGTTTTATCAAATGCGATCGCTCTAACTTTGCCAATCTTCTCCAACTGCGCCCCATTCTTAAACAAAATCCCCTGTCTTGCACCATTGGCGATTCCCGAAAGCAGCGTGGGCATAATTGCCGCCATCAGCGCACAGGGAGAAGCTACCACCAGGAAGGTAAGGGCGCGATAAATCGTCGTTTCCCAATCCCAACCCCAAAGAAATGGCGGCAAAATTGCCAGTAATATCCCAGCTACTACAATGACTTTGGCATATCCTCGTTCAAAGCGATCGATAAACTCTTGCGAAGGAGGTGCTTGAGTCTTTGCCTGTTCTACCAAGCGAATTACACGCACAATTAAACTGCTTTGCGCTGGTTTGTGTACCTTAATTTGCAATGCACCATAGCCGTTAAGTGTGCCGGCAAATACTTCTGCACCGACTGTTTTCTCTACAGGTAAAGACTCGCCTGTAATTGCAGCTTGATTGAGGGTGCTGTAACCAGATAAAATTATTCCATCAGTCGGAATTAGCTCTCCAGGTTTGACGACAATCTCATCACCTACTTTTAGGTGACTAATGGAAACTTCCTCTTCCCTTCCGTGATGTAAAACCCTTGCTGTATCTGGTGTCAGGCTCATCAAACTGCGGATACTCCGCTCAGTTCGCGCCATTGCATAGCCTTCTAATGCGCCACTGATGGCAAAGATGAGAATCAAAATTGCCCCATCAATAATTAGATGATATTCTCCTCGCCATAAGCCAAGGCTAGCAGCACCAATGGCCGCCACAATCATCAGCAAATCTACATCGAGTTCTTTTTCTTTGAAAAGGGTAGTCAATCCTTCCCGCGCACTTTCGTAACCACCAATCACATAAGCAGCAGGTAGCAGTAGCAATGCCAATCCCAAAGCGCCAAGATGTAAGGCGAACCATCCGAGAAATAGCAGTAAGCCACACAAAAGGGCTGCTACTGTATCTGCGTGTTCTCTGGTGAATTGGGTGAAACGTTGGGGGTAGAGCATGAGAGGTGAATTAACAGGGACTCTCTCACCTTAAACCTTGACATTAATGTTAATGTCAAGGTTTATAATGATTTTGAAACGCAAAGGGGCGCTGAGGGAAGCGCAGAGGTACGCAAAGTAAAATCTTTGTATATGTTATTGGAGCGTTTTTAAAGAGGGGGATGTGGGTAAATGAGACTATTTAACTGTTACGTTTAAAATTGCACTAGGAGAAAAAATCTATGCTAAAGCGAATATATATTGATAACTTTCGCGGCTTGGTAAATTTTGAGATGAATTTTGACTCGATTAACCTGTTTCTTGGTGGGAATGGAACAGGTAAATCAACAGTTTTTGAGGTTTTGCGGAAAATTAAAACTTTTGTAAATGGTGACGAAAAAGTAGAAGGGATTTTTAAATCTGCTGACTGTACTCGCTGGCAGACTTTGCAAGTTCAGCGTTTTGAGCTAGAAATTGCTGGAAATGGTGGTAGTTATAAATATGAATTTGCTATTAGACATAATCAAGATAAGAGTCATGTTGAATATGAGCATCTCTGGTTTAATAATCAAGCTTTGCTGAAGTCTGAGGGTGGCGAAGTTCAACTTTTTAGCGATGATTATGAAGAGGTCGCAAAAGCTCCATTTCCTTCACCATTAGGATCTTTCCTATGGTTATTTACGGGAGATAGTGACAGTACAAAGTTGGCCTGGTTCACAAAACGTATGCAGCGATTCATTATTGTACAAATTATTCCTAGTCTTATGCTTGAGGGCAGTGAAAAGGAAGAAATTCATCTAACTTCGAGAATGGAAAATTTTGTTTCTTGGTATCGCTACATTTCCCAAGATCAGGGTAAAGTTGCTGAACTGATGAACATTCTAAAAAATATATTAGATGGGTTTGTAAGTTTTAAATTTGAACAGTTCAGTGAAAATTATCGAACTCTAAAATTAAGATTTTCAACAGATAAAGATAAAACAAACATTCGTAAGCCTGATGAGAAAATAGCAATCTTCGTGCCCAAAAGAAATATCGAAACTTGGATACATTATTTACGAACAGGAGAAGTTGTTGAAGAAGAAGCAGAAAAATCCAAATATCCAAAATTCCCTAAAAATGAGGCAATTTGTAAACCCGGTGTTGAACAATTAGCAAACCAATGTTCTCAAGGGAGTTTAGATGAAAAGGCACCGCCATCTCTTCAAGCGGCTTGTGAAGAGTTACAAAGACTTTTACCGTTATTAAATAACTTATGAATGCTGGTTGCTTAACTATTAAAGAACTTACCGATGCAGTTGGCGGCGGTTTAACTCCGCGCATGGTGCGACATTACCATCAATTGGGACTGCTACCGCAACCAGTGCGATCGCGCAGCAATTACCGTCTCTACACCAAAAAAGATGTTCTCAGATTGCAACGGATTGTCGCACTCAAGCAGCAAGGGTTTCAGCTAAACCATATCCGTCAGATTTTGGAGGTGGAACCAGAAGCCGAAACAACTGTTAACCTCATGGGACAACTTCAGCAGCAATATCGGGCGGTGATGCAACAAATTTCCCAATTGCGGCAAACTGCATCAGCATTAGAAGGATTATTGGGGCGCGATCGCCATTGTCAAATTATCCAGGCGGAAGTTTTGGCGCAACTCAAGTTACTCGATGTCGAAACTCAAGCCGGATTGGGGGGATTGGAAAATCTCTGGAGTGGCTTGGATGCCGAAATTCATACCCACTCGGAAGCTTTTACCGAATCGCTACAACGTTTACTACCTGATTTGTCTAACCGTTCGGAAATTGAACAGCACTTAATTTCTCAATTGGTTTTGGCTTCTGGCGATGTCAGTTTGGTATCCTTTATCAAATTGAGTCGAGGTGCGATCGCAGCTAGTCGAGAAGCCCTATCTTCAAGTTGTCAAATTGTAGTCGATACCCAAACGGTTGCTGCTGCTTTGGATCAAACCCGATTACTTCACTTGGGATGCCACATTGAAACCTTAATTGATAACCCCCATATTACCACTGCTACAGAGGCGGAACTTGCATTTTGGCAACATCGAGAATGGCGAGAAAAATTGCAGCAAGTAAGTCAGGGTTGCGTGCTGGTAGTTGGTTATGCTCCCTCAGTACTTCTGGAAGCATCAATTGCGATCGCTAACCAGAAAATTCAGCCCGCATTAGTAATTGGAATGCCCATTGGCTTTAGCCATGCTCCCGCAGCCAAGCGACAACTGATGCAACAAGCGATACCTTATATTACAGTTGAAGGGACTTTGGGAGGTGGCGCTTTAGCTGCAACTGCCCTAAATGCCTTGGTGGAGTCACTGATTGATAAGCCAGATTGTCATTGTTATCTCAAAGATGTAGTAGATTCTGCTGAGTACTGAACAATGAGTACTCAGTTCAGGGACAATTGTTGCAAATCCCTTAGACAGGAGGATACTCACTACTCAACACTGGCTCAGAACTCAGCACTACTGAAAATAATATTGTTAAATAATATTGAATTTGCTACACTTTACCAGTTTTAGTTATTCAATAATTCATAATTGCGGGCGGGACTAACTTGGTATAAGTTGCAATTTGACACTCCCTGGTTTAAAGATACAGGGATTCTTGGTTCAACGAGACCACTTAAACTAGATTCCTTGCGTTATCTAGCCCAGAGGTGGGACTCTCCACAAGCGTTAACTTTCCGAGTGCCCCTCGGTAGTTGCATTGCTGCAAGTCCTGTTTAGCTTGAAACAATTTGTTTCACAATTCTGAGTCGTCTAGCTCCTATGAATCTTTTACTTACTGCTAGGAGGAAACTAGAAAAATGCAGTAGAACCGCATAGATGAGGCAGTGCGGTCTTAGGGTTTCCCCAAGTAGAGCAACTGCCGTTCAGTTTTCAAGGTTCAGATTGCCGCTAGGCAGTTGGGTTTTTATACAGGTTGATTACCTTTCCTGTTATGCTCATTTTAACGCACAAAGACTACAATTAGTCGGACAATTAAGAATATAAATTATCATGCTATACAACCTACAGCGAAGTATAAATCAACGTAAGTGCGTTAGAAGTAATTAGAACTAAAGATAACTCAGATGTATAATTAGCGCGTCTCCTCCATAATCTTTAAAAAGAGAGCGACTTAGGATTGGCAGGCTTTCTATTTTTTACTTTAATCAAGGGCATATGTGGCAACAAGAAAAAAAAGATACTTCAATAGTCAGGCTGGTATTATGGGTTGCCTTAGCTACGACCCCGATCGCAGCAACTCTGGTGGGATCTGCACCGATGCTGGCACAATCTAAACCTGAAGCTCCCTCTTTTTCGCTGCCGCAAACGGTGCAGAATGGGACGACAGTGCGGATTGACGGTTCAAGTAGCTTGGCCCCAATCAACCAAAGCCTGAAAGAAAGTTTTGAAAAACAGTTTTCTGGCACAAAGGTTGAAATTGCTGCTAACGGCACTGATACGGCACTGAAAGATTTATTAGATGGCAAAATTGACATAGCAGCAATCGGGCGTGGATTGACACCAGCAGAAAAAGCCCAAGGACTAGAGCAAGTTCGCTTGCGCCGTGAGAAAATTGCGATCGTGGTTGGTGCAGATAATCCTTTCAAACAAAGCTTGACCAGTAGACAATTCGCCCGTATTTTCCGGGGAACAATTACAAATTGGTCACAACTGGGAGGGACTCCAGGGAAGATTCGGGTAATCGATCGCCCGAACACGAGCGATACTCGTGAGACTTTCCGTGCTTATCCAGCCTTCAAGGGTGCTAACTTTACTACAGGAAGCAATGCTACCCAACTAACTGAGGATAATACCGCAGAAATCGTCAAACAACTAGGCAAAGACGGCATCAGCTATGTGTTAGCTAATCAGGTGTCAAAGTTAAAAGATGTGCGAGTTCTGCAATTACATCAAACCTTGCCAAGCGATCCTAAATATCCTTTCTCGCAACCTTTAGTTTACGTTTACAAAAAAAATCCCAGCTTAACCACAGTAGATTTTCTCGGCTTTACCCTGGCACCCCCAGGACAACAAGCTATAGAACAAGCTAGAACTACTGAAGCAGAAGCGATCGCAACCAGCGTATTACAACCTGCTGTCACGGCTTCCCCTAGTGTCCAGACAACACCTGCTGCTACGCCTTCCCCTAGTGCGACTTCTGTATTTGGCGATCAGCCCTTTGTGGCTGCTCCTGAACAAAAGAGTCCAATTGTAGACAAGAAAACACCATTGTGGTTGCTGCTACCTTTGTTTTTTATTCCTCTAGCTGGAGGGTTACTATGGTGGGTTGTGGTAAAACGCCCATTGCCTACTGATGAGAAAACAGACAACTTACCAGAATCAAATCCTCATCCACCCAGTACAGAAGATGGAGAAACGGCGGCGCTAAATGCCAGCACAGCTCACTCTGGTAACGGAGCAATGCATGAGGAACAGCCAGTACCGCACTTTCAAGAGCAAGAAACCCCCGATCGCACTCCTTTCAACATCTATGCTCAAACACAATCCGACCTGACCGAGAACGCGACTCAGGGGACATCAAATTTCGTACAAGAGGCAACTAATGGTACTTCTAACCTCTATGAAGGCACAACATCAGGCGTAGCTACTAATGGATCAGAAAATAACAACTTGGGAGCCGCAGCTTTAACGGGTGGTGCGGCTCTAGCAACGGGCATCGGGGCAACTACCTGGTCTGCTTTTAGCAACAAAGAAACAGAAAAAGACGCGATTGATGATACAGTCGAGCTAAATAATTATATGGAGACAAACCCTCCTGAGTCCGATCAAGTTGCATGGGAGATAGAAGCCCCGGCAGCCGTAGTAAATAATTCATATCCTCACCTGGCTAATCTTCCAGAAGAGACATCTGATGTGGAACTGCCTTCATCTGACGTGACAGCCCCACTCCCGGAATTACCAGATGTGTCAGAAATAACATCTGATTTTGGATATTGGGACACAGAAGTTAGTGAAGATCGGATAGATGAGGAACTTCAGGCAGAATTGAACTGGCTAGAGAGTATCACCTCAACTGATGATACAGCCTCAGTAGATGAATTGTCTTTATCAGAGTCTGGCGAACTGGCAGCCGATGTGGAACCGTCAGAGGCAGAAACAGCCTCACTGCTAGATTTGCCAGAATTCCCAGAAGATGCCTTGAATGTGGTCGCGGACGAGGCCGAACCCACTCTCAATTTGCTAGAGGAGGAATCGCAAGCAGAACCGACTGTTGGGGAAGGTGTTGCTGAAGCTGACTCCACAGATTTTGCTGCTGCTGCGGCTTTAGCAGCAGGCGCAGGGATTGGAGCCTGGGCTACCACTTTGGCATCAGATGCCCAAGGACAACCTAATACTACAGTTGACAATGTGCCGATTGCAGCCGAAACAGCTATTGATTGGGGAGATGCAGAAGAAGAGAGCAGTATTCTGCTGACACCGCATACTGAGACATCGGCTCATGTCTCTTGGGAGATTTCCGAAACCAAAAAAGCATCGCTGCAACAGCAGGGCGGCTCTCAATTAGTAGTGCGACTGTATGATGTGACTGGGATAGATTTAAGTTATCAAAGTCCTCAGATTGTCCAGCAGTATGAATGTGAGGAGACAGCACACGATCGCTTTGTGGAAATTCCCATCAGCGATCGCGATTACATAGCTGAAATTGGCTATGTCGCTTATGGCGAACACTGGTTACTCATTGCCCGTTCCGCGATCGTTCATGTTTTCAGTTCTGTTCATCCAGATCCCATCGTTGATGATGTGCCGCTTGCGGATGAAACAGCTATTGATTGGGGAGATGCAGAAGAAGAGAGCAGTATTCTGCTGACACCGCATACTGAGACATCGGCTCATGTCTCTTGGGAGATTTCCGAAACCAAAAAAGCAGCGCTGCGGCAACAAGGCGGCTCTCAATTGGTAGTGCGGCTCTATGATGTAACTGGGATAGATTTGAGTTATCAAAGTCCTCAGATTGTCCAGCAGTATGAATCTGAAGAGACAGCACACGATCGCTTTGTGGAAATTCCCATCAGCGATCGCGATTACATAGCTGAAATTGGCTATGTCGCTGATGGCGAACACTGGTTACTCATTGCCCGTTCCGCGATCGTTCATGTCTTCAGTTCTGTTCATCCCGATCCCATCGTTGATGATGTGCCGATTGGGGATGAAACAACTATTGATTGGGGAGATGCAGAAGAAGAGAGCAGTATTCTGCTGACACCGCATACTGAGACATCGGCTCATGTATCTTGGGAGATTTCCGAAACCAAAAAAGCAGCGCTGCGGCAACAAGGCGGCTCTCAATTGGTAGTGCGGCTCTATGATGTAACTGGGATAGATTTGAGTTATCAAAGTCCCCAAATTGTGCAGCAGTATGAATCTGAAGAGACAGCACACGATCGCTTTGTGGAAATTCCCATCAGCGATCGCGATTATATAGCTGAAATTGGCTATGTTGCTGATGGCGATGCCGAAGGCGGTAAACTACGCTGGTTATTCATCGCCCGTTCCGCGATCGTTCGTGTCTTCAGTTCTGTTCATCCAGATCCCACAGTTGAAGAAGAGAGCCGTATTGTGCTAACATCGCGCACTCCCCAGTGGGCTGATGTCTCTTGGGAGATTTCCGAAACTAAGAAAGCAGCACTGCAACAACAGGGCGGCTCTCAATTGGTAGTGCGGCTCTACGATGTGACTGGGATAGATTTAAGTTATCAAAGTCCTCAGTTTGTCCAGCAGTATGAATGTGAAGAGACAGCACACGATCGCTTTGTGGCTATTCCCGTCAGCGATCGCGATTACATAGCTGAAATTGGCTATATTGCTGATGGCGATGGCTGGTTATTCATCGCCCGTTCTGCGATCGTTCGTGTCTTCAATCCTGTCCATCCAGATCCCACAACAGATCCCACAGTGGAAAATGTAGCGTTAACAAGCGAAACAGCTATTGGCTTGGTAGATGTAGAAGAAAAGAGCAGTGAAGAAGAGAGCCGTATTGTCCTCAGACAACGCACTCCCCAGTGGGCTTATGTTTCTTGGAAGATTTCCGAAACTAAAAAAGCAGCGCTGCAACAACAGGGCGGCTCTCAATTGGTAGTGCGGCTCTATGATGTGACTGGGATAGACCTGAGTTCTCAAAGTCCTCAGTTTGTCGAGCAGTATGAATGTGAAGAGACAGCACACGATCGCTTTGTGGAAATTCCCGTCAGCGATCGCGATTACAGAGCTGAAATTGGCTATGTCGCTGATGGCGATGGCTGGTTATTCATCGCCCGTTCTGCGATCGTTCATGTCTTCGGTCCTGTCCATCCAGATCCCACAGTTGAAAATGTAGCGTTAACAAGCGAAACAGCTATTGGCTTGGTAGATGGCCAAGAAAATAGTAGTGAAGAAGAGAGCAGTATTGTGGTGACACCCCGCACTCCCAAATGGGCTTATGTCTCTTGGTACATTTCCAAGACTCAGAACGAAGCGCTGCAACAACAGGGCGGCTCCCAATTGGTAGTGCGGCTATACGATGTGACTGGGATTGACTTGAGTTATGAAAGTCCGCAGCTTGTCCAGCAATATGAATGTGAAGAGGTAGCACGCGATCGCTTCGTGGCTATTCCCGTCAGCGATCGCGACTACATGGTTGAAATTGGCTATATTGCTGATAGCGATCGTTGGTTACTCATCGCCCGTTCACCTAATGTTCGGGTTTTCAGTCATGCTCAGGAAGATTTTTGGTTTGTGGCAGATGCTGAGTTGATTATTCACGGAGCAACCCAACCAAACACAACCGTAAACATTGGTGGTCATACCATCAAAATCAAACCCGATGGTACTTTCCACTTACGTCTCCCCTTTTCAGATGGTTTAATGGACTATCTGATAACGGTAGCTGCTGATGGGGAATCGACTAGAACTATCCATAAGAAGTTCTCCCAGGAAACTTCAGAAAGCTAGTAATTACCTTGATTTATCCCCTCTAACCTTATTCTCCCCTTTTAGGGGGAATGGGGAGAGGGTTATTCAAAGTCTCTCTCCTTTTAGGAGAGAGAAATAGAAGTGAGGTTTTCCAGATTATGCTTATACCATATCTTTGTGAGGCTGCGCCAAACCCTTTTAACTTCTTTCTTTCTTTCTTTCTTTGTGACGGCAGTCGCTACAACGGGGGGAACCCCCGCAACGCGCTGCCTCTCCTTTGCGTCCTTCTCCCAAGGGGAGACGCTAACGCGAATGCGGTTCGTTTTTCTTTCTTGTACTTATGGTTTAGCGCATCTTCATACAGAATTGGTATTAATTGCCCGGACATGATATGACTTGGGCGAACTTTGAGGAAAGTATCAGAAGTTCCTGTAAAGACAAAGGTTGGAATTTTGGGAATCGCCATAATAATTAACTCTTAGATTATTAATAATTTAGAAAATTTAAACCTAAGAAGAGAGCCGCTACAGTTCCGGCAACAGAAATTTCTCCCTGAATAATTTTATCTAAAACTGATTCTACGGGAATTAATATAACTTCAATCTCTTCGGTAATATCTAGTTGTTGCTCTCCAACTTGGCTCACATTTTCTGCTAAAAATAAATGTATTTGATTCGTATCTTTACTCGGCTTATCGTATAGAGTTCCGATTTTTCTAAATTCTTGGGGAATATAACCAGTTTCTTCTGTCAGTTCTCTAATTGCTGCTACTTCTGCACTCTCTTTTGTGGGATCGAAATTCCCAGCTGGCAGTTCTAATAAAAATTCACCTACGGCGTGTCTATATTGCCGGACAAAAATAATTTCTCTACTACTATTTATAGGTAAAACCATCGCAACATCAGGCTTAATACTGACAAAATAATCATCGATAATTTGACCATTGGGCAATTCTATTTCATCTTGCCTGACCTTACACCAGTAATGATCTAAGACCATTTTTGATTTTAAAGTTTTCCATTTTTTTAAGTTGATCATAAATTAAGTAACAAATAAAATTTTGGATAAAAACTCTGTAATGAATGTAAAAAAGTATAACAGACACGTCCGATAATCTAAACTTTGAACTTACACTGACTTTTGATATAACATAAGATGCGGAATAACTATGCAAATAAATGTAAATTTATTTACAGCAAAAAAAATTGTAGGTTGGGTGGAGGCTTTGCGTAACCCAACATCCTGATATATGTTGGGTTGCGCTCCGCTCCACCCAACCTACGTCTACTTACACTGACTTTTGTCATAACATAAGATGCGGAATAAGTATGCAAATAAATGTAAATTTATTTACAGTCAACAAGAGATTTCCGTTGACCATTAGTCGCGGCACAACGGCACAGACAACGAATGTATGGGTGCGGATCTCACATGATGGCATCGAAGGCTGGGGGGAAGCATCGCCATTCGGTGTAGGTAATCATCGGCAATCAACTGATACGATCAAAGATGCTTTAGAGCAAGTTGTGCCACTATTGCAAACATTCAGCCCCTTACAGAGACAGCAAATTGAGCAAGTTTTAACACAAACTCAGGTTCCTTCTGCTGCAAGAGCTGCCTTGGATATGGCAATGCACGACTGGTTGGGTAAGCGCGTCGGATTACCCTTGTGGCAAATTTGGGGACTCGATCGCAATCAAATAGTCCCGACTTCAGTCACAATTGGGATTAATTCGCCTGAAGGTGCCAGGGCGAGAGCGCGAGACTGGTTACAATTTACTGATGTCCGCCTTTTCAAAGTCAAGCTAGGTAGTCCAAATGGCATAGATGCAGATAAAAAAATGCTATTAGCAGTGCGAGAAGAAGCACCATTACCAGAATTATTTGTTGATGCCAACGGGGGTTGGAGTTTATCAGATGCGATCGCTATGTGCAATTGGCTGGCTGATTTAGGTATAAAGTATGTAGAACAGCCATTACCACGGGGGCAGGAACCAAGTTTAGCAAAACTCAAACAAAACTCTCCCCTGCCCATCTTTGTCGATGAAAGTTGCTTCATAAGTTCAGATATTCCCGATTTGGCAAATTACGTGGATGGCATTAATATCAAACTGATGAAATCAGGGGGACTAACCGAGGCAATGCGAATGGTACATACAGCGCGAGCGTATGGATTGCAAGTAATGTTCGGTTGCTATTCTGACAGTTCGCTAGCTAATACAGCAGCATTACAGCTAGCACCACTAGCTGATTATTTAGATTTAGACAGTCACCTGAATTTAATCGATGATCCCTTTACGGGTGCATTGCTAAAAGAAGGAAAAGTTTTGCCAAACGATTTACCAGGTTTGGGGGTACAACAGAGTGCGTCTACCACTTAATCAACGAGTAGCTATCTTGCTGCATGAAGGAACTACTGGGACTCACGGCAAAACAGGGCTAGCAATTTTACGCTACAGTGAAGCCCCAATCGTAGCCGTAATCGATCGCGAGTCTGCTGGCAAATCCCTACCAGAATTAACAGGCATCAAGCGTGATGTGCCAATTGTGGCATCGGTAGCCGCAGCCCTGGAGTACAAGCCGGAAGTTTTGGTAATAGGCATTGCTCCAACAGGTGGTGTCATACCAGATGATTATTGGCATGAAATCAAAGACGCTCTAGAAGCTGGAATGTCGCTGGTGAATGGTTTACATACACCAATGGCAAACATACCAGAGTTAAATGCACTGCTCAAACCAGGACAATTGATTTGGGATGTACGGAAAGAGCCAGCTAATATAAGTATTGCTAGTGGAATAGCACGCACCCTTCCTTGTCGGCGGGTTTTGACAGTGGGAACCGACATGGCGATCGGTAAAATGTCAACTAGCCTAGAGTTACATTGGGCGTCAAAATTACGGGGCTGGCGTTCTAAATTCCTGGCCACAGGCCAAACTGGGGTGATGTTAGAAGGGGACGGTGTGGCTTTAGATGCCGTGCGGGTAGACTTTGCCGCCGGTGCTGTGGAACAAATAATCATGCGCTATGGCAAAAACTACGACATCTTGCACATTGAAGGACAAGGTTCACTGCTACACCCTGGTTCAACAGCAACTCTACCCCTGATTCGTGGTTCGCAACCAACCCAACTGGTGTTGGTACATCGGGCGGGACAAGTTCATGTACGTAATCATCCTCATGTACTAATTCCACCTTTACCAGAAGTGATTCGGCTTTATGAAACTGTCGCTAGTGCCGGTGGTGCCTTTGCAAGTGTTCCGGTAGTGGGTATAGCACTTAACACAGCCGATCTAGATGAATCTGCGGCTGAAGAAGCGATCGCGCAAACCATCGCAGAAACTGGGCTACCTTGCACCGATGTCGTGCGCTTTGACGCCAATGTGCTATTGGATGCAGTGATGAACAATTAGGTTTTGGTTAATAACAAAGATGTAGTGCAATAATACTATAGGACTAGTGTTTGATTTTTGAAATGCACGTAGGGACCCTCTAGGCTAAAATAGTGCATTAGACGTAGACGTAGGTTGGGTGGAGCGCAGCGCAACCCAACTGATTATCAGGATGTTGGGTTACGCAAAGCCTCCACCCAACCTACAATTTTTTTGCTGGAATTGATTTTTTCATAATACAGATAACGTTACCATAACCAGGATTTCCAGTTAGTCCTTGTAAATTATTATGCTCTATATCTTCAAGCGATCCAAGCTTACTTGTCCATTTACCAGTAGGTAGTTGTCTAGCAACATGAGTTGGTATTTTATTGGAATTAGTATATATAGCTATTTTTTTAAATCCCTCTTCTAAAACATCACCTTCACAGACTTCATAGCCAAGCATTTTATATACTTCTTGAAAGGCTTCAAGCGTTTCTTCTCTAGGAATACCTGGTGGCCAGTAGTATTGATGTTGAATATCTGGCCACCACCATGTTTCATCATCTTCTGCTGCCCAAGCAATACAGTTGTAATCAATTGTATCTGGACTGCTAAGTTTGTATCCATAGACAGTGAGGTTAGGATAATTACGCTCAATGTTTTCTGTAACAAACTTAACCCAAGCGTTATTACCTACCACGTGTAGCCTCTTTGCCGACCCCACTCTAGCCAAGCTTTAGTCATCTCCTTTACCTTTCCCCTATATTCTGGAGGTACAGGATCTTCTCTGCTGATGGATTTTAATGCCCAAAACCAGTGTCCAGATTTATTTTCCAGTTCCCTAAGTAAAAGTGGGATTACAGGTTTTCCCATGCCGATAATTTGCTGGTATGCAGGGTGCATCGACATTTGGCTAGTAGATGATATCCCAAAAGTTTCTTCACGCCATTGCTTAACAAGCGCTGTAAACGTAGCTTCTATTTCTGAGATTTGCAATTCTTCCATATTGCTGCTTATCACTAAGTTAATTTTAGGCGATCGCAGTCTACCTTTTGTGTTTAGACAGAAAGCTCAAAAATTCTTCTACTACTGCCCTTGGTTGGTTGTAGCATTTCTCCGCAGGGTAGTGTTCAACGCAGAGAATTCCTGATTTTTTAAACCAAGCATCCTTTTCTTTATCCTTCTCATACCTGTCTGGGTGAAAAGAAATCTCTAATATTCCGAATGTTCCGTCTAAACACACTAAAAAATCTACTTCCCGGTGATCTTCATAAATATTACCTGTTTCATGCCTGACAGCTAGAGGTAGTGGAAAGAACAATACACCTTTCACTTCTAACTCTTGTGCAATTCTAATTTCAGACTGCGACGCAAATTTCATCTCATTATAAATGATAGGCTCTCTACCTTTTCGGGCAAAAGCTTTCTCTGTAATAAGTCCTTGATTCAAGTCTTTTGATTTGGCTATCAGAAATTTAATAGTCTTCTGCCAATTCTCTTCTACATCTAGTAACTTAACTCTGTAGTGGATGGGAAAATTAGTCATATTAACCCAAATGTGACCATAAGCAATGGTCACAAAATGATGTCTGAGAATTTCCTGTGTTTTTTCTTCCTTTGTGACTAGTGAGTAGAGATGAAGTGGCAGATAGACTAAAAGTCCTGAAGTGGACAACTTATTTTGATATTCATCCCATTCAGTGTCAAATTCTAATTCAGCATCAACAATAATTGCTGCATAGTCGTTCCAGTAATCATTAATTAAAGCTTGAACCCAAGTTCGATGTAATTTTTCTAACAATTCCGAATCTTGCATCAAAAAATATTTCAAAACATACAAATTAATACATACTATATCCCTAACCTAATCCAGTTACAAAATTGATTTCATAAAAAATCCCCCACCATTGCGGCAGGGGATTTTTATTACTTATCTACAAAACTAGCAGCCGAATTAACCGAACTTACCAGCAGTAGAAGCAATCAAGAACGCGGCGTAAGTCACGATGTAGCCAACAGTGAAGTGAGCTAGACCAACTACACGAGCTTGAACAATCGACAGAGCCACGGGCTTGTCTTTCCAGCGAACTAGGTTAGCTAGAGGAGTGCGTTCGTGTGCCCAAACAAGGGTTTCAATCAACTCTTGCCAGTAACCTCTCCAGGAGATTAAGAACATGAAGCCAGTAGCCCAAACTAGGTGTCCAAACAAGAACATCCAAGCCCAGACAGACAGGTTATTCACGCCGTACGGGTTGTAACCGTTAATCAACTGAGCAGAGTTAGCCCAGAGGTAATCGCGGAACCAGCCCATGAGATATGTAGAGTTCTCATTGAACTGAGCGACGTTGCCTTGCCAAATACCTAGATGCTTCCAATGCCAGTAGAACGTAACCCAACCAAGGGTGTTCAGCATCCAGAATGTAGCGAGGTAGAAGGAATCCCATGCTGAGATGTCGCAAGTACCGCCACGACCGGGGCCGTCGCAAGGGAAGGCATAGCCGAAGTCCTTTTTATCGGGCATCAGCTTAGAACCACGGGCATCCAAAGCACCTTTGACCAAGATCAAGGTGGTGGTGTGCAGACCTAAAGCGATCGCATGGTGTACCAAGAAGTCGCCAGGGCCAATTGTCAAGAACAGGGAGTTAGTACCAGCATTGATGGCATCTAACCAACCTGGCAACCAAACGTTAGCGTAGTTTGGCCATGCTGTGTAAGCAATACTATCTGGGTTAGATAGTAAGGTGTCTAAACCGTACAGTACCTTACCGTTAGCAGCTTGGACGAATTGAGCAAATACTGGCTCAATTAAGATTTGCTTTTCAGGAGTACCGAAAGCAACTACTACGTCGTTGTGGACATACAAACCAAGGGTGTGGAAGCCCAAGAAAAGGGATACCCAGCTGAGGTGGGAAATAATCGCTTCTTTGTGCTGAAGTACACGTTCAAGAACGTTACCCTTGTTTTGCTCTGGGTCGTAATCACGTACCCAGAAGATTGCACCGTGAGCAAAAGCACCAAGCATCAGGAATCCAGCAATATACTGGTGATGCGTGTACAACGCTGCCTGAGTTGTGTAGTCCTTCGCAATAAATGCGTAGGAAGGCATGGAGTACATGTGCTGCGCTACCAGGGAAGTAATAACACCTAACGCTGCTAAGTGCCATCCCAATTGGAAGTGCAAGGAGTTGTTATAGGTGTCGTAGATACCTTGGTGAGGTAGGTTGAACGGACCTTCAACAGGAATGCCAAAGAAACTCTTGGCATTTAAGGCTTCCTTGAGACTGTGACCAATCCCAAAGTTTGTCCGGTACATGTGACCAGCGACGATGAATAAAACTGCGATCGCTAGGTGGTGATGAGCTATGTCAGTCAGCCACAAAGCTTCTGTCTGAGGATGGAAACCACCCAAGAAAGTCAGAATTGCAGTTCCTGCACCTTCGGATGTGCCGAACACATGAGCAGGAGTGTCAGGATTTTGAGCGTAAACAGCCCAGTTGCCTGTAAAGAATGGTGTCAAACCGGCTGGGTGGGGTGGGGTATTCAGGAAGTTATCCCAACCTACGTGCTGACCGCGAGCTTCGGGGACAGCAACGTGAATTAAGTGACCAGCCCATGCCAAAGAACTAACACCAAACAAACCTGCTAAGTGGTGGTTCAAGCGATGTTCAGCGCTCTTAAACCAGGCCAAGCTGGGACGGTACTTGGGTTGCAAGTGCAGCCAACCAGCGAACAAGAATACAGCCGCGAATAACAGCAAGAACACTGAACCGTTGTACAGTTCGCCGTTCGTCCGCATTCCGATGGTATACCACCAATGGTATAGACCAGAGTAGGTAATGTTTACCGGATTGCTAGCGCCAGCTTGGGTAAAAGCTTCGATCGCGGGTTTACCAAAGTGGGGGTCCCAAATCGCATGGGCGATGGGACGGATGTGAAGGGGATCTTTAATCCACTGTTCAAAGTTACCTTGCCAGGCTACGTGGAACAGGAGGCTGGATGCCCACAGGAAGATGATTGCCAAGTGACCGAAGTGAGTTGCGAAAATCTTTTGGTAAAGATTTTCCTCTGTGATGCCATCATGGGTTTCAAAATCGTTGCCTGTAGCGATCGCATACCATATCCGACGAGTCGTCGGGTCCTGTGCGAGATCCTGGCTAAATTTTGGAAATTTTGTCGCCATAGGTTAAACAAATCCTCTGACCTTTAGCCATCAAATACCAGCTTTACAGGAGTTAGGAGTAGAGACGCGATTAATCGCGTCCTTACTGGAGTTAGGAGTTTTGAATCTAAAAATTACTTCTTAAACTCAGCACTCAGCACTCATAACTCATAACTCAATTCTGCTGATTTCTACCCTACTGAAAGGATGTGTGCATGGAAGAACGCCCAAGTTGTGGCAATTCCTCCTAAGAGGTAGTGAGCTACCCCTACAGCCCGTCCCTGAATAATGCTCAGAGCGCGAGGCTGAATTGCTGGTGCTACTTTCAGTTTGTTATGCGCCCAAACAATGGACTCAATCAGTTCTTGCCAGTAGCCGCGACCACTGAACAGGAACATCAAGCTGAATGCCCAGACAAAGTGAGCGCCTAAGAAGAGTAGACCATAGGCAGATAGCGCACTGCCATAGGAATTGATGACTTGTGTAGCTTGCGCCCACAAGAAGTCACGCAACCAACCGTTGATGGTAATAGCACTTTGGGCAAAGTTACCACCAGTGATGTGAGTCACATTCCCGGCTGCATCTACGGTTCCCCAGACATCTGATTGCATCTTCCAACTGAAGTGGAAAATTACAATCGATATGGAGTTGTACATCCAGAAAAGTCCGAGGAATACGTGATCCCAACCAGAGACTTGACAGGTACCGCCACGACCAGGACCGTCGCAGGGGAAGCGGAAGCCCAGGTTAGCTTTGTCTGGAATCAGACGAGAGCTACGGGCGTATAGCACACCTTTGAGCAGAATTAGGACGGTGACGTGAATGGTGAAGGCGTGAATGTGGTGAATTAGGAAGTCCGCTGTGCCCAAAACAATGGGTGCAGCTGCCACTTTTCCGCCAACAGCCAAAATACCGCCGCCAAAGACATAGCTAACTGGTTCTAGGGCATTAGGTGCAGTTGTACCAGGAGCCAAGGCGTGGATATTTTGTATCCACTGGGCAAAAACTGGCTGCAATTGAATCCCTGTATCAGAGAACAAGTCTTGAGGACGACCCAATGCGCGCATTGTGTCGTTGTGGATGTAAAGTCCAAAGCTATGGAAGCCGAGGAAAATAGACACCCAGTTTAGATGGGAAATAATCGCATCCCGGTGACGAATTACCCGATCCAGCACGTTGTTTTGGTTCACAACTGGATCGTAATCTCGCACCATGAAGATTGCAGCGTGAGCCGCTCCACCCACAATCAAGAAGCCACCGATCCACATATGGTGAGTGAATATGCACAACTGTGTAGCGTAATCAGTTGCCAAGTATGGATAGGGGGGCATCGCGTACATGTGATGCGCGATGATGATGGTCAGCGAACCCAAGAAGGCCAGGTTAGTAGCCAACTGAGCGTGCCAAGAGGTGGTCAGATTTTCGTAGAGACCTTTGTGACCTTCACCGGTGAAAGGACCTTTGTGGTTTTCTAGGATCTCTTTAATGCTGTGACCAATACCCCAGTTGGTACGGTATTGATGACCAGCAATGATGAACAGGACTGCGATCGCTAAATGGTGATGGGAAATATCAGTCAACCACAAGCCGCCTGTTACTGGGTTCAGACCGCCCTTGAAGGTGAGGAAGTCAGCATACTGACCCCAGTTCAAGGTGAAGAAAGGTGCTAAACCAGCAGCAAAGCCAGGGTACAACTCGGTCAACAAGTCTTTGTTCAAGATGAACTCGTGGGGCAAGGGTATGTCTTTGAGAGCAACGCCTGCATCCAAAAGCTTGTTGGTCGGTGCGGATACGTGGATTAAGTGACCTGCCCATCCCAAGGAACCACAACCTAGCAATACTTGCAAGTGGTGATTTAGCATCGACTCCACATTCTGGAACCATTCCAGTTTGGGAGCGCGTTTGTGGTAGTGGAACCAGCCGGCAAATAGGAATAAGCCTGCTAATACCAAGCCACCGATCGCAGTTACATAAAGCTGGAAGGAGTTTGTAATCCCCCAGCCACGCCATACTTGGAACAAACCGGAGGTGATTTGAATACCGTGGAAACCACCGCCAACATCACCGTTTAAAATGTCTTGTCCAACAATAGGCCAAACGACTTGGGCACTAGGCTTAACGTTCAACGGGTCGGTTAGCCAAGCTTCGTAGTTGGAAAACTTCGCGCCGTGGAAAATCATCCCGCTCAACCAAATTGTCACTACGGCTAAGTGGCCGAAGTGGGCTGAGAATATCTTCCGGGAGATGTCTTCTAAATCGCTTGTATGTGTATCAAAATCATGGGCGAGTGCGTGCAGGTTCCAAATCCATGTGGTGGTTTTTGGACCTCTGGCTAAGGTTCTGTCAAAGTGTCCAGGTTTTGCCCATGCCTCGAATGAGGTTGGAACCGGGTCGTTATCGACGATTACTCTTGCCTTCTTTTCCTCTCGCTCCGGAGGACTTATTGTCATTCGACCTCCTCTCTTGATCAGGAATGAGGAATCATGGATACCACAAAGTAAAGTTTAGTCGCATACTCCAGAATTTTTTTGCTGAAGCCGCGATGAAGACCCGATGTGGATTGTTGTTTCTCGTTGAATTATAGAGTCTTCACTTGTACTTTGTTGGAGATATTTTAACAATAATTCAAACTTGCTCGAATATTGCTGAAATTCCTGCGTAATCTGGCTTTTAACTTCAAACTCTTTGTCCAAAAGTCAATAAATTCTCCATTTAATTTACAAACTATAACAATTCTTAAAATTTATGGTTTGGCTCTATGTAGCCGATGTTCCAGCTTTTACTGGTGTTACTCGTGAATATTTGTGTCATATTTCAATTGTCATAAGTAAAAAGCTGTAAATAAGATGATTTTTTTTAAATTTCCACTAGACGCTGTAGGGGCAATTCATGAATTGCCCCTACTAAAAATCAGGGTTTCGGCTATTGTTTGCGTATGTCCTGACAGGAACACTTATTGGATGTGAGGCAGATTTCACCTTTTGGGCTATGTTCCCTATGGACAGTTTGAGCCAAAATAATCTAGTCAATTGTCGAAGACTATCGCTGGGTGCAACGCATGAACTCGTGGCAGAAAAGGGTATTAGAAAAGTTCCTCCCTGAGAGGTTCTCGATTCTCAGGTGGGTAATGACATTGTTGCTGGTATTAAGCTTGACCAGCTGTGGCGAGAAAGCTGGCAGCCAGGAAGTATCTACTGGCTATAGAGAAAATCCCCCACAGATTTCTCAAATTTCCAAGCAATTTTCGGAAATTTCCCCACCTGCTGTTATTCAAGAACTGCGATCGATTTTGGAAGTTTATCAGCCACAAGTGACAATTGTTACTCCACAACCTGATGAAGTTTTCCAAGATAACAAAGTCACAGCCAGCTTTCAGGTAAAGGATTTACCAATATTTAAAGACCCAGAATTACAACTTGGGACTCATCTACACGTAATTCTGGATAATCAACCTTATATTCCGGTTTACGACCTGAATCAGCCCTTGGTTTTGCCAGACTTATCCCCAGGTACTCATACCCTGCGCGTCTTTGCCTCCCGTCCTTGGGATGAAAGCTTCAAAAATGAAGGCGCTTATGCCCAGACAACATTTCATGTCTTCACCAAAACCGACGATAATAATCCCGATCGCAATCTACCCCTGCTAACTTACAACAATCCTCAAGGTAGCTACGGAACAGAACCAATCTTACTGGACTTTTTCCTAACTAATGCGCCCCTCCACCTCGTCGGGAAGGAAAACGCTAACAACGAATTTAGTGATTGGCGCATCCGTTCCACAATTAATGGTGAAAGCTTTATTTTCGATCGCTGGCAAGCAGTTTATCTCAAAGGCTTCCGTCCAGGAAAAAACTGGGTAAAACTGGAATTTCTCGATAACCAGGGAAATCCTCTCAAAAATGCCTTTAATACTACAGTTAGATTGATTGACTACCAGCCAAAGGGTAAAGATACTCTGTCGAAAATTACCAGAGGAGAACTTACAGCAGATGAGGTGCGCGGCATTGTAGACCCGAATTATAGGCTTGCACCTAAACCTACACCCACGCCATCGGTTGAAAAAACACCCCAAATACAACCGAAGGTAGAAAAACAGCCTATTCCTGAAACTGAAGTTCCAAAAGAATCCAAAACACAGCCAGAACAACCAAAATTAGAAGTTCCAACGGCTGTACCATCTCCCACCTTGTCCCCTACACCACCAGAGATTATTGAGTCTCCGATACCAGAACTACAGCCAGAGGTAACGCCAACTCCTGAATCAACGCCGTTACCTGAAAAGGTTATACCTCAGCCAACAAAACCTAGATTTGGTGGATTTTTTAACCGTGGGGCTGGTAAAGTCCCCACACCACAAACACCAATTGCACCATCTCCTAGTTTGCCACCCACGCTGCCAGAGATTATTGAGTCTCCGACACCAGAAATAATTACGCCAACACTAGAACCACAGCCAACGGTAACGCCAACTCCTGAATCAACGCCGTTACCTGAAAAAGTTGCGCCTCAGCCAACAAAATCTAGATTTGGCGGATTTTTCAACCGTCGAACGGGCAAGACACCTACTCCACAAGTAACAATTGCACCATCTCCTAGTTTGCCACCGACGCTGCCAGAGATTATTGAGTCTCCAGCACCAGAAATAATTACGCCAACTCCTGAATCAACGCTGTTACCTAGAACAACCGCTCCCGATTCAGAAAAACCAGAATCAACCAAAAACACTCAACTGCAACTCTTGCGCTAAAGTTTCAACAAATGCGATCGCTCCTACAGGATTTCCGATATTATCCAAGGCTGGACTGTAACAAGCGATCGCTCCCTCACTTGGTACTATTGCTACAAGTCCACCACCAATCCCTGATTTCATCGGTAGACCAATTCTGACTGCAAACTGGGCAGAAGCTTCGTATAGTCCACAAGTTAACATCAGAGCGTTGACAATCCGGCGGTTTTGTGCTAGCAAATAGCCATTTTCAAAAGCTAGGAGTTTTCCTAACAGGGCTAAATCTTCAACTCGCCCACATATACAGCATATTTCCTCGTAGGTGTCAAGTGCTGTTTCAATATTTTCTAGATGACCGGCTTCGGCGAGATAATTAGCGATCGCTTGATTAGCTGTTGAAGGTGTTAATCGTACTGAGGCCAGCATTACCTGATCTAACCTTAATTGGCAACCTGCTAATTGGTTGAGCCATTGACAAAATAAAAAAGTGCGTTGATTAGCGTCCTTTCCTGGTAATTTATCAGAGAGGGTAATTGCGCCACTATTAATCATCGGATTGCGGGGGTGGCCGCGATCGCTAACTAATTGTTCTAAAGAATTGAAGGGTGCATCCGATGGTTCCACCCCAACCCACCCAAAAACTGTTTCTGCGCCAAAATGTTCTAGCAGATAAAGTAGAGAAAATGGCTTAATCACGCTCATTAGCGGGAAAACACAAGCTTTATCCCCAAAACTGATGGTTTTACCAGATTTACAGCAGATGTGAACTGCAAACCAACCAGGATCAGCTTTAGCTAATTGGGGAATGCGATCGATAACTTTTCCGTGTTCAGCTTTAGTTTTCGCTTGTTGTACCCAAGCTGACAACTCTGTAGTCGTTAGTCTGTCAAGTCTTTTCAAAAGTGATATCCGGTAAAACCATTTCTAGTTTATAAACTCGCTGTAATATTTTCTATCGTTACTGATGGTAGATTGATAAGAGTTAACAGTATATCGACAACTTCACTAAAAGAAGCTGCACTCTTTAAATTTGCTGATTCTACATAACCAAATCCATAGGAGGCGTGAATAAAATCAACCCCTGCTTTCATAGCTGCTAATCTATCACTTTCTGTATCTCCAACATAAATTGCCTTTTTCAAGCTATTACGCTGACAGATTGCAATAATATTTTCAGCCTTGGGTTTTTGAGTTCTGCCAAAACACTCTGAGTCTACAAATATATCCCTAAAAGTTTTGTTTGTATTACTACTGCTTAAAGGCATAGAAAGAAATACCTGTAAGTACCAATACTCACAATTGCTAACTAAAAACAAGGGAAACTGACTGGACAAAGTATCTAAATATTCTGAAACTCCCTTGTATAAAGTTCCACCTCTAGTTTTTATCTCTTGCTTTTCACAGTCTTCTATTAAAAGAGAAAACTTATCAATATTTTCCTCTTCTATATCTGGAAAAATATTTTTTATACATTCTCTAAAAGGAAGACCACTTACCCTATTAATATCATCCTCAGTAATAGGAGTTCTCGGAATATTACCAATCTTAATTGCTTGATTCCAAGCATCTGCACATATACTAGATATATTCCAAAGAGTTCCATCAAGATCAAATATTACCCCAACCATATATAACTCCTAAAAGAAACTAAGCAATTTCAATCCCTATGCTACTAGTAGTCTGTCAATAAATAATTGATGGAAAAATTACCTGTAGAGACGGCGATTTATCGCGTCTATCTACCCGTCAAAATGAATTTGACAGACTACTAGCCAATGTCAAAGGCAGATTTCAAAGCATATCTATTTTACCAATCATTTTGTTCTAAATTTAAAGTTAAACGAATAAGCTAACTTTAGCAAAGGATACTTTATGATTCCCCGTGTCAGAGCGCCAGAATTACCACAAGATTACTATTGGCTCAACACCGAGAAACCCTTATCTATTAAACAATTAAAGGGTAGAGTCGTAATTTTAGACTTTTGGACATACTGCTGTATCAATTGTCTGCATATTCTACCAAACCTGAAATATTTAGAACAAAAATATAAAGATATTCTTACCGTTATTGGCGTACATTCTGCCAAATTTGACAACGAAAAGGAAACAGAAAATATTCGCCAAGCTATCCTGCGCTACGACATTGAACATCCAGTTGTAGTTGACAGTGGTTTTCGGATTTGGCAAGAGTATACAGTGCGTGCTTGGCCTACGTTAATAATTATTGATCCAGAAGGTTACGTGATTGGTCAGATTTCTGGTGAAGGAAATCGTGACACTTTAGACGAGTTGATTCAAAAGTTAATTCACCAACACAAAGGTACAATTAATTTCCAAGAAATCAGCTTGACTTTAGAAAAACAGCGTCAACCATTAATCACACCTCTAGCTTTTCCTGGTAAAGTTCTAGCTACTCCAACAGGTTTGTTCATCGCTGATTCTGGACATCACCGCTTAGTTATGAGTAGCTTTGACGGGGAAATTCTGCACTTAATTGGTACTGGAAAATCAGGTTTAATTAATGGTGCTTTTCACGAAGCGCAATTTTTTGCACCGCAGGGAATGGCTTATGATGCCGAAAATGAGATTCTTTATGTTGCTGATACAGAAAATCATATCCTGCGGCGAGTTGATTTAAAGCGTCAAGTAGTGGAAGCGATCGCGGGAACTGGTGAACAAAGTCGCAATATCCGTCCTCATGGCGGTGCTGGTTTAGAAACCGCGCTGAATTCCCCTTGGGATTTAGTGAAAGTGGGAAATACCTTGTTTATTGCAATGGCTGGACCGCATCAAATTTGGCAAATGGATTTGGAAACTGGCATTATCAAAACTTATGCTGGTACTGGTGCTGAAGCGTGTATTGATGGTTCACTTACTGAATCTGCCTTTGCTCAACCTAGTGGTATTACTAATAATGGGCAAGAATTATATATTGCTGACAGTGAAGTTAGTTCAATTCGTGGTGTGGGAATTGTAGAACCGTACCAAGTGCGAACTATTTGCGGTAGTGGGGATTTATTTGGTTTTGGTGATGTAGATGGACAAGGTGAAGATGTCCGTTTGCAGCACTGTTTAGGAGTGGAATACGCCCAGAATTTTCTGTGGGTGGCAGATACGTATAACCATAAAATTAAATTAGTTAGTTCCACTGGAAATTGCCAAACAGTTTTGGGAGATGGTTCTGCTGATTTACAAAATGGTCAAGGTAAGAATAGCCGCTTTTTTGAACCTTCGGGATTGAGTGCTATGGATTCATATTTATATATTGCTGATACCAATAACCACGCTATCCGCCGCGTAGATTTGGATACTTTTGAGGTGACAACGCTAGAGTTTCTTGGGTTATGTGCGCCAGATGTTTGTATTCCGCCGAATTTATAAAATGATAACCTCACGTAAAGGCGCAAAAAAAACTCTGGGACTATAAGTGAAATTTTAAAGAGAGAGAACTAATTAAATAGTGCTACTACTGATTAAAGTTTTAAAGGGATGAATTCCAAATTTTTGCTCTGGATTAGAAATTTATCTGCCTTGATACCTTTAGGTGTAATTATAAAATCACGTAAAGGCACTGAGAAAAACTCTGCGTGTCTACGTAATATTTCTCTAATAATGTTGTAAAGCGATGATATTTAGCGGGTTAAATAACAGTATTTTCACTGATAGTACTGTTAATAATTGTGGAGTAAAATAGTTGATTAGTTTAAACTATCATGCGGATACTTACTAAATTACTAGGATTAATATTCACTAACTTGATTAGGACTTACGCATCATACATATGTACTATACCAAATTTTGGCTTTTGAGCCATATTTAACACCCAACACAGTCAATATGCGATCAAATCAGAATTATGTTCAGCGCCTGAAACATTGATTTTGCATAACACATATTATGGTTAATTTATAGAGTGTGTAAGTCCTATTGATGTCAACAAAATTGTAGAATAAGCTGGGAATAAGCTTAAGTTAACAAGCTGGTATTGTCCACTCTGAATTAACTACATGAATAATAAATTCATCACTCTAGACTGTGACGATGATGTTGTACTTTTGCAGAAAGACACTTTTAAAGTCAGCAGATTAAAGGAATTAGTTCGGGAACAGATTTATAGCAAGTGGGAACGTCATAGTGCTTTTGATCACATGACTCAAAAGACTACCACTCAAATTTCTGAGTTTTTAAAACAAATATCTGTTGCTCAAGACATTATCAAAATAGATGAAATTCAATTGAATTTGATTATAGATTGCCAAATACTTAAAATTAGTGGTAAAGGCTGGCAGAAAGGAAAACTAAAAATTCAAATATACATATCAAATGTGACGACAAATAAATATACATTATGCCTTGAATTTTGTGCTGATCAAGCCAATGAATCCGAATCACCTTTAGATGATATTCGTAAAATGATAGAAGCAAGATGAATACTATCTTCCACATCACCAAACGCCAACAATGGGAACAAGCAAAAAATCTCGGTACATATCGCGCTGATTCGTTAGACAGGGAAGGCTTTATCCACTGTTCCAAATCAACGCAAATACTCAAAGTTGCAAAGAGATTTTTTGATAATCAAAAAGAATTGGTAATACTTTTTATTGATTCTGATAAAATCCAAGCTGAAATTCGTTATGAACCTGCTGAAATAGGCGAATTATTTCCTCACATTTATGGTGAGTTAAATATTGATGCTGTGTATCTGGTGATTGATTTTGAAACTGGGGAAGATGGGTTTTTTGAGTTGCCGCCAGAAGTTATAAATTTAGAATAACGAACCGCAAAGGACGCAAAGAGCGCAAAGGAAGAGAGATGAGAAGTCAAGGATTTGCAGGCAAGAGATGAGTATAGGGATGGTGTGGTGATAAATTTTGAGAGAATTAATGCGATCGCTCATCTCAAATTTGAGTAAAAATGAAATTATTTAACAACTAACATTCTATGGTTACTCTTCAACTCAAACAAATTCGAGTTCCACCAGGGCAAAGAATAATACTGGAAGATGTTAGTTGGCAAGTATTTGAAGCAATTCTCAAGGAGTTAGGAGAACATCGCGGGAGTCGAGTAGCATACAGCCAAGGAACGTTAGAAATTATGGCTCCATTACCAGAACATGAGCGAGCTAAGGTAATCATCGGAGACTTGGTGAAAGCTTTGCTAGATGAACTCGATCTCAATTGGGAGTCTTTAGGTTCAACTACCTTTAAGCGAAAAGATATCAGTGCAGGTATTGAACCCGATGATTGTTTTTATATTCAAAACTATAAGCTAATGATTGGGAAAGACAGGATCGACCTAACTGTTGACCCTCCTCCTGATTTGGCGATTGAAATTGATGTCACCTCTAAAACCCAAATTAGTGCCTACAAAGCCTTGAAAGTACCTGAAATTTGGCGATATGAAAGCAAAAACCGAGAAATTAGCTTGCTGCAAGGTGAGCAATATGTGAAGTCTCTCATCAGCCCCACATTTCCTAGTTTTTCGATCGCGGAACTTATTCCCCGATTTGTGGAAATGGCGCGAACCACAGGAATGAGTTCAGCACTTAAAGCGTTTCGACAATCGGTAAGAGAACAACTAGGGCGAATAGAATGAGACTGTTGGCGAATTGATCGGGAGTCTAACCCATCAGCCCCAATGCACCTTAATTTCTTTAATTTCAGTGCGTTTCAACGCACTTTAGCTATTAGCCCGCAATTTATTGCAGGGCGGGAAAGCAACGCAAAGCCGAGGTTTTAAGGGTGTGGGGTTTAATTAAAGTACGGGGAATTAATCTAGAGCAATTGTGACCGAATTTAATTTACAAATCCCAGAAAATAGCGATCGCTTATCAACTCCACTGGAGGATGCTGCACCTAGCTTGCTTCCCCTTGGGAGTATGATACACTGCGTCAACACTTCATGCGATCGCCTTGACCGTTACCTTTCCCAAGAATTACCAGATTTATCCCGTTCCCGCATCCAACACTTAATCGAACAGGGTAACGTCCAACTTAACGATAAAGTTTGTACATCTAAGAAGATCAATGTCAAGGTAGGCGATCGCATCACTCTTAAAATACCAGAAGTCCAACCTTTAGAACTACTTGCAGAAGATATCCCCTTAGATATTCTCTACGAAGACGACCAGTTACTTATTCTCAACAAACCAGCAGGCTTAGTTGTCCATCCTGCGCCCGGTCATCCAGATGGCACTTTGGTAAATGCCCTATTAGCACATTGTCCCAATTTACCTGGAATTGGCGGAGTTCAGCGTCCGGGAATCGTCCATCGATTAGATAAGGATACTACAGGGGCGATCGCGATCGCTAAAACAGATATTGCCCATCATCATCTACAAGCACAACTCAAAGCAAAAACTGCACGGCGAGAATACTTGGGCGTAGTTTACGGTGCGCCAAAAACTGAAAGTGGCACTATAGATTTGCCCATTGGTCGCCATCCCCAAGACCGCAAGAAAATGGCGATTATACCCGTTGAACAAGGCGGACGATCTGCCGTTACTCATTGGCAAGTATTAGAACGTCTTGGTAACTTCACCTTAATTCACTTTCAATTAGAAACTGGACGCACCCATCAAATTCGCGTCCACAGCGCCAAAATGGGTCATCCCATTGTCGGCGACCCGGTTTATAGTTCTGGTCATTCAGTGGGGGTAAATTTGCCCGGTCAAGCACTACACGCTTGGCGGCTAAAATTGCAGCATCCCCTATCTGGGGAGTTGATTGAGGTGACAGCTACTCCTCCCGCCCACTTTACAAAACTTTTGGAGATGTTAAAAAGACGAATTACTCTATAAAACTAACGACTAGTACCGCAAGGCGGAATTCGTAATTCGTAATTCGTAATTCGTAATTAATTGTTTGCAAGGGTTTGAGACATTTCAAATGGGTGGCTTATTTACGCCGTGCTGTACTAGCGTGCATCAGATATGGTATAGAGTTTTTCATTGCTACATCTTACCGTACTCGTACACCCAATTTTGTATCCCAATGGAGGGGTTTATCTGCTTTTTGCAGGGGAGATTCTGGAATTTGACCTACTGACACGCCGTATTTCCAGTCTGGTGGACAGATAGCAATGTAACGTGCATAACCTCCCAAGCCACCTTTGAATTTGGGATACCCAATAGCGACCAACGCGCCTGTTTATGGCACCTGATCTAGATTTGCAACACCCTCTGCTTGGGTATATCCATTTTTTAACAGCCAAGCTTCTCCTTCGAGTGTTGGGGTGCTGTCTGTATCCAGGGCTTCATGTCCGTGGAAAAGAATTTTGCGGCTAAGGTGCAGAAATTGCAAAGCTTCTAGCTTCACCCCAGGAAACTTAGTTCTTGTGGCTAGTTTGGGGTTTGGCCATTCTTTAGACCAATCAGAGCGAACAAACACAACTGAGCCTTGGGGAATCCTACTATGCTGACGTTCCCAATTCTGAATATCTTTGACATTTAGGTGGTAATTGGGGTCTTTGGCAACTTGATCTTGGATCGGAATTACTACTAGAGGACGAACAGCAAAGGTCGCTGGCAACTCATCGATAGCTGGATAATCAGGGTTCCAGTGAGCAGGTGGATCTAGTTGGGTTCCTAGCTGGTCGGTGGATAAATCGTAATGAGTTGCTTCAAACCCATCCTTTTGGTAAGTGTATGGCTCACCCGTTTTTGGGTTGATAGTAGGCGCAAACTTTGATGAACCAAAACCTGACCATACAGGAATTGCCGGAGCGATGTCTACGACGGGCTACGCCTACGCATGAGTCAAATCAACATTATTTGGCTGACTTGAGCGACTGCTGATAAACTTGCCACAGGGGAGGCTCACGTCTGGCCTGTACCGCGTTTACAGACACCAAACCAGCACCAAACAGAACTATTAAACAAACAATTGGCCAGAAAGTTTTTTTAAATAGTTGACGCAAAAATCTATCTAAAATTCTGACTACAAAAGAGCTAACACTAAAGATAACTTGGCTCATACATACAAAATAACCAATTCCCAATGCCCAATGCCCAGTGCCCAATGCCCCTTAACAACTAGCGTGCATCAGACATGGGATAGAGTCTGTTTCACTTAGTTATACCTAAATAAAACTCCTACATAACCCAGGACTCATGCACGCTATAAAATGATCAAATGGATGTACTAGCCAGCCACCGAGCAAAAATCGTTATTTAATTCCTGCCAGTTGCCGATAAGGTACAGACTTTTCGATATCGATGTTGAATGACGAGATCCGTTGGGGAGCATTGCCAGTTGCATTGATACTTTTTGCCAAAGCCAAGAATAGAGCTGGATCGCCAGCCTTGGGCTTTTGCTCTTGTGGAAGGAATCTGCGTACTTCTACCTGCCAAATGATTTGGGGGAAACCCAGTTTGGTACGGTGGTAATCTTCGTATCGCGGAGATTTGATGTTGAATGGCAACTCACCCGCAGATTGAGATGGCAGTATCCGACGGCGCTGATAAGGCACTGTGGAGTATCCAAAATTGCTCAGGTACTCTTCAGTGTTGAGTACTTCATCAACCAAGCCGACAATACCTTTGGTCGCAACTACAATTGACCAAGCGATTTTTTCCCGCTCGTTGTATGGGTCGCGTCCTAGAACACGCTGGATTACTTGCTCAACAAAGCGATAATTATTGTTGAGGTCGTAGAAGCTTCTCTTAAAGGTATCGGAAAGCAGCAACCCGCGAATAAAGTCCCGCACTGTAATTTGTCCATTGCGGAGTTGGGACTCTAAATATGTTTCGCGATCGGCAGCAAAGGCATAAAAGAAAATTTGACGATATGCTGCTTCGATCAGATCACCTAAATCTGACGGGGACAGTATATTGTCTGTATTAAAAATCCTGGGCTGTTCATCACCCGGTACTTCATACCCAGCTACACGCTGGTTTTGACTTGAAGGTTCATATTCTAACAGAGGAATTGCCACTCTAAAGCCTCCACGTTCTTAATTAAAGTTAATAACTTTTAATCATATATTAAGGGAGTAGTTGTATCAGAACTTCAGATTCTGATAAAATTTCACGAAACTTAACTAAGGGGGTTTTCAGTATTTCGTATTTCGTAGGAAAAACGATTAGCCTGCTAAATTCAACTCATAGCTAATCAAAAAAGGGAGTTTGGCTTCCAGCTTAATGACTACGTAAATTACTAAAAACATTGTTCATATATTTTCAGATTAGAAGATTCAGTTTCACCTTTTTGAACTGAAGCAATAATTTTTAACATTTAGCAAAAGAAATTAATAGGGCATTGGGCATTGGGCATTAGGAGCATCTCAGTGAAAGCAAATATACCAGATGAAAAACAAGATTCTTGCTCCCTCTCCGAACCCACGGAGAGGGTTGGGGTGAGGTTTTACAAGGCTTTTTACACTCATTGAGATCCTCCCTTGGGCATTGGGCATTGCATTAGTTATTCTCCCTCACGATATCTGCTGCCTCCTGCCTCCTGTCTCCTTCAGCGACCTATCCAAAATTCCAGAGGATCTATGGTTGATTTACAGTAAGGCCAGCTACGCAAAGTTGCTTCCATCCCTGCCTCCCAGTAGGGTGGTTCCAATCCCAGTCCTAAGCATAGATGAGATAGAATGCTAGCAAATTGCTCATTGTGACCAAAGTCTCCTAGATGGGCATGGGCGTATTCATGAATGACTACACCAAACCAGTCTCTAGGTGCAACTCGACCGACATCTACCAAAATGGTGATTGGGTTTGTGAGAATGTTGCATAGCCCATCGATGCCGAAGGATTGAGCTATGGGTACTGCAAAAATTTGGATCTGGCGACGCTCTTGGGGATGAAAGCACTCATGACAAACTTCTAGATAGGTGTTGATCTGAGCGTTTACGCTGTTAATATTCTCGCCGATCCAAGTGCAAATGGGGATGCGATCGCGCTTATTTTCAAACACATCCACCATCCCCGGTTCTAGGGCTAGCCCCTGTACCAGATGCAGATAATCTCGCCCACGAGTAAAAGCGTCGCTCTGCTTGAGATTATTCACCAGCCCAAAACAGAATAAAACTGTGTTTTTTCTCGAACATCCTCCCCAAGTCTTTCTGTTACTTCTGCTGTGCTGGCAACATCAACAGAAGTTTCAATGCGGCTTTCTGTACAAAATGATGCCGTGCTGAAGCCGCCAAACCGTTTGACTGTACTGGTTCGCATTCGCATATTTGGGCTGGCAAACCAGAATCGCTCAATGGAACTCATTGTTTCGTATTCGGTTGTCAACACTAGTCCATCTTCATCATCCATGTGAAAAAGACCGACTACAGGCATAATTTCGGCGTAGCCTCTTTCGCGGAGTAATTTGCCAGCCCTGGGGTTATCGCCATCAGGGACGATCGCAAATATGGTTTTCCCCTCATGGTTATCCTCACCCTCTCGATCCCAAGCCATTGTGCCTAGCCAACGCACACGCGACCCTCCGACTGAAAGGCTGGGGTCAATCTGATGATACTGACACAGTTCAATGATTTCTGGATGATCGGCATCCAGAGTTTCTACTTGTATATCCGATTCTCCCGTCTCTGAGCGCTTGAACGCCAGATGATGAGTTGCACGTTGCGATCGCCACTTACCTGCACTTAGCTGAAAAAATTCCATTGCGTCTATCAATCTTCTGACTCCTATTTATTACTCCTGCGGATGATCTTTACCTTGTTTTTTCTTTTTAGAGTTGTTGGTATCTAAACATTCTAAACATTACAGCCATTCGCGCCCAGCTTCAATAAATTCCCTACAAAGGGAGAAGCAGATGTGTTTTCCGTAAATTGTAAACTTTCATTGTGAGGTTCTTATATAGCTTGACAATGTAGACAGTTTAATATCTCAGTGCTATAGTGATAAAAAAGCGATGTATATCACAGACTACGCCTTCGCAGTAGCAGTAACAATAAATACCCTTCGATCCAGTCAATCCGAGGAGTGAATGATGGACTTGCCAATCGAACTAACCTTAGAGCAACAGTTTCGCTTACAAAATTTGAAAGATCAGGTAAAGGATTTGAGTCAAGAAGAGGCTCAGAATTTTTTGTTAGAAGTTTTACGGCAGATGATGGTGAAAGATAATTTGGTTAAACATCTACTCAAACAAGCTTGATCGAGTAAAAACAATATTTTTCCTTAAGACTTACGCTGTGGCAGAGTTCCATTCAAATGCGTAAGTCTTAATTTTTTGGGCATAGGGCAATTCAATTTTGGATTTGGGATTGACGATTTTGGATTAAATTTCAACTCTTTAATCTAAAAGCGTTCGACTGACTTGTACTGAGCGTTGTCGAAGTATTGACTTTTCACGGTATGTGGAAAACCTCACTTCTATTTCTCTCTTCCTTTAAGGAGAGAGACTTTGAATTTTCCCCCTTCCCGTCGCGGGAAGGGGGTTAGGTCAATCGTTAGCTTTTTCACATAAGTGAAAAGTCAGGTCGAAGTATTGTGCATAGGAAAGAAGCTTTATAGGCGGGGTTGCTCTTAGCAGAGAGGAAAACTCTTCTCCCTTGCCCCCTGCTTATTCTCTAGTCCCGATGCCCCATGCCCAATGCCCAAGTAAAATATTACAGATTATTACTTTGTCTCTCATAGTAAAGACTAGGGTACTATCGATCCCCTATGTTTTTCTTTGGCTACTCACAGTTAATCTGATCGAGAGACGCCAGAAATAATATCCGCCATTTGTGAATATTAAGGAGAACTCATGGTTCTTGATGCTTTTTCCAGAGCTGTAATTACGGCTGATGCCAAAACCGCTCCTATCGGTGGTACTGACTTGGCAGCCCTTAAGTCTTTCATTGCTGAAGGCAACAAGCGCCTTGATGCAGTGAATGCGATCGCCAGCAACGCTAGCTGTGCAGTTTCGGATGCGATCGCAGGTATTGCTGCTGAAAACACAGGTTTGCTGCAAGCTGGTGGTAACTTGTACCCCACTCGCCGGACTGCTGCTTGTCTACGTGATGCCGAAATTATCCTGCGCTATGTTACCTATGCGCTGTTGGCTGGCGATCCTTCCGTATTGGACGATCGGGCTTTGAACGGTCTGAAAGAAACCTACACAGCTTTGGGCGTACCTACTGGCTCTTCTGTACGGGCTTTCCAAATCCTGAAGGCGATCAGCGTCGCTCACATCACCAATACCAACACTGAAGCTAACGGTGGTAAAAAGTTCCGCAAACTGGAAGTCGTTCAAGGCGACTGCTCTGCTCTAGCTGCTGAAGCTGCTAGCTACTTCGATCGCGTTATTTCTGCTCTGAGCTAATTGCTCATGGCTAAAGGCTATTAGCCAAGCAAACTGAAATTAAAACTCGATCAAATCTAATCTGGAGTATAAAAAGCAATGAAATCAGTTATCACTACGGTTATTGGATCTGCCGATGCAGCAGGTCGTTTTCCCAGCACCTCTGATTTAGAATCCGTTCAAGGTAGCATTCAGCGTGCTACTGCTCGTCTAGAAGCTGCTGAAAAGTTGGCTTCTGGTATCGATGCTGTAGCTAAAGAAGCTTATGATGCTGCCTTCAAGAAATATCCTTACCTAACCCAAGAAGGTGAAGCTGGCGACACTCAAGTTAAGAAAGACAAGTGTTTCCGCGACATCAAGCACTACCTACGCTTGATCAACTACAGCTTAGTTGTGGGCGGTACTGGCCCTCTGGATGAGTGGGGTATTGCAGGCGCTCGTGAAGTTTATCGCTCTTTGGGTCTGCCCACAGCTCCTTATGTTACCGCGTTGACTTTCACTCGCGATCGCGCTTGCTCTCCTCGTGACTTGTCTCCTCAAGCCTTAGTTGAGTTTCGCTCTCTTCTCGACTACGTAATCAACTCCCTTTCATAATAATAGGGATTGACTAGATGTAGACGAGCGATCGTCATACTCTAAAACTCAGGGACTCTCAGTTTGTTGCTTTGCCTATATCTGGTTGAGTGACTTACTAAGAGTCCCTCAGTTGTAATTAACTGTGAACAGTTATATACCAATACGCTTGAGTTAGCGCCAAAAACCTTAAACTGCGTAGGTTGGGGAGCCACTGCGCCCTTGCGGTTTCCCGACTTAAAGTAAGTGGCGTTAGTTATACCAGTTCTCAGTTGAGTGAAATACAGACCTAACCCCCAGCCCCTTCCCTACTAGCGTTGGGGAGTAAGATTCAAAGCCTCTCTCCTTTTAGGAGAGAGGAATGGAAGTGAGGTCAAAGTGTATTGCATCCAAACGAAAACTGCTATATATAGTGCTTCTCGGTTGAGTTGAATACAAATCTAACAAGAATAGCCCCTTAAGAGCTAGCGTTGGGGAGTAAAATTCAAAGTTTTTCTCCTAAAAAGCTACAGTGTACACACAAATCTTTTGTAATCCGATTGCATCGGCTGGCAATGCCATTGCATCGGGTGACAATGCCATTGCATCGGGTGACAATGCCATTGCATCGGGTGACAATGCCATTGCATCGGTTGACAATGCCATTGCATCAGCTGACAATGCCATTGCATTGACTGACAATGCCATTGCATTGGCTGACAATGCCATTGTGGGATTGAAACAAGAAAATTTTATTTTATGACAATAGATTCTTTATTTGAACAGTTGAAACACCCCAACCCCAATCTGCGGGAACGAGCCATGTGGGAACTGGCTGATGTCCGCGATCAAAATACTATTCCTCGCCTGATGAGTATTTTGGATGAGGAAGATGTCACTTACCGTCGAGCTGCGGTAAAGGCGCTGGGTGCTATTGGTATAGATGCTGTACCGCTACTGGTAGAATCATTAGTAAATAGCGATAATGCAACTATTCGGGGTAATTGTGCTAATGCCCTGGCACAGGTTGCTGCAAACCATCACGATGTTCCTTTCCCAGATGAGGGCTTACAGGGATTGAAAACAGCGCTCAATGATCCCAATGCCGTTGTTTATATTGCATCAGTCATGGCGCTGGGTGAGATTGGTTCTCCTGCCTTTGAGATTTTAACTGAAGCTTTGAAAACAATAGATAATGTTGCGCTGGCTGTGACGATCGTAAATGCACTCGGTTCAATGGGTGATATCCGAGGAGTGGAAGTGCTGACGGCATTGACAAATGATGAATCTGTTGATCCATATGTTCGAGAATCAGCAGTGAGTGCTTTGCCTCGATTAGATCAGGTAATTAAGTATAAGAGAGGTTAGCGATCGCTCTTAAATGCAACTACTTGATGATGCCCACCAAGTCAGCTTGATGAGTATTACTGACTTCCATAATGTGTTGGAGAATTTCATGCGGTGCAGATTCATCCATTGGATAGTTCTCTGCCTCATACGCTTCAATCAGCATTACTATCAGCTTATGCAGAGCTTGCTCTTCTGGAGTCCGGTTCTTGCAAAACGTTAGGCGCTCTGCCACAGCTAGGACGCGATCGTACTCCTCTTCCGTCTCAATCACCTTGGGAGCGACTTCAGATAATAGACTACTATAAGCAGCTTGGTCAAAAGTAAGGTTCTCTAGACATATCTATCCATCAATCAACAAAAAACTAATTGCTGCTGAAATACTCTCAAAATGAGAGGAAGATGTCAAGTTACCCCGTGTGCGACTTTATCTCAAACCTAACCCCCAACCCCTTCCCTACGAGGGAATGGGAGCAAGAATCAAAGCCTATCGACCTTTCGGGGAGAGGAATGGAAGCGGGGTTCCAAGAATAAGTCGCACATCGCGTCAAGTTGTAAATCTGAATCGCCCTATTCCCAAGCATCCTCCTCCAACTGTCTCTCAATTTGAGAAATTGCCAATTTGAATACTGCCTGAACCACTGCTTCCCCTTCTTTAGTTAATGCAACTTGCAGAGGTTCTAAGGCAGTGCGATCGCCAATTTTCATTAATGCCAGAGCCGCCGCTTTTCGAGTTTCACAATCGTCATGATGCAGTAACTCGATGAGGTTGGGAATTGCTGGACGATAGGTGAGGCTACCCAAAGCTGCTGCTGCTTCACTCCGCACAATTTCAGATGCATCGGTGAGGGCGTTAACTAAAATATTAAATGCTCCTTCTTCGGTGCCTTCTTCAGCAATTTTAGCGATCGCACCCACTACCGCAGCCCGAACTTCAGCCGAGTCTGAGTTAATTTCTCGATATAAATGCTCTTTCGCTTCTGCGCCAATAAATCCCAACGCCCATACTGCATGACCTTTGGCACTTTCTGGATACTCGGTTGACGCTAAGATTTTCAGCAATGCTGGCACAGCTGCCTCACCTATTTTAGCCAGCGCTCCCACTGATGAGCCTTTGACCACCGTATCTTCATCATTTAACAGGGCATTAACCAAGATTGGAACTGCGATCGGGTCAGCGATCAGTGTTAGAGTTTTAGCGCTAGCTCTGCGTACAACTGGGTTTGGGTGATTTGTCACAGCTTCCATTAATAAAGGGGTCGCTGGTTTACCGATTTTACCCAACGCTTCTGCAAAACTCAACCTAACCATCCCCCGTGAGTCTCCCATACTCTCAACCATCCGCTTGAGTAGCTCTTGGTCATCCGGGTTGAAGGTGTTTAAGCCTAATTGCTCACTAACTGCTGCAAATAAAGCATCAGTTTCTACATGGGACAGATTTAACGAATCCTCCCCGGATTGAGTTTCGGAGTTGAGCATATAACTTACAGCTAAATTATCTAGATGAATGACTATAGCGGTTCTCGCTTGAGTGAGATATAAGAACCCCACCCCCAACCCCCTCCCCGCAAGCGAAGAGGGGACTATGATGTACTTGATGTGATTAGGAAATGCTATAGTTGCTGACACTCAGGGCAGCCTGTTGATTACGAAGTTCTTCGAGGGCAGAATCAATTTTGGCAAGCTCAGGCTCCAGTTTTGCCATGACGTTTACTCTCATCAACTTAGCCCGTTTTGCTGTTTCTGTAGTTTCTTGGACTAGACGTTCCCGATATTGCTCAAGTTCTGCAATAACTTCTGCGACATTTTGAGCGGTTACGTTATCGGTTGTTGTGAGTTCTGAGGTTTCATCCATAACTTTTGTCTCCTTAATGCTTGTTTATATAAATGATATGTGGTCAGTATTCCAAAGAATGTTTGTATTTGGTGACTTGCTAAAGACCACTACTTAGCTGTTACATACAACTGCACTATTGGCAAGAGGCAACTAATTAAATAGTTGACAAATGTATATATTCCGATCTTCTCAGATTGCGTTACCACTGGTAAAGCTTTTTGACGCAAATCTTCAAAAGTCGAACCCAACTCAGCCTTCGATCTAAGTTCTGATTAGTCTTTTAGGCTTTTTTGATTGCAAGTGCGTAGGCATAGCCAGTACTTCGGCAAGCTTAGTAACCATCGTAGGCATCGCGCTAGCATAATTTAGCATCGTGCAAAAACCGCTCAAGAGGTTTCCTCTACTGGGAAAATATCTCCCCGCAAGTAAGACTCAAAGTTTTTCTTAAAGTATTGAATGCTCGTCACATTCGGCTGATCATTTTCTGTTGGCATAAATTCATAAATTAGTACTTTTTCCCTCAGCAGCTTGGCCAAGCTAGGATGAAGCTACTCAAAAGAGCGATCGCACTTTTTTCCGCGACTTCACAAAATCGCGTTGCTCCCGCGCTATATTAGCTTTACTGTTTATCCAAATCACATCATTTATGACAAATAGAAAAACAATTCTTCAAGAACCAGAAAAGGACTTACTAATTGCATCTACTCGGCGTTGCGCTCTTTGCTTTGGTTTTGATGGAGATTTGTCTCGAAAAAAAGGACAAATTGCACATATCGATCAAGATTCGTCGAACCGGGATGAAGCCAATCTCGTATACTTATGCTTTGAGCATCATGATGAATATGACAGCAGCACAAGTCAGAGTAAAGGCATAACCCAAGCTGAGTTAAGAGAGTACAAGAAGCTTTTAATGGCTGCAATCACTGCGGGTAAACATCTACAGTCTAATGAATCTAATCAAAGTGGCGATAAGGTTCAAGAATTCAAAAATACTGGCTCTGGAACACAATTTAATAATAATACAGGTATTGGTTATCAAACCATTTATAACCACCAAGCATCAGAATTTTCCAACAAAGTTAGGAATGGTACTAGCACTACTTACCGAAGCAATCCTGTAACTGGGACGGATGAAATCATTGGTATAAAGCTTGAGTAAACAATTGACAGCAGGCTAATAACTTCATTAAGTTTACCTCAACCTAAAGACAATTCATCAAGGGCGATCGCCATCAAAGCTCACACAGCCCAATCTCTACACGGTAATTCTGCCTGTTGCAACACCGTTACCATCGCCTTCTCCTGCTTGTCTGGTGGATAACCATATTTCCGCAGCAGGCGCTTGATTAACCAGTGATTCAGCTTGCTTCAATAGAATACGAGCAAGCGCATAGGGTTTACAGCCAAGATTCAATAGTCAATGTTCTCACTTGTTGAATTCTCTGAAAGTCACTGTCGGCTGATACAACGGTAAGACCGTATTGTAGAGCTACAGCAGCAATCCAAAGGTCATTTTCATCAAAGCCTAAATCAGTTATTTTAGTTTTTCTCCGCTTGCTTTTCTCTTTTGGTGCAAATTGATTGAATAAAGCGGCTTTGAGTTGTCCGTAGATAGTAGCAGTAAATCCATCAATATTGTGAATGTATATACCCGTTAGAAAACGGTTAATGAGGGCTAAGTTACTTTCCCTGTGTTGAGAACGTTCTGCCATGTCTATCAGTTCGCCTTGAACGATGACGCAGGTTGTAATCACAGAATTTTCCATCCCCGCAAGGCGATGAAGCACATTGGCATTACCAAGTATTGCTTGACTACAGTGATTTGTATCTAACAGGTACATTATTCAAAGGGGTTGTCGTAATCAAATTTGGCTTTGCCGCGAGTGGCATAAACTAGCTCAAGACACTCTTGTAAATCATCGCCTGACCATTGACCAATCGTTTTCAAGTGTTCTAACAGTGAGCGACCTGTGGAATTTACTATAGTGTGATCGGTAGAATCTGCTACAGATGAAACAGGCTGTGTTTGGGTTTCCTTCGTTTTCAAAAAACGTAAAAAGTCTAGCGTTTCAGTCAGAATGGGATCTGAGGTGGATTCAATTTCTTGGAGAAGCAATTCTTTGATAGTCATAGGGGTATCTCCTCTACTGCATGGGAAATCCAGGAATAGCTGCATCAGTCTTTTTCATTATCGCAATAGTTTCTAGTCTAAACTCGAGTGAAAAGCAACTGCATTTTTTGATAGTTCAATCCATAAACATCATTTACCGCTATTTCCCAGTCCCCACTCCCTAGTACGATAGTAAGCGTGACCTCTGAGCAATTATTCAAGAGCCATTTATAGATCAATGGATAAACGTTTTTTTAAAATGTTTGGGCTAACAGAAGAACAAGCGATCGCAATTATCGATACACCGCTAGAACAACTCGAAGACGCTTCTGATAAATATATTGCTGTTTCCCATCTGATTAATTATCCCACTGAGCAATCGATCGCGGCTTTGGTACGGGCGATTGAAACTAGTAACCCTGATGAGTTAGACCACCGCATTGTCAGACGCAAGGCTGTGGAAAGTCTGGGGCGATTGCAGGCTGAATCAACTTTACCTGTAATTCGGCAGTGCCTCAAAGATGATGATATTTATACTGTTGAAAATACCGTGTGGGCGATTGGGGAAATCGGCACTAAAGATCCAGTAATTCTGGAAGAGGTGGCGCAACTGCTCGATAAGCCAGGTCAAATCTATCGGGTGATTATTCACACCCTAGCTAACGCTGACTATCAGCCGTCTCTAGAACGTGTACAGAAATTTACCCAAGCTGAGGATGAACCTACCCGTAGTGCTGCGATCGCTACAGTTTGTCGTTTCACAGGTGACTATTCCCAAATCACTGAGGTGATGGCGCTGCTACAAAGTTCCAACGTCAATGCACGGCGCAGTTCCATTCAAGACCTGATTGATTCACGCTATTACAAAGCCATCCCAGCGATCGCCCGTTGTCCTGTATCTCTAGTGTTCCGGTTGCGAGGATTGCGGATGCTTTTGGATGCAGGCGTTCCCAGTGGTGAAATTACCTTTACAGAAATTCAACCTTACTTAGAGCAAGTACTATACGATCATCCCAACGACCTTGATTTAGTACATGAGTATGACCTTACCCCTGTACTAGATTTTGTGATTAACGAACTCTACGAAACCGATTTTGGACGGTGTTATTTAGCGACAAAAACCTTACTCGAAATCTATCCACAAGAAGCACCAGCAGCACTCCTAGCAACTTATTCCGACAAGGGATATAACGATTATGGCGCTCATTATCATGTGATGAAACTTTTCGGCTGGCTGAAATATGCTCCCGCCTATGATTTGTTAGTAGAAAACCTGCACAACCGCGAACCCCAGTTTCAGAAATCCCGTGCGGCTTGTGCGATCGCTCTTGGTGAATTGGGTGATTCACGAGCAATTCCTGAACTCAAAATTTGCCTAAATACGCCGATTTGGGATTTGAAATATGCTTGTTTATTAGCGCTAGACCGCTTAGGAGACTCGTCCGGTCGGGAAATTTGCGCTGGCGATCGTGATTGGTTAATTAGGGCGAAAGCGACGAGTTAATTAATAGTTTGGAGAGACGCGATTAATCGCGTCTGTACAGGAGTTTGGAGTTCTAGTCTCAATACAGTTCAGTTAAGCATTTCTTCCTTCTGTTCCTTCTCTTCCTTTGCGACGGCAGTCGCTACAACGGGGAGCCACTGCGGTGGACGGGTTCCCCGGCATAAAGCAAGTGGCGTGGGAACCCCCGCAACGCGCTGCCTCTCCTTTGCGTCCTTTGCGGTTCGTTAAAAAATTGACTTTGACAAAGAGTTATATTCATGTCCCGGTAATTAAGCATAATACCCGAAACCCCACCCCGCCAAAGCTACGCTTTAACTCCCCTCCCCGCAGGCGGGGAGGGGTTGGGGGTGGGGTTCTTTATCTTTACGCCCCTAGCACTTCAGGACTTACTACTAGTGACTGCTTCGTTTAAAACTAACTCTGGTTCTGGTGTCTCCTCTTCTTCTGGCAAACCGTAAATTGATCTATACAACTTCACGTACTGCTTGGCAGATTGATACCAACTAAAATCTTGACTCATGCCGCGTTTTTGTAGTTCTTGCCATTGCGGTTTGAAACGGAAGCCTTCCCAAGCCCGGATCATACAGGTAAAAAGGTCTAGCGGTTCATAGCGGTCAAAGCAATAACCAGTACCTGCGGCATTTTCGGGATCATGATGGGTTACGGTGTCAACTAATCCACCTGTGCGGCGAACAATCGGTACAGAACCATAACGCAAAGCCATCATTTGACTAATACCGCAAGGTTCAAAACGACTAGGCATTAAGAAGGCATCAGTACCAGCGTAGATCCGGCGAGACAGGGCATCGTTATATAGTAAGTAAGTTGCCATGCGTCCGGGAAAGCGGGATGCTAATTGCCACATCTGAGTTTCATAGTAGCGATCGCCTGTCCCTAACAGCACAAACTGTGCATCTGTATAAGAAAGGAAGCGATCGAGGATTTGTAATATCAAATCAATGCCTTTTTGTTCCACTAATCGGGTAACAATCCCAATTAAAAAGGCTTTGGAATTGACTTCTAACCCTATTTCTTGTTGCAAAGCAATTTTGTTGGCTTTGCGTTTTTCTAAAGTATCAGCAGTAAAAGTTTGAGCAATGTATTTGTCATTTTCTGGGTTATAAACCTCAGTATCAATACCGTTAATAATCCCAGATAATTTACCGCTAATGAAGGACAGCAAACCTTCTAATGTTTCGCCATAAGTTGGTGTCTTGATTTGCTCCGCATAAGTCGGCGAAACTGTATTTACCTTATCGGCAAATTGCACCGCCGCCGCCATTACATTGTGTCCTTGCATATACCAGGGACACCAAGTAATTTTCTCTAAATACCAACGCCACGGCCCTTGATAAGCCAGATTATGAATGGTAAATACTGTGCTGATATCAGGATCTTGGTGCATCCACACGGGAATCATCCCCGTATGCCAATCGTGACAGTGGATAATTTCTGGTTTCCAGTAATTCCAGGCAAACTCGGCTGCACCATTCGCAAACAAGGTGAACCGCCAGTCTTCACCTTCTCCAGAATAAATGTGGCGGGGTAGGAAGGCGGGATGTCCAAATAAGTACAAGGGAACATCAGTACCAGGCAGAATGCTTTCATAAACAGCAAATTCCTGGAACATGGCAGATCCTCGCCAGATGGGTTCTTTAGGAATTTCCATTTTGTCTGGCAGGAAGCCATAGTAAGGCAAGAATATCCGCACATCATGCCCCATTTCTCTCAAGAATTTGGGTAATGCCCCGACAACATCACCCATTCCTCCTACTTTGGCAATGGGTGCTGCCTCTGCTGCAACAAATAGAATCCGCATGGTAATTTTTGCTTCCCTGAGTCTATATTCTCAAACGATTTCGGATTTTAGATTGCCGATAGCGCCACAAAGAGCGAGTCCGCAAGCGTCTTTTAGATTGACTCTGCCCACAAGGGACGGGGCATCAACCAAAAAATTCTTTTAATCCAAAATCCAAAATCCAAAATTGCCGCACATTTTTAGTGCAACGGCGATCAATTCTTATCTAATCACATCGGCTTGCCTAATTGCTTAGGAACCGCGCTGAATCACCGCAAAAATTTCTGACAAAATTTCTTGCGCTCCCTGTTGTCGCAACAATTCTGCTAGTTCTATGCCTAATGCTTCCGCGTTGTTGGCAATTCCAGTGACGGTATCTTTTACGAACTTTTGACCATCTACACTGGCAACTATCCCTGTTAAGGTCAAATTTTCACCAGATATTTCTGTATTTACACCAATAGGTACTTGACATCCGCCCTCTAGAGAGCGTAGAAAAGATCGTTCGGCGAGACAGCGATCGCGCGTTTGGGGATGTTCGATCGCTTTGAGTAGAGATAGCAATTCACTATCATCAGCACGGCATTCTATCCCTAAAGCTCCTTGTCCAACGGCGTGGAGGGAGATTTCTTTAGGTAAAACTTGATGAATGCGCTCGCTCATTCCCAATCTTTCTAACCCTGCTGCTGCTAAAATTAGGGCATCGTATTCGCCTGCATCCAGTTTTGCTAACCGTGTAATCAAGTTTCCCCGGACATCTTTAAATGTAAAGTGGGGGAAGTGGTGGCGTAACTGTGCTAACCGCCGCAGCGAAGATGTACCAATTACCGCACCTTCTGGCAATGTATCGATTTGTTTATCTTTGTGCTTTTCATGCACAACTAATGCATCTGCTGGGTTTTCCCGTTCAGTAATTGCTGCTAATGTTAACCCTTCTGGTAAGTGAGTCGGCAGATCCTTGAGGGAATGAACCGCGAAGTCAATCTCCTGATTGAGCATTCCGACTTCAAGTTCTTTAGTAAAAAGTCCTTTATCGCCAATCTTAGCTAATGCAACATCCAAGATTTTATCGCCTTGGGTAGACATGGTATGGACTTCAAAAGTGATATCAGGAAAGCTTTTCTGGAGTTGCTCTTGTACCCAGTAGGTCTGAACCAGAGCAAGTTGGCTTTTGCGTGAACCAATCCGAATAGTGCGTGGGGGACTAGAAACTACTGAAGTCATAAAACAATATATCAAACGAGGCGATAAATTCACTCTCATCTAGACTACCGTAGTCAGGGACTCATAAGAATTTTGGGTTTTCGATTTGGGATTTTAGATTACAATTCTTTACCAAAAGCTGGTTTTAGGCGATGTCTACGATGGTCACTGAGCTTTGTCGAAGTGCGGGCTATTCGGCGTCGCAACTTGGGTAGCAAGTTGCTTCATCAACTCAATTTTCCCAGATTCCTATAGGCGGGGTGCGATCGGATCTAAGTCATAAGAAGAATTCAGCTTGTTCAAGATTAGCGATCGCGCGGATTTTCCCCGATGAATTGAGAGCTTAGGCATCACGTTTGGGAATTCTTCCAATAGAACACTCATCAAATCGTAGACAAAATTGCTGTATTCTCCGCGACAAAGTTGAGCTTTGAGTGAGCATTGGAAAATTTCCATTTTTCAGTCCACTCAACTTGCTTATGATATACATTGTAATTACACTGTAAGTATGAGCGAGTTGAGATTTGAGTGGGATGAGCGAAAGGCTAGGTCTAATGAGCAAAAGCACGGTGTATCATTCAATGAAGCAGAAACCGTCTTCTATGACGAGAATGCCCGCTTACTCTACGACCCTGAGCATTCTTTAGAAGAGGATCGTTACATAATCTTGGGAATGAGTGATTCACTACGCTTGTTGCTGGTGTGTCATCTGTATCAGGAAAGTGAGGAGGTTATCCGCATCATCTCGGCTCGTAAAGCTACTAAGCGAGAGCATCAACAATATCAGAGTTTTTTCTCATGAAAGAAGAGTATGATTTTTCTCAATCTGTCAAGAATCCGTATATTAAAAAGCTTAAGAAGCAAGTGACAATTCGACTTGAGGAGGATGTCGTAGATTACTTCAAAGTTCTTGCTGAAGAAACTGGTATTTCCTATCAGAGCCTGATCAACCTTTATTTACAGGATTGTGTAAAGTCGCAGCGCAAACCCTCGTTGGAGTGGGTGAGCAACGCTTAACAAATTGGATTCCTATAGAGGCGATCGCCTTGTTGTATCCAGCCAGTGCCGAACGTTGATAAACTCGATCTAGTACTTTCGGAGTGGCAGAAGTCATGAGTGTTGCAAAATCTGCATTCCTAAGCTTAGAGGAGTTTCTGAAGTTACCAGAAACAAAGCCTGCAAGTATTTATATTGATGGTGAGATTATCCAGAAACCAATGCCGAAAACCCGCCACTCCCGACTTCAAGCTAAGTTGATTAATGGGATTAATGAAGTCACAGAGAAAAGGCAAATCGCTTATGCTTTTCCAGAGTTGCGTTGTACTTTTGGTGGTCGTTCAATTGTTCCAGATGTGGCGGTTATTCGTTGGCAACAAATTGAGTTTGACCATAACGGAGAACCTGTAGATGATGTGCTAATTGCTCCGAACTGGACAATTGAAATTATTTCTCCAAATCAGAGTTCCAATCGAGTTACAAGCAATATTTTACATTGCCTAAAATATGGTTGTCAGTTGGGATGGTTAATTGATCCTGATGACCGCTCAGTTCTTGTATTCAAACCACATCAACAACCAGAATTTTGTCATAGAGAAGATAGTTTGACTGTTCTAGATGGTGTTGATTTAGAGTTGACAGTTGAACAGATATTTGGCTGGTTAAAGATGAAAGCAGAGTGAGCAAGCCGCTCTATTAAACTTACGAGTGTGATGCGTAAAGCCCCCGGAATAAACCGGGGGATATAAGCGAACGGCTGAATTTATTCAGCCATGATGAGGGTCATTGATATACTCCAAAACTCTTTGAGTACTAATTTTACCAGTCGTGTCAAACATATAAGAGTGCGTCCAAAGAGAAGGTAGTCTCATTAGTTCTGGGAACTCTTGTCTTAAATATCTTGATGAGCGACCTTTGAAAGCCTTGACCACCTGAGCGATTGAATGATGCGGGTCGTACTCCACTAATAGATGTATATGATCTGGTGCAATTTCTAAAGCCTTAATCACCCACTTCTTATCGTTGGCAACAGACTGAAGAATTTGAATACAACGAAGCTTCAAATCCTCCTTGTTGGCAAATACTCTCCTACGTCTACATGGTATCCAGACCAAGTGAACAGTTGCTAACCCTAAGCAGTGATTGTAATGATTATATACAGATTTCATGTAGATGACTATTGATTGTCTACATAGATAATGGTACTATAAGACGGTAAAACCATTTTATTTTAGTGATGCAAGTACGCTGGAACTACAAACTACAACCAAACATTGGGCAGAATGCTCTGATGAGTGAGTGGCTTGTAAAGAAAGCGGAAACATCGGAATTATTGTTTGGCAGAACGTCGTCGGGGTTTTGAATCAAACAACCAGCATTCAGATCAGCCCGTAATGTACAGTTATGGTGCGTTCTGCGATATTCAAAGTCATATTGAGTACGGTTCATTCTGTCCCCTGACAAGTCCTGTAGTTAAGCATGGGGTGATGTCATCTAATACGTTAACCAAACAGGATGGAAAGTGGTTAACTGTTAGCGGCGTTCAGTCTGCCAGAACAACAGAACTGAGAAGTGAAAACTCAAATTATTCAAGAATTTATTCAGGGGTATTGCAAGGGAACCTAGCCAAATTAGATGCTGCAAATCTTGGATTCTTCCAGCACAAGCGAGGTTTCCCAGCCTTTCGTAAAGCCTCAAACTTTAATAGTTTTCAGTACAAACCGGGAGCCGCAAAGTTAACAGTCAGCCGCACATCTAAGAAAAAGCGTTGTTATTCTCATGTCTATCTCCCCGGTATAGGGGATATGCGATATTTGGATAGTCGAACTATCCCCCCTGATACTGATATCAGAACTATTACGGTGATGAGAGAGGCAGACGGGTGGTACATGAGCGTGTTGCTAAATCTACCAGAATCCCTGCCAGAAGTTACGCCGATTGCTGATATTGCAACTGGGGTTGGCGTTGATATGGGGATTAACAAACTCATTGCACTATCTGACGGCTCTTTTGTTGAAAATCCCAGATTTGCGACAAATAAGAAAACTCGCCGTCAGCTACGAATTAGGCAACGGCGAGTTAATCGTAAAATCAAAGGTTCCAACAATCGGAGAAAAGCTGGAATTGAGGTTGCAAAACTTCATAAAAAGATTGCAGATAAACGTAATGATTATCAGTGGAAAGCAGCAAATATTGTAGTTAATACAGCTGATGCAGTTGTTAGAGAAGACTTAAATATTGCGGCGATGAAATTACGCTGCAAGCCACGCCGCATTAAAGGTCGATTTATGCCCAATGGTCAATCGGCAAAGCGTGGATTAAACCGATCTATCTCTGATGCTAGTTGGGGCGACACATTTTCTAAAATTGATTGGTTGGCAGCAAAATCTGGCAAGCCAGTCCTTGCAGTTAATCCAAGGCACACGTCCCAAGAATGTTCAGCTTGCCATCATGTCAGCAAATTGAATCGAGATGGTGAGAAATTTGTGTGCCAGGAGTGTGGGCATATTGACCATGCTGATACTCAAGCAAGTCGAACAACTTTGCGTAGAGCTAATTTGATATTCGTCAGCAACAGACGTAAAAAGCCGACGCACCAATCGTTAGTGCCTACTCCTGGACTGGGAGAAAGTAACGCCCTTTTATGCAACGATGCCGCCAGTAATGGCAAACGGCATCAGGCGGGGAACCGGATATCTAAGGCATTGCCTGAAAACCGGATATTGGCCGAGCAATTGTGTTTGCAATTATTCGATTAAGAATCCCCGTCTCTTTAGAGCGGGGAGTGTCAATTCTCTAATATATCTCCAAATATAGTCACTTCTTGATTTTCCATAGATTGTACCAATGAAGATACAATCTATTCTCTACCAATTTCGTAAGACTTGTCTAGTTCTGGGTAGAAATTATCTCACAGTTTCTATCCCTTAAAATAATTCGTAATTCGTAATTCGTAATTCCTAATTAACTTTTGTGACGAAGAGAAGTTTGTGGGGACGGTTTCCGACTCGCATTACTTCGGGGGATTTCACCCTGACACAAAACGTGCTGCCTGTCTTGCTGGGGAATTAAACCCCCAAACTTCGTTAATACCACTGCAAAAGAAGCTTATATTAGTCCGCAACTTGTCCAACAGTTGATAACCTTTGATAAACTTTAACAAAATCACTGTTAAAAAATCTAAAAATTTTAGATAAATGTAGTTTTTTAGATATTTGCAAAGTGTCGGGGAGTCTAGTAGATGAAGATATTGGTACTGAGTTGGGAGTTTCCACCAAGGATTGTTGGGGGAATTGCACGGCATGTAGCGGAGTTATACCCGGAACTGGTAAAGCTAGGGCATGAAGTCCACCTGATTACGGCGGAGTTTGGTCAGGCATCGATGTATGAAGTAGTTGAAGGAGTAAAGGTGCATCGGGTGCCAGTCGGACATAGTAACGACTTTTTCCACTGGGTAGTCAATCTCAACCTGAGTATGGGAGATCATGGTGGTAAGTTGATTTTAGAGGAAGGGTCTTTTGATTTAATTCATGCCCATGATTGGTTAGTCGGAGATGCCGCGATCGCTCTCAAGCATAATTTTAAAATACCACTAATTGCCACAATTCACGCCACAGAATACGGGCGCTACAACGGTATTCACACAGACATTCAAGGCTATATAAATGGCAAAGAAATCTTGCTGGCTTACAACGCTTGGCGGATTATCGTTTGTAGCGACTATATGCGCCAAGAAGTAGAACGAGCGCTACACAGTCCTTGGAACAAAATCGATGTCATTTATAACGGTATCCGAGCCGAAAAGAAACAGCATCACGTAGATTTTCATGCTCAGGATTTTCGCCGCCAATTTGCCACAGACGACGAGAAAATCGTTTACTACCTCGGTCGCATGACCTACGAAAAGGGTATACCTGTATTACTCAATGCCGCACCCAAAATACTTTCTCAAATGGGAGGTAAGGTTAAATTTGTAATCGTTGGTGGCGGCAATACTGACCATCTCAAGCGCCAAGCCTGGAATTTGGGAATTTGGCATCATTGCTATTTTACAGGTTTTGTTTCCGATGAATACTTAGATAAATTCCAAACTGTCGCTGACTGTGCCGTTTTTCCTAGTTTTTACGAACCCTTTGGAATTGTGGCTTTAGAAAGCTTTGCTTCTCGTGTTCCTGTGGTAGTTTCTGATACTGGTGGTTTTCCTGAAGTGGTGCAACATACCAAAACAGGCATTGTGACTTGGGTGAACAATCCCGATTCTTTAGCTTGGGGAATTTTGGAAGTGTTGAAAAATCCAGGTTATCGGCAATGGCTGGTGGATAATGCTTATGAGGATTTAGAGCGGCGCTTTAGCTGGCCGAAATTAGCCAAGCACACTGAACAAGTTTATCAGCGAGTTGTCCAAGAGCGATCGCAAATTCCCTGGTGAGAGGCCACGGGCGAGGTAGTCTCTTTGAGATTAGCTTAGGCGATCGCCTGATGTTCATAAATAACATCCTCTAAGTCTGATACCATTTTCTGTAATTTCCTGCTTACTGAAAAAATCAGTCGAATAGAAATTAAGTACTTAGATAAGGAAAAGTGAAATGGGACTTAGCGACGGACTTTTGAACCCGACCAAAAAGGCTATGGTCATAGATGACTGTTGCAACATGATAGAAGGACAGCTTGCATCCAAGTCAGGTATGAGCGGCATCGCTTTAAAAACTGCCTTCGCCGCCCTGAAAGGGGTCAAGCCAGGGTATATCCCCTACGTGGTTGAGCAGATATTGCCGCAGTGCTTCACAGCACTTGATCCCATCTGGAGTCAAGGCGTAGAGAAAGGCGATCCAATTGAACACCTGAGTGCGAATCGCACTCATACGGCAGACGCGCTACTGGGTGTCACCGATGCGAGAGTCAAGAACGCAAAGCGCCAAATCGTCCGAGGAACCTATGAAAAACTTCGCGGTTCCGCTAAAAAGCACGTAGAAGAAGCAGTTCCAGAGTTAGCAAAAGTAATCGATAATTACACTAAGGTCTGAACCAGAAGGGAAAAATTATATTGAAGAAGAATGCAGAATCCAGAATTCAGCAATCTTTCAGTCGGGGATTGGGACCCGCACTTCGACCCTTCGGCGCAGGCTCAGGGCAGGCAAGCTCAGTGACCACCACTGAATTGTTGCACCACCAAATCGTAAATTTGGTGTGGGTGCAAAAACGCCGGTTATTCATCCGCTTTTTCGGTCAAAATTCCTTCTGAATTCTGACTCCTGACTCCTGAATTCTGTTCGATAAACGTATGCCGCCGTTCGATGCGTCGGTGGCTGGCATACGGGGCAGATATTATATCGTGTCCGGTTAAAGACTTATTTATCAATTTAATTTCCTGATATATACCGAGTAAGCTTGAAACAAAAAATAATCAGAAACTATCTGAATTATTGTTTTAATCGGCTTACACCTGATGAAAAAAGTTACCGTTTATCGATACCGTACTTATGGACTAATTGGGTTAATATCTTTAACCGTCGTATTAAGTACAAGTACATCCGCTCTAACACAGTTAGCAGGCGATTCCCCAATTGAGCAAACTCCTATCCCTGCTTCTAACTTAATCTGGCCGACTCAAGGGTTTATCTCTCAAGGCTTCCGCAAATATCAACATGAAGGAATTGATATTGCAGGGGCAGCTGGAACTCCGATTGTTGCTGCTGCATCCGGCATAGTTGTAAAAGCAGGTTGGGATGATTGGGGATTAGGCAATGCCATAACTATTAAACATCTCGACGGTAGCCTTACTGTTTATGGTCACAATCGCCGTTTGTTGGTGAGCAAAGGTCAACAGGTCATTCAAGGTCAAATTATTGCCGAGATGGGATCTACAGGCAATAGTACAGCCCCTCATCTGCATTTTGAAGTTCATCCAAATGGTCTAATAGCAGTTGACCCCCTTCGTCTGTTGACATCCTTAACTGCAAGTGTTGGTTCTGGTTCTACAGTTCAGCAAGTGGATAACCCGAACCGCCCAGTCTCGCCACCTCCAGTAGCACAGCAAGTTTCACTTTCACAGCCAATTCCCATAGATTTTGCACCTGTTAACACTGATATTAAATGCAATGGAGTTACCATCATTGAGGGTGAGACTGCAAGTATTCGTGTAAAAGTCTGTGAAGAGAATGGTCAGTTATTTTATATTGGGCAGTTGAAGCAAGACCCAAGCAAGCCTATAAAAATAGCAGCTTTGAATATTGGTAAAGGCAGATATCGAGCAGATAATGGTAGTTTTTATTATTTAGTTAGCTCTAAAAAAGTGGAAGTTTGGCGAAATGGCAGTCAGATACGTTCTGACAGTTTTTATAGTTTAACGAAATTGCCATAAAGTCCCCAATTACAGCAGGAGTTAGGAGTCAGTAATGAAAAAGGCATTTTATCTGGTTTGTAGACCAAAACACTGGATTTCACTAATTAGCAATCCCCTATATTTATGCATTTTATCGCTTATTTCAATCTTGAATAGGAATTTTAGTTGATTACCGCAAATCAGGAATATATTCAAAAAACTGGACGTATACGGCAACGTGATAATCTAGTGGTTAATTTTACAGATTGCAAAGATAACTTACTTAAGTTACCCTAAATCATTAGCACCGTCCCCCACAGTGATAATAGTGTTTCCCATTAGGGAAGCTTCGCTATTAAGGATTTGAAATCGGAAGTTCTACCCTATTTATCAAGTCAGACTACCAATGCAAACCAACAAGAAATCAAATCCAAGCGATTCACCGCAAGTATCGTGTCAAACACATCGTCAAAACATTCTGCCCACTGCCCCATTACCAGAATCTATTAGTAAAAATATTGAGACAATAATCGCATTGCACAAACGTCACGAAAAAGACATACCACAACACCAGAGGGTTGTAGAAACGGTAACTGGCTTTTTTGGTCGTCCTGCATTCCTATATAGCATCTTGCTTGGGATTATTCTGTGGGTAACACCCAATATTTTGCCACGACGTTTAGCCATACCAAGATTTGATCCTGTTCCATTTCCTTGGTTACAATTTTCACTGACTGCGGGTTCATTGTTGGTGACAACAGGGGTGTTGATTAAACAAGAGCGACAAGAAAAGTTAGCAGAGCAACGGGCGCAGCTTAGTCTTCAACTCAACCTGCTCTCTGAGCAGAAAATCGCTAAACTCATCGGTTTGGTTGAGGAATTACGCCATGATATTCCTAATGTCAAAAATCGCTCTGATCCGGAGGCTGAAATGATGAAGTCCCCTACTGACCCGCACGCAATTATAGATATATTAGAAGAGACTTTGGCAACCGAGTTAGCAAGTTTCTCGAACCAAAAAACATCAATTGAAGAATAATAAAGCAAGCGTAGTCAAAGAAGAAGTACTGAAAGAAGCAACTTCTTGCTCGCACCTGCTACTGATTCCAATTAACCAGTTCCCCATCCACGATCGCAATCCCCCACTGTGGAAACTTTACTTCTCTGTTTCTTGACAACTATCACCGAAGCTCAGTCATCAGTCACCCCTTCACCAACACCAACCCATTCGCGCACTTGGCAAAAAAACTAGTCTGATTACTTAAAATTTTTCCTTAGCAGCTAACATCTGTAAAATCTTTTCTACATGATCCAACTCTCCAACGATTCGCCGAATTGGGTGAGGCCAAACTTTGACAAGGGTAGGAGTTGCAGAAACCTGATTGAGTTCTGCTTGTTCTGGATGAGTTAAAACATCAATCACTTTCAGAGTATAAGGATGTCCGAGCGATCGCTCTAACAATTCATGTAGATTCTGAAGGATGCGTTCAGTAGTACTGCTATGTCCTGCAACAAACAAGCGCAGAACATAACCTTGTGCGATCGCTTCCTTTTTTTGTACTATTACTGGTTGGTGGTATTTTGGCACAGGTTCAGAAAGGTCTAGACGGACAATTAAATCGTGATCCTCCCAAAGCTGCGGGAATGACGAACGATAAGTTGTTAACACCATGCGATCGCACAAACCTTCCTGCCAGGGAGCTGCTTGCCATACTAACTCCCCTGTGCCAAAAATGGAATTAAGCAAAGTTTGATGTCTAATTACAGCCGGATAAGCTTCAGCAAAAGTTCGCACTTGTTGAGTGCGCGGATCTAACCAGTGGTCAATAGTCGCAGTATAACAAGGCACTAAAAAGTGCGGCGGCTCTGGCAAATCTAGGATTTCTTGCAAAGCCGAGCATAAATGCAAGTGCCATCGACCTTGCTTGCTAGGATCGATGCAATAAATTAAATCCCCTCCAGGTGTAAATAGCGCAATGCCTTTAAACAACTGGGGTGTAGATAGTTTGTTTGTCGTCAAGTTATTCACAGAGGCTAGGAAGCTAAAAGTAAAAAATTCTCTCTTTTACCTTTTACCTTAGCTATAACCGCAACCAGGATCAGCGAGAAAATTGGGAACCCATTAAAATAATTCGTAATTCGTAATTCGTAATTAAGTTTTGTAATGAGGATTTTACCCCAACACAAAACTTACCGGTTATAGAACCGGGGGACTTAAACCCACGGAACTAGTTAAAATTGGCGTAAATCTCGTTATAAAGACTGCAAGGAAATACTCTTGCGAAGAAGAATTCCAAACCGCTCCTACATCGCTAACACTTCTCTACCCTGACTTTTCACGTTATGTGGAAAACCCCACGAAAAACCTAACCCCCTAACCTTCCCATCGCGGGAAGGAGGGGGAAAATTCAAAGTCTCTCTCCTTTTAGGAGAGAGATTTAGAGAGAGGTTTTCTACATACCGTGAATAGTCAGTTCTCTAGCAGAAACGCAAGGGACACTATCGAGCGTCGATACGAGCTTCAGCCGTACTTCTACGGATAAACCACGCTACGCGCAGCATCTCCGACAGGAGAATCGATTGAAACTCCCACTCCCAATACGGTTCGGTTAAGGTGCATAGTCCTTAGAGATCCCCCTTAGTCCCCCTTAAAAAGGGGGAAATAGAGCCATTATTAGCCCCCCAATTTATCGGGGGGTTGGGGGGATCAACTCTTATCCGAACCGTATTGCTCCCACTCCTAACTCCTAACTTTAAATATTTGATTACCTATGACGAAAGATGAAGTCTTAGCGGCTAATGCAGCTTTTTATCGAGCTTTTGAAAGAAAAGATATTGAGACAATGAGTGCAGTATGGTCACAAGGAGCTGGTAGTTTTTGTATTCATCCTGGAAGTAATATACTGCGAGGTTGGAAGGAGATTCGCACTTCTTGGGAACAGATATTTAAAAATACCGCTTATATCGAAGTTAACACAGATATAATTGCTACAGAAGTAAGTGATAATATCGCCTACGTTGTGTTGAGAGAAAATGTGTTTCAAGTGGTAGGTGGGAGAAGACTTGAAGCACAATCAACAGCTACAAATATATTTCAGTTTCTTGGTGGCAAATGGTATTTAGTTCATCATCATGGTAGCCCAATTTTGCGGTAGATTAACTACTAACCAATGCCCAATGACTAACGACTAATCAAATCTTGAAACCGCTGATATTCTCGAATATTGTCAAAATCAGGATCAGTTTTTGCTATGTCTCGCCATTCAGGATTTAGATTGATAGCTTGTTGCAAATTCTCTATTGCCAAATCAATATTCCTTAGCAAACCATAACAGCAAGCTTTGTTGTACCAAGCATTGTTCTTATCGGGTTTAATTTTGATGGCTTGCTCGTAAGAGGCGATCGCTTCTTCTAATCTTGCCAAATTAACTAGCGCAATGCCCCGGTTGTACCAAGCATTGTGCTTATCGGGTTTAATTTTGAGAGCTTGGTCATAAGAGGCGATCGCTTCTTCTGATTTTCCCAAACTTACCAGCGCATCGTCCCGGTTGTTCCAAGGATAGTATTCGTCGGCTTTGATTTTGAGGGCTTGGTCACAAGAGGCGATCACTTCTTCTAATCTTCCCAAATTAAATAGTGCAAGGCTCCGGTTGTACCAAGCTTGGTGGTCGTCGGGTTTGATTTTGAGGGCTTGGTCATAAGAGGCGATCGCTTCTTCTAATCTTCCCAAATTAAATAGCGCAACACCCCGGTTGTACCAAGGTTCGTGGTCGTCGGGTTTGATTGGCACGATCATTGCTCCTTAATCGCAGTGTAGTTCTTCTTAGCATTTGGTATTAAGCCCTTAGCTTATAAAAATAACTGCTGATTCAGCCATGTTTTAGTATTGGTGTAGCGATCGTATAGCGTTTCCTAATCAGATAAGGTACATCATAGCCCCCTCCTCGCTTGCGGGGAGGGGGTTGGGGGTGGGGTTCAGTACCTACTCAACCAAGAAGCGCTATAGTTAAGTTTTTGACCTCTGAACTCGGAACTTTAACCTTTGAACTCCGAACTCCGACCTTTGAACTCCGAACTCCGACCTCTGAACTCGAAACTCCGACCTTTGAACTCGAAACTCCGACCTCTGAACTCGGAACTCCGACCTTTGAACTCGAAACTTGGTATTCAGAACTGGAAACTTGGTGTTCAGAACTCGGAACTTCGTGTTCAGAACTCGAAACCCAACCAGAAGCGCTATAGTTCAGCCTCCCAACTCCCAACTCCCAACTTCAAATGACAAATGACAAATGACTAATGACTAATGACTAATCAACTCCACTGCATCTCGTCCATCGCAATTTTGTAAGTAAACTTTGACAATTTCTTCTTTAGCAGTAGGCAACTGCTTGCCAATAAAATCTGGGTGAATTGGTAATTCTCGATGGCCTCTGTCTACCAACACAGCTAAACGAACCACTTCTGGTCTACCGTACTCGTTTACAGCATTCAAAGCAGCGCGAATAGTCCGTCCTTTGAAAATCACATCATCTACGAGTACAACCGTTTTCCCTGTCAGGTCAAAAGGAATGTTGGTTTTCGCTGGAGTTCGCAACCCAATTTGGTCGAGGTCATCTCGATAAAATGTAATATCCAAAGCACCCACCGAAACGGTTACACCTTCAAGCGTCTCAATCTGACGCGCCAACAATTCGGCTAATAATACACCCCTGGTATAAATACCGAGAAGCACTAATTGAGACAAATCACGCGTCCTTTCCACAATTTGAGAAGCAAGGCGAGTCAAGGTACGACGGATTTCTTCGGATGAGAGAATTTCAACTACTTTGGCAGACATAGCTATAGACTGATACCCCTGAATGATGAATGATATTAGAAATTGGGGGAGTGGGGAGTGGGGAGTGGGGAGTGGGGAGTGGGGAACATGAGAATCTTAATCACTTCCCTACTCCCTATTCCCTACTCCCTACTCCCTATTTTGGAAGTATTAAGAATATAGCGATCGCTATTCCTAACCATACCAAAAAACAATATCGAGTCAGCTGCAAAGCATTCTGAATAGAAGTTGCAGTAATGGGATAAATAGCATCTCCTAGCAGTGGTTTGTACTTCGCTACCCCGCGATACCAATTTATACCCCCCAGCTGCACACCCAAAAAAGCAGCATAAGCGCACTCACTCCAGCCAGAATTGGGACTAGGATCATTAATTGCATCCCGACGACAAATTCGCCAAACGTGCATCGGTTTACCCGATAACAGCGCCAAAGTCACAACTGTTAACCGACAAGGTAGCCAAGTCAAATAATCTTCCAAGCGCGCACAGAACCATCCGAAATAAGTATAGGGTGCTTCTCGGTAGCCCACCATTGAATCAAGGGTACTGCTGGCTTTATATGCTAAAGCCAAGGGAGTTGGCCCCACAACTGGCACAAATACACCAACAATTGCATAAAAAAGCGGAGCCATTACCCCATCAGTGGCATTTTCTGCAACCGTTTCTAAAACGGCTCGGAAAATTTCTGCTTGTGAGAGGTTTTGGGTATCTCGACCAACGTAATTACTTAAAATCTTCCGAGCATTTTCCAAATCTCCCACTATTAAAGGTTGTAAAACAGCCATTGCTGCTGTTCGCAAACTTCTGCCAGCAAAACAACTAGCCAAAAGAATACTTTCCATTGCAATTCCCAACAACGGATGAACCCATCTGGCAATTTGAATAACCCAGAAGCCAACAAGACCGCTACCAATTATTAAAATAATGCCTAGTAGAATTCCAGCTAGGCGTTGTGTTAGAGAATTTTGACACAATTGAAGAAAAAATTTGGTCAGGCGAGAAATTACCCACCCCATAACTTGTACTGGATGAGGCCAATCCCAAGGGTCGCCAATTAAATAATCTAAAAGTGCCGCAATTATTAAGATATAGATGCTATTAGTCATAAGTTACGAGTCAAGGGTCAAAAGTCAATGGTCAATAGCCCAAATATTGACCGTGCCAATTTTGGATTTTAAATTGCCGATTTTAGATTTTTTTTGGTTCATGCTGGCCTAACGTTCCGTTACGCGCTTTCACCCCTTGTGGGTGAAACAAATCCAAAATCCAAAATCCAAAATCCAAAATCGATTGACCATTGACTAAACCACAAAACTAGCTTCTTCCCCAAGAGAAGCTTGCCAACTACGAGCATCGTAATAAAGGTCTGCCAGAGTAATACTGTACAAAGCTTCTTTGAGCTTTTGGTTGAGTCTCTGCCAAAGGCTAAATGTTACCCAATCTTCAGCTTGTGCAGGTGCTGGGGTGTGATGGGGTAAATGGCTAGTCTCGCCAACTGCTTCTAAAATTTGTCCTATAGATATTTGTGCAGGCTCTCTTGCCAATTGGTATCCGCCGATGCTACCACGAATTGATTTCACTAAAGACGCACGACGCATTTCTATTAGTAGTTTTTCGAGGTAAGGAGCTGGGATATCTTGGCGTTTGGCGATCGCTCTCACAGATACAGGGCCATATCTTGGCTGTAAACTTAAATCTAGCAACGCCTTTACACTATAGTGTCCTCTGGTAGTTAGTTTCATTTTGGCAAGCTTTGTTGTTTGTCCTTTGTCCTCTGTCCTTTGTAAATAACCAATGATTAATGACCAATGACTAAGGATCAGTTTTGCTTATCATTCCGTGACTCAGTTATCATCCTCAGCAACGAGACAACCTTTTGAGCGTTAGTTTAGAAAACTTAAAACTTGTTATAGTCTAGCAGTGATTCACAAACTATATATATAGTTATCAGCATTGCCAGCATTCTCTAAAATAGATTGTGTTGGAAATATTGTTAATCACATAACAATTGTGCCGATGAGTGTAATATACTTGGCTAGGTTGAGATAAAAACTAAAGGATTATGTTCCTATTAGCTCAACCTCAGCTAAAATAAAATCGATTCCAACACTTCAAACATTCGTTTTCGACCTAAGTTGATGCCTAAACTGAAAAAAATTGAACCCCTACTCGGTGATGAACTGCTCAAAAAAGTCAAAGAGCTAGAGAGTGAGAGCAAAGAAGACAAAGCCAAAAAGTGCGGCTACTATACCATTACCAAAAACGGTATAGAGCGCGTCAATATGATGAAGTTCTTAAATGCCCTAATTGATGCCGAAGGCATTCAGTTGGACAGTACACCCAGCGCTAATGGGCGTGGTGGTCGTAGTGCTAGCTATAGAATTAGTGTGCAATCGAATGGTAACTTACTTATAGGTTCAGCTTATACAAAACAGATGAATCTGAAACCAGGAGATGAGTTTCTGATCACTTTAGGCAAAAAGCACATTCGTCTGAGACAGGTAGATCCAGAAGATCGGGAAGATGATGAAGCCATAGAAGCCACGGCTTAATAAATGGCCATTAGTCAATTGTCATTTGTCCTTTGTGAAAACCAATGACTATAAATGGTCATTAGTCAATTGTCATTTGTCCTTTGTCCTTTGTGAAAACCAATGACTATAAATGGTCATTAGTCAATTGTCATTTGTCCTTTGTGAAAACCAATGACTATAAATGGTCATTAGTCAATTGTCATTTGTCCTTTGTCCTTTGTGAAAACCAA
>NZ_JBALBY010000067.1:0-121993 GCF_036919575.1 Nostoc sp. | reverse complement strand
GGGGGAGATGAGGGAGATGAGGGAGATGAGGGAGATGAGGGAGATGAGGGAGATGAGGGAGATGAGGGAGATGAGGGAGATGAGGGAGATGAGGGAGATGAGGAGAATAACCAATGCCCAATGCCCCATGCCCAGTCTTTATAATTTCCGTTACTATTGTCACAAATATATCTAAAGTTAATTCCAGCAGTTTACGTTTGAGGCACAGAGACAATGACTCAAAACCCCCTGAATGATTCCGGTACTCAATCGTCTAAAACACCTGGGTTGAAACCAGCACTTGCAGCAGCACTAGCGAGTTTAGAGGTGCCGCTAGATCAAGAGTTAGCTCGATACCGACGCACGCGAACTGGTTTGATGTCATCGAACCATGCCCGTATTTCAAGTTACATGAGCAGTCAACCCCAGCCTTTGACTGCCATTCATACAATATCGGGCACAACTCAGTCATCAGTAACGGAAATTAAAACCAACGTGCCGTCTGTATCTGTACCCGTGAATCATCAGGGAACGCCAGCTATGGCAAAAATTGACGTAGCACCCACATCTGTAGCTGTGAATCCTGAAATGAACTCAGCGCCAGCTACGGCAAATACTGAAGAAGTAAATAATCTCAATGTGCCCTCGATCTCAGATTTTGCTAAAACACAAACTCAACTTCCATCACCCCCGCTCAACTTAAGTAGCAGCATTGTGCCAGTTGTCGTTAAAGATACTAAAAGCGAAAATCTCTTGCAGTCAGATGATACCCCTAAGCATCCAGATGACTATTTGGAATCTAGTGAAGCACTGCTGCGAAGTCTGAAAGAAGAACAACCAGAAACTAAGAAGCCAAGCAATTATAACGACAGTCTGCTATCACCTTTGGGTATCGGCTCCATGTTGCTGCTATTGGTGGCGAGTCTTACCTTGGGTTATGTAGTGTTCAATCCTAAAAGCTTCTCACAATGGAATTTAGGCAAGTTGTTTAACGGTAACTCCTCTCCCGCACCAGAAAATACTGAGCAAGTTGAGAGTAATGTCCAACCTCAAATACAGCCACCAAGCAGTTCTATACCTAAGTATCCCAATCTAGCTGCCCAAGAGTTTCCTGAAGTGAGAGATCCCAATGATGTAGTTGGCTTACAACCCAAAGTCCAACCAACCCTCGCAGTAGTGCCTAATCCTGTCGTTCCCCAAAAAAGAGCAAATCCTCAAGCGGCATTGCCTACTCCCAACACAGCCCTAAAGCCAACAAATCCGATCGCCTTAGCACCAGTACCGACGGTACAGCCCTTACCTCTTTTGAATTTGCCTCCCACTTCACCGGCAAAAACCTCGCCCAACCCAATCGCAACCTCACCAAAGCCGAATGCAGAAATCAAACCAGGAACAGATGGGTTCTATCATATAGTGATAGACAATAAAGGTGCGGCTTTAGCGTCAGCACGACAACTAGTTCCCGATGCTTATTTATCACCAAACAAAGAATTGATTTATCTGGGTGCTTTTAAGACTAAAGCGCAAATAAAACAACAGATGCAACTGTTACAGGCAAAGGGAATTAACGCACGAGTTCAGCAGCCATGAGTTGCAAAATTCTACGATACCATGAGATAACAGTGCTGAGTTAGGAGTTAGGAGAGACGCGATTAATCGCGTCTGTACAGGAGTTAGGAGTGCTGAGTAGTCAGGGCTATTTCATTCTTGGCATAACCCGCTCGGAAATAAATTTTCGGGCTAATAGTCCAAGTGCGTTAAAACGGACTCAAAAGCTTATTGATAGTCGGTTAAAACCGACTTTAGCTGTGAGATGGGGAATTTATTCCCTGGCGGACTAGGGGAGAATGAAATAGCCCTAGCTAATTCGTGAATGGAGAGCCGACATGGAATTAATCAAACGTATTTTGCGGGTGATTCGCGCTAATCTCAATAGTTTGATCGGTGGTGCAGAAGATCCAGAAAAGATTCTGGAGCAAGCTGTCTTGGAGATGCAGGAAAATCTGGTGCGGTTGCGGCAGGGTGTCGCACAAGCGATCGCTACCCAAAAACGCACGGAACGACAGGCTCTGGCGGCTCAGTCTCAAACAGAAGAATGGTATCGCCGCGCCCAATTAGCCCTGCAACAAGGCAACGAACCTCTAGCACGCGAAGCTTTGACTAAGCGCCAAGCCTATAAAGAAACCAGTACAGCCCTCTTTTCCCAGATAGAGCAGCAAAATGAGATCGTAGGTAGGCTAAAAAAGGATATGCGATCGCTAGAGTTAAAAATTGGCGAGGCCAAAACTAAAAAAGATATGTATATTGCTCGCGCCCGTTCTGCGGAAGCGTCTTATCGCCTCCAGGAAATGCTCGGCGGAGTTTCTACAACCAGCAGTCTGAGTGCCTTTGAGCGGATGGAAGAAAAAGTTTTGCAAATAGAAGCTAAATCAGAAGCGATCGCTCAACTCAGTAGCGACGACTTGGAAACACAATTTACTTCTTTGGAATCTACTAATGATGTAAATACCGAATTGGCAGCAATGAAGGTGCAGGTTTTAAACCAGGCAGAAAATACACAGCACAACAGTCTCCTCACTGAGGAGAACCAGAACACAGGGCAGCCTCCTCAACAGCAGTTACCCAAAACTCAGGACTCTTGAAGTTCGGCTAATTACCCCAGTTTCGAGATATCTTAAAAATTAAGAGTTGTCAGAAGGTACTGATTCAAACCGGAAAGATTACATTGAAATAGGTAGCTATTAAAAAGTAAAAAAGCTAACTGTCCAACAAAAAGCGTAAACCAGACAAGGAAAAACAAAGTTATGGGATTATTTGATCGGATTAAGCGAGTAGTTAGTTCTAACCTCAATGACCTGGTTAACAAAGCCGAAGACCCCGAAAAAATGCTAGAGCAAGCCATCCTGGAAATGAAGGAAGACTTAGTTCAGCTGCGTCAGGGAGTAGCCCAGACCATCGCCAGCCAAAAACGCAGTGAAAAACAGTATAATGATGCCCAAAATGAAATCAATAAGTGGCAACGCAATGCCCAACTAGCGCTGCAAAAAGGTGATGAGAACTTAGCACGACAAGCTTTAGAGCGCAAGAAGACTTATACAGACACCAGCGCCGCCCTCAAGGCTAGTTTGGATACACAAAGCACTCAAGTTGAAACCCTCAAGCGCAACTTAATCCAGCTGGAAAGCAAAATTTCTGAGGCTCAGACCAAGAAAGAAATGCTCAGAGCTAGAATCACCACCGCCAAAGCCCAAGAACAACTTCAAGGCATGGTGAGTGGGATGAATACCAGTAGTGCAATGGCTGCCTTCGAGCGGATGGAAGAAAAAGTCTTGATCCAAGAATCCCGCGCTCAGGCACTAGGAGAGTTAGCTGGTGCAGATTTAGAAACCCAATTTGCTCAGTTGGAAGGTGGTAGCGATGTTGATGATGAATTGGCAGCTTTGAAAGCGCAAATGTTACCACCCGCTACTCCGCAAAATCAACCCCAACTACCACCGCAACAACAAACCACTGCTCCTGCTCCTAAGTCTAATGAGGTGGTTGATGCCGAGTTAGATTCCCTACGCAAGCAATTGGATCAATTGTAAAATTGGCAGAAAACTTATTTGAGCCAGTCCCACGCCTGTTGGCTGTGGGATTTTACGTCATTAGTCAATACTTTGGGATAAAGTATTGTGTGTGCCAACTTCGATCGCTACCTGATGGAGACTGCAATGAGTAAGGCTGTAATCACCATAACTGATGCTGAGTTTGAAACCGAAGTTTTAAAAGCCGAGCAGCCTGTATTAGTTTACTTTTGGGCTGACTGGTGTGGGCCTTGTCAATTGATGTCGCCCGCGATCTCTTCAGCTGCTACCACATATAGCGATCGCCTCAAAGTCGTTAAAATGGAAATCGACCCCAATCCACTCACTGTTAAGCAGTACCAAGTGGAAGGTGTACCTGCCCTCAGACTATTTCAAGGCCAGGAAGTTTTGATATCCACTGAGGGAGTCATCAGCAAAGATAAATTACTAGCTCTCCTAGATACGCACTTAAATAGTAATTAGTCATTGGTCATTAGTCATTGGTCATTAGTCAATTGGACTTTGGACAAATGACAAAGGACAAAGCGCAAAGTCTGAGCGGAGGAAACCTCCGCTCGGAACTTTGTAAGAGAGGATAAAGGACAAATGACTAATATGCAATTTGCAAAGCGTTTACAACCCCTGCGATCTAATGTATTTGCTGATATGGACAGAGCCAAGGCAGTCGCTTTGGCTGCTGGACGGCAGGTAATCGATTTGTCGTTGGGGTCTTCTGATTTACCAGCTGAAGCACACGTCATCGAGGCGATCGCCCAGTCTCTACACGATCGCAGTACCCACGGCTATCTGTTGTTTAACGGTACCCTTGGGTTTCGCCAAGCCGCAGCCAACTGGTACGAACAAAAATTTGGCATCAAAGTCGATCCCGAAACTGAGGTACTACCTCTGATTGGTTCTCAAGAAGGCACCGCCCATTTACCCCTAGCAATACTCAATCCCGGAGATTTCGCCCTGTTACTCGATCCAGGTTATCCCTCTCACGCCGGGGGAGTGTACCTAGCTAGTGGTCAAATCTACCCGATGCCACTAGGGGCAGAAAACAGTTTTTTACCAGTGTTTGCTGATATTCCTGCCCCTGTCTTGGCTCAATCGCGGATGATGGTATTAAGTTATCCTCACAATCCCACATCTGCGATCGCACCAATATCATTCTTCCAAGAAGCTGTCGCCTTCTGTCAACAACACAATCTCGTCCTAGTTCACGATTTCCCCTACGTAGATTTGGTATTTGGGGAGAGTGGGGAGTGGGGAGTGGGGAGTGGGGAGTGGGGGAGTAGGGGAGAATCACTAATACTCCATGCCCGATCGTTAGTTCCTTCAATTCTCCAAGCTGATCCAGAGAAAAGCGTCTCGATTGAATTTTTCACCCTTTCCAAGTCCTACAATATGGGCGGCTTCCGCATCGGTTACGCCATCGGTAATCCTCAGTTAATTAACGCCTTACGCCAGGTAAAAGCCGCAGTTGATTTTAATCAGTATCGGGGGATTTTGAATGGGGCGATCGCTGCCCTGACTGGCTCTCAATCTGGGGTAAAATCTGCTGTCGCTACTTTCCAGGGGCGGCGTGATGCTTTCATCAACGCTTTACACCGCATTGGCTGGAACGTTCCAACTCCCCAAGCCACAATGTACATCTGGGCAAAATTGCCCTCACCTTGGAGTCAAAACTCCATAGAATTTTGTACCCAGCTAGTCAAACAAACTGGTGTAGCCGCTTCCCCTGGTGCTGGCTTTGGCAAATCTGGAGAAGGATATGTCCGTTTTGCGTTGGTGCATGAGCCACCTTTGTTAGAAACTGCTGTGGAAAGAATCGCCCAGTTTCTTGATTGAACTTCTTCTTCTAGACTGGCTTTCACCTGAAGTTGACACCAATAAAAGCTGTGCTACCCTGCGAATCTCCGTATTATACTGAACTTAAAAATACTATAGGACTCATATCTGATTTCTGAACAAGATTCAGATAAAACCCTGATAAAACAGGCTTTTCAGTCTAATTATATTTTCAAAAGTCAAATCGTAGTCCTATATATTGTGATTTGTATAACCATATAATTCTAAAAAAATATGTAATTAAACGTATAAAACTATTGAAACATTCTTGATCTTTTTATTGATAATTAGCAGGAACTTTACTTAATCAGGTCTCTCCATTTCTTAAACTGGGTTTGTAAGATCAGCTACCAAAAATAGCTAATAATGCAGGTCACGCTTTTAAGCAGCTGTATTGCCAAAAAGCCTGTAGCCAAGACAGCCTAAGCCTAAAAACGGCAGTAGTTTAAAACTTAATTTCCAAACTGACAGAGACTTGAAAAAATGAAAATGACTTTTCAGAAACTTGTAATTGGTGCCTCAATGGCTATTGGTATGAGCGCGATCGCCACTGTACCAGCACAGGCTGGCACACTCACCGGCGCTAATATAAGTGGAACAGCAGCAAGTGATTATTTAGTCTATGATGTCCAAGGTAACAGCACCAACCTCGTGGGCAATACTTCCGCAAATGTACAAAAAGTCCTAGATGGAAATGCCGCAAATCCTACTGGAAACGTAGAGTTACGAGCTAGCAGTGAACAAGCGGGTTTTGATTTCACCAAAAACACCACCTTGACAGGGCAAATTGGTAACAAAAGTATTACTTTAAGCAGCCTGACAGCAACAGATTGGTTTAGTACTGGGTCAGGATTGAGTACAAGTTATGGAGCAAATAACTTTGCAAATACTTGGTTTAACCAATTTTATGATGCAGCTGGTCTAGCAACCAATGAATCTGCAATTAAATTGGCACTGGGTTTACCGAGTTTTACTCCTAGCAGCTTTATCCGCGAGCAAGCCTTTAACGCGTTTAATGGTATTGGTGGTTTCCAACGCTCTAGCGACCCTAACATCTCTTACGTTAATCAAGATGACACCACTGGTGAAATCAAAATTGGGTTAGCCGGTCACTACAATTTAAAAGATAACTATGCGCCTCTATTAGGAGCCTTTGGTAATTTTGTCAAAGATGGATTCCAAGCTAGTGAAGTTGTTAAAGTTACCTACGACGACAAAACTGATTTACTTTACAGCTTCTCTGCTACAGCAAGTGGGCTAACCAACAGTTCAGGAGACGGTGCTGATGGAAAGTCTCACAGTGGCAACTATGAAGTTAGCATAAAAGGTGTGCCTCCCGTAGCAGTACCAGAACCATCAGTAATGCTTGGTCTGCTAGGTGTTGCGGGTGTGTTTGCTACCCAACGCAAATTTAAAAAAGCATCTATTTAAGATTGAGGGTTCAAAACTACAAATAAGTCAGGGAGCTGTTAGCTCCCTTTTTTTTGAATAAGCTAATCGGCATTTAAACTGCATCATAGCCACTATTTCCCTTGTTTTTATCTTTCGATGCCACTTAATGACTAACTTACCCTGATTCAATTTTATTTAGCTAATTAGGCGCACACTAGATAAGCCATCGAACTCACGTTAAATCTACGTTGCTCTGATTAACTTTTAAAAAAAGGTAGCAGATGGGTAATTTTTACCCCTCTGCTACGAGCAAACGGAGGTATAAACTTGATTATTTAATTGGCATGAACCAATTCTTGAGGCGCTGCGGCATCATATTCTACAGCTTTAACAAATTCCTTGAGAACATCTTTGAGTCTTTGCTCAATTTCCTCATCTAACAGAACGCTGTTATCAGCTTGCCGTTGAACTTGTTTGTCTATCGCATAAATAGTTGCTAGGATATGCCGCGCTCCTAATTCAGATAACACAGGTTTCAAGGCATATTCAATTGCCAATAAATGAGCGATCGTCCCACCTAGAGCAATTGGTAACACGGGTTTACCTGTGAATGATTTTTGTGGCAGCAAATCTAGAAATGTTTTCAGCACTCCTGTATAAGCAGCTTTGTAGATTGGGGTGGCAATAATCACACCATCTGCCTTTGCTAATAAAGCTTTTGGCTGTTCTAAAGCAGGGCTGTCATATCGTCCAAAAATTAAATCTTCAGCAGGCAAATCCCGAACTGAAATAATGTCTACATCCAAGCCTTCTTGTTGTAAAAGCTTGGCAGTGTATTCGACAACACCATAGGTTCTAGATGGATGAGTTGGACTACCAGCGATCGCTAGAATATGAGTCATTCAATTAAACTCCCAATTTCTAAAATGGGTTGAGTATGTTTTGTGGTTTTGGTCTTCATAGCTGATGCTGTGTTAACCTTCTCACTCAGACGTTTGTAGGGACGGCGCAAGCTCATACTCTCTACTTCCCAGATGTAGCCATGAATAACTACATCCTGGGGAATTAAAGCAGAATTACGCAGCAATTCCACCTGCTGTATGCAGATTTCATCCACATCGGTAAACGTTTTGATCCATTTGGAAAAAACGCCTTTTGGTAGCTTCAACTCTGGCAAAGCAGGATCGACACTAACTTGATCCACATCAATACCTTGATTTCGCAATACCTCACTGAGAAAGTCTCCTGATGCTGTCATCATGCCACATTCGGTATGATTAATAACGATGATTTCTTTTGTGCCAAAAAACTGTGTAGTTAACATCGCTGACCGAATAGCATCATCTGTAACTAACCCCCCGGCATTACGGAAAATATGAGCATCTCCTTCACCAATTCCTAATGCTTTCTCCACAGGTAAACGTTCGTCCATGCAAGCTAGCACCCACAAGCGCTTATTGTTAGGTATCCCCACCTGACGACGCAATGCCCACGCTTCTTTTTCTGAGATTTTTTGGTCAATTTGTTGGTGCAACATGGCTGGTAATCTACTAGTTCTTAATTACTAGGATATGGACGTAGCTCTTTCTTGAGGCTGTTGCTTAGGGAAATCTTCATTTGCCACAATCTCACCAAATGGACTCAAAACATGTTGTTTTTCCACTGCTGGCAGATTCTCTAAGGGCAGATGGGGAAATAGAAGTTCTGCGACTCGATAAGCTTCCTCTAGGTGGGGATAGCCAGAGAGGATAAAGGACTCAACACCCAAAGCAGCGTATTCCAACATCCTGGCGGCAACAGTTTGGGGATCGCCTACTAAGGCCGTTCCCGCACCACCCCGCACCAAACCGACTCCCGCCCAGAGGTTCGGGCTAATCTCTAGCGCCTCACGATTACCGTGGTGTAATTGGGTCATCCGCCGTTGTCCTTCTGAATCCATCCGGGCATAAGCTTTTTGAGCTTTAGCGATCGCTTCCTCATCCACATACCGAATTAAGTCATTCGCCGCATCCCAAGCTTGACTCTCGGTTTCGCGCACAATCACATGTAGGCGAATCCCAAACCGCAAAGTCCGGCCTTCTACTTCTGCAAGTCTGCGAACTGATGCAATCTTCTCGGCTACTTGCGCCGGTGGTTCGCCCCAAGTTAGATAGACATCTACATGTTTAGCAGCAATTTTTTGAGCAACAGGAGAAGAACCGCCAAACCACAAAGGCGGATGCGGCTTCTGAACGGGTGGAAACAGTAGTTTCCCATCCTGAATGTTGAAATAGTCGCCCTGGAAATTAGCTTGTTCACCACTAGCGATCGCTCGCCATACTGTCAAAAATTCATCTGTTAATTCATAGCGCTGATCGTGACTTAAATGCAAGCCATCTCCCGCCAACTCCACAGGATCGCCCCCTGTCACAACATTAATCAGCAACCGTCCTCCAGAGAGGCGATCAAAGGTCGCCGCCATCCGCGCTGCTACCCCAGGTGATACCAAGCCGGGACGAATCGCCACCAAAAAACGCATCTGTCGCGTCAGTGATACCAGCGTTGACGCTACAATCCAAGCATCTTCACAAGAGCGACCCGTAGGCAACAATGCCCCTGTATAACCAAGGTCATCCACCGCTTGGGCTATCTGCCGCAGATAAGGAAAGCTTACTGCCCGTCCGCCTGTAGCAGTTGCAAGGTAACGTCCGTCGCCGTGGGTTGGGATGAACCATAGTAGCTGCATGAGTCTTGTCCTTTTAAACTACGATAAGTCGATAGAAATACCGTGTTTTGTTTATAGTTCTGAAAGTACCACATATTCTACTTAATTAAGCAAGAAGTTTTCAGAAAACTACGGTATCTCTATCAAACCAATGTATATTAAGCCGTGTTCAATCAGGTGGCGATCGGAAAAATTGGGTATTGGGTATTGGGCATTGGGCATTGGGCATTGGGCATTGGGCATTGGGCATTGGACATTGGGCATTGGGTATCAATTGTCCCCATGCTCCCCTGCATTGATGTCAACTTAAGCCAAAACCCTTTTCAAACCTCGTTTCCAGCCTCTGGCTGGAAATGATGCTCGTTGCGGCTCTGCCGCAAGTCTTGAGGCGGCAGCCCCCTAATAGGCATTCCCAGTCGGAGACTCTTAACGAGACAATCTCTAAAAGCTACTTATAGACTGGCTTTCAGCTTAAGTTGACACCTATGGCTCCCCTGCTTCTCCTACAATCTATGCACGACCTGTAACACACATCCAGGTATACTGTCCAAAATCAGGTCAAGTTGATCGGATTCCCATGCAGTATTTTGTTATTTCTTAGCTAATTTTAATGAGATTATCAGGGCTAATTCAGGGCGATCGCTGATTATAGTCATGAAGTAGTGAATCCCGTACTGGAGTTGATTGGCCAGTTAAGGGGAAAATAGAAAATAATAGATATATGGACAAACGCTATTTTTTACAGGCTAGTGCAGTAATAGTCGGCACAGCATTGTTATCAAGGTATATCAATTGGGAGTCAGAAGCGATGACAACTTCTCAGAGTGGATTTGAAATTACCAAACCAGAGTCAGAGTGGCGCACGATTTTAACGCCAGAACAGTTTAGTGTGTTGCGTAAGCATGGTACTGAACGCCCTCATACCAGCCCATTGGATAAGGAATACGATAATGGCACTTATTTTTGTGCCGCATGCGAACAGCCACTGTTTACATCTGATACAAAATTTAACAGTGGTACTGGCTGGCCGAGCTTTTTTAATCCAATTGAAGGTGCGATCGCTCTAACTGTAGATAAGTCGTTGTTTATGACCAGAACTGAAGTACATTGTAGTCGCTGTGGTGGTCATCTGGGTCATGTTTTTGATGACGGGCCTGCACCGACAGGTAAGCGTTACTGCATGAACGGTGTTTCGCTGAAGTTTGTTCCAGCTTGATTAGAGTCATCGAGGGTAACAGCCCGTCGTAGACATCGCACACACAAACCTAAATCATCCTATTTGCTTGGCTCTTGTTTCTCCTTTTTGTCTTTGGGATCTTTTTTAGGTTTTTTAGCTTCTTTATTACTTTTTCTTTCCTTAGACATCAGCGTTCTCCAACTAGGTTAATCAGTGAAAGCTTCCACATTCTGCCGTCAGTAAATCAGGAGATGACTTACCTGATTTTTTTTTAAGGCAAAAAAGAAAGTATCAGACATGAATGCTACCAACTACCATCATAGGGTGTTGTTTCATTCACTGTCGGTTAAATCTATATTGCCAGAGGTTGCCTAAATTCCATAAAGATTTAGGATACAGAATACAGAGGATAATTTTCTTGACTCTCACCTGTAATCTCTCTCCTTCTTAACAAAGTTTAGGGGTTTAATTCCCCCCTCTTGACAGGCAGCAAGTATGTAAGTCTTGTTCTAAATCCCCACAGCATTACTTAATTACGTTCGCGTAGCGTGCCGGAGGCTCTATTACGAATTACGAATTACGAATTATTTAACTCCTAACTCCCTTTGCTAATTGCTCTAATGATTTTATCCTCTGCCACCAACGATTTAGGGGATAATAGACTACAGGTGCCCACAGACTACTAAGAATGGCAGATGCTAGGGCGACACGTTGGTAATATGTCCAAATATCTGTTATTTTGCGTAGGCTGTGCCCGCCTTCGGCATCGTCGCTGATCAAAGTTAATTGCAAGCCAAAGATAGTTTCTGCCAAAACTGCCATACCAAAGACAATTACAGCAATCGAAATAAAATCTTCTTCGATAAAACGTTGTTTTTGGAGCAGACTAGTTAAAATTCCCACTATACCTAAACTGAGCGCATGGGTAGGGTTAGGTGATGTCATTGAATCTTGAAGTAGCCCCAGAACTATACCTGCGAATGCTCCAAAAAACACTGGGCGCTTCACACTCCAAGCTACCACCCAAATTAACAGCCAATTGGGGCCAATTCCCAATAATTCCATACCTGGGAAGCGGGTTGGCAATAATAATAAACATAACAGCACAGATCCAACCGTCACTATCCAACCCAACAACTGACGTATACCGGGATGCCAACGAGAAAGCGGCTGGATTTGGAATTTCGATTTTAGCTCTGACGATTTTGGCTTTCTCTGCCTGCTGTTACCAAATGCAGGAATCTTCATTTTTATATGGATTTTCTCAAAGAATTTATTTAGACTTTTGCGGCACTTGATTTTCTGACTCTTGGTTTTCTGGCTTTGGATAAACAGCTACCCAATCGAGAGAGCGGATTGGCGGAAAAAGCTCAATTTTTGCCACTGATGCGGGAAGTTTCTTTAAATCTAGCGATTTAATTCGTCCTACTGCCAAGCCAGAGGGAAATTTCTGACTATAAGTAGATGTGGAAACTAAATCTCCTACCTTGACATTTGGGACTTTTTCATAAAACTCCAGCACAGCTTCCGCCGAAGAATCTCCTCGCAAAACGCCTTTAGCTGACGTGCGGCTAACTGATACACCCACTTGACTATTGAGGTCACTGATTAACAACACGCGGCTAGTATTGGGAGTTACACTCTCCACCAGACCCACCAATCCGCCATCTGCCTTGACTATGAAGCCTTCACCAATCCCCACATTCGCACCGCGATTCAGTGTAACTTGTTGCCACCACTGGTCAGCACTACGTCCTACCACCCGTGCTGGAATTGGCCGTGATGCCAGTGGCTCTTTTTCCACATAACCTAATAAATCTTGTAGCTTTGTCTTTTGACTTTCCAAATCTACTATCCGAGTTTGCAATTCCAATATCCGGGCATCTCTAAGACGTTCTTCTGGAGTTGGCCCTGACTGCAACATCTCTAATGGACGGGTAATTGCCTGGTATGTCTCAAGCACCAGTTCACCTTGAGTCTGTCGCAATATCCAAGCACTACCAACTACTAGAGCTAACAACCCGATTTGTAACCCTTTCCGATCCCACCAACGCCGTATTGTAACCATATATACCTTTGTATACTTATACAGATTAAGTTCTACTTGGATTCTATTTATATAGAACCCAAATAGAACTCAAATAGAACTCAAATATGATATTTTTTTTGCTACATATTGCGAGAGCTTTCGGTGACAACTCGTTCCAACTGTTTAAAGTTTTCTAACACACGACCTGTTCCCAGGACAACACAACACAAAGGATCGGCAGCAATGTGGGTTATAATCCCTGTTTCATGGCTAATTAAGGTATCTATGCCTTTGAGCAAAGCACCGCCACCAGCTAACATAATACCTCTGTCAATAATGTCTGCTGCCAGTTCTGGAGGTGTCCGTTCCAGTGTCCGCTTCACAGCTTCTATTATTACTGATAGTGGTTCCAACATGCTTTCACGGATTTCTGGGGCTTTGATTGTGACAGTTCGCGGTAGACCAGAAAGCAGGTGTAAGCCTCGGACTTCCATCATGGCTTCATTATCATCATGAGTCGGATAGGCAGAACCAAGCCGAATCTTGATGTCTTCGGCAGTACGTTCACCAATGACTAAGTTATGAACTTTCTTAATATACTGAATGATCGCTTCTGTCAGTTCATCTCCAGCAATGCGTACTGATTCGCTGATTACCGTACCCTGAAGACTTAGCACCGCAACTTCTGTTGTCCCACCACCAATATCGATGATCATGTTGCCAGTCGGTTCGGCAACAGGTAATCCTGCACCAATTGCCGCAGCTATGGGTTCATCGATTAAATACACTTTTCTTGCCCCTGCTTGATGGGCTGCATCCATCACAGCTCGCCTTTCTACTCCTGTGACACCACTGGGAATACCAATGACAATCCGGGGTAAAATTAAGGATCTGCCTTCATTTACACGCTGAATAAAGCTTTTCAGCATTAGCTCGGCTATATCGAAATCAGCGATTACACCATCACGCAAAGGGCGGAGGGCAATCACATTTCCGGGTGTGCGACCGAGCATTTTTTTGGCTTCTTCTCCGACTGCTAGTGCGACCTTTTCGTTGACATCGATCGCAACTACAGAAGGTTCTTGTAGTACAATACCTTTACCAGATACATAAACCAGAGTGTTAGCGGTACCGAGGTCGATACCCATATCCCATGATGTGCGAAAGTTCCTAAAAAGACCCACGCGTGTCTAAGCCCCCTATCTGCGATACTTTTTGACTACAACGGTTAGAGTTAATCGTGCTGGATTTGATGAAGTTTGTATCCTGAGTTGAGTAAACTAGACTATATTTTTAGATTATTCTCAGGAATATTTACTATGTCTCAGGCTTCTATTTTTTGATATTTTCTGGTTAACTAAGTATATCTGTATACTTTTATGTGTTTCTCCAAGTAGTATGTATAATTTTTCAATTCAACTATATTGTTAACTGTTTAACAGATTATTTTCAAGTGTTTCACAATTCGCTATGATGAAAGTCGGAATTAACGAGTACACCTGTACTTAAAGGTAACGCACATGAGTATTAATATTGTCACCCTTGTTGGTCGTGTAGGCGGCGACCCTGATATAAAATATTTTGAATCTGGTAGTGTTAAGTGTAGATTGACACTAGCTGTAAAAAGGCGATCGCGCAACAGCGATGAACCTGACTGGTTCACGCTGGAATTATGGGATAAGACGGCTGAGATAGCAGGTAATTATGTCCGCAAGGGAAGCCTAATTGGTATCAAAGGTTCCTTAAAGTTTGACACATGGAGCGATCGCCAAACAGGAGCAAATCGTTCTACACCAATTATTAGAGTAGACCAACTAGATTTATTAGGCTCTAAGCGAGATGGAGAAGGCGGTACAGCAGATACGTCTTCAGAACATTTTTAATTGGGCATTGGGCACTTGTACTGAGCGAAGCCGAAGTATTGGGCATTGGGCATTGATTATTAGTAGGTTGGGTGGAGGCTTTGCGTAACCCAACATCCTGATATATGTTGGGTTGCGCTTCGCTCCACCCAACCTACGTCTAAGCGAGATGGAGAGGACAGTACAGCAGATACGTCTTCAGAACATTTTTAATTTATCATTGGTCATTAGTTCTTAGTAATGCTAATGACCAATGACCAATGACCAATGACCAATGACTAATGACAAATGACCAATGACAAATGACCAATGACTAATAACTAATTTGCAACGTCACCGATGCTTCTACTTCCTGTTCACCGCCAATTACAGGGGTGGAAGCATCAGCTGACTTGGCAGCCTCAGCCCGTAAAAACATGGGTGGTCGAGGTGGACTGGCATTATTAACTTGAATGCTCACTATTTCTTTGGATTTGAAACCCAAGGCACTGAAAACAGCATCAGCTTGCTGCCGCGCGTCTTGAGTAGCTTCTTTTAATGCTTGTTTTTGAGCAGCTGCGATCGCTTCATCATTCGCAACAAAACTAATGCCGTTAATTTGTGTTGCACCGGCTTTCACTGCATCATCCAATAATGTACCAGCTTGCTCGGTAGGAATGCGAAAACTCACGGTGTTATTGGCAGCATAGCCTGTAATCCTCTGCACATTATTGGTGTAGCTGTAAACTGGGTTGAGACTGATACCAGTAGTTTGTAATTTTTCGACATTTTTGCTCTTGAGAAACGCAACTACAGCAGATGACCTCCGGGCGGCTTCTTGCTGTACCTCCTGTGCTGTTTTCCCCTGAATCTCTACTCCTAAACTGACTTGCGCCAGGGTTGTCGGAATTGTTTCGACTCCTCGACCACTGACACTAAGGGTTCGCCACAATTTCTCTTTTTCTTGTGCCAACGCAGGTAGTACAAAAGTTGCACATAAAAGCATTGCTAAAGGCAGTATTTTCCACAGGTTTCCATTGGGAAACTGAGAACCGGGTAAAGTGGCTCTAGTCATAAGATTTGCACTCCTCAAAGTATCCACAGATGTTTTTAACAAACGTATGTAACAATCTTTTGGTGGCCGTTGAGACTCAACGGCTACCACAAGTTTTTCATAACTTAAGTGCGATCGCACTTATCCGATTTGTATGTTCTTACTTTGACACTGCGATCGTCAAATGCTGAAATGGTTACATTTTTGGAAACTCAAAAAATTACACTCGCCTTTTTGGAGATTTTGTCGTGGCGTATTGGCTGCTGAAAACTGAACCGGAAAATTATTCTTACTTCGATTTAGAACGGGACGGCAGTACAGTTTGGGATGGAGTCAATAATTCCCTAGCGCTCAAACATATACGTACCATGCTTCTTGGTGACTTGGCGTTAATTTATCACACAGGCAAAGAACGTCAAGTCATTGGTTTAGCAGAGATAATTGGTCAACCCTATATCGATCCAGCACTCAATGACAGCAAACGGGCAGTTGTAGATGTGCGGGCATTACGAAGAGTACACCAACCCGTTACCCTAGCCCAAATAAAACAGGACAATAAATTTACAGATTTTGACTTACTGCGACTTCCGAGACTGTCTGTAGTCCCGGTTGGGGAAGTCTACTGGCAGCGCTTGATTGAGTTGACAAATGGTACAAAGTAAGGTTTGAAAGCTGCCAATTACGTCTCCATTGATGGATGTTTTTCAGAAACGCGTCAGAATCAAAGAGAAGGATTTTCACAGAACCCATGCATTTGTTAGATCCAATCAGCTTCTCTTTTCCTCTGCTGGCCAGCGCAACACAAGCCGCAGACAGTTCAATGGTAGTCGCAGCAGTGCTACTAAGCTTAGTAGTCATTTATCTCGCTAGCAAAGTTGGTGGAGAGTTATCAAACCAAGTGGGTTTGCCGCCCGTCTTAGGAGAACTCGTAGGTGGTGTGATAGTTGGCATCTCTGCTTTCCATCTTTTGGTGTTTCCAGAAGGCAGCACAGACAGTTCTAGCTCTTTGATCATGTCCTTCCTTCAAATCACTGCTGGTTTAACACCTGAAGCCACTCCAGGGGTGTTTGCAGCGCAGTCCGAGGTCGTTTCCGTTTTGGCAGAATTGGGTGTGATCATCCTGCTCTTTGAAATCGGCTTAGAGTCAAATTTAAAAGATTTAATGGCAGTTGGTATCCAAGCTACCGTCGTCGCAATAGTCGGGGTAGTAGTACCCTTTGCTGCTGGGACTGTGGGACTGATGACTTTGTTTGGTATCAATGCAGTACCCGCAATTTTTGCCGGGGCAGCTTTGACTGCCACTAGTATTGGGATTACTTCCAAAGTGCTGTCAGAATTGGGGCGACTCAATTCTAAAGAAGGGCAGATTATTTTGGGTGCTGCCGTAATTGATGATGTACTAGGAATCATCGTTTTAGCGGTAGTTGCCAGTTTAGCTAAAGATGGCGTGGTGGATGTGAGCAAAGTCATTTATTTGATGATCAGCGCCACTGGTTTTATCTTGGGAGCAATCTTACTGGGTAATGTTTTCAATAAATCCTTTGTAGCGATCGCTGATCAACTCAAAACACGCGGTGGACTGGTAATACCAGCATTCATCTTCGCCTTTGCTATGGCATACTTTGCCGCCGTCATCCACTTAGAAGCAATTCTGGGAGCTTTTGCGGCAGGTTTAGTCTTAGAAGAGACAGATAAGCGCAAAGAACTGCAAAACCAAGTCTATCCCATTGCCGATATATTAGTGCCAATTTTCTTTGTGACTGTTGGGGCAAAAACCGATTTGGGAGTGTTAAACCCAGCAATTCCCGACAATCGTGAAGGTCTAATTATGGCAACTTTCCTGATCGCAGTAGCCATTCTCGGTAAAGTAATCACAGGTTTAAGCGTGTTTGGTCAACCGGAAATCAACCGTTTAGCGATCGGTGTGGGGATGATACCTAGAGGCGAAGTCGGGTTAGTGTTTGCTGGTGTTGGCGCTGCCAGTGGCGCTCTCTCGAAACCGTTAGGGGCGGCAATTATCATGATGGTTATCTTGACAACCTTTTTAGCTCCTCCTTTGTTACGATTTGTATTTCCAGATCCAAAAACTGTAGATGCAGGCTCAGAGCAACTAATTTTAGACGGTTCCTCTGGGACATCGTTGGTAATTGAACCACCTCCGTCGAGGGTGCCAGCATCAAATGACAGTGGCAATTTGGAAGTAACCCCAGATTCAGGCGATCGTTAATCATTGGGCATGGGGCATAGGGCATAGGGCATGGGGCATAGGGCATAGGGCATTGGTTATTTCCATCTTTCTCCCTCATCTCCCTCATCTCCCTCATCTCCCTCATCTCCCTCATCTCCCTCATCTCCCCCATCTCCCAAAGGCTATCTCAAGTGCCTTGGGATGTTGCGATTGTGCAATGGAAACTTCTGTTCCCAAATCTCCGTCCCGTGTGATTGTAGAATAATCGTTTGTTTGTAATTTCTACCAGCATTCAGAATGTTACTTATTTCCGTCTCAGTTGTCAGTCCTCGGCTTGTGAGCCTTTATCTGAATATTTTCCAGGTAATTGGGAATAATACCCATAGATTTTGCTAGATCATCTGACAGTAATGGGAATAATTTACTCAGTGCATCAATGGCAAAAAAGAAGAAACACTTATCAGTGAACCGCTATCAGTTATCAGTTTTCTAGCTTTATTGGGAGTCAGAGTCCCCCACCTCTCCTCTACAGGTGGATATTTCGCATGGGGATTTAGACCCAATATGAAACCTGATAACTGATTTAAGTGTCTACTTACAGCAGTTTTCAAGTATTTAGACTACGACTGAGACGGGAGTGGGGAGTAGTGTAGTTCAATTACTTGAAAAGTGCTGTAATACCAGCTTAAAAATCAAAAAAGGCATCAGAGGTCAAGTTGAGGTGGTGACGGTGTGATGATTTACCAATAAGTTGAGATATTGACGGCTCCCATGAACGTGAATTAGGAGAAAGGACTGTGAAATTACACTGGTTACTACCCAGCACTATTGGAACTATCTTCATGCTATCGTCGCCGGCAATGGCCGCGAGACTTGAATCTTGGCGCTTTGATGCCAATCAAAACAGGCTGGAAATTAATACTGTGGGAACAGTTCAACCCCAGGCACAACTAATTTTCAACCCGACTCGGCTGGTAATTGATTTGCCAGGAACTACATTTGGGCGTCCGCAGCTAACCCAACAGGTAGGCGGTGGAATTCGCTCGATCCGTGTTGGCCAGTTTGATACAGAGACAACCCGGATAGTCATCGAACTGACTCCTGGTTATACTTTAGACCCCAAACGAGTCCAATTTGTTGGGACAACTGGCGATCGCTGGACGGTGCAATTACCTAGACCGGAAGTTGATAAAGTTGCCTCATCTCCGAGAAGTGCTTACAGTGTAGTCACCCCAGACTCTGAGCCTCAACCTCGGATTTCAAGGGTTGCCACTACTACACGAGGGGCGACTCAACTTGAGAACTTACAAGTAACAGGCGATGGATTGTTCATTCGCACCAGTGGTGGTAATCCTCCGATTCAGGTAATTCGCAGCCGCGATCGCGCTACCATCTTCATGGATATCTCTGACGCATCTTTATCACCACGTCTGGCGCAACACAATAATATACCCGTTAACAAATATGGTCTTAGCCGCGTCGAATTCACCTCATTGCAAACCCAACCTCCTGGCATCCGCCTGACTTTGCGCGTAGATAAAAATAGCCCAGATTGGCGAGTAACTAATAGTAACGGTACTGGTTTGGTAGTTCTACCTAGTCGCCTTGTCAGACTGCCTGGAAGTAATAATTCAAACAACCGACCGGACAATCAATCAGATGCCGTTTCCTTTCCTACCAGACCATCTGCCAACAACTCGCCAGCCACAATTGAGTCTGTGCAACTGGCTGATAATGGCACACAATTGCTAATTAGAGGCGACCAACCTTTATCTGCTACGGGAACTTGGGATAGAGCCTCTGGTCTGTTCCGCGTCACAATTCCCAATGCCAAATTAGCTCCCAGAGTCACAGGCCCTACCTTTGCTGCCAATAGCCCCATTCTCCGGGTACGTTTGCAACCCCAAAAAGCCAACACTGTGATTGTCTTAATTCAAGCAGCAGGCGGAGTGCAAATTGGGCAACCCAAGCAAATCGGCGACGGGCTTTTGTCTCTACCAATACAAGGCTCTCGGCGAGTTGTCGCCCTCCCCGGAAGACCCCCCTTTGCTTTACCGGGGCTACCACCGCCAAACCGGGGGCCATTCCCAGACCCAAATAATCCCAATCTCCAGCCTCTATTACAACCACAGCGCCGAGTTAGCAATGGGCGAGTGGTAGTGATTATTGACCCTGGACATGGCGGTAAAGACTCAGGAGCGCTTGGCCTTGGGGGGGCACGCGAAAAGGATGTTATCTTGCCTATTGGTAGGAAACTTGGTCAGATTTTACAGCAAAATGGCATACAAGTAATTTTGACACGAGATTCTGACTATTTTGTTACCCTTCCGGGACGAGTGCAATTAGCAGAGCGAGCTAATGCTGATGTGTTTGTGAGCATCCACGCTAATTCAGCAGGTGCGAGTCGTCCCGATGTTAATGGTTTGGAAGTGTATTATTACGACAGTGGTCTAGATTTAGCTCGGATTGTCCGCAGTAGCATTCTTCAAAGTATTGGGACTCTCAAAGATAGGGGAGTGCGACGAGCCAGATTTTATGTCCTCAGAAAAAGTTCTATGCCCTCCATTCTCGTGGAAACGGGTTATATGACTGGTCGAGAGGATATGGCTAGGCTGAGAACTTCAGCTTACCAAAATCAAATGGCAGAAGCGATCGCTCGTGGCGTCCTTCAGTATCTAAAGAGAAGATAAGTAATTTAGTCGAAACTATTGAGTAAATACATCTAATCTTTACCATTTTTATCCAAGTTTAGTAGTACAACGATTTAAGTATTCTTGCTGCGGGGCAAGAGTAGCTTCTTTGTTATTGTCGTCTGATAGCTTGCAAGTAAGCAGATTTTAGACTTCGCTCAGTGCAAAGACGCTACTTCTCTACGAGAGGCTACGCCAACGGCAAAGCTCAGTACAAGTTAGTCGAACGCTTTTAGATTTTAAATTTGCGATTTGTGTCACTCACAAGGAGTCTTAGCGTAGCGGGACATTAGTTCAGCATGAACCTAAAATCGGTTTTTCTTGAATTGGGAATCTAAAATCTAAAATTTGCAGTCAAATTTATATGGGCTAATGGCATGGCAAAATCAGAGGAGCATGATATATTCTACGCCATTAGCTGTGTGTTAATAACAGCAAAAAACTCAAGTGTGTGCGGTGATGGTGTGAGGATTTGCCAATATGTTCAGATGTTGACGGCTGCCATGAATGTGAATCAGGAGAAAGGACTGTGAAATTACACTGGTTACTATCCAGTACTATTGGAACTATCTTCATGCTATCGTCGCCGGCAATGGCCGCGAAACTGGAATCTTGGCGTTTCGATGCCAATCAAAACAGGCTGGAGTTTAATACTTTAGGGAATGTTCAACCCCAAGCACAATTAATTTTTAACCCGACTCGTTTGGTAATTGATTTGCCAGGAACCACATTTGGGCGTCCGCAGCTAACCCAACAAGTGGGCGGTGGAATTCGTTCCATCCGGGTTGGGCAGTTTGACGAACAAACAACGCGGATAGTCATTGAATTGACACCTGGTTATACTCTTGACCCCAAAGGAGTGCAATTTGTAGCCACAACTGGCGATCGCTGGACAGTGCAATTACCTACGCCAGAAGCCGAAAATGTCCCTTCAAAAAATACTGAGGGGCAGCAAGGAGAAGTTATAGCCAGAGAAACTTCACCAAGAACATCTACACCAACATTCTCCCCAAGGAATATTTACAATGTAGTGAGAACCGGCTCTCTGAATCCACTTAACAACAGAATGGTTGTCGCCAGAGTTACTCAAATTGAGAAATTACAAGTCACAGGCGATGGTTTTTTCATCAGTACAAGTGGTGGTAATCCTCAGATTCAGGTAAATCGGAGCAACGATCAAAAAGCAATCAACATCGACATTGCTGGCGCAACTTTATCACCCAATCTAGAGCAGCGAGATTTGTCGATTAATCGCTTTGGTGTCAGCCGTATCCAGTTCACCCAACTGCAAACAAGCCCATCTGTTGTTCGCCTGACTTTACAGGTGGATGAAAATAGCCCAAATTGGCGAACAACCACTAGCAGTGTTGGTGGTTTTGTGATTCTACCCAATCGTGGCGTTGCCCAGTTGCCTGGAGGTAATAGTCCACGCCCGATTATACAACCTGCTAACACCTCCTCAACTGCTACAATTGAGTCTGTGGAACTGGCTAATAATGGTACACAACTGCTGATTAGAGCCAACCAAACTTTATCTGCTACAGGCGGCTGGGATAGAACCTCTGGTTTGTTCCGCATCACTATTAACAATGCTAAATTAGCTCCCAAAGTCATAGGCCCTGCTTTTAATGCTAATAGCCCTATCCTGCGGGTACGCCTGCAACCACAAGAATCAAATACTGTCGTCGTCTTGGTTCAACCAGCAGCCGGAGTGCAAATTGGGGAACTCAACCAGGTTGGCGACCAGCTTTTGGCTTTAGAATTACAACGCTCTAGTAGCAGTAGCATCACACCCCCCATTACTTTACCTCCCCTGCCATCGCTAAACTCAGGACAATTCCCAAATCCCACAGATAATCCTCGGACAATCTCCCAGCCACGGACACACACATCGGTTCCCAAAGGGAAATTGGTAGTAGTTATTGACCCAGGACATGGTGGAAAAGATTCAGGTGCCCCCGGTCTGGGCGGACTTTTAGAAAAGGATGTAATTCTGCCTATTGGTAAAAGGGTAGGAGCAATTTTAGAGCAAAATGGTGTACAAGCGGTACTAACGCGGGATGCTGACTTTTTCGTAGAACTTCCGGGACGGGTAGAGATTGCGAAACGAGTTAACGCGACTTTGTTTGTTAGCATTCACGCTAATTCGGTTGATAATCGCCCTGATGTGAATGGGTTAGAAGTATATTATTACGACAGTGGTTATGCTCTGGCTGAAGTAGTTCGCAATACCATCCTCCAGGACATCGGTACGATCAAAAACCGGGGAACCCGCAAAGCCAGATTCTACGTTCTCAGGAAAAACTCTATACCTTCTATTTTAGTGGAAACAGGCTATATGACTGGTTACGAGGATAATCCTAGATTGGGAACACGAGAGTATCAAAATCGCATGGCAGAAGCGATCGCTCGTGGTATCCTCAAATACTTACACCGCTAATATAGTACAAATTACTCATTCAAAAGGTGGTGTTTAGACTTCTTTTCAGTGCAGAATTTAGTAGTAAATTAGCGAATTCTCTGCTAGATTCTGTATTTTATAAGAAGAATTCAGAACTCAGGAGCGGAGCCGGAGACGCTCCGCCTCCGGTCAGAATTCAGAATTGAATTCTGTACGAGTGGATGATGAATATTGGTTAAAACCTCGCCCGAACTCAAGCGAAAAAAATTAAAATATTCTCGCCTTAAAACTCTATCCCTTTATCGGTGGAGTATTCTGAATTCTGAATTCTGTATTCTGACTCCTGTTTTATATCCAAAAACCTAAATCAATATCTGCCTGTGTATTCATCTTCCATCTTTGAAGGAAATCTTGACGGGTTTTCAGATCAAGAACCCCAACGTGCCCCAATTGGCATCTTTGATAGTGGTGTGGGTGGTCTGACAGTATTGCGACAACTCTATCGGCAACTCCCCAATGAATCTATTATTTACTTTGGGGATACAGCTCGAGTTCCCTATGGCATCCGCTCACAAGCAGAAATTATCCAGTTTATGCGTGAAATCCTCACCTGGATGGAAAAGCAGGGTGTGAAAATGGTTGTTATGGCTTGCAACACCAGTTCGGCACTAGCGCTGGAGACAGTAAGTAAGGAATTTTCTCTACCAATCCTTGACATTATCTTACCAGGGGCAAGGGCAGCAGTACAGCAAGGAAAACGCATTGGTGTAATTGCCACTCCAGCTACGGCTAAGAGTAATGCTTATAAGCACGCCATACTCGAAATTGATCCTAATGTCCAAGTTTGGCAAGTTGGATGTCCAGAGTTTGTGCCACTCATCGAGCAAAACCGCATTCACGACCCTTACACTGCTGAAGTAGCACGAGCCTACCTAGAGCCTTTATTAGAGAAGGAAATTGACACCTTAGTACACGGATGTACCCATTATCCCCATCTTACACCAGTACTGCGATCGCTCCTCCCCTCTCAAGTCCAGTTGATTGATCCAGCTGTTCATGTTGTAGCAGCTTGTGCCCAAGAGCTAGACTTACTAGGCTTAAGAAATACTCACCCACCACTACCAACTCGCTTCGCTGTGAGCGGTTGTCCGCAACAGTTTTCCCAGTCAGGATTGCAGTGGCTAGGCTATACCCCAATGGTTGAAGAGGTTTCCTTCACTGATATCGCTATTTCCCAACTCCAATAAAACTAATTTGTCCTTAGTACAGAATTTCATAAGTTCATAGCGAATTAAAATTGGCAAAACTCAGCGCCCCTCTGCGGTTCCCTCAGCGTCCCTCTGCCTTTAAAAAAGCTACGAATTTCGGAAATGCTGTACTTAGTCCTTAGTCCTTTAGTCAAAACAAATGACGAAGGACGAAGGACAAATGACAAATGACTATTGACTATTAACAGCTTGAGTCACCTTTGTCCTTACTGATATCTCCTGCTTATGTTTTCCTTCAGCAGATGAAGGCAAACTTCTTGTAGGAACAGTCTTTGTACCCGTTCGCTTCGCCAGTGCTAATAACAGGTAGACTGTGAACAAATATCCAGACGCTAAAATAAAAATCATCATAGACATACTTCCGTAAATCATTAGTTCTACCAGCACCTTTTTAAACAAATATAAAATAAGTAGAACCTCAGCCAACCAAGTACATTCTTGATGGCTATAGTTTCCTATGGTAAAATTACCTATAGAGATAAAGTTATCTACGGACAAAGAGTTTATTATCTAATGCGACTTCTTGCAGACCATAGATCCCACAGCAGTTAGATTGCCAAACGGCAATCTAAAACTACGATTCTCACCGGTCTACTTGATCTGCTTTATTTTTTGCTCAAACTGTTGTGACAAGAGCAATGCTTACGCTCAACGTGCGCTGAAGACGTGTAGCGGCTTCCCATAGGGATATCGCATAGCTCCAAACCCGGAGTTTTGCATATCGTCGGAAAAATCAAAGGAATTATTCCCTTAATCTTAGCTACGACCAATTATTTTAGACTCACATCACCAAGTCAGTAAAATCAACTAGTAGGTGACTTACTTTTGGGGTGTGAATATCTGAAAAATTTAAAATTCCTATATTTTAGCCTAACACAACCACCAGGAATTTTGAGCTGACTCGGCTGCTAAATTTCAAATTTTTTGGATAACTGCACTTCAGTTTTGGAGAAACTTAGTCTTACCCATTGCCGACAAATTTAAATTTTATCCATTTTGTCAATAAGTAATATTGCTTAGATTATGTTTTTAACTGTGGCGGGAAACGTAAACGGGGAAACTACTTAACACAATTTAAGCTTATATCTATTCCCATATACTGAGAATTCAGGTTTGAAATTAGCTTAAAACCTGATCCTCGAAAAAATAAGCATAATTGCTTATTGACATAACCACTACCAACCTTAATTATCACCCATAGACTCATAAATATGGGATTACTTTATGAAAACTTTGCGCTGGCACAGGGTTATCTTAAAATGAGTGTAGGATATGTAAACTTTCGTAACCTAAGTCAGAGTCCGCCCATCCATGACCCCAGCCACCTCCCTGTTTACCCCTGTGGAAGCAGACCTGCGACTACTAGCAGATAACCTAAAGCAGCTAGTTGGAAATCGCCACCCCATTTTGTTTGCAGCAGCCGAACATTTATTCGGAGCTGGGGGAAAGCGTATCAGACCAGCAGTTGTCCTGCTAATATCGCGGGCGACAATGTTAGAACAAGACATTACGCCGCGTCACCGCCGCCTTGCTGAGATTACAGAAATGATTCACACAGCAAGCTTGGTACATGACGATGTGGTAGATGAATCAGACGTGCGGCGAGGCGTTCCTACCGTTCATAGTTTGTTCGGAAACCGCATTGCCATCTTAGCAGGAGATTTTCTCTTTGCCCAATCGTCCTGGTATTTAGCAAACTTGGACAATTTGGAGGTGGTGAAACTGCTCTCAGAAGTGATTATGGATCTGGCTACTGGGGAGATCCAGCAGGGACTAAATCGTTTTGATGGTAGCATCTCTATTGAAACTTACCTCCAGAAGAGTTATTACAAAACAGCTTCGTTAATCGCCAACAGTTCTAAAGCTGCTGGGTTACTCAGTGAAGTCTCACGAGAAACTGTTGAGCATCTGTATAGCTACGGTCGTCATTTTGGTATAGCATTTCAAATTGTTGATGACATTCTAGATTTCACTAGTACAACAGATGCCTTGGGTAAACCAGTGGGGTCGGATCTCAAAAGTGGTAATCTGACTGCACCCGTTTTATTTGCTTTAGCCCAAAAACCAGCTTTGGAAGTGCTGATTGAGCGAGAGTTTGCTCAAGAAGGAGATTTAGAGCAAGCACTGGAACTAATTCAAGATAGTCAAGGTATACAGCAGGCGCGAGAGTTAGCTGCTGACCATGCTAAGTTGGCAATTGAACATCTTGCAGTTCTCCCACCCTCAGAATCCCACCAGGCATTGATTAACATTGCTGAGTACACACTCAGTCGCCTCTATTAAATCAGTTATCAGTTAGAAAGTGAGGATTTAGGTGTAGGGTGTGTTACCAAGTCGCAAGTTGCAAGTCGCAAGTCGCAAGTAAGTTTTGTGGTTAGAAAGTGGGGATTTAGGTGTAGGGTGTGTTACGGCTTCCGACTCTGCTTCACTGGAAAACTAAAACTTGAAAACGGAAAAATGTTCACTGATAACTGTTTTTTCAGAAATTTTAGGTTTCACCGAGAGTTTAGTTCGTTGTGTGGTGTAAGGGAAAGAAAAAATTTCTTTTTTCCCTGATTTAGAAAACTTTTTTAAAGAAATTTGAGATTTAAAATTTTGGATGTGGGATTGTATCTAAAAAACCCCACATCCAAATTTTTTCTATGCAATATCAGGGGGTATCTGTTTAGGCGATCGCGGTTGTCGTAACTGTTGCTGCATCAGTTTTTCTATTTCCGATCGCCGAACTTCGACGGTATGAGTGGTCTTACCCGGCGTTTCCAAAAAAACGATACTATCTACGGGTTCTAATGCCACCATTTGGAACAAAATATGGGTTACAGGAACAATTTTAGCTAGCATTTGAGGGTCAAGCCCAGCAGGGGAAATTAGAGAGACATCTTGTATGGTAGGGAAAGCGTAAATCACACGCTTTTCCAATCCTGGATTAGTCCGATTGCTCAATGTAGTTAAAACCCAACTTTCCTCTGAATTTTGGAGAATATAGTATTGGGAGTAACGTAATTTTTGAGCGATCGCTCTCAGGGTAGGAGCAATTGCTGCAACAAGATGTGGTGTCATACCATCGCGGGGTGCATTGTCAATCAGCAATTGAATTTGTGCTTCTAAATCCATAATGACTTGTCTACGACTCCTGGGTAATGGCAATAACATCTATCAAAGTGTGAACAATCCCATGAAAGTTGGGAATAATAAAATCAGCCACATCCTAAATATAGGATTGGTCTGCGTTTAGCTTATACGTAAAACCAAAAAAGCCAATACCCACAGTCGTACAGGTTGTATTTAAATACTTAGGGTCTTTTCAAAACCGAGACTATGAATTCAGCCGCAACCGCAACTATTCCATCTGCAACTCTTCTGGGAGAAAATTCTAAAGGCGTGGAGGTGATCTTTCAACTCCTGTCCAGGGAGTTTCAGCAGTCAACCAAAGCTTCGGAACAGAATCGCCACGATGTCGCAAGACGTATTACTACCGAAGTCTACCGGATTTGTCATGAAAGCAAACGTATCCAAGCTTCTGGGTCTGTAGAAAGCTCGGCAATGACCCTGGCTCGGCATCGGCTGCAACAGTGTCTCAGGTACTATCAGTTGGGTTCAACTCGCGGCAGGGTGGAATTACACAGTACTCTGAGTGCAATTATTTATCGATATATTAATCCCCCTCAGAAGCAATTGAGCTATCAAGGGCGGCTGACTATAATTGAAGATTTCCTCCAGAGTTTTTATCTGGAGGCGTTGAACGCTTTCCGGCGAGAAAATCAACTCGGTGCTACTTATCGCCCTCAGACGCTTTTGGAATTGTCTGAGTATATGGCATTTACCGAGCGCTACGGCAAGCGACGCATTCCTTTACCAGGCCGTCAGCAGCAGCTAATTATCCTGCGGGCGCAAACTTTTTCTCAACAGCAGCCCCCAGAAACCAGCGTAGATATAGAACAAGCATCAGAAGGTAGCAATAATGAAGGTGACGGTTCTTGGGAAGAGCCAGCAGTTCATCAATTGCGCTCCACAATGGCAACGCAAGCCGAACCCGAACCTGAAGAAGACACTTTGCGCTCCGTTGTCGTTACAGAATTAATGAATTATCTCGAACAACGACAACAATCTGACTGCGCTGATTATTTTTCCCTCCGCCTCCAGGATTTATCAGCACAGGAAATTGAGTCGATTTTAGGCTTAACCCCTCGTCAGAGAGATTATTTGCAGCAGCGCTTTAAGTATCATTTAATTCGGTTTGCCTTGTTACACCGTTGGGAATTAGTTCACGAGTGGCTGGAAGCTTCCTTGCACACCAATTTGGGCTTAACTCCCCAACAATGGCAAACATACACAGCACAACTGGACAATAAGCAACGATCTTTATTAGAGTTGAAGCAACAAGGACAACCCGATGAAAAAATAGCAAAAACTTTAGGGCTGTCAATGGCACAACTTCAAAAACGATGGTTTAAGATTCTTGAGCAAGCTTGGGAAATTCGTAACTCATTAGTATCCGGATCAGGTGCATCTACTCATGAATAGTGACTCAGAATCCTTACAAAGCCAGTTTCTCGATTGGTTATTGACAGATAATGTCAAAACTAATGAGCGATCGGTAGAATGTGAGGAAAATGACGGGGTAAAAAACCTCCTGAACGAAGCTGCTGCTTCAAAAAGCAGTCAGCCAAAATTGGGAGGAACGCCCCAGACCTTTCAAATGGGAGAAATTCCTACTGTGCAAGATCGTTTTCAAGCTGTCCTTAAGCGTCGGTTACAAATCCAAGTCCAAGACCATCCACCGTTGTTTCCTTGGGAAACACAATTGATCGACTATCCTGATTTTGTTGATGAGCCGTCAATGACACTCGTTCCGATGTGGGGATGGATGGTACAACAGTCGAAGTTGACCCTGCCAACTCGCTTACCGGAAAGAGTTTTCCAGCAATTGCTAGAACAGTGTCAGGCTTTGGTGACATCTTCAGTGCCTCTGGGGGCAAAATTAGTTCAGGTGGTGGAGAACTTTTTTCCCAACGAGTCTCAAGCCTTAAACGATATAGCGGGATTGGTGCTAAGAAGCACCTATCGGTCTGTAAATACTCTGGAGACAATGCCCACTATTCAGAGAGATTACTCAGATTTACAACCCCGTCAACAGATGGCTTTGTCGTTGCTAGCAGCTAAACAACTGCTGGAAAATCTGACTCTACCACTTTCAGCAACCAGTCCAGTGGTAGAAAGAGAATGGCTAACCAGTGTTGGTAGTTTGAATATCCGAGTAGAGTACCAGTCTCTAGGTAAACTTACGAGGTTACTTATTCAGGCTGAGTTACCTGTTAAAGGAACTTTGACGCTACGGGGAAGTGGCACCTTAGCAATGGCAACATCTTCGAGTCCCGGATACTTAAGTGTAGAGTTAGGCTGCGAGCAACTTAACCCAACTTATACCCTGGAAGTTGAGTTTCCCGAAATAGAGCAACAGTCGTTGTTGTTTGTGATTAGTCCCACTATTTAGTTTAAATTGCCACCGCTAGCACACTACGTCGATATATATTAAGAGGATTTTTCCTGGTTTTCGAGCTTATCTTATTTTTCAACAAGGGGTCATTAGGGCGTCTACGAGAAGCAGTTATTACAAAGATACGGATATGAATACACAAGAACACGGAGAGAGTATTTGATAATTTCTCCGCGTTTCGGCGTCTTCTTCCCTCTCGTGTCTCCCCCGATCGCTCATTTTTTTTTGACACAGTAGTAGGGTAGGCAATTACGTCGCCCGGATTGTGTCTGTTGCATCTACATTATTGCTTCGCTTAGACTCAAATGTTTAACTTATCCAGGATGAATCGGTTTTGGCCTCCCTCTGTAGGTAATCTCTGGCGGCGAAATCCGCAGAGGTGGCCTTTAATAGAAGTGGAAGATTCAATTTCCTTGCGGGTGCTGGTGCTAGCGTTGGTTATTTTGGGAATTGTGGCGACGGATATCGCCGCCGAGACTTCATTCAGTTTTTGGGCGTTCCCCCTGAGTGCGGTTGGTGCGATTTGGAGTTATTATCGTCGCCGCGATGCTAATGTTGCAGTTAAGTTCTGCATCGCCATCGGAATGTTAGTAGCACTGGGTGCTTTCTTTGGGCGATTAGTGGGGGAGTTGAATGATACGCGGTTGAGTTTGTCAGAGTTATTGATTCAACTACAGGTGTTACACAGCTTTGATACCCCCCGCCGCAAAGATTTGGGCTATTCGATTGTTATCGGACTGATTTTATTAGGTGTGGCGGGAACCCTAAGTCAGACTTTAGCATTTGCACCTGTGCTGCTGTTATTTTTAGCGATCGCTCTACCGACTTTAGTATTAGATTATCGCTCCCGCTTAGGTTTGCAGCCATTAAAAACTGAAAAGGAAAAATCCCATCAGAAGAATTATTCAACTCTTAATTTTAAATTTTTAATTCTGAATTTTTTGCTAATTGTCGGTCTGGGGCTGGCAATTTTTGCTATTTTACCCAGATTCCCTGGCTATCAATTACGAACGTTTCCTGTAAGTTCTGCTATTCAAGTAAAAGGTAATTTTACAGGACGTAGTATCATTAATCCCGGTTATGTCCACCAAGGTAAAGGTAATAATCAAGGCAGTGGTAGCGGTGGTACGGGACAAAATCAAACTGGTGAACCAGGTAAAGTAGATAATGACTTTTATTACGGTTTTAATAGCCAAATTAACCAAAATCTGCGGGGCGAGATGAAACCCAAGGTTGTAATGCGGGTGCGATCGCAAGTTGAGGGTTTTTGGCGAGTGCTAGGATTTGACCGTTATACAGGTAAGGGATGGGAAGTTTCCCGCAATGAAGATGTTACGACTGTTAGGCGATCGCCTTGGTCTTACCAAATTTTTCTTTACCCATCTGCGATCGTTGGTAAAAGCCAAGATGTAGTACAAACTTATACAGTGGTGTCGGATTTGCCTAACCTAATTCCAGCGATGACTTATCCGAAGGAGGTTTACTTTCCGACACCACTGATCGCTGTTGATCAAGAAGACGGATTGCGATCGCCTGTGGAATTATCAGAAGGTCTTACCTACACAGTAATTTCCGCAGTACCATACCGCGATCGCACTTTGTTAGGTAAAGCTTCTACTAATTATCCAAAACATATTAAAAAGTATTATCTGCAAATTCCTCCCGAAATTGCCGAAAAAGTCCGGCAACGCACCGAAGAAATCCTCGCTAGCTACAATCAAGATGGAGTCACCAAGTTTTCTAAAAGCCTGGATTCACCCTATGAAAAGGCTCTTTACTTAGCTCAATACCTAAAGCAACACTACTCTGTTCCCCAAAATCCCTTAGAATTGCCTTATTTAAGTGAAAAAGAAGACTTGGTAGAAACTTTTTTGTTTAAGCAAAAAGGAGGCTATCCAGACCACTTCTCGACAGTTCTCACGGTGATGTTGCGTTCCATTGGCATCCCAGCGCGGTTAGTGGCGGGGTTTAGTGCCGGAGAATTTAATCCATTTACAGGGCTGTATGTTGTCCGTAATACTGACGCTTATGCGATGACGGAAGTGTATTTTCCTAAATCTGGTTGGTTTACCTTTGACCCCATTCCCAATCATCCCCTGATTCCGCCATCTGTTGAAGATACTCAGACTTTTAGTGTGTTGCGCCAGTTGTGGCAGTGGGTTGCTGGATGGTTGCCGTCTCCGGTGACAGGTTTGTTGAATAATGTATTTGGGACAATATTGAGTTGGGTGATTAGAGCGATCGCTTGGTTTTTAGCTTTATTCTCTCAAGGTTGGTTTGGCGTATTGACTGGCTTAATCTTGGCAACCACAGCAGCTTTCTTTGGTTGGCTGGGTTGGGGACAGTGGCGAGAGTGGCGCAACCGTCGATGGTTAAAGAAATTGCCAGCAATGGAAAGCCTTTATCAACAAATGCTGCAATGGACAACCCAAAAAGGTTTAGGCAAACATCCAGCCCAAACACCCTTAGAGTATGCCAGAGTCTCATACGAGCATCATGCCCCAGCAACTGCTGAGGTAATAGATGAGATTAGCCAAGCCTATGTTAGTTGGCGTTATGGTGGTCACACGCCTAACTTGAAGCGATTGCGAGAAAGCTGGCAAGGTATCAAAAAAACTGCTAAAACTCCTAAGTAATTGTAAAATCTTTCTATAAGACTAGTATTTGATTTTTGAAATGCACGTAGTGGCTGTCTAGGCTAAAATAGTGCATTAGACGTAGACGTAGGTTGGGTGGAGCGGAGCGTAACCCAACATATATCAGGATGTTGGGTTACGCTTTGCCTCCACCCAACAAAGCAATTTTTTTTGCAACATTTTAGGCAAGAGAGTCCACTACAAGACTACCGATATTTTTTCAGAAATCAAATATCATTCCTATATCTCTGGTTTCTTTGCGTTTGGAGTAGTTAATAAGTAATTTATTGAACCGCAGAGGCACAGAGAACACAGAGATAAGATATTAGAGAGGAATTGATTTTCGAGAGATTAATCCTTATGACCTCACTTAGAGGTACAAAATTGTTCGCAGTCCTTCGTCTATTTCTTCTTGTAAATGTTCTGGTAATGAGCCAACGCGCTCTACTAAAAACGTTTTGTCAACAGTAAAAATTTGAGACACATTAGCGACAGAATCTCTGGGTAAACCTGTAGCTTCACGCGGTAACAAAACATTGCCTGGTGCTTGTGCTAACTGAGTGTTAGAGGTAATGATTACGACGATTACGGTGCTGATCCGACTTTGAGTAAAAATATCATCTTGAACAATCAAAATAGGACGACGATACCCAGGTTCCGAAGCGAGTGGATCAGGTAAATTTGCCCACCAAATTTCTCCGCGATACACTACCAATCCTCACAGGGCAAGGACATAAATTGTAACTTTGCCAATACTGGATCTAGTTCAGAAGACTCTTCAGCATAAACTGTATTCAGTTGGTTCAACATTTGATTCCGGTTGTACTTCCGCAAATATGCTTTCAAAGCTTTTGTGTAAAGTTCACTACGAGATACCCCTAATTCTCTAGCCAGTGCTTCTGCCTCTTCAAAAACTGAATCTGGAAGCGAAATTGCAGTTTTCATTGCTACCTTTGTTGTGGTCACTACACTTTGGGTTATACCCTGGTTATACCAATTTTCAAATATTCGTGCAAAATGTTAGCCAACCGCTTCACCGACAACCTCACGCTACCTTAACCCTAAACACCGATCACCGATAATATCGCCCTGCGTTAGGCTTTAGCCTGCACCCTACTTAAGATTTACTACTGCACGCTATCAGTATTGTCAAAACAGTGTACCGTTCCTCGCCAATCGTCAATCTCCATTACCGTTTCTGTAAATTTTCCGGCTGTGTACTCTCCAATCACACGACGCCAGAATTTTCGAGCAACTACATTTGTTGTCAACTGATGGATCTCCCATTTCCCGCAGAATCGATCAAAGATTTGAAAGGCGACATTTTTACCAATTCCTTGTTGTCTGTACCTTCGTAAGATAAAGAACTCTGCGATTGAATACTGACTGCCTGGAATGTAAGTGTACTGATTCACCAAAACGAATCCGGCAAGCTTTCCCCCAACCCGCACAATGAAAGGGTAGCGATCGCTTTCAACCCAGTAGTAATCTAGGTATGGATAGCCAAAGTAACCATGCTCATTAAGATGCTTGTTTTCAAACTCTGAAAAGTCATATTGGTAAAGCTCCATCATCTGCTGGATGAGTGGTTTGTCGTCTATTGAAGCTGATAAAACTTCCACATACATATCAATGGAGCTAAAACACTATTGTTTCGACGAACTCAATGCATGGCTAGATATTTTGAGCAAGTTTACCAAATTAGCTGTTATTTTGGATTTCGTCTAACTTGGCACGCACTGCCCGGATATCCTGCCACATCAACCATTTCGGCGCACCTTGTTCCTTAGAAGGGTTACGCAGCAAGTAGGAAGGATGAAAAATTGGCATACATAAACGCCCTTCCCACTCCAACCACTGTCCGCGAATTTTCGTAATCCCCCGCTTATCGCCAGTGATACTTTTGACAGCAGTTGCACCTGTTAACAGAATTATTTTGGGGTCAACTAGGCGAATTTGTTCTAGTAAGTAGGGTAGACAAGCCGCCACTTCTACAGGAGTGGGAACTCTATTATCTGGTGGGCGACATTTATTAATATTGGCAATGTATACATCCTGCTCAGTAGTCAGATTTACAGATGCCAAAATTTTTTCCAACAACTGCCCTGATCTGCCGACAAATGGTAAACCCGTTTCATCTTCATTTTGACCAGGCGCTTCCCCTATAACCATAATTGGGGCTTTGAGATTGCCACGTCCGACAACAGCATGAGTCCGAGTGTCTCCCAATGGACAACGGTGACAGCGATCGCAATCCTGTGTCAACTCCGTTATGCTGGGATAAGTTCCCGGAGCGATCGCAATTTTCGCGTCTGTAGGAATCAGTTCTCGTTGGTTAAAGGTTGAGTCGTCGAAGAGGCTGAGTTGGGTTTCGCTGCTCATGAAAATCAGGATTTTGACATTAGCACCAGCTGTCTTATCTGAGTTAAATACCGCTCTAGCTGGAGATTTATCAGAATAAATAGACTTTTGCTGAATACTTATTATTTATACAAATCTGATTGTATCAGTTAATTTCAGACAAAATTCAGTCATCATAAAAGCAGTGCTGTCCTAAGATGCTGGGGGAAACCATGTCACATACCCCACTTTTCGCCGATCGCACCCATGCGGGTGAGGAGTTGGCGCGAGTGATTCATGATGTTTTGACTCAGCAAACTATTGATTCTGGGGTAAAGCCTGTACCAATTGTTTATGCTTTGCCAAGAGGGGGTGTACCAGTAGCGGCACCAATAGCACGTCTTTTGGATTGTCCGTTGACAATTATTGTGGCGAAAAAGATTAGCCATCCAGAAAACCCAGAGTTAGCAATTGGTGCAGTCACTACTTCCGGGAATGTTCTTTGGAGTGATCAAAAGCTATTTCGCCTTAAAAATGATCTGGGGAGGCGGGAAGTGGCTTTAAATAAAGCGATAAACCAAGCTAAGTCTCTTGAGGCTCAATTAATTTCGGCTTGTCCGCAGGTGAATGCAAAGGATGCCACGCTGATCTTAGTTGATGATGGCATTGCTACAGGTATGACAATAGCGGTAGCGGCAACTGCTCTGAAAATGCTTTCTCCAGCAGCAGTTTGGCTATGTACTCCAGTAGCGCCACGAAAATTGCTACCCTGGTTAGAACAGTGGGGCGATCGCATAATTGTCTTGAAAACACCGGAACCATTTTGGAGTGTGAGCAATTTTTACGCCCAATTTCCCCAAGTAGATACATTAGAAGTTCTGGTATATCTCCACCAACAAAAGACAATGAGGGGAATTGACCTGTGCGAATAATTTTGAATTTTGAATTGTTAATCGTCCCGATAAACTTCTCTACACAGATTAGCCACAGCCTAGTTATTACAAATAGTTGTCAATTGTTAAATACGTCCGCTTTTTCTTTTTCAGAAGAACTGTGATCGCCAAACTCATCAGAGCCTGTTCACGTCGCTAAGACGACTTAGTTTAACAGATCCGGTATATTCTGAAGCTGTTTTTTACTCATCCAAGTGATTCGAGATAGGGGCGCATCACGTTCTGCATTCGGCAAATCTTAGCATAATGCCAAATTTGATCTATGGTGCAGCGCCTTTCTCTCAAACACTCTCGCAGTGCTTCCAAAGCAACATCAAGACCAATTTTGTTGCGAAATTTAAAACAATCTACAACAGTTTTGGCAGGACAATAAACCGGAACACGCACTCCTTCAATTTCATGCTCTTCAATCCCGGATTCTAGAGCTTTACCCGACATATAAACAATCCGCAGAGGAAGAATATCTTCTTTAGGCGCACGAGCTTTTTGAGGTATCGCTAGCCATATCTCAAAGGGGGCTTGAGTTGTCAGTTCATAAAAGCTAAGGGCAGAAAGCAGACAGATTACACCATGAGGAACCCGTTTGACAGCCTCAACCAGACTATGACTCTCTGTAATTTCTGCAAGCGTGGAAGTATAAATACCACGGGCAGAACGAATGAGAAGTCCTTGTTGCTCAAGACGTTTGAGATAGTCTCGATGAATTCCTTTTGCTTCTGCATCTTTGGCACGGATCGCACCTACATTATGAGCTAGTTCCAATACTTGCTGCATTTTGGTCATACTCTGATCCACCGTTTGGTTTAGCTTCTATCTTTTCACCTATCAGACAAAAAGTTGGTATTTGTATATATCTACCGACACTTTAACACAATAATTTGAATAAATTGGCTATTTTGTGATGAAACGTTGGTATTTATCTAAATTAAATAACGTTTCATCATGAGCTTTTAAGCTCAAATCTTTATGGATAAATCTAATGGCAATTTCTCCACTACTCAGTTACAACGCCAAAGCGTTTATTCCACCGTATGTATACGCTGGTTTTATTGATTAGATTTTTTTTATTCAATTTAGTAAAAACTTTTGTATTATTAATATCTGTTTCAACCATAGCAAAAAGGCTCGATATAATTCTTAATCGAGCCTTTTTGCTATGACGCTCTAGCATAATTTTGAGCATTTGTCAATGCTTTTAAAAGATACTTACTTTTTTTTTTGGCGAATCAACCACTACAGCTATTGTAGCTATATTATTTTTTTTGAAAAATTCGATGAGTGCATCGATTAAGTTTCTCTCAGGACTTACGCAACTGGCACAAGCGACGGTGCGTAAGTCCTGGAGAAGACTCGCTATCAGTTGGGGATTTCGACCCACCACTACGAAAGTTGACCACCAAATCTACGATTTGGTGGGGGTCTAAAAAGAGTCTATTCATCCGCTTTTTCGGTTAAAATACCTAACATGAATTCTGACCACTGACGCCTTTATTCTGTATCGATAAAGAAAATCTGACTAGGGAATAGGGTAAAAGCAATGCCTCTTGTAGGCGGTCTTTTAACTCAGCACCCAGCACGGGCTAAACCTTAGCTATCTGCTAAGGGAACTCAGCACTCTTCATGAGTCACCTTGAAAGGGCTAGTTCTGGAATTGTTTCCCCGTCTTGCTTTTTAACTATTTGGAGATGTTCCCTGCTGGTATTGCATAGCTTTGGCATAATCACCCAAAGCGTAGCAAGCGACTTTCAGACTGGCAAGAGCTTGTTCTTCACTGCGACGGTCTTTGATATTCCTAGCTAACAGCAAACGTTCTTCATAATATGTAATTGCTTTGCTATAGTCACCGAAAGCTTCACAAGCAACTCCTAAACTACCTAAAGACTGTTCCTCGCCACGCTTGTCTTGAGTTTCTTTGGCTAATTGCAACCGCTCTTCATAATATTTAATGGCTTTAGCATAATCACCTAAGGCATAACAAGCATTTCCGAGATTTTTTAGCACCTGAGAAGCACTGCGAACATTTTTTAAGGAGCGTGATATTATTACACACTGCTCATAATAGGCGATCGCTTTTGGGTAATTGTCCAAAGCATACCAAGCATTACCCAAATTCTTGAGTACCTGTTCCTCGCCCCAATTATCTTTGAGTTCCCGGACAATTTCTAGGCTTTGCTGCTGATACTCAATTGCCTGTGTAAAGTTGCCTAAAGCTTTATACACCAATCCCAAATTATTCAGTGCTGCCACTTGACTGCGTTTGTCTTGTAGTCGCTGCGTTATTTTCAAACATTTTTCTAGAAACTCAACTGCCTTTTTATGGTCATTCAGATGACGGTAAGCATTGCCTAAATGGGAAAGTGCTTGCATTTGCACTGCTAAATCTGAGGTGTCTTCGCTCAAAGACAGACACTGTTGGGAGTAGGAGATAGTACCTTTGTAGTCTCCAGCGCTGTAAGTTACTAATCCTAAAAAAGAAAGTACCTGTGCTTGTTTTTGCAAATCCCCAACTGCCTGAAACAGCCCCAAGGATTGTTGTAAAGACTTCATCGCCACGATTAATTCACCAGCTTGCTGCTGTTGAATTCCTTGGCGTAGTAGCTTGGACGCTTCTGATAAATGGTCGTCACTTTCCCGTGGAGGTAGTATTTCTGCTTGCCAACCAGAGTCAAATTCATGGGTAATTGTATTACGCTTCACTGGCTTTAAAAATGTTATGGGTAATTGCAGGGGAACTGTATTTTTCGAGATGTTATTCCATTCGCCTTTAGACATCAATTCCTTCCTGTTAAGTCGAGAACACCAATTCAGTAATCCTAGAAGAACCTCTCCCCCAACCCCTCTCCGTTTCGGAGAGGGGAGTTTAGCTCCCCCAACGCTAATAGGGAAGGAGGTTTTTGATTACTGAATCGATGCTCTAGTGGTAAATCTAGTGTTCCCAAAACCAGAATGTATCTTTCATCAGCCTGGTTTACTACAGCGTAGGTTTAGGAGAGGTTAGTGGCTTATTTATTGGCAGGGTTAGCAAGGCATCCCTCATTATGCTAAGTTGCGTTCATTCACTTCAGAATGAGGTTTGGCTGAGAGAATACTTAAATTAGGCGGTATCTATAAACTACCATAATTGCCTGAGAAAATGCTGAGAATCACCTAAAATTTATCAAGGGATAAATTTATGAAAATCATGACTTAGTTTCAGATAGGCTTCAGTCCTAACAGAGATAGTTTGGTTATTCGGGATAACTCAAACATCAGGAGTAATATAGCAGTCTGCTTTGATTTCTGTTCGCGCAGCGTGGCGTAGCCATAATTATTTGCGTAGACAGGGAGTAGGGAGTGGGGAGTGGGGAGTGGGGAGTGGGGAAGATTTTTGGGGTGTACTGATTTTTTTCAAAAATCAAATACCAGTCCTATAGAATCGCCTTTACTACTATTATTCAAAGTTGTGTTAGAACCAAAGGCGTTATTTCATTGCAACGTAGATGCGATGCCTCGGGCGGCAAGCTACGCAGTAGTAAAAGTTTGATGGTGTCTTCTACCAAGTTGCCATCTTCGTTTACCCCAACAGCCTTGATTAATCTGCCTGTAGCTTAGTTTCCTCTGAATCAATCAATACAAAAAGAACTATCCCAAGGACGAAAGAAGACTATGAACTGGAAAACACTTTCTTTAATTGCTGGTCTGATTTTAACTACCAGTCTCACTGCTTGCTCTGGCACTCCTGAAACCAACAATCAAGTTGCTCCTGAAGCCACTCCTGCTATGAGTAAAGACAAAGCGGGCGATGCTATGAGTAAAGACAAAGCGGGCGGTGCTATGGGCAAAGATAAAGCGGGCGGTGCTATGGGCAAAGATAAAGCGGGCGGTGCTATGGGTAAAGATGCTATGGGTAAAGACAAAGCTGGCGATGCAATGAAATCGCCCGCTTCCAGCAAGCCCTAGCCACAACTAGCTTTGCATCTCACTTTTGTTGTATAGGACTTACGCAAAACCACACGCCCTCTGGGGCAATTCATGAATTGCCCTAAGAAGAAAATCACTCTTTTCGGCTATTGTTTGCGTAAGTCCTGTTGTACTGAGTACTAGGGACTGGTTCCACGAAAAACCTGATTCCAATCCCTATACTTTGGCGCTTTGACCTCAACAGGAGAAATTCTGATGAATCATAACCTGCTCCGCCGACGTCAGTTACTTTTTTACCTTGGGTTAGGAGTTGTCGGAATCGGTACAGCCACAACAGCTTTTCCCAACTTCAGAAAAGTGAATGCCCCTTCTATCTCTTCTGCAAATAGTAACAATACGCAAGGCTCGGAAACTATTGCAGTGAAACCTCCAGTAGGCAAGAGTTTGCCAGAGTTTCAGGGTATCAATCAGTGGCTTAATTCTACACCTTTGTCGATCGCTGACCTCAAAGGCAGTGTTGTTCTAATCCAGTTTTGGACTTTTGCTTGTATTAACTGCCAGCGTACTCTGCCCTACATCACTAGATGGCATCGGCAGTATGAGTCGCAAGGACTCAAGGTAATTGGCATCCACACACCAGAGTTTGGCTTTGAGCGAGATGCAAACAACATAAAAAAGGCATTACAACAACACAAAATTACTTATCCAGTTCCGGTTGATAACGAGTATAAAACTTGGAACGCTTACGACAATCAGTATTGGCCTCATCTGTTTTTGGCTGACCGTCAGGGCTTCTTACAATATGACCATATTGGTGAAGGAGAATATGAAAAAATAGAGCAAACTATCCGCCAGCTATTGGGGTAGAAGAATTATGAGGGAATTTTAGATTTTGGATTTTGGATTTTGGATTAAAAGATTCAAAACTCTGAAATCTAAAAAGGTTTCAGCAACCCTCTCTATTTTAACTATGGAAAAATCCCAAATCTCTAACCAGAGCCAATGTTTTAAGGCATAGGTCAATCTAAAATCTAAAATCTAAAATCCAAAATCCAAAATTGTGTGACGACTTCTACTTTATCAATCAGTCTGGCTTTATTGGGTGGAGTTCTGAATGTGCTTTCACCGTGTGTTTTACCGATTTTGCCTGTGCTATTGGGCCGATCGCTCCAATCGCATACTTACGGGCCAGTAGCACTGTTAGGGGGATTAATCGCTGGTTTTGCACTGGCAGGTAGTTTACTAGGTGTAACAGCAAGCTGGTTTACAGGCTTGGCTAATTTATTACGGAATGGTGCGATCGCACTGCTTTTATTTTTGGGATTACTGGCAATTTTCCCCACCTGGAGTTACCGAATATTTACTTATATTCCAGTTGGCAAGTGGGCTAAAAATAGTCCACGAATCGGACTCATGGGAGAGTTTTGGCTAGGGACTCAGTTGGGGCTGTTGTGGACTCCCTGTGCTGGGCCGGTTTTGGGGGGAATTTTAGTATTAGCAGCAGTTAATCATCAAGTCGCAGGTGCATTTTGGCTACTGGTTGCTTATGGAATCGGAGCCGGTTTGCCTCTATTAGCGATCGCCTATGGTGGGCGATTACTCAGCCAACGAATTCTCAATCTTCGCTCCCATAGTGCAATGTTGCAGCGAATCGGTGGCATAGCGATCGTCTCCACAGCAATTGCTATTCTTCTCGGTTGGGATGTCCAGATACAACTTTGGCTGGCTCCGTTCTTTCCCGCTCAATCTCTGTGAGACGCGCCAATTTTAGATTTGGGATTAGAAGACCCAATCCAAACTCTAACTGGGAACAATATAAAAATCCAAAATCCAAAATCCAAAATCCAAAATTGGTATGACTACATCAAAACGCAAAGTCCGCTCAACACCAAGTCAGACTTTTCTATCAAAGACTTTTCATTGGATTAATATCATCAGTCTCATCTTGATGATCGGTAGCGGACTGCAAATCTACAATGCTAATCCGGTATTTGGAGGACGTGCAGGTTGGCATTTTCCTGACTTTCTGTTGCTAGGAGGTTGGTTGGCGGGTGGCAGAAATTGGCATTTTGCTACTATGTGGCTGTTTTCGCTGAACTTACTTTGGTATGGAATCTATATCTTTGTAACTCGTCGTTGGCAGCGTCGATTTGCCGATCGCGGTGACTTAAAAGCATTGCAAGTCAGCCAGAACCCCAAGCGCAAGAACTACGCATGGCATCGGCTAGTTTATACTGCGATCATTCCAGTGCTGCTGCTAGCAATCTTGAGTGGTCTGGCGATGTACAAACCGGCTCAACTGCATTGGATTTCCGGGCTGTTTGGTAGTTGGCAAACTCTACGCACTGTTCACTTTATCACCGTTCCTACTGTCATACTGTTTACAATTGCTCATTCCTTACTTGCCCTGAAGGTAGGAAGCATCCGTCTAATTAAATCTATGTTCCTGTAGAGGTTCTTATGAGTCTGATTCTTCCCAAACGCACTTTATCTCGTCGCCGATTACTGCAAGTATCTGGACTTTCAGGGGTGGGCTTTCTTTTAGGTGGCTGTGGGACAAATTTGTTCTCAGATAACGTGCGGCAAATATCTGAGCCACTAAACCAACGTCTTCAAGCACTCTTGCTAACTCAAAAACCTATACCGGAATTTCCTGTCAGTGCCATAGAAGTAGATAAATTGTTAATTAATACCTTTGACTTCACCCCGCAAATTGATCCGGCGCAGTTTCGCCTGAAGATTGATGGTGAGGTTAGTAACGCCATGCAATTGAGCATCGCAGATATTCAAAAACTTCCCTTGACTTCAATGGTAATTCGCCATGTCTGTGTTGAAGGCTGGGCTGCGATCGTTCAATGGGGAGGCGTGCGATTGCGAGACTTAGTAGCGCTGGTACAGCCGAAGTCAAACGTCCGCTATGTCTACTTTAAATCTGCTGATGGCTACTATGAAAGCTGGGATCTTGCCTCTGCTGTACATCCCCAAACTCTCATGGCTTATCAAAAGAATGGACAACCTTTATCGGCTGATAATGGTGCGCCCATCCGCCTAGCATCTCCAATTAAACTGGGATACAAGCAAAGCAAGTGGGTAACTCAAATTACATTCGTCAGTAATTTGTTACCGATTAAAGGCTATTGGGAAGATCAGGGCTATGAGTGGTTTGCAGGGCTATAGTTAGGCGATGTGTGACTTATTCTTGTAATATGTCATTGCGATCGCAACGAGTGGAGTTAAGCAATCGTCAGGGTTTATTGCCACGCTCCGATCGCAATTGACTTGTGTTTAACCGCAGATGATATTATGGCGATCGCAAATTTGAGGCGATCGCTCTATCTATTTTTAATAAAAAAAGACTCACTAAGGGATTTCCAACAAATAAATTATCCAATCTTGTGGGGTGGGCATCTTGCCCGCCTTTAGCTATGGGCGGGTGAGACACCCACCCCACAATAAGTAGTTGGATATTTTTTTATTTGTCAGTCCCTAATCAACCGGACATGATATCAAAGCCTCGTTAACGGAGCTAAAAGACTCGTTAACGGAGCTAAAAGACCTTACGTAGTTTATCCGCCATCTCTGCATCTTTAGCGATCGCCTTTGAAAAAACTTTGCGATTTACTGAGTTTGTGCTGCTTTGCTAACAACCTCTCTACAGACTTGAGGGGCATAGGCCAAACAGGTAACTTCTTCCCCATGCCCAAAAACTCAATTCCCTTGAGTGGATGGAGTTTTTTATTTCTGGGAACTCAGCACTTATGAGGGGCATAGGACAGAAAGTTTACAACTGAATAAGTCACAGTTTTGACATTGCTTGGTAATAGCTTTGTCATAAAAAACTGGTAGATTCAAGTGTCCTTAAGTAAATAAACAAATTCAAAAGATGTTTTAAAAGAGCTTTTTGCTCTAATGATGAGTACTGCGAAGCATCCCAGCATATGCTTTAAACCTTCATTTGAACCTAAGCTCTGAAGGGTAAAACTATAATATCTTTCGGGAGGTTTGAAACATCCTCTTAAATAGCCTTTTGAGTTTTTTAATCTGACTCATAAAGCTGTAATCTTCATGTCAATAGCATTAGGAAAAGGTTTGAAACATCCTCTTAGAGGGTGTTTGAAAAGTATTTAGTTGTGATTTTAGGCACTTCTAGATCCCCCCTAACCCCCCGATAAATTGGGGGGAACCGGAATCAAAGTCCCCCAATTTATCAGGGGATTTAGGGGGATCTAGAACGTTTTGCTACCAAGAAGAGGACTTTTCAAACATCCTCTTAAATAGCCTTTTGAGTTATTTAACCTGACTCATAAAGCTGTAATCTTCATGTCAATAGCATTAGGAAAACGGTATAAACAATCACTATTTTCACCTAATTATCTATTTAGAGATTTCGGTATGGATTTTACCTCTTTGCTAACAAATCTTATAAGACAAGAGTCAGACTCTACCGCCTTGTCTTTTGCTCAACAGCGCCTGTGGCTTCTCGACCAGTTAAATCCTGGGAATCATACTTACAATATATCTGTAGCTATTCATCTGAAGGGTTTGCTTGACGTCAGGGCGCTGGATCAGAGTTTGGCTGAAATTGTGCGGCGTCATGAGGCTTTGCGAACGACTTTTACTGCTGTAGATGGGCAATCATTACAGGTCATTGCCTCAGACTTGAAGTGGACTCTGGCAATTGTTTCTCTGAGAGAGCTTTTTGAAACTGAGCGTCAACAAGAGAGTCAACGGCTGATAACTGAGTCAGTGCAGCAATCTTTTGACTTAGCCAGTGGGCCGTTACTGCGTGCAGTCTTGCAGGAATTGAGTGAAATTGAGCATATCTTGCTGCTAACGATACACGAGATTGTTGGCGATGACTGGTCGTTGGGCGTACTTTTGCAGGAACTTGCGACTTTATATGAAGCTTTTTCCAATGGCTTACCATCACCGTTGGTTGAACTACCCAGTCAGTATGCTGATTTTGCTATTTGGCAGCGTGAGTGTTTGCTTAGTGAAGTGTTGGAATCTCAGCTTGCCTATTGGAAGCAGCAACTAGGAGGGAAGTTACCTATACTGGAGTTGCCGACTGACCGTCCCCGCCCACCAGTGCAAACATATCGAGGTGCAAGACAATCTCTGAATTTGCCCAATAACTTAAGTGTATCACTTAAGTCTTTGAGTCAGCAGTCAGGAGTTACCTTGTTTGTGACTTTGTTGGCAGCATTCAAGACGTTGCTCTACCGCTATACGGGCCAAGAAGATATTATTGTTGGTTCTGCAATGGCTAACCGTAACCAACTTGAAGTTAAGGGGCTGATTGGATTATTCGCCAATAATTTAGTAATGCGAACTAACCTTTCAGAAAATCCAACTTTTCGGGAATTGTTAGGTCGGGTGCAGGAAGTAGTTTTGTCAGCTTATGCCCACCAAGACTTACCCTTTGAGAAGCTAGTAGAAGAACTACAGCCAGAACGAAATCTGAGCCACTCACCGCTATTTCAGGTAATGTTTGCCTTCCACAATACCCCAAGGGAACTCTGGGAACTTCCGGGATTGACCATTACTCCTTTAGAAGTCCATAGCGGTGCTGCAAAGTTCGATCTTACCCTTGACCTGGAAGAAACTTCATCGGGGATCAAAGGTGGAATTGAATACAACACAGACTTATTTGATTCGACAACGATCGCTAGAATGCTAGGGCATTTCCAAACTTTACTTGAAGGGATCGTCGCCAACCCAGAACAGCATATTTCAGATTTACCTCTGTTAACACCACCCGAACAGCATCAGCTACTAGTAGAGTGGAATAATACCCAAACTGACTACGATTTATCTCAATGTCTGCACCAGTTATTTGAAGCGCAGGTAGAGAAAACACCAGATGCGATCGCTGTAAAATTTGCAGACAAGCACCTGACATATCATCAGCTAAATTGTCGCGCCAATCAGCTAGCACACCACTTGCAAACTTGTGGAGTCCAGCCAGATGTACTCGTAGCCATTTGTGTTGATCGTTCCTTAGAAATGGTTGTGGGATTGTTAGGGATTCTCAAGGCTGGCGGCGCTTATGTCCCTCTTGATCCCGAATATCCCCAAGAGCGTCTAGCATATATGCTAGAAGATTGTCAAGCGCCAGTGCTGTTAACCCAAAAGAGTTTAGTTGAGCATCTGCCTACAAGTACCCAAAAAATTTGTTTAGATACCGACTGGGAAACAATCTCACAACAAAGCGATGGCAATCCCAATTCAAGGGTTAAGCCTGTGGATCTAGCTTATGTAATTTACACCTCTGGTTCCACCGGCAAACCAAAGGGCGCGATGAACAGCCATCGAGGAATTTGCAATCGCTTACTGTGGATGCAAGACGCTTATAAACTAACTGGAACTGATCGGGTTCTGCAAAAAACGCCTTTTAGTTTCGACGTTTCCGTTTGGGAGTTTTTCTGGCCTCTCTTGACAGGGGCGCGTTTAGTGATGGCTCAACCAGGCGGACAACGAGATGCAACTTACTTAATCAACACCATTGCCCAAGAGGAAATTACAACACTGCATTTTGTCCCCTCCATGTTGCAGATATTTCTCCAAACTAAAGGGCTAGAACGTTGCGGCGCTCTCAAACGGGTGTTTTGTAGTGGAGAAGCCTTACCAGTTGACCTCCAGGAGCGGTTTTTTGACTCGATGGGATGTGAACTACATAACCTCTATGGCCCTACCGAAGCAGCAATTGATGTCACATTTTGGCAGTGTCAAAGAGAGAGTAACTTAAAAAGTGTACCGATTGGCAGAGCGATCGCTAACACTCAACTTTATATCCTCGACTCCCATTTACAACCAGTTCCCTTGGGTGCGATCGGCGAACTTTATATTGGTGGTATCGGAGTTGCTAGAGGCTATCTTAACCGTCCAGACTTAACAGCCGAGCGATTTATTTCCCATCCCTTTAACGAAGGCGAAAAACTTTACAAAACTGGAGACTTAGCCCGATATCTTGGCGATGGCAACATTGAATACATCGGTAGAATCGATCATCAAGTAAAAATTCGAGGTTTCCGCATCGAACTTGGAGAAATCGAAACTTTACTAGCACAACACCCGACCATACAGCAAACTGTTGTCACAGCTAGAGTTGATCATCCCGAAAACCAGCGATTAGTCGCCTACATCGTTCCTCATCCAGAACAGACACCAACCACAGACGAACTGCGCCACTTCCTCAAACAGAAACTGCCAGAATATATGGTGCCTAGTGCTTTCGTTTTACTAGACACTCTACCCCTAACCCCCAACGGCAAAATCGACCGCCGCGCTTTACCAGCACCAGAGTCAACAAGGCTTGATTCCGAAAACACCTATGTAGCTCCCCGCGATCAATTAGAATTTCAGCTGACCAAAATTTGGTCAGAAATTTTAGGTGTCCAGCCTATCGGTGTCAGGGACAACTTCTTTGAGCTTGGAGGAGACTCCATATTAGCGGTAAAACTATTTTGGCAAATTGAGAAGATATTTAATAAAAATCTGCCTCTGGCGATTCTCTTCCAGTCGGGTACTGTAGAGGCTCTAGCCAAAATAATCTCCCAAGAAAAAGACATATCAAGAAACTTAAGTTTAGTAAATACCTTAGACAAATCCAAATCAAGCTGGTCATCCCTGGTAGAAATTCAACCCAACGGTTCCAAGCCACCTTTTTTCTGTATTCACGGACTGGGTGGAGAAGTCTTGTGTTTTCGTGAATTGGCACTGCATCTGGGGTCAGACCAACCATTCTACGGACTACAGCCACAAGGGTTAGATGGAAAACACCCCTTCCATACGCGGATTGAAGACATGGCAACTCACTACATTCAAGAAATTCAGACCCTTCAGCCCGATGGCCCTTATTTTCTGGGAGGTTATTCTTTTGGGGGTATAGTTGCTTTTGAGATGGCTCGGCAACTCCAAGAGCAAGGCGAAGAAGTTGGTATTCTAGCTATAGTTGATAGTTGTCGTCCAGGTTATAGCTGGCGGGCGTCATTTCTGAAGCGAGTTTTTTTGCATTTAAATAATATTATTCAAGAAGGGCCTACCTACCTTTGGCAAAAGTCTGAAGAATGGAGCTATTGGCGTAAGCAGCATCTCCAAAATAGATATAAACGTTACTTAGAAGGGGTAATTCATTTACCTGAAACTGACAAGCACTTAAAAATTATAGATACTAACACTCAAGCCATCAGTGAATATATCTTTTCACCTTATCTTGGTCGAGGTACTCTCTTGCGGACAGAGGATCAAAATCGCGGCGAAGCTATAGGCATACAATACGATCCTCAATTCGGCTGGGGCGACGTAGTGGTTGGAGGATTAGATATCCATTATCTTCCCGGTTCTCACCTTGACCTACTTAAGGAACCCAACGTACAGGTGTTAGCCGAAACATTGAGAAATTGCTTAACGCAGGCGCAGTCTCCAAAAAATTAATTTGAACTTTTCCCTTAGTTTAGGATTTCGACGGCAATGGGATAGCATCTATTCATATTTTATCCCAAAGTAATGATGGTATTTGGTATATTCTAAACTGATCAGAGGTTGTTTGAAAAGTAGTTAACTGTGATTTTATGCACTTGTTGATCCCCCCTAACCCCCCTTAAAAAGCGGGGAACCGGAATTAAAGTCCCCCAATTTATCGGGGGATTTAGGGGGATCTAAAACGTTTTGCTACCAACAAGAGGACTTTTCAAACATCCTCTCAGACTGGAACCCTAGTATTGGTATGTGTAATTCGTAATTCATAATAAGTAGATGGGTTGAATTATATATAAAATCGCTGTAGGGTAGGCAAGAATTTGACAGTAATCTGTTCACGGACGACATCTTTACCGGAGAGTTATTGCTCTGCGAGTTCCCGATTTGATATTAGAATTAACTCTATCGCTTCCCGTAGACTTTTTCTAGCTTCTTCCAGCGTTCTCTCTTGGACATTAGCACCGGGTAACTCCTGGACGTAGCCGATATACCAATCATCGATCTTTTCAAATACAGCAGTAAAAGAGTTTTCCATATAATTTTCTAGCTTAGAACACAAAAGTCAGCTTTATAACTTACTAAGATATAAATCCTAGAACAATAAGCCCTTGGCGAGAAGCTCTACTATAGATTTTTGGTAATCTATGTCTAGGTATTGGTACAAATCTCAGACGAATATAAAAATGAAGCGCCTTGGGAGCAGCAACCAGATAAATTGGTTGATTATTAACTTTCTGTATTATTGTTCGTACTAGATAGGAACCTAAACCTTTATGGCGATGATTAGACTTTACATGTAATTTATTAATTTCTGAATAGTTTTGAAGATGCGTAAAAATCGAGAAAGCAACAACTTTTCGTCTATATTCAATTACTAACATCTGTGATGTTTTTGATTCCTGTTTAATTGATACAATATGTAAACTGAGTAAAATAATTATAGGTATAATTATTGCTAAACATCCACTAGCCATAATTAATAGAATTGATTTTGTAATATTATCAGTAATTAATAAGTAAAGTCCAATTAATACTATACAAAAAAATAATGTTAAATGAAAAAATATATTATTTATTGATTCAAAATAATATATTTTAATAATTTCCCATATATCTTTATCTCTACCAGTCCTAAGTATATATTCTGATGGTAGAGAAGCAGATGTATTATTCATAATTAGCTACAAAGATGATCCTGTTATTTTTATAACATCTGATTTCCTAAACTGTAACGCCCTCTAATTCCTCATCTGTCAACTCATATAACTGGCGCAACTTATCTAACTTCTCACCATCAGCTTCCCAGAAACCCCGCCCATGTGCCTCCAACATTCTGCCTAAAATATTGCGAAAAGCTTCAGGATTTGCCTTACGTAATTTATCCGCCATCTCTGCATCTAAAGCATAAGTATCAGCCGCTTGATCGTAAACCCAATCATCAGTAAAATCGGCAGTACCACCCCAACCAATCAACGCCGTCATCCGTTGGGAAATTTCAAAGGCACCGCCAGAACCTTGATTCGCCATCGCTTGCGCCCATTTGGGATTTACCAACTTAGTGCGATACTCCATTCGCAGCAAATCATCTAAATTGCGGGGTGTAGTATCTTTGGAGAAACTTTCCACAAAGCTGGTTGAAACCTTCTTACCGCCTTGTTTTTCTGCTGCCCTTTTCAAACCGCCGGTATTAGCGTAATATTCTTGAATATCAGTTAAACCATATTCTACCGAATCGATTTCTTGAACAATGCGATCGCTAGTTTTTAACAGTGTATTCAACACTTCCGGTCTAGCTTGACCTTTATCTTCTCTCCCGTAGCTAAAAACATTGCGACTTTGCCAAGTATTGCCTAACTCCTCGCCAGATTCCCAATTCCCATCAACTACACTATCATTCACCAAAGAACCAAAATCACCCGCCGGATTAGAAAACAATCTCGCCGATACATTTTCTACACCTTGGGCTTTTAAAGCTAAAGCGTGTCTTCTAATAAAATTCTGATCTTCCGATTCATCAGCATCAGCCGCCCGTTGAAATAAATCATCCAATAATTCGATAATATTTACAAAACTATCCCGGAAAATCCCAGACAAATTACCCAACACATCAATGCGGGGATGTCCAACCTCCGCCAACGGTTTCAATTCATAACGAACAACTCTACCAGTTCCTTCCTTAACAGGTTCAGCCCCCACCAATTCCAAAAGAATCCCCAAAGATTCGCCCTTAGTTTTAATCGCATCTAATCCCCAAAGCATCACCGCCACCGTTTCAGGATATTTCCCATATTCATCCAAATGCTGGGCGATAATTTTTTGAGCAATTTCTCGTCCCCGTTGGTATGCCGCAGGTGAAGGCATCCGATAAGGGTCTAAAGCATGAATATTCCTCCCAGTCGGCAAAACACCAGCACCATCCCGCAACAAATCCCCACCAGGCGCAGGCGGAATATACTCCCCATTCAACCCCCTTAACAAATTTGTTAACTCATCCGTAGATTGCATCAACAAATCCCTTATTAGTCCTTCCTCCTCTTCTCTCTCCTCTCTGTGTTCTCCGCGCCTCTGCGGTTCGTCTCCAAAATAAGCCTCCAAATACGACCCCAATTCCTCCTCATTCGGTGCTGACCCCAAAGTATGCAACCCAGAAGAAAACAACCGATTTTCTAAAACTTGCAAATATCCATACAACTCCACCAAATAATCATCAAAAGCACGATTACTAAACATCCGCACATTTTCGGGAGTAAACGCAATCCCCAACTTCTTCGCCTCTATAAACGGACAATCTGCATCCAACCCAGAGTCCACAATTTTTTTACAAATCCCTTCCTTCAAGACATAATTCTTTTGTGGATCTTCACGATACTCCGAAATCAAATCTCGCAATGCTACCAATTCCTTATATAAACCTGCACGACCATAAGGCGGTACATTATGAGAAATTAACACACCATAACCGCGACGTTTTGCCAACATCGATTCCGAAGGATTATTCGCCGCATATATATATAGATTAGGCAAATTTCCTAACAGAATATCCGACCAAGAATAACCCGTATTACCCAAAGGAGAACCGGGCAACCATTCCACCGTTCCATGCATTCCAAAGTGAACTAAAGCATCAGCTTGAAACTCATTTTGCAGCCATTTATAATAAGCAGCATATTGAGGATGAGGCGTTAAATCTCGTTCAAACATTAAGCGCATCGGGTCGCCTTGTATCCCCAAAGGTGGTTGTACACCTATCCACACATTTCCTAATTGCACACCACCAATTTGGAATTCATCGCCATAGGTTTTAATTCCAGTGCCCGTGAGAGATTTCCATTGTTTTTCGATGCGGGAGGTTTGCAGATATCCCAACCATTTTTCTAATGTGCGGACATTTACAGTACTTGTGGGGTGGGCATCTTGCCCGCCATTGTCTACGGGCAGGCGAGACGACTGCCCCACAAGAGAATTAGCTTCATCTGCCTCTTTCACTCGGCGAATCAATTCTTCGCCATCTTCCGGCAAATCCCCGACGGTGTAACCTTGTTCTTTGAGTGCGTGGAGAAACTTCAGCAAACTACGCGGCACATTTAATAATGCAGCTGTCCCCACAGCACCATAACCAGGAGGAAACCCATATAAAACGATCGCAATCTTGCGTTCCGAAGCAGGTTTTTGCCGCAAAGCTACCCAACTTTTCACCCTACCAATTAATCTTTGTACCCGTTCGGGAACCAGATAAATATTTTCGCCCACCAAACCACCGAGGGGAATAGTATCAATAGCCCCATCCAATTCTGGTAATGCATACAACACGACACTTTGCAATCCGCCGACACCTTGGCGCGTCCACGAGTAAATATCTTGAATTAATAGTGGTGCAGCAACAATATAAGGTACATTCTTGGCAGTGAGGATGCGCTTTGCAACTTCCACCTGACGCCCAGCTTCCATTGAACCAGCCGGGCCACCCACCAGAGGAAAGCCAATTGTCGAAACGATCGCATCCACTTTTACTGCTTCACTAGAAAGTGAGGGAGTCTCTATATTATCTAGTTGGCGTTGCTGAATTTCATAGTCGGTTGTCATCCAATCTCGTACCGCCACATGTCCTTCTACGCCGTTGATAAAAATGGGTAAAGGAGTTAACCCAGCTTTTTCAAAACTGCGAATTAGTTGGGGAATGTAGGGTTGTTTGGTGATGACGTGTTTTCGGTAGAGGAGAATTCCGATAACTGGGGGGACGCGATTAGGGGAGACGCGATTAGGGGAGACGCGATTAGGGGAGACGCGATTAGGGGAGACGCGATGAATCGCGTCTCTACAAGAGGTTTTATACCATTCTAAATACTCGCGGGGCGATTCAAAAAACCCTGGATAGTCGGGGTGGAGTAATCCAATGTTGGGGGTTTCGACTAGCGGGGGAATGTCGCCGACTTTTAAACCCAAGTATTTTTCTGCTAGTGTCCAGAATAATGAAGCGACGTTTTCTGAACCGCCAGCATTCCAGTAACCATAGATAATTAACCAGTTGCGTAAGTCTTGGACTTTTTGCACTGGTACGTATTTCAGTAGTTTGGGGCCGATTTTTAAGAAGCTGATGTAACCAGCGAGTTTGTCTTCTTCTCGGCCGTTGCTAAATTTGTCAAGGATGAATTTAACTGGTTTGGGCATTCCTTTGGGGTTGTCGCCAATGGCAAAGTCACCCAGCTTCGTTAAACTCATCAATTCTAAGGCTGACTCAAACACTAGACGGATGGGAATTTGGGCAATGCGATCGCGCAACCACACAACCTGGTCATAATCAAATAGTAGGCTACCGAAAAATACATCCGCTTCATGAAGTGCTGCTTCTACCTCAGTGCGAATGCTGGTAAGATCGCGATCGCTAAATACCCGAATATCCAACTCCAGACAGCGAGAGTTAGCCAAAAAAGCTGCTTTTCTATACAAGTCAGCGTTGAACGATTCAAACCCAGCAACCAAGACGATGCGTTTCATGCCTGTAAGCTACGAAATATTTCTTTACTTAAATTTTAAACTGGCTCACAGATTGATTGTTAAATATCTACCCACAGATTTTGGTCAGTAGTTCCTTGAGGTAGGACGTAAATTCAGCTACCATCTCAATTAACCAGACAATTGCTTGAGCAACTGGTTAAAGGTCGGTAAACTTCCGCCACAGTGTACTAAGTACATTTATCAGCGTTATTATCTAAATAATCGAGGTAATTGCTGCATTTCAATTTATTGCAAAAATTAACTTTCATTCGGTGGGTTTAAGTCCCCGGCGACAAAAAAAGCCGCAAGTTTTGTGGCAATGAGTCTTTATCCCCTATACATTACTGTACTTCCGACTTCCGACTTCCGACTTCCGACTTGTTTAACGGGTTATTCCCGATTTTGATAAATTATAATGGTTGTGTTTTTGGTAGCAATATACCTTTTAATTAGTGGATTTTACCACAGAATAGTTGCTGTTCAGGTTCACCCAAAAACTAATTTTGTCTACCAGCGTAGTCATGCTTAAAATAATGTGGACATTCCCAACAAGTATTTCAAAAGATTTATTAGCAAAATTTTGTATCTATAATTGTAAGAGATTTTAACTAGTGTAAAAACAAGTAACTTGAGGATAAAATCATGAAATTTGGAATTGATAGCGGGCATAATTGTCCACCAGACACAGGAGCCAACGGGATTAAATTTGAGGATAATTTAACTCTAGATGTAGGTAATAGAGTTATAGCCAAGTTAAGAGCTTTGGGAAACGAAGTCGTAGTATGTAGACCAAGTAGTGCTCGTACAGTAACTGAATCGCTTTCAAAAAGATGTTCTACAGCTAATTCAAGTAAAGTAGATATTTACGTCTCGATTCATTTTAACTGCTTTAATGGACAAGCTAACGGCACAGAAGTATATGCAACTAGCGATACGGGAACAAAAATCGCTAAACCTGTACTAGATGAAATCGTCAAGTTAGGATTTTTTAATCGCGGCGTTAAGAGTGGTTCCCATTTGTATGTTCTGAAACATACAGATATGCCGGCGATTCTGGTAGAAGGTTGCTTTATCGATTCACAAAAAGATATGAATCTTTATAATCCTGAAGCAATAGCTAATGCGATCGTCAAAGGCTTAACTGGTAAAGTGCCAAGTGTTCCTGTTAAACCCGTACCAGATGAAGAGGAGAATGTAGATACCACTATTCTCAGACTGCAAAAATCCTTAAATCGACTCAAAATAACCGATAAAAATGGTAAGGCGTTAATAGAAGATGGCTTCACCGGGGATAACACCAAATCTGCTGTAGAAAAATTTCAGACTATTGTCGGGGTTCAGTCCACTGGAATTGCTGATGATGGTACATGGAATGCCATAAATCTAATTTTGGCAAAACGAATTATCAGACCAAACCATGCTGGTGGTGCAGTTGTCAGATACTTACAATATCGTGTAGGTATTGAGCCTGATGGTGTCTACGGGCCTCAAACAGAGGTTGCAATTAAGAACTTTCAAAAGCAAAATGGTTTAGATGCTGATGGCATTTTCGGGCCTGCTAGTTGGCAGAAATTAATTGGTTAGGCTGATAGAAAATGGCTCATCTGGATTATAAAACCATAGCGATCGCAGATGTAAATTTCTGCATCCGATGGTTTAATATCCCCACCAAATCGTAGATTTGGTGGGGGTATAAAAACGCCGTTTATATTGATGTAAATGAAATCCGAGATATTTTAGCTGATTTTTCTAGTGAGTCAGCTTGAAAACGCGATATGAACTTCAGTTTCCTGATCCTGCTTGGATTTGAGCGTGTTAGGATCTCCTACAAAATCAGGTAGAGAACAAATGAAAGCGATCGAAGTTACCGGCAGGATTGACTCTCAGGGAAACCTAGTTTTAGATGAGCCGATTCAGGGAACTACTTATTCTCATCAGGTTCGGGTAATTGTGTTAGTTCCAGAACCAGCAGAAGCAGAAGAGGTTGACCCTGATGATACACCCGTTGAGGAGATTAAAGCCAGCTTAAGGAGAGCCTTGCAGCAAGCAAAAGCTGGTCAAACTAGACCAATTAGTGAGCTATGGGACAGGATTGATGCAGAGTGATAGTGCGGTTTCAATTCGATTTTCCGATGAATTTGAGCAAGAACTTTACAGACTATCAAAGAGATTTCGCAATATTCGCTCTGATGTTCAACCGACTATCGAGCAATTACAACAAGGAAATGTTGTCGGCGATGCCTAGGGCGGGCTACGCCTACGCATTGCGGGCATTGGTGAACAGTATATTATTTACAAGGTGAGAGTTCGTAACAGTAGTATCCAAAAAGGTAAGAGTGCTGGATATCGATTAATTTATCAAGTTGAGTCACCTACAAGTATTTTACTACTAACGATTTATTCCAAGTCTGACCGAGAAGATATTGATCTAAATGAAATCCGAGATATTGTGGCTAATTTTTCTCGTGAGTCAGGTTAAAAACGCGATCTAAGCAAAATCACAAAACACTGCCAATACTGCGTAAGTCTTATGATTAGCACAAGCGCCACTTCTGAATATCTGGGAATGTGAGGAATGTCAATTTTTGTTAAGCGCAAAACCCGCGATCGCCAAATGCGATCGCCTGAGTGCGATGCCTACGGCGGGCTACGCCAACGGCAAGCGCTACAGCAAAGCGCCGAATATGAATTCAAACGCCAATTTTTCGGTTTACTGCTGGTAATTGTCACCTGGAGCCTAGCTATGGGCTGGCTTCTAGCTTTAGCAACTAACGCTCAAAGTGCCACTCCCTCCGCCGAAATTGGCACTGTTGACGTAGTGCCTGCACAGTACCAACTGGGGCAAGAACTGTATTTAGAAAACTGCTCCACATGCCACATCGGCTTACCACCAGCCGTTTTGCCCACCCAAACTTGGAAAAATCTTCTGGAAGACTCCCAGCACTACGGCGCACAACTCAAGCCTTTAGTCGATCCGCAGCGCATCTTAGTGTGGAAATATCTTTCGACTTTTTCCCGTGTCCAGCTAGACGACGAAGAAACACCCTATCGCGTCAACGACTCGCGTTATTTCAAAGCTTTGCATCCAGGAGTTAAGTTACCACGTCCCGTCCAGATTGGCAGCTGTGTCAGCTGTCATCCCAGTGCTAATGATTACAATTTCCGCCGCCTGACAGCAGAGTGGAAGTGAAGAGTTAGAAGTTAGGAGTTAGGAGTTAAAGAAGTCGGAAGTCGGAAGCGATGCCCTGAGCTACGCCGTTCGCGCAGCGTCTCGAAGAGAAGGGTAAAGTTTTGTAATGGGGATTTAACCCCAACACAAAACTTGCCGCTTCTTAGAGGCGGGGAATTAAACCCCCAAAGTTTGTTAAAAAATTCATAACTCATAACTCATAACTCATAACTCATAACTCTATTTATTCTCCCACTCCTTCTCTAGCCTCATCTGGGGGCAAAATGATACTATGAAGAAGGAGTAAATATAAGATAAGAGTTAAAACCAATCATTTAAGAAACTGATTACTTAGTTTTTCTCCTGTTTTTGAGGTAATTCTCATTTCACACCCATCCACGACCAAGACGGTTGGGTTGGGTTAAATGTTTATAATCGATGCCGAACCTTTAATCCCCATCCCCTTGATTCAGTTCTATAATCTGCCATGCTAAAACTTTTGTTGGGCGACCCCAACGCTCGTAAGCTTAAAAAATACCAACCTTCTGTTACTGAAATTAACCTTTTAGAGGAAGACATTAAGGTTCTTTCCGATGATGAGTTAAAAGGTAAAACTGCCGAATTTAAACAACGGGTTGCCAAAGGCGAAACTCTGGATGACCTATTGCCAGAAGCTTACGCCGTTGTCCGGGAAGCAGGACGGCGAGTCTTAGGTTTGCGGCACTTTGATGTGCAACTCCTTGGCGGGATCATTTTGCATATAGGGCAAATTGCCGAAATGAAAACCGGCGAGGGTAAAACACTGGTCGCCACCTTGCCGAGTTATCTGAATGCCCTCACTGGTAAAGGTGTACACGTCATCACCGTGAACGATTACCTAGCTCGTCGGGATGCGGAATGGATGGGACAGGTGCATCGATTCTTGGGGCTGAGTGTGGGGCTAATCCAGGCTAGCATGACCCCCAGCGAACGCCAGAAAAATTACGACTGCGATATTACCTATGTCACCAACAGTGAGATCGGGTTTGACTACCTGCGGGATAACATGGCGACATCAATGGCAGATGTGGTGCAACGCCCCTTCAACTATTGTGTGATTGACGAGGTAGACTCGATTTTAATTGATGAAGCGCGGACACCACTGATTATTTCTGGGCAGGTGGAAAGACCTACAGAAAAGTATCTGCAAGCTGCCCAAATCGCATTCACACTCAAAAAAGACGAGCATTACGATGTGGATGAAAAAGCTCGTAACGTACTATTGACAGATGAAGGCTTTGCTGAATCGGAAAATCTTTTGGGAGTCACAGATTTATTTGACCCAGATGATCCTTGGGCGCACTTTGTTTTCAATGCGATTAAAGCCAAAGAACTTTTTCTCAAGGACGTAAATTACATCGTCCGCAATGGGGAAGTGGTAATTGTGGATGAATTTACCGGTCGGGTGCTACCCGGACGGCGTTGGAGTGATGGACTACACCAGGCTATTGAAGCCAAAGAACACGAAGAAATTCAGCCAGAAACTCAAACTCTAGCGACAATTACTTATCAAAATATGTTTTTGCTGTATCCAAAACTCGGTGGAATGACCGGAACGGCAAAAACGGAAGAACCAGAATTTGAAAAAATTTACAAGCTGGAAGTCGCGGTAATTCCCACCAATCAAGCCAGAAGACGCGAAGACTTGTCTGATATGGTCTTTAAGACAGAACCGGGCAAGTGGGGTGCGATCGCTAAAGAATGTGCCGAAATGCACCAACTCGGCAGACCTGTATTAGTAGGAACCACTAGTGTAGAAAAATCCGAACTTCTCAGCCGACTGCTGAAACAACTAGAAATTCCCCACGAATTACTCAACGCCCGACCGGAAAACGTCGAGCGTGAAGCGGAAATCGTCGCCCAAGCCGGACGGAAAGGTGCTGTTACTATTGCTACTAACATGGCTGGTAGAGGTACTGATATCATCCTCGGTGGTAACTCCGAATATATGGCGCGTTTGAAGCTGCGGGAATACTTCATGCCCCGAATCGTCATGCCAGAAGATGAAGACAGCTTTGGAGTTCAAAAAGCAGCCGGATTACCAACAGGACACGGCAGTGGTCAAGGTTTTGCCCCTGGTAAAAAAGTCAAAACTTGGCGGGCTTCACCAGAGATTTTCCCCACCCAGTTGACAAAAGAAACGGAGAAATTACTTAAAGAAGCAGTAGATATTGCGGTGCGTGAATATGGCGATCGCAGTTTACCGGAATTGGAAGCAGAAGACAAGGTAGCGATCGCCGCAGAAAAAGCTCCCATTGACGACCCTGTAATTCAGAAATTGCGGGAATCTTACAACCGTATTAAGCAGGAATACGAACAATTTACTACCCGCGAACACAATGAAGTAGTGGAAATCGGCGGTTTACACGTAATTGGTACAGAACGCCATGAATCGCGGCGGATTGACAATCAGTTGCGCGGACGTGCAGGACGACAAGGCGACCCTGGAACCACGAGATTTTTCCTCAGTTTAGAGGATAACCTACTGCGGATTTTTGGTGGCGAGCGGGTTGCTGGGTTAATGAATGCCTTCCAAGTGGAAGAAGATATGCCCATTGAATCTGGGATGCTTACCCGCAGTTTGGAAGGCGCACAGAAAAAAGTTGAAACTTACTACTACGATATTCGGAAGCAGGTGTTTGAGTATGACGAGGTGATGAATAATCAACGTCGTGCTATTTATGCCGAACGCCGCCGAGTGTTAGAAGGTCAAGATTTGAAAGAACAGGTAATCAAGTACGCTGAAAAAACGATGGATGACATCGTTGACTACTACATCAACGTAGACTTGCCTTCGGAAGAGTGGGAGTTAGAAAAGTTAGTTGAGAAAGTCAAAGAATTCGTCTATCTGCTAGCGGATTTGCAGCCAAATCAATTAGAGGATATGTCGGTTAGTGAGATTAAAGCTTTCCTGCATGAACAGGTGCGAATTGCTTACGACCTCAAAGAAGCGCAGATTGACCAAGTTCAACCCGGACTGATGCGCCAAGCTGAACGCTTTTTTATCTTGCAACGCATTGATACTCTGTGGCGGGAACACCTGCAACAAATGGATGCCTTGCGCGAATCGGTAGGATTGCGTGGTTACGGGCAAAAAGATCCGTTGATTGAATACAAGAGCGAGGGTTACGAACTCTTCTTGGATATGATGGTTAACATTCGCCGAGATGTAGTGTACTCGTTGTTCATGTTCCAGCCGCAACCTCAGCAGATGATGCAGGCTTCGTCTGAGATGGTGTAGGAAGTTAGAAATAATATCTCACGCAAAGGCGCTAAGACGCAAAGGTTTCTTAGCGCTTTTGCCTTTTGATACATCGTTTAAAGATACTCTATTTTCAGGATTTTGCTGAAATGGGTAAGCTAGTAATCCCAAATTTTCAAGGTAAGCGGACTATAAGATAATTTCCATCTAATTACTGTTAGACCTCGCGTAAGTTTGGGAACACTGAGAACTAGGATCTAGTAAACCACAAACAATCTTCGTGAGGTCAATAATGGAAGTGAATGAACTTGGTTTTACTGCTGAAAAAATGGCTGAACTCGACTCTAAAGGTTGTCAATTATACCAGCAAGCCGAATCTAATCCTAGTGCAGCAAACTACTTTAAAGCTGGAGAAGCATACGACCGCAGCTATGAAAGCCGTTGGGGGGATTATGTCTTTGCAGGCAGTAGTTGGCAAGAGTTTATTCAAAATCTTGGTCTTTCTCCAAAGATTGCGATAGAGAGTAATGTCAAAAAACTGATGATGGAATCTCAAGAATCACTTGTAATTAGCTGCGGGTGCTACATAAAAGCTCTGAGGCAAGACTCTAGCCACTATTTCGCTAATCTTCATTTAGCTACGGCTCTCACTGCGGCTCTCCAAGTAGAAGCGTCAATCGCATACTGGGCAAACGCGCTGAAATTACAACCAAGAGACACACTCAGAGCTTTAGTAGCAGATTCCCAAGGGCCTAATAACAAAGGGGTAGCAACTAAACTCGTTACAGAGTATTTAGGTTTGGGACAGCTTAATTACACAGCTTTGTTATTAGAACCCGATACTAGGATTTATGGTGAGATAGCTTTACAAGTAGACAAAACCCTTGATATTCTCAAATCTCTACTGCCTGAACGTTATAAGCAAGTATCTATTCAAGTTTACCAAGAACAAAAAAAGCTTGCTGAAAATTTGTTGAAAATTAGTCCTTTGCTTCAAACCAACATTCAATATTTAAACTCTGATAAGAGTAGCCAGTTACAACAGCGTCAAAGCACTCAGATGCAAAGTGATACTCAAAATACAAGTTCTCAATTACCCAGATTGTCCTCACAAGAAATTAACCAGCATGACAAGCAAAATGTAGAGCGCCCAAAAGGATTTGAAATACCATTTCAAAATACGAACGAAAACTTGAATGAAGAAGTTAAAGAGGCAAAAAGAACAAACTCAAGACCTACAGCAATCAAAGTGATTTGTATTTTTGGGTTTATTGGCGCACCAATATCTATGTTGCTAGTCTTCTCTCCTATTACAGCATCAATTGCTTCCTGGTATCCTCTCCTTATTGCTTTATCATCAGCTGGTGGCTTGGTCAGCTTTGTTGGTATGTGGATGATGAAAAAATGGGGCGTATATACCTATACATCATTAACTGCTCTAGGCCAAGTTGTGCTTTTAGGACAAGGGTTATGGAATCCTTTTTCACTTGTAATTCCTCTGATTGTTATCTGGATTGGATTTAGCAATATCTCAAAAATGTCATGATAATTGATGTTTATGCTAGGCAATCTCCTGACACAAATAGAAATGTGTACTGTTGCAATAATCTTTGAAATTATAGAGGTATTTATATCCAAAACTTTTATACCTGGCTTACTGCTCGACAACATAATATTCATCAAGCAAATTTAGAAAAGCTTGAGAAAATGCAGAAAGAACTTATGATTTAAGTGAGGCGATCGCAGAGTAAGCTATAAGTAAAGCGCTGTTTTTGGTTATGAGTCAATTTGTGAGTTCAATTAACCTACAATTATCTCCAGATTCCATAACTCAAGGTGAGCAGGCTATTCGTCAGGAAATTGCCTTGCAGTTATACGATCAAAATATTTTTACTTTTGGTCAAGCACGCCGCTTGGCTAATCTATCTGTATGGGAATTTCAGCAACTTTTAGGGCAACAAAAAATTCCACGCCATTATACTGAAATGGATTTAGCAGATGATATTGAGTCAATTAAAACAGGTTCTTGGTAGTTGTGACAGTTATTTGCAACGCGACGCCTTTGATTAACTTCGCTCCTATCAATTGTCTTGATATTTTACAGGCAGCCGTTTTTGCATATTGCTGCATTGCTCAAAAATACTGTATTTTCAGGAGTTTGCTGAAATGGGTAAGCTGGTACTACCAAATCTTCAGGGTAAGCAAATGGGGCAAGTAATAGTTACCCTCACTGTCACAAATCGAATTGATCAAGGTTTGGCACAGCGAGGCTTTATTTCTTCGGAGGAAGTTCGCTCTTATACTCTGGATAATGTTTTAGTTGATACAGGTGCAACTTTGCTCTGTTTACCTGCTAGCATTATTAGTCAACTAGGTTTAGTCCAAGGTGGAGAAGCCCAGGTAGAGACTGCTGCTGGAGTGCAGCAGGGGCGGATTTTCCGAGATGTTGAACTTAGTATTGCAGAGCGTCAAGGAACCTTTGATTGTTTGGAACTCACAGAAGTACCATATCCCCTTTTGGGCGTAACGCCAATGGAAGTTTTAGGGTTAGAACCAGACCTGAAAAATCGGAAGTTGCGGATTTTGCCGATGAATTCTGAGCAAACTTACCTTAGTGTATTGTAAGCGACCATCTCAATTCAGAAGGGGCACTATGAAACAGAACAATAGAAGTGATTTCACTTACCGTCAACTGGAAAATAATTTAATACATATTTCTGAATCAATTATTCAGGGTTTAAAATCTAACAAGTGTGAATTAAGAACTTCTACTGACTATGAAGAAAATGATGCATCATCTATAAGGTTATCTGAAATAGATGTCAGTCTGGAAAAATCTTTTATTGAGCTAGGAGTTTACTTCAGTTGGCCAAATGATATGTATATAATTCGTGTATGGGATAAAAGCATTACTCCTTCAGAGAAAGACAAAAAAAATTGGAAATCAAAAGAACCATGTCCTGGCCATTTAGTATGGCAAGATGAAGACGAAGATTTATCATCAGAGCAAGGATTTTCAAATTTTGATTCAGATTTGCACAAACTTGTTTACGAGTACGTTAAAAAAATTCAGGATTTTTATTTATCTGCTGGTGGTGTAAGTCCTGAAATAAGGAATCTATTGTAGTAAAATTTTTATGTTAGAGATATAACAGCTTATAATATAGTTAGCAGTCAAGAGGTCTGACCTTTTCAGATCGCGGAAGCTAGGTCTTCCCTTGACTGATTTTTATTGTCTAAGAATAAACACCACACTCTAATCCAACTTTCTGAAGTTGAACAAGATACGATCGCTTCTACTTGGCGTAGTTTTGGGGTTGTCTGTGGTGCGATCGCTCGTAAGATGCGATCGTTGAATAATTTGAAGACTTGTCTGTAGAGCAATCTCATCTCACAGAACGTTTATATAGGATCGTGCTATGCTATTGGGGTGTCTAATGAAGAGAGTCATGACTGCTCCAGTGGAAGAATTATTAAGCACCTTTGATCGTCTGCCAGAGTCAGAGAGACTGGAAATAGCTCTAGAGATTTTAAAAAGGGTCAGACATTTGGATTTTCCATATTTGTCAAATGAAGATTTGGTTTGGAATGCAGAAGAACTTTTTTTGGAATTAGATCGGCAAGAAGCTTCCTATGAGTAGCCCTGATCGTGGAGAAGTTTGGCTTGTCGATCTTGGCTACAGAGCAAAAGTTAGACCATGCTTAATTATCAGTATTCCTGCCTTAGATCAAGATCGAGCATTAGCAACCCTAATTCCTCATACAACTAGCTCACGCGGTTCAAGATTTGAGGTGGCGGTAAAGGTAAACTTTCTCCGAGCAGGAGTGTTTGACGTACAAAATATTATTACAATTCCACATGCAAAGTTGCTCCGAAAGTTGGGAGACTTGACACCAGAACAACTAGTTGAAGTTGAAAAAGTATTACTCTTTTGGCTGGGATTGGAGCAGAGAGATTCTGAGAGCGATGAGTAGCAACTAAAGATAGGTGAAAATCCTGGATTCAAAGGCTTCTAAAATCCGATCGCTTCATATTAATTAATGAAAAAGCTCTTATTTATCTGTAGCCAGAATAAACTGCGAAGTCCCACCGCCGAAGCTGTATTTTCTGAATATGAAGGATTTGAAACAGACTCCGCAGGTTTAGATCGCTATGCCGAAGTACCATTATCAACAGAGGCTATTATCTGGGCTGATATTATCTTTGTAATGGAAAAATCCCATAAAAACAAACTATCGAAAAATTTTCAGCCTTTTCTGAAAGATAAAAGAATTATCTGTTTAGATATACCAGATGATTATGAGTATATGGAACCAGCTTTAATTGAATTGTTAAAACAGAAAGTTCTACCTTTATTAAAAATTAAAAAATGAATATTCAAGAAGCTTTTAATACTGCCGCAGTCGATTACGATTAGAACTACAGAGTACTGGAGGCTATTGCCGATGAATTGGAACTACATCTGTCTGACGGCGGGGTAGTTCACTCTGCCAGTCTTGTCACGTTTACAATGGGGAGAAGATCACACTTCAGGAAAGCGCACCATGCCGAAAATTACCCTGGAAGTATCAGAAGAACTATCTAAAAAACTAGCACAAGTAGGCGATCGCTTACCTGAACTACTTGCTCACTTATTTGACCAGTTAACCGTGAGTGGAACCTATATTCCGGTTAATCTTCGCCGGCAAACTACAGATGTGAGTATTGCCAGTTACCCGCAGCAGTCACCTTTTCAGAACTCGATCTGCTAGAATTAACGCCTCCAGGACGTACAACAATTAGATTGCTACAAATAAATAGCGACGAACGACTAGCTGAACGGCACAGATTGCGCTGAATAAAGAAGTGTAAGTCACTGTTCAGAACTGCCGTGGGTATTTACTTACTCTCGTTACAATGATGTGAAGGAAACTTTCAGCAGAACACACAATGCTGAGAATTAGCCTAAAAATATCATTTGGTGCGATCGCAGGAGGCAAAAAATGGGCTTGGCTGGATTAAGAATTGTGTTGGTAGAACCAGCAGGTCCGATAAATATCGGCGCGATCGCCAGGGTCATGAAAAATTTCGGGCTATATAATTTAGTATTAGTAAATCCCCAATGCGATCCGCTATCATCGGAAGCTTTGATGATGGCTGTTCATGGTCAGGATATTTTAGAATCTGCGGTATTAGTGGCAACCTTACCAGAAGCATTGCATGGATGTGTCAGAGCGATCGCTACCACTGGTCGCTTTCGGAGTTTGCAAACACCTTTAGAAACCCCCCGCACTGCACTACCCTGGTTACTGGAGGAACCAGAAAAACCCACAGCACTAATCTTTGGCAGAGAAGACCGGGGATTAAGCAATGAAGAATTAAATTATGCTCAGAGGTTTGTTTGCATTCCCACAAGTCAAGATTATCTAATCCTAAATTTGGCTACCGCCGTAGCAATCTGCTGTTATGAATTGTCACAATGTGTAGAACAGCCTGAAACTCAGACCTTACCCCAAACTGAACTCGCACCCTTAGATGTTCTGGAAGCATACTACCAGCATTTAGAATCACTATTATTGAAAATTGGTTATGTATATCCGCATACGGCAGCTAGTCGGATGGAAAAATTTCGCCAACTGTATAATCGCGCTGAACTGAAAACAGGGGAAGTAGCCATGCTGAGAGGGATTTTGCAGCAGGTAGAATGGGCGATTAAAAACCAGAGGGATGGTGAAAACTTGTAATTATTCGTTTAATATATACGCAATCATGCCCCTAAAATAATTAATATGGCTTAAACTAAACACAAAAATGCTACTTAGTGGCAAAGTAGAATTTGAGTATTAATATTGCTTAAAGATTAAGTTTTGGGTCAGGAGTCTGCAAGAAAACAGTCAAGTGGGTCACAAGGAGTAACTGTGTCAGAGTCAAGTGACGAACTAACAGCTTTCTCGCGGCGTCAACCCTTAAATCGCCGCCAGCGGCCACAAAAAGTTCAAAAAGTGGTCAAGAAGAAAGTTAAAGCTAATAGCCAGCAGCAAGATGCGAATGGACGGCAAGCGGCGCTAACACGCCCAAAAAATCAAATCAGTCCTCCGCCAATCTCCGGTGCTACACGTCGGGTAAAATCGGGGTTAGTCATGCCATCAGCAGTAAAACCAATGCCTAGTGTGAAGGGGAAAATTCCTCCCTTTCGACCTGGTGCTGTGATGGTCAAAACAGTGCAGATGGAAAAGCCAAAAAGAGTCCGGCGATCATCGCAGAAAACGCGGTTAAAGCCAATGGCCAAAACTATACTGTATATTGTGCGATTGTTGATTGTCGGTGTTGGGATGGGTGCAATTGTGGGCACCGTGTTATCAGTATTAGACCCGGCTAATCGCATCACCACAAATTCGACACCGCAATCTAATAGTAATGTGGTGCGATCGCAGCCACAACCTACACAAACTCCCCAAGCCGCAGTTTCGAGTTTGTATTTATCCCAAGAAATTACCTCTTTGAAAAATGCCGTGCAAAATTTAGCGGCCACCAACCCAAATCTTACAACCGGAGTTTTTTTAGTAGATTTAGATAGTGGTAATTATGTAGATGTCAATGGCTCAACCAGTTTTCCGGCGGCTAGCACAATTAAAGTGCCGATTCTAATCGCCTTTTTCCAGGATGTGGATGCAGGGAAAATTCGCCTAGATGAAATGCTGACCATGCAACAGGATATGGTAGCTGGCGGTTCGGGAACTCTGCAATATAAACCAGCCGGAACCCAGTACGCTGCTTTGGAAGTCGTCACTCAAATGATTACAATCAGCGACAACACAGCGACAAATATGCTGATTGCCAAACTGGGAGGCATAGACGCTTTAAACCAGCGTTTCCGAAACTGGGGATTGACAAACACAATCATTCGTAATCAACTCCCAGATTTGCAAGGGACAAACACCACTAGTCCGAGGGAATTGGGGAATTTGATGGCGATTGTCAGTCAAGGAAATTTGGTGAGTATGCCATCACGCGATCTCATGCTCGATATTTTGCGTCGCACTCAGAGAGACACTCTGCTACCATCGGGTTTGGGAACAGGCGCGAGAATATACCACAAAACGGGTGATATCGGCACAATGTTGGCAGATGCAGGTTTAATTGTTGTTCCAACTGGCAAGCGCTACATAGCCTCTGTCATGGTACAACGCCCTAATAACGACCCTCGCGCCGAAAAACTGATTAGCTCAATTTCTCGTGCTGCCTACCAAGAGTTTAGCCAAAATGCTGTTACACCCAACAATACCACAAGCACTATACCCGGAAATGGTTATCAGCCCTCTGTTGTGAGTCCTGCTTTACCCAACAGTACGACAGGCAATGTACCGATGAATGGTTATCAGCCCCCTGTTGTGAATCCTGCACCCAACAGTATGGGAGCTACAGTACCCGCAAACGGTTATCAATCTCCAGTTATGAATCCCCAGTATTATCCCCCAAGATAATTATGAATTATGAATTTTTTAATCGTGAGCCGATAATCGGATCAAAAGTATGCAAATGAGCAGCGAACAGAGCCGTTCGGTTCTCAGCATTTTATTCTCTCTAAAAGTTTTATAGCGTTTCCTAATCACATAAGGTACATCATAGCCCCCTCCTCGCATGCGGGGAGGGGGTTGGGGGTGGGGTTCTTGTACGTCATTCAAGCGAGAACCGCTATATTAAAAGCTTTTTAACATCTGATCAACTCTTCTTTCAAGATGATCTTGACTCCGATTCATTCCTAACTTGAATTTCTTTTCTCACAATGAAGTAACGACTCTGAACTTTATGACTCTATAAAGATGCATAATAGCTTCACCAAGTTTAGATATAAATTTTCTTAGTATAGACAGCTGAGAAGATATAATTCTTCCATGTTCTTCAAAATATAGCGACATTTCATTCATACTTGACTGACCCTTTTGAATTTTAACCATCTCGATTTTATTATTAAAAAAAGAAATTCCTGACATATCGCTCCATCTAACTGGTAAACCAGCTTTGTATGCAGCTAAACCTATGGCATTGCCTTCACCCTCATAAACTCCATTTAGCTCAAAATATTTGGCAAGCATTTCCCATTGTTTCAAGAATTCAATTTCTTTTTCTGCTTCCTTAGTTACAGAGAACAAATACTCATGAACAAATTTAATATTTTCACAGTCTGAATCTAAATTTAAAATTTTTATTGCTTCTTTAACTCCTTCAATTTCTCTCTGGAATTTTTTGTTATTTGTTGTCTCACCTTTGGCAATTTTTTCGGTCATATCCATACAAGCTCTAGCACTTATTCCTGGTGCTAAGAGCCATTGCATATCTTCTGGCACTGGCGCTAATATCCGCATATCTGAATCAATAAATATACACGAATTAAACAACGTCAGAGCTTTAGCAATGACAAATCTTTTGTCATGGTAACATTTGATTCCCTGTTGCTCATGCTGAAAAGCTAAAACTTGAGAATGTTTGCTAAACTCTTGAGGTTTGTCAGTTAAAATAACCAAAGAAGTGTGAGGTGAATAGGTTTCTATATCCTGGGCTAATAAAGAGGCTAGAGCGCGATATTTTTTACCTAACGCCAAAGTGCAAAAACAGAATTTACTTTCTAGTTTAGTCATAAATGTTGTAGTGATTTTGTGAGAAAAATACTGTTCTTAAATTGCTCATAGAGAAAAACTTTAGAGCCAAGTAAATTTAACTAGTACAGCACGGCGTAAATAAACCACCCATTCCAAATTAAGGAAACGCTTACGCTGTATACCTGTTTGAATTTTGAATTTGGAATTCCGCCCCTGCGCTACTAGTGGTTTTCAATTACTTAAGGAAGTTCACTGATAATAAAAGCAAAGTCCTTACTCTTGTGAACGATTAATTTAGTCCTTTGGATAAATGGCATTATCCTTTTTTAGATGTGTTGATAATTCTGATTTGAAAAAAATCTCATAAGGTAAGAAAAATCTCCAGAGAAACCCAGGTGGTAGCACAGCACTGGATTCAGCATCTATGGGTAAATATTGGGAGCGGTAAGTTTCAATTGCTTGCTTTTTCTTGGATTGTACCTTGTGGATAGCTTGTCGATGAGCGCCTGCTAATTCTTCAAACTTTAGATTGCGAAATAGCAAAGATTTCCAGAGTAACCAAATGGCGTATTGCCACAATTCCACCTTTACGTCAGCCACAGCGATCGCATTAACAACGAGTTCATAAGTAATCTCATGATCAACACTCCGATCCTGATTATGAGTCACGTACACTTCTTTGGGATTAAAGGCACGCAACAACAAAGCTATTTCCTCAATGGTTTGCTCTCGCTCTGCTTGGGTCATCCAGCGCAGTCCACCATCATGTTTATCGAGAAAGTGAATATCTGTGGAATTAACACCCAGAATATTCAAAGCAGTGAGTGCTTCTTGTCTACGGATTTGAATAATTTCCTCGCGGGTAATCTTAGAATAATTCGCATGGGAAGCTCCACCATCCGTGACAAAAACAACCTTAACAGGCACACCTTGTTCTCGCTTGAGCGCAATTATGCCACCACAGCCGAGTACTTCATCATCTTGGTGAGGAGCAAATATGAGCGCCGATTTTTGACTAAAATCTAGTCTTTTACTGCTTTGATACATAAGCCAGTAAAACTGTAGCTTTAACTGAAACTCTCGCCAACTGTAGCTAAACAGCCACCACTTGTTGTGTAGTCCTAACCTTAAGCGATGCAGAAGATATCCTATTTTCATATTTTCTAAAGTTCCATCAAGTGAGTCGCTATTTTTAGTTTCACCCTTAAAGATAGTTAATTGCCTCAGCAGTAATAACTAACTTACTCTGGAGGACGAAAAATTTCGGGTGATAAGTGGTTTTAAACTTTCTGTAAAAACTCAATTTTTTAGCTATAGTAAAAAACCAAATCCTTTAATGTCGTAACTCGCAACCCCGCTAAAAAATAGAGATATCTTGCGAACTTCCCGATGCGGCTGGTAATTTTTTCGAGGAGTGAGCGCTGTGGGAATGCCTTCTGTTTGTGATTCTCAAAATAGGCTTGCAGTTTTTCCTGCTCTACCTGTGCCTTTCTAATTCTAATAGCATCAATTTTTTCATTGAAAAATTCAATTTCTGGCATTTCCTGATGTCGGAGGGGAAATTCTTGAGCAGCTGCCGCCAGTCCTATTACACTACCCTCACTGTCATATATTCCATTTAGCTCAAAGTAGTTGCCAATTTTTTCCCACAGTTCTAAGAACTTGATCTCCTTGCCTGAATCTTTAGCAACAGCAAACATAAACTCACTTACAAAGTTGACTTGCTCTAAGTCCAGATTGAATTTTTGAGAACATTTTTTAATCATCTCTATACGTTTGATGCGATCTGGTCTATCCTCGACTGGTTGATAGTGTTGCAGAATGTTTGCACAACTGCGAGCCGAGATACCAGGTTGCCACTGGATGTGTGCCACATCTTTTAAAATTCGCATATCAGCATCAACAAACACACAAGCATCATAAAGAGATAGAGCTTTCGCAATAACGTAGCGTTTATCGTGGTAACATCCTACACTTTGTTGGGAGTGCTTAAAAACTAGTAGCTGGGAAGACTGATTGAAATCTTGTGGTTTGTCAGTCAGGATAAGCAGTGGTTGGGATGAAAATTTTTCTAAATCTGCTGCTAAATCAACAGCGAGTTTACGATACTTTGCACCTATAGCTAGAGTACAGAAACAAAATTGCTGAAGATTCTCTTTAGTCTCGTGAGTTGGAGTATTAGTCAGTTGTACGGATGGCATCATTGTTTTAAAGGTAGCTTGATAATTCTGATTAAATATTAAATGGTATAAAAACCACGTAATACGTAAGTATTTCTTCTTGTTTATATCTTATCCGAGTATTTAACTAGATGTATGTAATTTTTATGTAGAAATTATATTATTCTTATGTAGAATAAAGGTGGTAAGTAGGTAGGTAGGTACGAAAAAACCAAACTATGTGAAGATAAATACGTAGAAAGAATCTACTGAGGTAACTAAAATATGGGCGCTCGTTTAAGGGTATTCCTGACTCGTAAGCAAGATAGAACCCTGTTAAACCTCAGAACAGCAGACGTACCACAGAAAGTTAAAGAACGAGGAGAAGTAATTAGGTTAAATACATACGGTTGGTATGTGGAAAAAATAGCGGCTCATGTAAATTGAACTTCACAGGCAGTCAGAGAAGTTTTACATAAATGGAAAAAGCATGGTTTAGAAGGGCTTTGGGAACTAAAATATCACTAGCTAGCTATATGACTGCCGATGTTCTCCCAGTCTGCTGGAGATATTGCAGCAGTAATTGGGCTGAATCGGTTACGGATTAGATAAAACTAGAATCGGCTTTTGGCAAGTCTAAAGACATAATGTAGACAACACTTTACTGCTGCGTATAAGCACGTATAGGACTCATATCTGATTTTTGAACAAGATTTCAGATAAAACCCTGATAAAACAGGCTTTTCAGTCTCAGTATGTTTTCAGAAATCAAATCGGAGTCCTATATACAGCAGTAAGCACATATTGTTGACTTTTAACTGTTAACTAAGTTTAGGGGTTTAAGTCCCCTGCATCAATTGCCAGAACGAATTGAAGCCTAATAGGACTTACGCACTTTACAAATTGAGTATTATGTGCATATCAAGCTTATTAAGATAAAAGTCTTGCCCTGCCTCGTTCCCAGGCTCTGCCTGGGAATGCGATCACTCGGAGGGCTGCTGCCTCCCAGTTTGACAGGAGGCAGCAGCCCTCCCACAAGAGCATTACAAGGCTCTGCCTTGTAACGAGAGGTAATTCATATTTGGTTATGTCTGTCAATGCGTAAGTCCTACCTAAATCTAAATCCCCGTCACAAAACTTACTTGCGACTTGCGACTGCGAAAGAGCGACTTGCGACTTGTTTTAACTTTTTTGATATCGCATTCCTGGCAGTTGCGAAACTAAACCCATAAGTTCCAACTGTAACAAGGCACCGGAAACTGAGCCAGCAGGTATGCCGGTTTGTTGGACAATAAAATCGAAAGATAAAGCCTCACAAGAAAGCGCATTCATTACCGTTTGCAATTCTGGCGATAAAGTTGGCAAACTTAACTGTTCTGGTGCTGTAAAAGCCTCGACTCTATCAATTTGTGGTATTGCTCCTAGCATGGTTAACAGTTCATCTAGTTCCTTGAGGATGAAAGAAGCTCCTTGACTCAGTAACTTTAAACACCCTTGGGATGGATGATCGTCCAGTCTTCCAGGTAATGCATAGACATCTCTGCCAAATTCATTTGCGTAGGTAGCTGTTATTAAGGCACCCGATTTTAACGGCGCTTCCATTACCAGGATGGCGCGGCTTAATCCGGCAATAATTCGGTTGCGACGGGGAAAGTGAGTGCGATCGGGTGGGGTTTTTGTGGGGTACTCACTCACGACTAACCCAGCCGTCAAAATCTGCTTGTACAGATCCCGATTTTTATGTGGATAGATGACATCTACACCAGTTCCTAAAACTGCGATCGTGCGTCCACCGGCTTTCATGGCGGCGATATGGCTTTCTGTGTCAATTCCCTCTGCCATCCCAGAAACAACTGTAAAGCCATTTTTGGCCAAAGCTGTACTAATTTGGCGAGTCCAACGAATGCCGTATTCTGAGGGTTGACGTGTTCCGACAATCCCAACCATCGGTTTTTGTCCGAGATTTTCTTGGAGTTCGACTTCACCGCGATAGTATAAAATCGGTGGCGGACTCGGAGTTTCCAGCAATAAGCGGGGATAATCTGCATCTGCTGGTGTCCAGAAGTGGGGGTTTTCCTGCTGATGCTTGATGAATAGTTGTTCTGGGTGTAAACGCGATCGCTGTTGTACGACTTTTTCTAGTGTCTGAAAACCAAAACCCTCTACTTCTCCTAACTGTACCTTGGTAGCGTTCCAAGCCGTTGCCAGTGTACCAAAATGCTGTTGCAGCCGTCGCAGTAATACCGGGCCAATTCCAGAAATTTGCGTCCAAGCTAGCCAATATGCTCCTTCTTCTACCACGGTTCCATCCTCACGCCTATTGGATTAAGTATTCCCAAATTTGGGCTGGCTGTTGATATAAAGGGGGAGTGGGGAGTGGGGAGTGGGGAGTGAGGGAGATGAGGGAGATGAGGGAGATGAGGGAGATGAGGGAGTTTCTTGAAACGTCAAGGTTGAGCCTTTGAGGGTGGAAGTTGAGCCTTTAAGTAAGTGGGTGAAATTAAATATAAAACCTCACCCTGCCTCCGGCTTCCCTCTCCGTGAGTTCGGAGAGGGATTGAGGGTGAGGTTTGATCTTATGTTTAATTACGCCTACCTACTTAACTATTAAATATTGACTCTTAACTCTTGACTATTGACTCTTGACCATTGACTATTGACTATTGACTATTCGACTATCTTCTGTGATGAAATATTTCTATCGTGTTTTAATATGCCTATCTGGGTGCTTAATATTTTTACTGCTGCATAGTGGCTTTGGTTTGTTGCCGAGTTTGGCTGCCGAAAAGATTGTTTTCAGGTACGGATTGTTTGAGCAATCGCTCCCGGTGGCAGATATACGCAACTATGCCGATACGGAAAAGGTTTCTGCCGATTTGCAATCTTTCTTAGGTTATCTCAGCGCTAAGGATAAACAGAAGTTCCAAGATACCCTTCAGGTAAAAATGTCTCTTGATATTGGGGCTTTAGATAAGCTGGTAAATACAGGAATGGGCAAGCAAATTTTATCTTTTGCTTCCCAAGGGACTGTCTTTCCGATACGATCCGCGATCGCACGTCCCGATCAAGGCAGTATACAAGCCCTACGATCTGCCATTATCTTAGGAGCAAAATCACCAGAAGGTCTAGGATTAATCAGCTTTCTAGAAGCATATCCTAGTAATCAACTAGTTGTTGATGTGTCAAAAATTCAGAAGCTAGTCAGCATGGCAAATTTATCTTCTGGTTCTGCTGATGCACCGCCAAAAGACGACGTAAGTTCTTCACCTTTAGGGCAAATTGCACTGCAATATCAGATACTCGCTACCCAAGGTAAACAGTTCTCAGGTTGCTTATTTGGTGATTCTGTTTCAGCTGAACTTGGTAATACCCTTGGGAGTGGTACTTTTAATTTTGGGTTAAATGGTCTGAGTACAATCTCATTACTGGAACAACTGAAAAGTTTAATTCCTACGAAGGTGAAATGCGAAAAAGCGATTATTGCCATAGGTGGAAATGATGCTTGGTATGGAATTAGTGATGAATTATTTACCAAAAACCTGCAAGAGGCGATCGCACTTGTCCGCACAATGGGAAATAAAGAGATTTTTCTGATTCCGGCTTTTTATTCAACAGTTGCAGCCAGCTTAGATCCAACTGTATCAGCCCCACTTTCTAAAGTTGAACAAATTAATGCTCTGATTAATCAAGTTGCTGAAACAGAAAAAGTGCCAGTTGCAGCCGCAGGATTAGCACCCTTGTATGAGAATAATGTTCTTAAAGAAAATTTAACCAGTGATGGCGACCATCTAAATGCAGAGGGTCTAAAAATTTATCGACAAGCATTATTACAAATTCTGGGTAAGTAGGTAGGGCTATTTCGTTCTAGACAGAAACCGCCCTGAACTGAAGTTCAGAGGCTAATAGCTAAAGTCCGTTAAAACGGACTAAGCTGTTGTTAGTCGTCTTTAGACGACTTTCGCTATTAGACTCAGAATTCATTCTGAGGCGGACTAGATGAGAATGAAATAGCCCTGGATAAGTAAGTCAACCTAATTTAACGTGAGTTCGATGAACCTCTCCCGGACAGCCTCCCTCTCCGAAACGGAAAGGGAGGAGCAACGAAAAATTAAGCTTTTTGCTCCCCTCTGTGCGTCGGAGAGGGGCTGCTCTTGAGAGGTCAAATAAGACTTGTCGAACTCACGTTAATTTAGATAGATCCCCGACTTCTTTGAGAAGTCGGGGATCTGCGAATTACGAGTTAACACCTTCACTCTTTCCAATTCAAAAACCGAGCATAAATATAAGCGATCGCTTCATCAAGAATTGCCCGTACACCTTGGCTAGAACCCCACCATTTCTCTGGATCGTAATCTTGCGTTTTGGCAGCAATCACACCAACTTTGATATCAGGATTCAGTAATTTTTTGAAAATTAGCCAACTCCTACGGCTATGAACATCCAAAGAAAAAAGATTAATTGATTCTATCTGTAAATTTGAATTGGATAGCCAACGATTAAATTCAGCAGCAGATGCATAACTACGATCCTTAACCACGAAAGGTGTTGGAACAGCTACCACTTTTTCTGCTTCTAAACCGAGTTTGATGAAGGTGGCGACTGACACATCTGCAAAGTTATTGTATCCAGTCAGATAACTTCCTTTTCCTAATGTGCCTCCTGTACTAATTATTTGACGATAAGAACCGGTTTTAAATTCAGTCAAAGCTTCTTCTATAGCGTAATCTGGTAGCCATCCTTCCACAACTAATACTTCTGCTGATTTGATCGGGGAAGTTACGGCGAGAAATGAGTGTATATGAGTAATAGTGAAAAATATCAAATAAGCAATCAAAGCGATCGCAATCGCCCACCCCTGAGCCGTAAGTGTCCACATTTCTTGGCATATTATTAGTTTTATTTTGGGAAAATCTTGACCACGGCGATTTTTGGTCTGCATTAAACCTTAACTAAACGTTGCTCTTTCAAGTAGGTAAAGACAGACTTATCTCCAATATCAGCAGGAATTGCTTGCACTGTCTTTCGCAGCGCAAACACCAAAAACAACGTCGCCCAAATTCCTAATAAAACACTTTCCCCCTGAATTGGTAAAATTCCCACCAAATGTCCTAACAACAGTAGCGGGACTACTAGGGTTAATACTTTGGTTTCCAGGCGATTGAAGCAAAAAGCCTCTTTAAAATAAATACCTGTCAAAGCAACAAAGATAAAACCAACTCCAAATAAGGTAATAGGCTGATTGTAAACAGTCAGAGCCAAAGGTTGACTACTAGAGATTGCCAGAATCACTGATGCTATAGTACCGATCGCCCAAAAAACTTGCAACATTCGGTGCATTGATGCCATGTAGATATGAATCGTAAATAAACTTACACCAAGAGCGAGACTAAAACAAGCATATAAAGGTGTAAGTGCGGTAAAAACAGTTGGGTTATTGTTGAGCAAAACTAAAGCGCTGCCGATGGCAAAGCTGAGTGCTGCTACCATTAACCCAGCGCGGTAGATAATTACGCCAGTGCGATCGCTCTGAGTAATTGTAAATTCTCCAAACTGACCTTGATAAACTTGTGGTGGAGGTAGTGTTTGCGTCGTCATGGTTAAAAATATAGTTAGGATTTACTAATAGAGTACAACGGGAAATTGCTGAAGGGTTACTTTTATTATTATGGGCAATGAAACCAACTTAGTGTAACAATCCCTAATATTCTTTTGCAAAAGTGTAGACGCTTCCTCGGTTTGTCGTCAGATATCGCTCTTTATTGAGGATGTGCGATCGCTTGAAAAAATAATTTCCACTTCAGTCGATAGCGAATGCCTACGGCACGCTACGCGATCGCTACTAGACAAATTGTATAATTCACCAATTGACTAAGCAACCTGCAATGGTCGTGTAGGAAGCATCCTGGGTTTTGGTAGTGGCTTTCCCTCTTCTTGAAGCATCTCAACAAATGCCTCAATCACTTTTTGCCCATTTTTAGCGGCTTCTTCGTAGGTTTTGCCATGTGTATGAAACTTTTGCCAGGGAAACTCAGGCAAATGGACTAGGAAGAGTTGATCGTCCTCTGACTATTGAATCACCATGCTGTAGTGATAGCTCATCTATTATTCACCTTCCTCGCTTTCAAGCTTACTATAGTTTACTAACCAGCAATAATACCTGTAAGAATTTTTACCAGCACCAATAAATCTTCTGGAACTTGATAGCGTTTCTGGTCTTGAGTCACCTGACGATTTGCGCGATGGTAAACTCCAAAACGCCAGTCTTCACCAGTCGTAACGGCTCCATATAGAAGCTCAGATGTAGATTTAGTCCATTGATCAAGTGCGATTAATTCGATCGCAAGTTGAGTAAATCCCCTAACTAAATCTGATTGCTTTGCTTCGATGACCAAGAAATTTTGAGGTTAAGTCCGATGCCTGATTTGCAAAGTTGACGAGTTGATAGTTAACCCACGGTTGCTAAAAAACTGTTGCCATGCGCTTTGATCCAAACCAGGAAGCCGATAGTGATTCACATTTAGCCCAGGTTCACAAAGGCGATCGCGACTAGTAATTAGGGTAACAGACTGCACCCTAGCATCGGCCAAAACCCTCAATAGTTCTACATAGTTGCGGTGAGAAGCAATCAACCCACCTTGTTGATCTAATGCAGGTTCGAGATTGTCAATTAACACGCCAATCCGCCGATTGTCGAGTTGGCGCTTGAGTCGTCCCAAAGTTACGCCAAATTCTACCCCAGGTTCTTGATCAAAGTCTTGTTTGAGCCATTCCTCTACTACTCGTTCGGCGGGGGTGATATTCTGCGTTTCCTTCGCCATCAGCAGTTCTAAAACCAACTCAAATCCCTGAGTTTGCAGATATTGCTGCGCTAGAGTGGTTTTGCCTAAACCTCCCTCACCTTGGATGACAATGACTTTTGAGCCTTGATTTACCAAAGTATTCAGGTGAGCGATCGCTTCTGTTCGTCCAATAAAATTGGTATCCTCTAATTTTGGGGTGGAGTGGGGCGATCGCGAGTAATCAATCAAACTGGCTATCGCAGTAGTTTTTCTCAGAACTCGCTCCAAAGTAGAGCGACAATTACTTTTGGTAATCTTTTCTCGCAATACTTTAGAAAGGAGCTTCCATAAATGAGAGCCAGCATCCTTGGCGTGTCCTTCCGTACAACCGTAAGAATGAGCGATATCTAAGTATTTTCTACCCAACCAAACTTGCACAATAATCACTTTTTGCAAATCGCTCAACCGTTCCCCAGTCTGAGGGGGAATTATGGCGTCTAACCATGCTAATGCTGCTTCAGCGTCCATTGTGTAACGACGAGGATAGTTCAGATTTTAGGGACAACTATAAATTACTTTACAGTTATATTGCTGGAGTTTTCGGATAAGATTTTGTAAACCCGACTTTTTTCCCGACTTTTGCAAACTTTATTCAAAATTCAGCAGCAAGTTCTTGAAAGGATTGCTGTTATTCCAACGGTAAGTATTAAAGTCTCGTTGATCAACTGTCAAAATCCGTCCATGTCCCAGATGTTCTGCTAGAACAACCAGAGAAGCATCTGCCATATCCATTGGCAAATCGGCATATTTTTCCATGAGTTCAACCATACGTGTAACATGGTGACTTCGTAAGTCGAACACCTCAAATGCTTCCTCAGCAACCTCTCTCAAAAAACTACATTGAGCATTATTACCACCTCCTCTGGCAAGAAGAAGGTAACAAGTTTCGGTAATAACAGGGTAAGTAGTGACTAGTGGTTCATTGAGAGCATTTAAAACTTGTAGTGCTAATTGATGGTCTTGATCGTTTTGGTTCCCAAGTGCCACAAAAAAGCCAGTATCAGCGATGATCATACTTTTGTTGCATTAGCGATCGCACAATGGCTTCGGAATTAGCAGCTAAGTCAGTTTCTCCTTTGAAACAGCCGATAAATTTACTTTGCTTGAGTTTCGCTAAGGGATCTGTTTTTTGTTGCTGAAGTTGTTGATAGCGCAGCTCAATAGAAGATTTAATTGCCTCTACTGTATTTTGGTCAGCCTCCTGTTGAATGTAGGCAAGCTTTTGAGCATATTCTTCATCTAGCTGAATATCAAAATTCTTCATCGCCACTAACTTTGAACGTTTACCTAGAGTATATCGTCCGCGTCGAATCGTCTAAAATAAAAATCATGAGGTAACATCAGCACCATCATTACTTATGGTGAAATCAGACTCCCGTCAATTGCCTAGTAGTGCTGAACTTCCTTGTTCAGACGATACCCCTGTGGATAACGAAGACCAGAACTTTATTCCTAACCTGCTTCTGTTTTTGCTGCAATATATTTGGGCAAACCGTAATGACTGGTTTTTCAGCGTGGATATGGGCGTTTACCATACTACAGGGGTTAGTCCACTTGTGCCGATTGTACCAGACGGATTTTTGAGCTTAGGTGTAGAACGCCGCAAGGCAGATAAATCTCGTACAAGCTATGTTGTTTGGGAAGAAAACAACATTGTGCCGATCTTGGCTTTAGAAATTGTCTCCTTAACTCCGGGTGGAGAATATGACAAAAAATTAGACACTTATGCCAAGTTAGGGGTACTGTACTACATTATTTATAATCCAGAGTATTGGCAACGCGATCGCCATCAACCTTTTGAAGTTTATCGCTTAGTAGATGGTAGCTATCAACTGCAAATTGGTGAACCCTTTTGGATGCCAGAAATTGGTTTGGGAATTGGGCGATCGCAATACGTATCTGGTAATATCCAGCGTCAGGTTTTGTATTGGTATGACCAACAAGGAAAGCGTTATCAAACGTCAGAAGAACAGCTTGAATTAGCGCAAAAACAACTTGAGCGTTATCGCCAACAATTTGGGGAATTGCCAGAGAGTTGAATTAGTACAAAAGGATTTTTATAAATTCAAAAAAACTTATAATAATGGATACTAACAATTGGTTAGTTAATACTTTAATATACTATCGTCAAATGCAGTTTTTCAGTCACTATCAAGATTTGTCAAATTATGAATTAGTAAATGAAGTCAAAAAAATAGCTAAGAAACTTTATTCAAATGCTTACGAGCGTTTTTTTGACAAACGAAACGATTGGTTTGTTCTCAAATTAGATATACAAAGAGTGTTTGATATAGATTTCGGTTCAATTTATGGCGATTACTGTGGAATTGAGGGTATAAATGACAGTATCCGGCAACTTCTAAGCATTGCTGAGATATCTAGAGGATTTTTTGCACCTAATAAAGTTATAAGTTACTATATCAATCAATGTAATGGAAAAATTTACTCAGAAAAAGATTTACTCAAATATTTTGATCATTTACCTCCAGATGAAAACATACATAATTATTACAAAAATATAGTAGATTTTGAAATAGATGGTTCTAGACATTTGATTGTTGGTAGTTATGATCCATCAATAACAGCATTTCAAATAAATAAATTAATTATCAACACAGGTTATCAATTTTATTTGGGTGAAGTTGGTGATCCTACAACGATGCTTTTACTCAATCAAGAAGAAAAGCAAAAGTTGCAACAAGACAGAGGCTTGAGAGTTAATGTAATCAGATCTGGTGGAGACGCTATCTTGGTTAAATTTACCTAGTAATCTTTAGATAACTTTAGCTATTAGCTTGTAGCTTTCTAGAATCTCTGCCGATACAACCCACTCAAAAGCAGAATTAGCAATCACAAATAAAATTACTGCCTCTGGATTTTTATCAGCTATAGCAGCAGAGACTACGATATTAGTATCAATAATAACTTTCATTATCCCCGTCTATAAGCTTCAATTTCTGCTGCTATTTCTTCATCATTCAAGGGATTATCTGCGTGTATCGCTTGTATTTCTTTGAATAACTTTTTTAATTCTTCTGCTAAAGTAACCCTTTGATTATCCTCTGTCAAAATAATCACCTCAACTCTCTGTCCGGCTTTAAATGGTAAATCAGATAATACTAACTGCTTTGGATCTGCAATGGTGATATATCTTTTATAAACGTTCATGATTTATCCTGTTACTCAACTTTTCTCTACCCTTGTTCTAACAATTTCGCCACATTCTTTGCAATTCTCCCTTCTAACTTTGTAAAGTAGCCCTAGAAAAGCGAGTTTTTAAACCCAAATTTTCTATAACCAACTTTTTCCCCGACTTTTCCAACTGCATCAGATAAAACTGCCGACTTCAGCCGACTGACAAAAGAAAGTGCGATCGCTTAGGCTATTGAGCATAGAGAAAAAATAAAGTATAAAAATATGCTTAAAACTCTCAGCCCACTCGCAGAAGACTTAGCAGGTAAAAGCTATCCCAGTCCTCATTACTTGCAAACACAGCATCGCATTCGTTCCCTCATAAACAGATATGTTGCACTCGAAAAACTACATAAGCGTCTGCAAGATTTACCGATACAGTTTGCCAATCCCCAGCCGCGTCCCTGGAAACCCATTGACTGGCTGACGATTAACCGCAATCAAATTATCGGCTTAGACGCAGAGGTATTTTTATCTATATTAATAGGTGCAATGGATACAGAAGCTCCGATTCGCGGCTATACCCAAACTAGTCGGCAGTATTTGGAAAAATTGCATCCTCAAATGGCTCGGTTTGTTGGTGGAACAGTCGGTAAAGATGGCGAACTGCTGGAACTTGGTTTGTGGGAAAAGGAAGAACGTCAGCACACACCTGCATTAATCAAAATCTACACCCAATTAACAGGCGAGAAAATTACCCCAAAACTTCGGACTGTTAGAAGCTATCTTCCCACAGATGACGCTCACGAAGACTTATATCGCCACGGCTTACACCCTCAGGGCATCGCCAGGGGCGAGGTTTTAACCAATATTCATCATCCACTCGTACAGAATTCAATTCTGAATTCTGACTCCTGAGTTCTGAATTCTTCTTATAAAGTAAAAGCACCCACATGACCACGAGGTATATGAGCGCTTATAAATAAAAACATTATCGAGGATAATCTATCTGCTATGACAGACCGAAGTAACTATAAGAATAGCAGGCACTGGGTAAATAAACTGCAAGGGTAGTTACAAATGTTTTGTTAAAAATATTACTTACCGTAAACGTGATGCTTGACTTAGGCAAAATCCAATCGATTGCTCAATCCTATTCTCCTCAAGAACTCTTTGCTGCCTTGGTTTGGCAGCGTCGGTTCAATGAGTTTGATGGCGAAGAAGTGATTACTGACCTTTGCAACCACAGGAATTTATGGGCAAGCTTTCTGTTCACAAAACCAATCTTTGCACCAGATGAAAACGGTTTAAGCTTTGGTGGTATGGTCGATACCCTGCTTGCAATGGCAAACTATCGTCCCATGCCTGAAACCAGCATCATCCATTTCATCGCTTATCCTGCCGATACGCTATACATCCTGACAGAGAACCAAGACATAAAAGTGTCAGAGCTTTTAGATTTGGGCAAAAAGTGGCGAGCTGACTCAGTAGAAGTAAGTGATGGGACGAATGAAGAATACGGTTTGCAGCTTTTGCGTCGATTGAGAACTAGATTGTCAGGGGCGCTATGGGGTGAAGATGTTCACCAGGATTGTGATGCGGCCATTGTTACCTATTGGTGGGATTAAATTCTTGAAAGTTATTTCCACCGTTTTCCTCCTGATCTTACCTGCACCCAAATCGATCAGCGATCGCGGTCTCTTAATTTTTTTTTTGAGTAAATTATTCTTTGTTAGGTATTGAGCCGAAATCCTCGGCTCAATATCTTTATTCGTTATCACAAAATCAGACTGATATAATTATTATTTTGCCAATAGTAATTATAATAACTCCCAATATCCTTTGTTGTTGATTCTTTCCCAAAATAGTATTTACTATAATTTAATACTTGCGATATAAGCTGATGTTCTGGTAAGTCAATTCAGAAAAAAAATCCTGATATCTAAAATTTAAAGTTAATAAGATTTTTTTATAAATCTACTTTAAATTTACTTATCAATCCATTTGAAAATCGCAATTCATTTTTTCACTATTTTATAGGTGTTGGGAGTTCTCATGGCAAAATATCTACTAGGTTCTGCTAGTGGGATGGGATTTTTATGTTTAATTGCCGGGTTATCACCTGTGCAAGCCCTTCCTAGTTTAGAAATTGCAGATAAAAACGTAGCTGTTAATCAAGATTATGGCAGCTATCAAAAAAATGATTCTCATCAAAGCAATTTAGCAAATAATATCTCCAGTAAATTGCTGATAGCTGATGAAACTCAAAAAAAATTACCCTCAGTCAATGAACAGCAAAAAATTCAAGATTTAGGAGTAGATTCTGCTGTTAACTTTTGGCAGCCAATCATACCACAATCTGCAAGTTCATCTCCAACCTCATACAAACTTGCACAAGTAACATCCGTATCCCAATTGTCTGATGTACAGCCGACTGATTGGGCTTTTCAGGCACTCCAATCTTTAGTCGAGCGCTATGGTTGTATCGCAGGTTATCCCAATCAAACCTATCGCGGTAATCGGGCGATGACTCGCTATGAATTTGCTGCTGGCTTAAATGCTTGTTTAGACCGAATCAACGAACTTATTGCCACTGCAACTGCTGATTTGACCAAGAAAGAAGATTTAGCCACGTTGCAGAAACTACAAGAACAATTTGCGGCAGAATTGGCAACATTGCGGGGTCGAGTAGATGCTGTAGAAGCTCGCACAGCAGAACTAGAAGCAAATCAGTTTTCTACGACTACTAAACTTAGTGGAGAGGCAATTATTGCTGGTGTTGGTGCTAGCGGAGGCGCTCCTAATAACAGCGACTCGAACATCATCCTAGTCAATAGAGTGCGGTTAAATCTCACCACTAGCTTTACTGGTAAAGATTTATTAATTACTGGATTGCAAGCTTATAACTTTTTGGGTGGAGCCAATGGACAGGGTAGCCTGCAAGAAAGTTTAGGATTAGCTGCGCCGCTTTTAACTGCGAGTAGCGCACGTACCAGTTTTGAGCCGCAATTTCCGGGGTTAAATGTCAATACTTTGTCGAGTGTTGGCGCAAACAGTGTTCAGCTTTACAAATTGCTGTATATCTTTCCCGTCGCTAATAAATTAACCTTGTTTGCGGGAACTGCGGCGGAAACATCAGATGCTTTCCCAGCAATTACGCCTTTTTATGGTGAAGGACAAGAGTCAATCTCTCGTTTTGCCGGCTTAAATCCTGTGCTACGGGTTTCTGGTGGGACTTCGGGTACTGGTTTAGCATCGGCGGCGGGATTTATTTTTAACATTTCGCCAAGTTTGGATTTAAGAGCTTTATACGGCAGTGTAAATGCCAATTTACCCCAAAAATCTGCTACTGAGGCAGTACCAGGAGTTTCTACTACACCTTTGGGAGCAGGTTTATTTAGTGGTAGTAGTATTATTGCCACACAGTTAACCTTCAAGCCAAGTCCCGCTCTGGATATTGGTTTAAACTATGCCCACAGTTATCACGAAATCAATATTTTGGCTACAGGATTAGTTAGTAGTGATATTGGTGCTTTAGCAGGAGTTGGAGCGGGAACACCAATCACACTCAACTCTGTTGGCGGTACGGTAACATGGCGATTGTCTCCCAAAATAGCATTATCTGGCTACGGTGCAGCAATATTTGTTGATGCTTCTTCAAATAGCGTGAATGCTTCTACTACCTTTACAAGTTGGATGGCGGGAGTTCACTTCAAAGATTTATTCAAGTCAGGGAACACTGCCGGGATTCTTTTTGGTCAGCCGCTTTACCGTACTGATGCTGGTGGTTCTGCTCAACTTACCCCCACAGGCGACAATCGGGCGACTCCTTACCATTTAGAAGCCTATTACCGCTTTCAAGTTAGCGATAATATCAGCATTACCCCTGGTGCATTTATTCTCTTTAATCCAGAAGGTAACAGCAACAATGAGACAACGACTGTAGGTGTACTTCGGACTACTTTTACGTTTTAAGATATTGGGATTAGGGTCAAAATCCCCCAATAAATTGGGGGATTTAGAGATTGGATAACAAAGTTGACAGTAATAACAATATTGCCCTGTCTCACTAGTATCGCAACAAAAAAATCTTTATTCGATGCTGAACCTCGCCAACGTTTCTATAATCTAAACCCACTAACCGAGATATAGATGGAAAGTGTCCTTTAGGAGCATCTAAGCTGAAAGTATATTCCTCATATTTAACCCATTCACTATTGGCAAGACTTGCTAACCATCCAACTTTATAAGCAAAGCGCTTAGAATCTTTCTTGGCTTGCCAAATACGTTGTTGGACGCTGAAACCAAATCTGCCTTCACTATATTGAACCCAGAGCTTATTAATAATATAAAGGTCATGACGAGGAAATTTTTTAATTTCTCCCTCATCTAACCAGCCTTCTCCTTCACGCTCACATATTTTGAGTATAGTATAGTAGGTTTCTTTATCAGCTTCTTTCCATTTTTGTTCTGCTAGTAGTTCCTGCAATTTTCTATAATCTATACCAGTAGTATGAGATACAAGAGTTAATTCTGCTGCCAATTGAGACAGATGTAATTGCACATCTGATAAAGATTTAATAATTGATGTTTGCGAATGTGTTTCCAAAACTTTAGATGGCAATTGAGATATTTGCTCTTTTATTTGACCTAATTCTTCGAGAATTTGATAATTTGACTTTTGTTCATCAGTCATAATTTCTTTCAAAGCTTGTAGTTCAGTTTGAGCAGCTAGTGAGGATTTTTGAGTCTCAGCTAAAGTCATCTGAGCTTCTATTGCTGTTTCTTCAGTATTTGCCAATCGCTCTTGCATAGTCTGAAGCTCAGATTTTAATTCCTTTATTTCTGTTTTAAAGCTTGCAAAATTTGATTCAATATTATAATTATGCAAATGATTTGCTTTCATTTCCTGTAACTCTTCACGGCTACGCCTGAGTTCTTCAATTGCTTTCTCATAATATCCTAATGGTGTTTTCCAGTTATCATTACCTGCTTTAAACATAAAAACTTGTTATTTTATTGATGATCTTTTAATAAGATTTGTGAAGACTTATACTCTGATATAACATTATTTTTGAAATCATAATTATTCATTATGTTACTCCAAAGCTTACAAAGTAAACCATATTTTATCCAGTCTTTAATAGCTCGATTTTTCAATTCTGGAGCATTTCTTACTAAAGCAGCCATCATAGCGGCATTTTGTTGTAATCAGCCTCTTGCTGGAAATGCATCTCATTGCGGCTCTCTCGCAAGTCAAGAGGCGGAGCCTCACATAGGCATTCCCAGTCAGAGACTGGGAACGAGACAATCTCTAAAAGCTTGCTCTAGACGAGCTTTTACCTTAAGTTGACACCAATGCATAGGGGCGCGACCCTACAGTATATTACTAGCTACTGAAAAAGGCACGACATTTCGCGCCTCTAAGAACCAAAATCAAAATTCTAAGTGTTAGCTTAAATCTTTGTTTGTAGATATTGCACCAACTGCGGGGCTTGCATCACTCCCTCTATCCGCTCCACAGGCTGACCCTGCTTAAATAGTACTAAGGTTGGGAGAGAGGCAATTTTATACTGAGTAGCCAAATCTGTGTATTTTTCTGTGTCGATTTTGACAATTCGCAGGCGATCGCTAAGTTGAGCATTGACTTGCTCTAAAATTGGTACCATCATCTGACAGGGGCCACACCAGTCAGCGTAAAAATCTACTAATACAGGTACATCAGAAGCAGACAGCATCTCTTCAAAGCTGTTAAATTCCTTTTTAGTTGCCATATGACACACACCGATTTTCAATTGTTTGTTTCAATGGTAATTCTTATAAAATAAAATCGGTATAGGTTCATAGGTTTTTGTTGGGAAAAGATTAGATTAGTCAATATAAACTGATTTGCCAGCCAAAAACCTTAAATAATTATAATAAAATACGTATATTGTTGTAGTTTGTGCATAGGCATAAGATATGTATTTAAACTTATCCCGCTATAATTGCACAATTAAGTAATAGAGTCTGCGATTTTTTGCAGTCTTTTAGTTAACTTCTCTCTTTTGTTTATCAATATTGGAACATTGCACCCACTTAGATTAATTAAGACACAAGCTCAAACAGGTTCTTGATTCTATTTCTGTCGAAGCGATCGCATCGATTTGTGGATGGGATTACATCACCTCTGCTTTATTAAAAATTCAGTTCAGGAAGTATCGGCTTATATAAAATTCTCAAACAGCATACATTTAATAATTACAAGTAGAGACGCAATCATTGCGTCTCTACAAACCGCCTATTTAGCCTTCTTAGGTGTAATTGCACCCAGGAAAAAGGATGATGTAAATTAAATGACTCCTGGACCTCTACCGCGTTTGTCACCCTTATCGGTCAACTTGCCTTCCTCATCCTGATTAATTTCTCCAAGTTCTTCAATACGTTCTGCCGTATCTTCTGCTGCTTGTTTGCGTGCATCACCTGGTTCTTCGTAGTACATTTCTGGTTCAACTGCATAGTTGTTCAACAAACCTTCTTTGTCCACGGTATAGCCGTCAGTGGTGCGTATGCTTTCTGGATCAGTTTGCTCATTGGTAGATGCATCCCCCTGACCTTCTTCTGTAGGGAGTGTTTTGTACTTATCTCCTTCTCTTTCTATTCGAGCAGCAGTTTCAGCTGGGATAATGCCGCGATCGTATGTATCGACTTCAGCTCGATCAGATGAATCTATGTCTCTCTTAACTGCTTCATTAGCCATAATTTATGTCCTCGTTAAAGAATGTATTGAATAATCTCAAAAACTAGATTAGGCTTTTTTTCATCTTCGAGCTACTATCTTGAGAAGTGACTTGAAATTAAAAATAATCTTATAATCTCTATCTTTTGATGTATCCAAAAGACTAATTTTAAGTCCGGTTAAATACTTCTAATTTAATAACTTACGTTCATTTCTGGCGCAAGTCAAGAGGCGGCAGCCCCCACATTAGGCATTCCCAGTCAGAGACTGGGAACGAGACAATCTCTAAAAAGTTGCTCTCGACAAGCTTTCAACTGAAGTTGACACGTATGAGCTTTTTGTGTGCCGCTACGATAAATCTATATGTATCAGGGTTTCGGCGAAATGGTAAGCTGTTATGTATACAACTTGCATTATCAGGGCGCTCATGTTGCCCACCCCACAACCATGTTGAAAAAATATTAGTGCAAATTAAAGGCGCAACACCTTACAACACCAGTGAACACTATTGTGCCCTTACTGCGTTTTGCATGCAAAATACGATAGTTACAAAATTCCCGACTTTTTAGAGAAGTAGGGAATGTGAACCTTTCAATTATATATATTTAATTAACAAACTATACCGACTAGTCTGGTGGGGCTAGTACTTTATCAAACTAGCTTTGAGGGTTTGTAGTAAGCACTTTAGTGCTTATAAAATAAGCACTAAAGTGCTTCACAGTATACTAGTTTAATCGTTGGGAAATTTATTCGCCCACAAATTGGTTTTTCAGTAATTGAATTTCATCGACTAATTCTTGCCGAGTTGAAGCCTTCAGTAGATAACGGAAAATAAACCAACTGGCGTAAGCAATTCCAACTAACTCAAAGAGTGGTGATAGCAGTGGAATATCATTGATTGCATCTAGTACTGCTAGTACTACCTTCGCTGTAACGATCGCCGCTAAAATTAAAGCAACGGTTACTAGAGGCTGCTTGTAGTTGTTAAAAAAGCTACTTAAGTATTCGGGAAATTGCCCCAAGAATTGAGTAATTTGTCTGGTAATTTGTTGCCATTGAGATTCAGGTTCAGGCGCTGGTGATAACCTTGGCAAGTTTGCAGTATCTATACCTTCAAGTGCTAGCGTACCTTGTGATAAGGAGGCATTGATCGATTCGCGTTGCTGTTGTTCGGTTTCCATAATTTTTCTTTTCGGTGACTATGAAGAGCTTGTATAACTGAACTGAGTATCAATAAATACAATTATTGATATCACCAGTTGTCAATTATTAGAGGATGTTTATAAAGCTTAATTTATTACTTACCTGGGCGACACTACCGCAAGGTAGAATTCAATGGCTTGACTATACGAGACTTTACCTGCCTCTGCGGGTTAGCAAACTCTTGATTTTGGGGACTGACAAATAAAAAAATATCCAAAAATTTCTTGTGGTGCGGGCCGAAAAGCTCGCTAATCACAAAGGACGGGCAAGATGCCCATCCCACAAGATGGAATAATTTATTTTTTGGAGTTCCCTTGTATTAGTAGTCCACGGAGGTGGAGTTTATTTGTCTAATAGCGAATTAACGCGATGTGCAACTTATTCTTGGAACCCCGCTTCCATTCCTCTCCCCGTTGGCATCAGCCTGCCGTTAGGCAAGCAGGGAGAGGCTTTAATTTTTGCTCCCCAACCCTAGTTGGGGAGCCAGTGCGTTGGGCGGCGAGCCAACTAGGGTTGCACCTGGCGTAATGGGTTGGGGGTTAGGTTTCAGAGAAAGTCGCACATGGCGTGAATTATATTCGTCCAATACTTTTAAAATATCCTCTTAGTAGTCAGTTATACTTATTACTGACCACTAAGATTTAGCAGGAGCATCTTAATTTGTTTCTGCCTACCTAGTCACTTAGGTTTATTGTTAGCTGCCTTATGGTTTTGGTGGGGCAACAGTTGCTTTAACAACTACAATTTTGACACCTTTAATTTGCTTAGATAAAGGTTCAATCTTAGCTAACTCCTTTTGATTGTTCACAGTTCCTCCAACAGTTACAGTCCCATCGTCTGCGGCATTAACTGTTAGTTGACTCTTGGGTATGTTAACCTCCAACTTGGAGCGAACTTCACTTGCTAAGTCACCTTTGGCTCGTTGTGTATCGCCACCAGTGGTATTATTGCGTTGTTCACGGGCGCGAATATCAGAATTAGCTTGTTTTCTGCGAACTTCACTTTGTGCGTCTTGTTGAGCAGCTTCTGTTGTTTTTGCGGTCGGTGTTTGGGGAGCTTCATTAGGATTATTAGGTGCAGATTCACTAGTTTTAGAAGCGTTATCACAACCAGCAACACCAAAAACCAAAAGGCAGCTAATTAAAAAGGGGGTTAGCTTTTGCATATGTTTAATTCGGAATCGGAAAGTGAAATTTGTTGAGATTTACGGCACAAGTGAGGAGCAAGTTTTCCTCTTCAGGAGCAAAGTTTTCAAATTCTTGCTCCGGCAATTTTGGAGAATCAGTCTGAGTGACAACTACCTTAGCTTAGAGTGTTTCATCACGACGGTCAACAATGACTACAGCAGGATCATCTCTATTAGGCTCTGTTAAGTAATTGCTGCGATCGCTATTAACAACTGGTGTGTCGTGCTGCGTTACTCGGTCGAAACCTGGGCGATGTTCGCCGATATCAGTGGCATTATAGATGGCAAATTCTTCAATACCTCGACGTTTGAGAATCGCCTCAGCTTGGTGGATTTCAGCTTCCGTACCATCGATAATTACTAAGTAGTCGCCTCTTTGGAAGCGATCGCTATATACTCGTGCCCTGTCTTCAGGAATTCCTAAGCCAACAAGTCCGCCAACAATACCCCCAGCTGCTGCACCGATTGCACCCCCAGCCGCTGTTGTTGCCAAAGCTGTTGCAACTGCACCACCTGCAATCACCGGACCGACTCCCGGAATTGCTAAAGTCCCAAGACCAACTAATAAGCCAGTCAAGCCGCCTAGAACACCGCCTGTAGCTGCTCCAGTTTTTACGCCATCGTCTGCTTTATTAGCTGTACCGACGTTTCTATCTACATCTACGCCAGCGATCCCTTGACCGTTTGTATCTTTGGCTATGATGGAGACTCTATCTAAGGGAAAACCTGCATCTCGTAATTCTGTAAGTGCTGCTTCTGCATCTCGACGATGAGAAAATACTCCGATCGCGCGTCTAGCAACACCGCTATGAGCCGAGGTAGGAGTTGGAGTAACATAATCAGTGGTTGCATTTGTCGCATCTGGGTTGTCGTAAATGCCAAACTCTTCCACACCCTGCTGATGTAAAATTGCTTCTGCTCTGACGATTTCTGTATCTGTGCCATCGAGGATAACCAAATAATGTCCCCGTCTCACACGTTCGTCGTAAACTCTGGCTCGTTCTTCGGGAATCCCTAAACCAATTAATGCACCAAGCAAACTACCAGCTACTGCACCAATACCTGCGCCAGCGAGGGTAGTAGCTAGGGTTGTTGCTGCGGCTCCAGCCAGCATAATTGGCCCGATTCCAGGAATTGCCAAAGTCCCAAGACCGACTAATAAGCCGGTTAATCCGCCCAAAGCGCCGCCTGTAGCTGCTCCGACTTTAGCGCCTTCGTCAGATTTATCACCGACGCGATCGCGCACTTCAGCTCCAGCAATATCATCTTTGTCTCCATCCTGCGTAATCACAGAGACTCTATTCATGTCGAAGCCGACTTTTTTCAATTCATGTAGAGCATGTTCAGCATCTCGACGATTAGAAAATACACCGACACCACGTTTATGTAAACCTACAACCATTATCTTTTCTCCTCAGCAAAAATTAATTATTCACTAATTCATAGCTCGTAATAGCTCTCATTAATACATATATAGGTTGAGTTTTCATCAATCGCTTGGAATAACTTTTATCTCTATCATTAGACATAGGTGTTTTTATCTAAATTTAGTAAAAAGTCTGAAGTATCAAATAAATGATGAATTCTGTTTGATAAGAATTAGATATTAACTATTTTATTTCACAGAAGTTTGTCTAAAATATTAGTTTTAAAACTCACTAAATTTATGCGAATAAATTATCTATCAGATGTAATTTTTAGTAGGAACTTAGTAAGTTGATGTGCAGCTAAATTGTATAACACGAAAATCCAAAAATATTGTAGTGCGGGCCGAAAAGCCCGCGTCCAATATACAAATTAAATACGCAACAGCTTACCAATGACTAATGACAGTACAGACGCTTTTTCCTCGCGTCTCTAATGACAATGGAAAGGCGGGCGGCTATCCCGGATACCCAAGAATGTTGGGATGGGATTCCCGCCGATTTTCGTTGATCAACAAGGTAAGCTAGATGTGGAACAGCTTATCAGCAGCGATTTGGAAAAATTACTCAATGATCCTAAAGCGAAGCTTTAGCACTGCGCCAAGACGCGTACTCCTGCAAAGAAGCAAGCGCGTTGCCTGAGCTTGCCGTTAGAAGCGGCTTGTCGCCAGAGATCACCTGTCTGAGGTTGATCGAAAATCTTGGTTAAACTCGTCACTCAGCAAGGAGACTTGAGCCAAGAGGCGGATGCTAATCCCATTATCAACCAAATAGAAGCGGCGCTGGCGTATTACAACGAGCCGAACGCATCCAGCAATAAACCCAAAAACGCCTGCAAGCAATCCAAGAGCAAGCAAAAAAACCGTTGCAAATGCTGCTTGGCGGATATTTGGGACAGCTAGAACTTACCTTTGTGCAGTGCGATCGCACTCACTGGAATAACTCTACCTGGATAAAATATCTCTGTCATCAGGAATTTTGAGAAAATACAAAGTGGTATTCAGTCTTTACAAATGAATGCCACTTTTGTTTTATAAATAAAACAAACTACCCCCTAGTGTAAGTAGGTTGGTGCTATTAAAAGTAACTATGTAAAGTTTTGTAAAGATTGTGAGATGTGCTTGGATTAAGCTTAGTTCCTCGTTTACATATTTTTAGATGATTTAGTTTTTCCTCACCAACTTACTCACTATCACGACCTTTTTATTCCGATATAGATTAAAAAATCCTATCTAAAATCAAGGGTTTTATATTTTGCTCTGATGAGAGTAAAAAAGATGGTTAATTATTCTTTCTTATAGATAGAGAAAAGTACGCTTGAGCGTAATATCATAGTCTTGTAGTATTATGAATACAGCAAAAAGTCCTAAGACCTATGCAATTCCGTACGAGAAAATCTGCTTGTTCCCTAGCAGCCTAGTACTGGAACCACTGAAGATATCAGGCACAAGGGTATAAGGTGACTTTTGGCATAATTTTGATGCCAAAATCACCAACACATCCAGTGCTTTTCAAATCTTCTCAAATCTTCAGATTTAACAGCAAAGACCTGTTTCACTCAGGTGTGGTTCAGTTATCTCTTCCCACTCGTTATTTCTCCACCTTGTTTTCTCGGCGTTGCTTAATGAAAGTATGAAATTCAAAAATTCAATCTTTGAAACTGTTTCCTTTGCGCTTTTAGGGGAAACTAAATTCATACTCTTAATCAGCAACGCAGTTTTCTGATGGAGAAGTGGCGAGGTAATTTTTTTTACCCTCAATTTTTTTACCCTCTAACTTACAGGAGAACCTCATTAATGGCATTAATTAACGTTGACACTTTGGGCAACCTTGGCAATGTGGCTGACATTCTCAAGGCTGTTGGCAGCAACACTATCGTGAAAGGCACTAGTGGCGGCAACAATACCGTGAACGGCACTGCTGACAACGATGTCCTTATCGGTGGTAGTGGCAACGATAGATTCATTGGCGGATCGGGCAACGACGTGATTACCGCCGGCAATGGCAACAATTACATTGACGGTGGTAATGGCAACGATGTCCTTAACGCTGGTAATGGCAAGGATACTCTCATTGGCGGTAATGGCAACGATCTCCTTGTCGCTGGTAGTGGCAACGATATCCTCACTGGCGGTAATGGCAACGACACACTCGTTGGCGGTGCTGGAACTGATATTCTCACTGGAGGACCAGGTAACGATGTCTTCAAGTTCACCTCAGTTTCAGATAGTAGTCCTGCTGGACGGGATCTGATCACTGACTTTGTTGGAAACCGTAACTCGCTAGGCGACCGAATCGATGTATCTGACATCGATGCCAACACCACTAAAGCAGGCAACCAAGCCTTCACTTTCATTGGGGCTGCCGCATTCTCCGCACCCGGTCAGATCCGTTATTCAGGAGGTATTCTCCAAGCTAACACTGATGCGAATCTGTCGGCTGACTTTGCGGTTCGGCTTGTAGGAGCACCACCAGTAGTGCAAAACGACATTATCCTTTAATTTTTTAATCTACCTCTTGCAAAAGTCCCTAATACCCCACTTCTAAGGGCTTGCTTTTAGGAGTGGGATTCCTATTTTTGATTTATGCAAGAGGTATAATCGACATCTAGTGAAATTAATTATGCCTTGCCCGAAATCCTTGGTAGGCACAATTCATGTAGACGCAAAGCAGCTTCCCGCAGGGTATTGTGCCTACGTTATCGAACAGAATTCAGGAGTCAGGAGTCAGAATACAAGAAGGGTATTCTGAACGAAAAAGCGGATGAATAATCGGCGTTTTTGCACCCCCACAAAACTAGAATTTTTGGTGGTCAACAATTCCTGCGCCGGTCCCAATCCCCGACTGAAAGATTGGTGAATTCTGGATTCTGGATTCTGAATTCTTCTTCAATTTCACTCCTATGTCTAATGTTGAACAAGAATTCAGGTGCAAAGCCAAAGACGCTCCAACTGTGACAAAAGGCACGCGGCTTTAATTATTCACACTCACTTACTTACATAACTACAGAAACCACTAAAAAAATCTTAATAGGCAAAACTAACCCTATCTGAACAAAGGTTTCAGATTTTTTTCTGGCGAGAGTAATAAAAGAGGATTAATTATTTTTTCTTATAGATAGAAAAAAGTACGCTTGAGGGTAATATCATAGTCTTGTAGTATTATGAATACAGTCACAACATCCTAAGACTCATGCAATTCCGTAGGAGAAAATCTGCTTGTTCCCTAGCAGCCTACTACTGGAACCAGTGAAGACATAAGGTACAAGGATATAAGATGATTCTTGGCACAATTTTGATGCCAACATCATCAATACATCCAGTGCTTCTCAAATCTTTTCACATCTTCAGACTTAACAGCAAAGACCTGTTGATATCAGCTGTAGTTCAGTTATTTCTTCCCACTCGTTACTTCTTTGCCTTATTTTCTCGGCGTTACTAAATAAAAGTGTGAAATTCAAAAATTTAATGTTTGAAACTGTTTCCTTTGCGCCTTTGGGGAAACCAAATTCATACTCTTAATCAGCAACACCGTTTTCTGGTAGGGAAGTGGCGAGGTAATTTTTTTACCCTTTAAATTCTAGGAGAAGCTCACTAATGGCAATTATCAACGGTATCGATTTACCCACTGGCATTTTTGGTAATGATGTCGTTAACACTGCTAGTGGTGGTATTCACGGCACTAGTAGTAACAATACCGTTAACGGCAGTAATGGTAACGATGTCCCTCTCAATGGTATTAGCAGGAATATCGTTAACGGTGGTAGTGGCAACGATGTCCTTCTCGCTTCTGATGGCAACAATTACATTAACGGCAGTGATGGCAACGATGTCCTTCTGGGTGGTAATGCCAACGACACACTCGTTGGCGGATTGGGCGACGACACACTCGTTGGCGGTGCTGGGACTGATATTCTCATTGGAGGACAAGGTAACGATGTTTTCAAGTTCAGCTCAGTTTCAGATAGTCTTCCTGTTGCACGGGATCTGATCGCTGACTTTGTTGGAAACGGTAACTTGCCAGGTGATCGAATCGATCTATCTGACATTGATGCCAACTCCACTATCGGGGGCAAGCAAAACTTCGCTTTCATTGGGGCTGCCGCATTCACCGCACCCGGTCAGGTTCGTTATTTAGATGGTATTCTCCAAGCGAACACTGATGGTAATCTGTCTGCTGACTTTGAAGTTCGGCTTATAGGCGCACCACCAGTAGTCGCAAACAACATTATCCTTTAATTTACGAAACCTGCCTTGAAAATAAGGCAGGAGGGAATTAACAATTCAAAATTCAAAATTCAAAATTCAAAATTAAAGACATTTTCAGTCGGGGTTTAAATCCAGACTGAAACTGAGACTACGTGTAGAGGTAGGGGTATTAAACCCTTTAATTTATGATAAATTTTCATTGTTCTTTGTGAACAGAGTTTACAAAGAACAATGAAAATTTCTTTTTCACACTCCCCACTCCTTATTTTCAAAGATGTCAGAGAATTTGAGAAGCCAAATTGTAAACCAAGAAGTGCAGCGATCGCACCGGTCAACAACAAGGCTTTTAACTTATTGGCAATTTATAACTACAAAAATCACCAAACAAATTTCAACAGACAAAACCAACCCTATCTGAACTAAAGCATCACCCCTCAACCATCAGGAAGCTACGGTGTATACACAAGTCAAATTACCCCCCTTAATCCCCCCGATGGATTGGGGGGAAATAGGAATCTAGTTCCCTCACGCCACTTGCTTCAAGTCGGGCATTGCCCGCCCAACGCAGTGGCTCCCCAATCCATCGGGGAGGGTTAGGTGGGGTAATTTGACGCGAAAAACCAGGTGATTCAAAAGGCAGAAGGCAGTTCTTGCTGAAGGCAGAAGGGAACCCACGTTTAAAAACGTGGGATTGAAATAAGGACACCTTGTGTCTCGTGCTACGCATCTCGACACAAATCTTTTTATACTAGTGGGCTTTAAACCCACAACTAAAGTTTTTATTAATACTTCTTTCCTTCTGCCCTCTGCCCTCTGCCTTCTGCCTTTCTTTGTAAACTATTTAAGACTTGTGTATACACCGTAGACCATCAGGAAGAGGGGTTAGGAGTGCATTGACACACTCCCCCGTTTAGAAAACGAGGGATTCTGGGGTCAAACAATGATTGCAGGTATAACCCGTCTGATATCATCTAGCCCAATGGACTTGTGGCCATGCCCACTGAATTGAATCATACCATGACCGAATAAGGGACTGACAAATAAAAAAATACCCCACAAGATTGGGTAATTTATTTGTTGTCAGTCCCTAAATTCGCTTGAGTTGCCAATCAGTGGAAGTGAATCATCCTGTACTTCCCCATCCCCAATCTCTCTAATCAGGGCGATGAAAGTCGCCTGCGGCTAAGAAATGGTAAGTAGGTAGGCACAAATTAACCTAACTATGTAACAAAATGTAAAACCGCCAAAGTCCTTGTGATTGCTTCGTTACACTCCGTTTCACTCGCAATGACATACTTATAAATTTTCCCACCCACCTACTTAGTAGTGTTTGCTCATCAGTAATTATATGCTGAGAGGATAGTCAATAGTTAACCCTCAAGTCGCTCATCTGCACTTTATGCTAGGCGTCAAATTCGCTGATTTGAATAAAACTTCTACATAAACACACACTGATGCAGTTTGATTTGCTTGAATAGCTATATTGATAGGACATTGATCCGACGGCAATTTACAATTCTGATTATGGCAAGTAAATCCATTGATGTTAGAGAATATACTGTCAGGGCGCACAAAAGAGAGATTCATACTCGTGTTTTTCAGTTTGTCTGTAAAGAGTGTAACGAACTGACAAAGCGCGAGACTTTCGGACCTCGACCCTTATATTGTGAGACATGTCGCCCTCCCCAACCGCCTAAGAAATCCCAGCCAACATCTCACAAAGCAAAACCTAGAGCAATGTCTTACAAAAGTGACATCGATTTAAATTGATTGAAGCCTTATGACTCAAAATGGACAATTAGAACCACCTCCGGGCACCTTTGTCTCACCACTGTTGGAATTACGAGACTATTATGCTCGCCTTACAGAAGAGTATGAACGCCTCTTTGTGCAGGCGCGGGAGCAGCTGGATCATGTAGAAGCGTTATTATCTAACTGGTCTTTTTCTGATGCTGACAAACAGATATCAAGACTGACGGCGGCTGATGAAACCTCAAATCTTTCCCAAGAAGGCTTTCTGCGGTTTTTATCACCCCTTGATGACATCGACCAAATCAACTTGGTGAAGTCTGTACAGTCACAACGAAAAGACAAAGACTTGGTTGGGATAGATAATTCCTTTTCTGCTGCTGTTGATACAAAAGAAAGTCAACTTCTAACTACATCGCTAGATCCAAAGGTACCCACGGAGAACAACGATAGTTCAACGAAGGTGGCAGAAATCCCCATGCTACCTCAATATCAGCACGCTCTCTCGCGCATGGAAGCCATAAAACAGCTATTGCAAGAGCAAAGAGGCACTGTCTGTCATATTGATTTTATCGTGCGATCGCTTTATGGAGAGTTAGATTCCAATCTATTCAAAGTAGTTAAAGGTAGGGTTCAATCTTCCCTCACCCAAGGCAGAGAAAGGAATTACTGGGTAACTATTCCCAATGAGCCAGGTTGTTATACTCTGGATTTAAGTTTGGTAGTCCCAAGTAATGGCAATAATGCTTATCAAAGCATCAAAAACAAAAAGAAGAAACCTTTCGTACCCCTGACAAAAACAGTACCAATGCTCAAAGACTTTGAGGGTTTATTCTTAATTGATGCCCTCACCTCTCTGTTAGAACAAAATCCAGGTAAAGTTTTCAGCGTCGCTGAAGTCATCGCCGGAATCTATGGAAAAATAGATTCTCACCAAGTTAGAGAGATCAAAAATAAAGTGCTGAATGAATTATCTAGAGGCCATCGGATAGGCAAATTCTCTAGGGTTCCTAACCAAATTGGCTTCTATACTTGGGACTCCAATCTGATATTGTCTCGGTAAATTGGGGAGTGGGGAGTGGGGAGTGGGGAGTGGAGAGTTAGGAGTTAGGAGTTAGGAGTTAGGAGTGGGGAGTGGGCATTGATTATTTCTCCCTCATCCCCCTCATCCCCCTCATCCCCCTCATCCCCCTCATCCCCCTCATCCCAAAAACAGCTTATATGCCGGATTCTTGTTTTCATCCCAATAGCGATAGCCGAGGTCAGCGAGAAAAGCTTGCCACTCTTCCATCTCGTGGGGAGGAACCTGGATACCGACAACGATTCGCCCATAGTCTGCGCCGTTGTTGCGGTAATGAAAAAGACTAATATTCCAGGCGGGATTCATGGAAGTAACAAATTTCATCAATGCGCCGGGACGTTCGGGAAACTCAAAACGATAGAGCAATTCATTGTGAGCTAGGGGAGAGTGCCCACCCACCATGTGCCGCAGATGTAATTTAGTTAGTTCGTCGTCTGTTAAATCAAGAGTTTCAAATCCTTGAGCTTCAAAGGTTTCTACCATCTTTGCAGCATCGGCACGGTTTTGAATTTGCACTCCTACAAAAATATGGGCTGTTTTTTCATCGGCAATGCGATAATTAAACTCGGTAAGATTACGGTTGCCAATACATTCACAAAACTGGCGAATACTTCCCCGTTCTTCAGGAATTGTGACTGCAAAGATTGCTTCCCGGCGTTCGCCGAACTCTGCCCGTTCTGCCACAAAGCGGAGGCGATCAAAATTCATGTTTGCACCGCAGGCGATCGCAATTAAGGTTTGTCCTTCAATTTGTTCTCGTTCTACATAGGCTTTGGCAGCTGCGATCGCTAATGCACCGGCTGGTTCTAAAATGGATCGCGTATCCTCAAACACGTCTTTAATCGCAGCACAAGTAGCGTCTGTATCCACCAGAATGATTTCATCTACATACTGCTGACATAAACGGAAGGTTTCTTCACCTACTTCCCGCACCGCTACACCATCAGCAAATAACCCCACTTGGGACAAGCGCACCCGATGTCCGGCTTTGAGTGATTGAGACATCGCATCAGCATCTACTGGTTCAACGCCAATAATCTTGATTTCAGGACGCAACCGTTTCACATAAGCGCCAATTCCAGAAATTAATCCGCCCCCGCCAATTGCCACAAAAATCGCATGGATGGGTTGCTGATATTGCCGTAAAATTTCCATCCCGATTGTTCCCTGTCCAGCAATCACATGCGGATCATCAAAGGGATGAATAAAGGTCAATCCTTTTTCTAGTTCTAATTCACGGGCATAGCTATAAGCATCGTCGTAAGTGTTTCCATGTAACACGACTGCTCCGCCCCTCATTCTCACCGCGTCCACCTTGACTTGGGGTGTGGTTATTGGCATGACGATAATCGCTTTAGTTCCCAAGCGTTGGGCTGCAAGGGCGACTCCCTGAGCATGGTTTCCCGCAGACGCTGCGATTACACCATGCGCCAATATCTCTGGTGGCAGTTGCACCATCTTATTATAAGCACCCCGCAGTTTAAAGGAAAATACTGACTGCATATCCTCACGTTTCAGCAGGAGTTGATTATTCAGCCGCGCAGATAAATTTGGGGCATACTCCAATGGTGTTTCCTGGGCAACATCATACACACGGGCAGTCAGGATTTGGATCAGGTAGTCGCAAAACATGGGCGTCAAGGTGTTAGCAAATGCTGGATGGAAATTAATTTTACGTTACAAGCGATCGCACTGGTTTTATTTAATTACATTGTCTCAAAATTTTGAGTGATTGAAGAAGAATTCAGGAGTCAGAATCAAGACGTTCGCGGACTCGCTCTCCGTGGGGTATTTAAACCCCCCACTAATTGTTCGCGCTTGCGTCACGTAGTGAAGACCACCATTCCTACAAAATTTATCAAACAGAATTCAGGAGTCAGGAGTCAGAATTCAGAATGAATTCTGTGCGACTGTCGGATGAATAATCGGGTTTAAGACCCCCACCAAATTTTCAATTTGGTGGTCTTCAATCAGTCGTGGGTCTGAATCCCCGACTGATTGATTCTGACTCCTGAATTCTGACTTCTGAATTCTTCTTCAATCTGAATTCTGACGACTGATGCTTTTATTCTGTTTCGATAAAATTTAAAAATTACTAATACTATCTGAAGATAAAATATTCAGTGATGGAATTTTTTAGTGACTTGAAATTTCAGGCGATCGCTTGTAAGTTGATTTTCAACGAGTTTTGCCAACTGTTTGAGTATTTAGATCAACAGATAAGTATAGTATTGCTGATAAATATAACTTCTAATTTTATGTTAAAGTAGGCATGAAAGATTAAATTCGGCTGTATAGTTTGTTTTTATATATACTTGTATTACAGACCTCTCCCGATGTAAATCTCTACACACCCTGATTCTGGAGACATTCTATGTCAATTTACGTTGGTAATCTATCTTATGAGGTTAAAGAAGATGACCTCCGGCAAGTCTTTGCAGAATACGGAACTGTAAAAAATGTTCAATTGCCTATCGACCGAGAAACAGATCGGATGAGGGGTTTCGGCTTTGTAGAAATGGAATCAAATGCTGAAGAAACAGCAGCAATTGAGGCCCTTAATAATGCTGAGTGGATGGGTCGAAGCTTAAAAGTTAATAAAGCAAAGCCGAAGATAGGCGGAAGTTCCTCTGGTGGTAGACGAGGAAACTCCTCTCGCCACGATTAAAGTCTAAAACCAAGAATTTAACAAAGTATGTTCAGTTTAATTCCCCTGCCTCTCCAGGTACCACGTTTTGTGTAGGGATTTCACCCCTACACAAAACTTAATTACGAATTACGAATTACGAATTATTTTAACTCTAAGGTCTTAAGGGCAGAGAAGGAGTCTGCCTTTTTTTGTTTTTCCAGATATCAGAAAATCCCGTCACTTTGAAACGCCCCTGCAAAAGTGCAAACCTAAAGCAATTGCCAAGCACAAACAGCGCAAGAGAAGTTTCCGCAATTGATTATAACTGTCTCTTATAAAGCCATGCGTTAGCATAGCTTACCGTAGGTATCGTTTTTGTAACAGGTGTAGCAACCATGAACCCAGAAGTTAAACATATTGTTAGCGAACTAAGGCATCAGTTCTACTCTAAGTTTGCTGCTGCAATGAATATGCCGGTGATCATAACTGGTACATCTTATAGTAGTAATTCACCGATCGCATCTTGGATGGATCATAGGCAAAGGCTAAATTATGTAAATATATACGCTTATACAGCACCTGATGAATTTGTCCCATTCCGCCCGTTCATTCTTCGACTGGCTATTAACAAAAGTGCTGGTAGAGTCACAATGTTAAGAAAAGGACAAGTATGCCGAGGTCTTAATTTGCTCTGGGACTTTGAGTTAACTGTACTACCAAAAGAAATCTTAGACTTTCTTCCCTGGATAGTTAACTTAGTTGAGGCTCATGATAAAGGTTCGCCTTTATTGCTACAATCACCACCTCATTCATTTGAATTAAAAACGCCAGAGGTTGGGTTCTTTAATAACGCATGGACTCAAAAAGCTTGGCTCCTTGCAAATCCGACAATATTTTAATGGTTGGTGCTAATCGCTCTTTTAGCAACCGACTAAAAATATATGTGCTTGGGCTTTGTTTGCCTAGTTGCAAGCCGTCTTTAACCTTTGTGTAAGCAACGATGTGACTTTATTTTATACAGGTGATTCTTACGGAACTGGGAGATTGAATGGTCGGAGTGAGTTACTTCTGGGACGATTCAACCGAGAATATCTAGGTTCAGGCAAAGAAAATATTTGTATTGCTACTAAGCTTGCTGCTTACCCGTGGAGATGGACACGTCAATCAATGGTAAGGGCTTGCAAGACATCTGCCCAACGCCTGGGAAGAAACGTAGATTTGGTACAGATGCACTGGTCTACAGCGAATTATGCTCCTTGGCAAGAAGAAGGGCTGTTAGATGGTCTTGCCGATGTGTATGAGCAAGGACTGGTCAAGGGAGTGGGACTATCCAATTATGGGCCTAAACGCCTTAAGCAAGTGCAGAAAAAGTTTGCTGAACGAGGAGTTCCTATTACAACTCTGCAAGTTCAATACTCTTTGTTGTCTACATATCCTGTCACCCAACTAAAGCTCAAAGACCTTTGTGATGAGTTGGGAATTAAATTGATTGCCTACAGCCCTCTGGCTTTGGGACTACTGACAGGAAAATACTCTGAGCAAGGACGTCTGCCTAAAGGTATCCGAGGTCTGCTATTTAGGCAGATATTACCAGGAATGCGTAGGCGTAGCCAGCCGCAGGCATCGCTTTTGGCATGTTTGCAAGAGGTGGCACAGTCTAGAAACAAAACTATGTCACAGGTAGCAATTAATTGGTGCATCTGTAAAGGAACCATTCCCATCCCTGGAGCAAAGAGCGTGGAACAGGCGAGGGAGAATATTGGTGCATTGGGTTGGCAATTAGACGCCAGTGAGATTGCAGAGTTGGATCGGGCGGCGGCGAATGCAGACAAAAAAATGGTACAAAATATCTTTCAAACTAAATAAATAAACAACACTTTGTAGTAAGTTCTTTAGAGGATGTTTTAAAAGTGGTTGGCTGTGATTTTAGGGACTTATTGATCCCCCCTAACCCCCCTTAAAAAGGGGGGAACCGGAATCAAAGTCCCCCTTAAAAAGGGGAATTTAGGGGGATCTAGAACTTTTTGCTACCGATAAGAGGACTTTTCAAATATCCTCTTAGTGCTGAAAATCCTTACCCTGAGTACTAAAGTACTCACTACGAACCAGAGTTCGTATTTTACCTTTAATTAGATTGATGGGATAATTGCTGATTTGCCTTTACAAGGTTAGTAAACTCTTGCAAAGTTTTCTGATACTTTTCTTCAGCTACCCAAAATAAATCATTATGATTTGCCTTTTCAACCCACAAATAAAGTTTTGGGGATATTGCAGCATTGAACAACTTTTGTCCATGAGCAAAAGGAATGATATCATCTGCTTTTCCATGAATTACCAATATCGGACATTTTACTTTTTTAATATTGTCCAGATTGGGAAACTTATCAAAAGGTAAAATCCGAAAAGGTACTATTACTTGAAAAGCGGAAATAAACGAACTTTCAATAATTAAACCAGCGACTGGTTTCCGCATTGCTAAATTTACCGCAGAACCACCGCCAACCGAACGCCCCAAAAGTATAATTCTTTCAGGTGGTATTTTTAAATTTTGGGTGAAATAATTGTAAGCGCTATTGATATCTTCATATGCTCCCTTTTCTGTCGGCTTTCCTTGACTAGTACCATAACCCCGATAATCATAAGCAAAGACACTAAAACCCCAGGCGTGTAATTTTTGGAGTATCTCTTTGATATCTCCTAAATCTTCGGAATTCCCATGAGAATAAAGAATAGTATATTTAGCTTGATTGTTCAATAAGTATGTAGCTGAGATATTTGTATTTTTGCCACTTTTTAACTTAATAATTTCGGAATTATCTTGATAGCTAGAAGGTTGAGACAGAAAAATCATACTATCTGCTCGAAAATATACATATCCAGCAAAAAATATATAGATAAATATTAAAGATTTCAGCAGTCGTTGCCAAGTCAAATCACCAATTAGCAGTTTTATAAGTTGCTGTTTTTCCATTAGATTTTATTTCTAGGCTAAAGCTTTATTAAGAATAAAAGCGTCAGTCGTTAAGATTTAGTTTGATATTCTATAGCAATCCTAAATCATTTGTGAGAAATTTAGGAAAATTGGACGAATAAAATTTATACTACATAAACAAAGTCCACCGGGAGCATCTCACTTTCGGAAAAAGTCTTGCAAAACCTCACCCCAACCCTCTCCTTAGGAAGGAGAGAGAGCAAGAATATTGTTTCTTATCTGGTATATTTGCTTTCACTGAGATGCTCCCAAGTCCACCTACGTGGACTTTATAAAATAACCGAGTTCAATAATTTTATCTGCATAGGTACTGGTGCGATCGCAGCAAGTCAAAGCTACGCACAACAATAGTCTGATTGTCTTGGAAGGTCATTTTTCCACTCTTCCTTAGCTTGTCAAGCTTTTAATACCTAATCAACTCGATTTTAATAAGCAAAAAGGCATATTGCTTTCTCAAAACGCTTGATTGCTTTCTCATTTTGGTAGATTTAGCAAGCAAAAAGGCATGTTGCTTTCTCAAAAGCTTGATTGCTTTCTCATTTTGGTAGATCGCGCATTCATGACAACGATCGCTGTGTAACAAATAATTTTTTTAACCCGTCGAACTCACGTTAAACTAATTTAGAGATTCACTGCTTGCAAGATACTGTTTATGCAGCTGCTTCAAACTACCGACAAAGATTTTTCTAGTAGATTCAAAACGCTTGTCAGCGATCGCCGAGAAGCTACAGTTGATGTTAGTGGGACAGTACGCGAGATTCTAGCTGATGTCAAAGTGCGTGGTGATGCCGCAGTCAAGGACTATACTAGCCGCTTTGATCACTACAATCCCCAGTCTTTGCATTTGAACGAAACCTTTATTGCCGAACATGCAGCACAATGTCCTGCTGATGTCAAGGCGGCGCTGGAACTTGCTGCCCAGAGGATTATGGCTTTCCATGAAAAACAACTACCGCAAGATATTGGCTACACCGATGCAGCCGGGGTAAAACTGGGATTAAATTGGATATCGCTGTCTCAAGTGGGAATTTATGTACCTGGAGGACGTGCCAGCTATCCTAGTTCTTTACTGATGAACGCCCTACCTGCCAAAATTGTCGGCGTGGAACGAATCGTTATGACAGTACCGATGCCTGGCGGTGAGATTAATTCTGCCGTATTCGCAGCTGCCCAAATTGCTGGTGTCACGGAAATTTATGGCATTGGTGGGGCGCAAGCGATCGCAGCATTAGCCTATGGTACAGAAAGCATTGCCCCTGTAGATAAAATTGTCGGCCCTGGTAATGCTTATGTTGCTGAAGCTAAACGTCAAGTATTTGGCACTGTTGGCATTGACAGCATCGCCGGGCCTTCAGAAATTCTGGTGGTAGCCGACCAACATAATAACCCAGACTGGATTGCCTGGGATTTGCTGTCGCAAGCAGAACACGATCCTAGCGCCCAGTCAATTTTGATTACTGATTCGGAAATTTTTGCCGGGCAAGTGATAGCGGCGGTTGAGCAAATTATCGCTCACCTGCCCACCAAAGAAGTCGCTAATGCCAGTTGGCAAAATTATGCAGCCGTGATTATTGTCAGCGATTTGACAGAAAGTATACCACTGTTGAATCAACTAGCTCCAGAACATGTCGAATTGTGCGTAGACAACCCAAAATTGTTTGCCAATCAAATTAAGTGTGCTGGTAGCGTATTTCTAGGACGTTATACCCCAGAAGCAGTTGGCGATTACGTAGGAGGCCCCAACCATGTACTGCCTACTGCACGTTCTGCCCGATTTGCCTCTGGCTTGAGTGTCTACGACTTTCTCAAGCGGATTACCTATTTGGAATGCAATCAACAAGCATTACAGACAATAGGCAAAGCCGCCGTGACATTAGCAGAAGCAGAAGGTTTACCTGCCCATGCAGGTAGTATATCTGTGCGTCTGCAATCATAAGCTGAGATAATTTTGCAGTTCCTCGTTCCCAGTCAGCAATTCTAAATTTAAGAGTAAGTAGGTAAATGGGAATATTTATAACTATGTTATCCCATTTCAGACAAACCCTGATACATATAGATTTCTCGTAGCGGCACAGCAATGCTCATGCGTGTCAACTTAGAGCCAGGGCGAATGGAATAGAGCCTCCGGCACGCTGACGCGAACGCGGCTACACAAACGAAGTCCACACTTCGACAAGCTCAGTGACCGCCTTAGTGGACTAAGAGAGAATAAAGCTTCTTCTAACCCACGGAGGTGGGTAAAGTCTCGTGTAGACGCGGTTTCTAACCGCCCTTTTAGCTTAATTTGACACGTATGAGCATTGCTGTGCCCCTACCAACGTATTTGTATCATTATTAAAGTGAAACGGTATTATACCAATTCTGTATGAAGATGCGCTAAACCATATTTAAGTACAAGAAAGAAAAACGAACCGCAAAGGACGCAAAGGACACAAAGAAAGAAAGAAAGAAAGAAAGAAAGAAAGAAAGAAAGAAAGAAGTTAAAAGGGTTTGGCGTAGCCTCACAAAATTATGATTTGCCTTTTCAACCCACAAATAAAGTTTTAGGGATATTGCAGCATTGAACAACTTTTGTCCATGAGCAAAGGGAATAATATCATCTGCTTTTCCATGAATCACCAATTAGCAGTTTTATAAGTTGCTGTTTTTCCATTAGATTTTATTTTTACGATAAAGCTTAATTGCTTTCTCGTTTGGGTATGTCGCGCACTTATTTCAGTAGATTCAGCAAGCAAAAAGGCATGTTGCTTTCTTAAAATGCTTGATTGCTTTCTCATTTCGGTAGATTCAGCAAGCAAAAAAGCATATTGTTTTCTCATTTCGGTAGATCGCGCATTCATGACAACGATCGCTATCAGGACTTACGCAAACAATAGCCGAAAAGAGTAATTTTCTTCTTAGGTAAATTCATGAATTGCCCCTACAGCGTGCAGTTTTGCGTAAGTCCTAGCTATGTAACAAAAACAATTGGAGAATTGCCGGAATTCTTTCAAGCTGCTCAATACGGAAGTTTAGATTCTTGCCCCCTCTCCTTACCAAGGAGAGGGTTGGGGTGAGGTTTTATAAGGCTTTTTACACTCATTGAGATGCTCCCGATCAGGAAGGCGATCGCACTAACACTTTCAAATTCAATCTACTATATCAGCTTGCAATCACTGGTATCTTTACATTTGACAAAAAAAGTGGCTCTGCTAATTGCAGAGCCACTAAAGCTTTCGCAAACTTGTTATAACTTAACGAACTGCCCCTTGAGCAGAAACAGTATCAATCGGTTTCATCAGGTACAACCGCAATAACTGCCAGCCATTGGAGATGTAAAGCGGCAGTTTTTGGAACAATTGCAGGAATTTGGGAGTGTTGGAGTTAGCGATCGCACTCAGTTTCTCATTATTGCTTATACAAGTATCCAAACGCTGATAAAACTCTGGATTCTCCACATCCAACATCAGCGGGAACACCCTACCGGCGTTTTCGTTAGTCTTCTGAATAACATGGATGTCGTATTCTCGCGCATCCAGTCCCAGGGTGGCATAAAAATCCTTCCGTTGGATGTCATTAAGATACATTGTCGCAAACACAGATAATAGGAAGAACCGACTCCACAGCCGTGCTTTCCAATCATTCAATATTTGCGGCTGAGATTTCATGATCGCATCAAAGAAATCGCCGTGACGGTTTTCATCTTGACACCAGTTTTCAAAGAATCGGAAGATTGGATAAATCCGGTCTTCGGGATGTGCTTCTAAATGGCGATAAATAGTGATATAACGCCAATAACCAATTTTCTCTGAAAGATAGGTGGCGTAGAAGATGAATTTTGGCTTAAAGAAGGTATAATTGCGGCTCTTAGTCAAAAACCCTAAATCTAGGGACAGATTAAAGTCCGACATAGCTTTGTTTAAAAAGCCAGCGTGACGCGCTTCATCCCGTGACATCAGGTTAAAGCACTCTGCCAAGACGGGGCTTTTGCCTTTCAAGCGACGACCAAGTTCTTTATACAGCAAAAAGCCAGAAAACTCTGCCGTACACGAACGTTCTAGAAACTCAACGAACAACCGGCGAGTTTCCCCATCAATATGATCCCAGGATTGTTCAAATTCGGCATCCCGAACAAAGTGATGGCGGTTATAGTCAGTGCGGAACTCTTCGAGAATGGCTTTTAACTCATCTTCGTTGACGGAGATATCCATCCGCGCCATTTCATCAAAATCGGTAGTGTAAAACCGAGGTGTTAACAGGGTTTCTTTTGCCGGGACTTTAATCCCTGGCCGGATTTCTTCAAAGCCTGGTTTTTTAAGGGAATCTACCATGTCTTGATTGCTCTTTCGTCTTTATCTTGAGTACACCAAAAAGCCAAGGGTAATGCTCTGGCAAGGCGCAACAGCCGACAATATCCATTTGTTTGACACTCTCCGACCTAAAGGTGTGGAGATTCTTAAGACCTCGCAGTCTTAATATCCTGTTTACACAGGTTCCCAGGCTCACCACGTTTGCCCAGTAGGGCGTAGTGATATCTCCTCAAGGTTTTTCGGGCGTAGACTTCCCCCCAGTCCGGGGGTAGGTTTTTAAATCTTGTACTGATTTGGCTACTTTAACATGGCTGAGTCCTGAAGGACTCAATTAGCCTTCAAGACGCAGCCTGAAGTACGGAATACGCAACTACGTTGCTGTTCCTCAAGGGTTTTCGGCATATTTTCTATAAAGCTTAGTCTACCAAGGTCTGGGTTACAAACTAGTAAGCAAAACATTAAGAGTTGCAACAATGATTCAATGTTTGCCGAATCTAAAACCGGAGACAGCGCTTACGTAACTGGCACGATGCGATCGCTTCGCTCGCCGCAGGCATCGCTATTTTATAGTACATAAGTATTGTTTAACCCACATTCCGAAAGCTTTGAGGTTTATATACCTATGAAAGTTTCTTTAACTGACACAGAGCTTGATTGATCGTCATGTATTATTTTAACTACTTATTACTTAAGTATTTTGTGAAGATAATGTAAAGCAATATACAAGCTTTACAGCATTTTCTCGATAGCTTGTGTAATCTATAGACATCAGTATTCAGCGGCTTAATTTTTCCGAGTCACAAATATCGAGACTTAGACAAAAAACACCCAGAAAAAAGCCTCAAATCTATATATAGATAGGCTTTGACATCGTTTTGCTTGGTTTATTGATTGGGTTTGGGCTATCTTTGAGCCTTTGATGTATTTCCCTTGCCCTGCATGGGTTTGAGTCTTTTTTACCCCTCAAAAATGTTTAAATTCCAATATTTGATTTTCAACCTTTGAAATTGCAAAGGCTGTCAGATTCGTTTTGCCAAAATACCTAACTTTGAATGGAGTCATCTATGTTATCTAACGAAAATAATCTCATCAATACAGATAGTGTTCTCGGAAAGAATCCAAATATCAATTCATCTAGCACCGAGAATAGCTATGGGTTGGATGTAAATCACAATAGCTCTCATTATTCAGGTTTAGGAACTTCCTCAGTAAACCAAAATGACATCAATAGCATCCAAGATATTTACGGTAGGAATATTGATTCAGTCAGTATACTTTCTTCTGTTGGTGGTAAAACAGACTTAATATTTCCAAATCTCTCTACCGCAACAGTTGGTAGCACCGTCGAACTTGAAGCAAAAGTCCAGAACCAAGATAATGCTAGTGCAGATTCTAGCCACAGCAAGTTCTATCTCTCCAAAGATGCCGCTCTTCTTCGTGATAATCTGTTTTTGAACTCTAATTACGTTACCAACATTGATGCTGGTGGTGTTAATTCTAAATCAGTTGCAGTCACCATTGCTAATGGCGCTCCTGCTGGTAATAACAATCTGGTTTCTCAAGCCGATGGTTATGCTTACGTACCTGAAAGCAATGAAATCAATAATGTTTTTGCTAAACCTATTACAGTACAAGGGACTAATAATGACTGGTATAGTCAAAACCTGAAAGACCCAGGATTGATTGGTTTAACTCGCTCTCTGGCAGCAGACGGGAATTTAAGTAGAAATGATATGATTTCTCTGTTCCGTGATGCTGAAGATAAAAGCGTAATTAGTGCTACTGAATTAGTTGATCTTCGCACCATTGTTAGTAATTCCAGCCGCTTTACCATGCTAGATTATGTTCATGTTCTCTCAAACGATGTAGTGAATGGGAATACAGCGAACCAGTGGTGGACGGGAGGTAGCACAAGTAAGACGACACTAGGAAACCTTTATGCTGGTAGTAGTGCTGCACAAATGGAAAAATTGATTGGCAAGTGGTTCTTAGGAAGCGATCGCCCCACAGCATTCGACAATACCCCATATCAAGCAATCAGTGGGTCTTTATTCCAAAATGGTATTAGTGCAAATGATATTAAGCAAGGTGCTTTGGGAGATTGTTATTATCTGGCTACCCTATCTTCCATAGCTCAGAAAAAGCCTAACGACATCAAGAATATGTTTATAGACAATGGTGATAATACCTTCACTACTCGTTTCTTTAATAATGGTGTAGCCAACTATGTCACAGTTGATCGATATTTACCCACTAATAATGGACAGTTAGTCTACGCTAGCCCAGGTAGTTCCAACAATAATTCTAAGAATGAATTATGGGTAGCCTTGGCAGAAAAAGCCTATGCTCAATTGGGTGAGTTAGGTTGGAGTCGTCCTGGTTCTACCACGAATGCTTACCCTTCTATTGAGGGTGGCTGGATGGATTATGTAACTCGTCAAGTAACTGGCTTGGATGCCACTAGCCAACAAGTTAATAACATGACTAAAACTCAGCTAATTGATTTAGTCAGTTCCAACAAAGTATTAACTGCTGCGTTTGTTAATGGTGCAAATTACGGCGTAGTTAATGATCATTCCTATAGCGTTACTAGTTACAATGCAGCAAATGGAACATTTAGAGTCAGAAATCCTTGGGGACATAACGACGCTGACTTAACATGGAATCAATTGCTCAATCTCAACACATATTTTGCCTGGTCAAACACTTAACTCTGATTCAGGGATGATATTTCCTCTAATTTTCGGTGGGGATAACTAGTAGTCTGTCAATAAATAATTGACGAATAAATTTTATGTTGAGACGGCGATTTATCGCGTCTCTCCAACCGTCAAAATGGGTTTTACAGACCACTAGCTTCATTCTTACCGGATTTTCATCAAGACCATTTTCTAGTAATTATGATGAAAATATCTTTGATAACTTTTATTACTTTACTGGTTGTAGCGGGGTCAACTAACGCTTGTGCTATTCCTTCCACTCATGCTCAAAGTCAAACTCATTCTGCATCTAAATATAGAACAGCTATGACAAATAACAATAGTTTGATTAAAAAAGTAACCCTGATTGCTAGACAAGAAAATTTACCGCCTTTGGGTATTCCTCATAATCCACAACGGAATATTGGTTTTGCTTCTGTCTTTATCCGCTTGGAAAATCCTCAAACTAACAGTGTCACTATAAAAATTTCTCAAGTTGAAATCCGCAATCTTTTAGATGGTAAATTACAAAATTTTCAGTTTCAGTACAAAGAAATTGAGTTAAAACCTCTAGAAAATTCTGAGATTGTTGTGGAATTGACTAACAAAAGCGGTTATACAGGACATGATCGAGTCAAAGCAGTAGTTACCTATCATATAGAAAATCAAAGTAAGACTATAGAATCAGAAGCTGTTGCAGTTAATCTTTAAAATGATTGATTTGGCTAAAACCAGTCAAAATTTTCCCTCCGCCCTCTGACAACAATTTGCATTCATAGCGATTCTCGCTTAAGTGAAATACAGTAGAAGTTTACCTACTTTTAATAAGCAGCTTAGAGGATGTTTGAAAAGTGGTATGTTGTGATTTTAATCGAATTATTACCCCCCTTAATCCCCCCTTATAAAGGGGGGAAACAAGAAAATCTGGTTCCCTCCCCGATATATTGGCGGGAAACAAGAAAATCCGGTTCCCTCCCCTTTATAAGGGGAGGGTTAGGGTGGGGTAAATATTTGATCCATCAATCATGACTTTTCAAACACCCTCTTAGAGCAACTTATCTGGTTAATTGAGATGATAGCTGGATTTACGCCATGCTGTACTAGTATCTCAGTGATTTTCTGTAGTTGTTGCTACAATATATAAAGCGGTCTGATCATCAGTTGATCATCTTGAAATTAACAATCCATGACTGGCACGATTACTTAAAACTTCTAATTACTCTCGCTATCCATGCTGATATCAAACAAAACAGTATGGAAAAAATATCTTAGACAACAAGAGTAAATCCAAAGAGTTGAAAATAAGATGAATCTTGAAAACAATCAGCAGCAGAAAGACCGACTTCTTATTTCTTACATCTTGTGTGCAGTCGGATTTTTTGGGGTAGGAGGGTTGCACCGTTTCTACAATGGCAAGATCGGGACTGGTTTGTTGTGGCTGTTGACCGGTGGTGTGTTTGGTATAGGGCAGATCGTGGATTTGTTCTTCATCCCCAATATGGTTGACGAATACGAACACAACCTGAGATTAAAAGCGGGCGTATCTCCCTTTGGTGTGCCGTTGAATCAAGCAGTGGTTGCTTCTCAACTCCACCGGCCAACTGCTAACGAACTCATGATTAAACTGATCGAAGCGGCGGAAAGCAAGGGTGGTGTTTTAACTGTCACTCAAGGGGTAAAGTTCACGGGAGCCAGCTTTGCTGAAGTAGAAGCTACTCTCAAGGAGATGTATAAATCAGGTTATGTGAAAATAGATAACGACCCCAATAGTGGAGCCGTTACCTACTATTTCCACGAACTTTAATTGTTATTAGTTATTAGTCATTTGTCCTTTGTCCATTGTTAAAAACCAATGACCAATGACCAATGACTAATGACCAATGACTAATGACTAATTTCTACCTAACCACTTTTGACCGTCTAAGCGCTGAACTAAGCCAAATACCAACAAATCGAGGGTAATTCTGCGCTCATCAATTAAGAATGACTCAAGAGTGCTAGGTTTTTTGCCTTCATTACAGGAAAATCCCTTTTTCCCTTGAATATCTTCTTCGGGGAAATACAGGTTAAACTGACGCAGACCGATTTCTGACCAACTGCCGATAATTTGCCAGCATTCTTCGGCGGATTCAAAGCCAGTAATTGGCACTTTCTGCTTGGCAAAAGACACCTGTAAATCTTGCACACCTTTTTGAGCGATCGCTTTTTGTAAAGCTGGTAAGTAGTCTTGCTCGATGAAGTCTACAAATGGCTTATCTTCAACAGCTGGGGCTTTTTCCTTTTTGGCGGCTTTAGCGGCGGCGGGTTTTTCTTCTGTCGCGGCCTCTGGTTTTTCTCCTGTTGCGGGTTTAGCTGCGGCTGCGGGTTTTTCTCGCTTGGGTGGTACAGCAGCTGGTTTAGCAGCATTGGGATTATCTTCGGGGTTTGCGGCTTTCGGATCTGGCGCGTTGGCAGTAGGAATGTCTGTGGCTTCGGGTGAGTCTGTACTAGGAGCATGTTCTTCGGCCACACTGGGAGCTTGCTTGTCAACAGTGCTGGGAGCTACTTCTCCCGCTTGATTGTGATTGGTTTGGTCTGCCATTGCTCAGGTCAATCCTTTAATCTAGCTTTGGGAGCGATCGCTCACCTTGATGTATCGGGTATTTTTATTTTGACATAATACTACCTCTGCGCGGAATTCGTAATTTGTAATCACGCTCCGGCGTCGCTAACGTTGGCGCAATCACAATCCATATTTACTATGATTTACCTTTGGGAATTGAAGAGTCAATTCCCTCAACATACCAATCCATCGCCAGTTGTCCCCGATCATCCAACACCTTACCCGTTGGCACTCGCACCGCCCCTTTTTGGTCTTTCACCGGGCCATCAAAAGGATGTGCAGTACCCTGAATAAACTCATCACGCTTCGCATTCACCAGTTCTTGCACATCAGCCGGAATCGCCTGATTCATCGGGGAAATATCCACCATTCCTTGACCAATGCCATCCCAAACCTCTTGAGACTTCCAAGTATTACTCATTACAGCCAAGGCTGTATCTGTATAGAATTTGCCCCATTTGTTAATAGCTGATGTCAGGTGGGCTTTTTGACCAAACTTACTCATATCACTGTTGTAGCCAAAAGCATAAATGCCTTTTTCCTCAGCCAATTGAACCACAGCACCAGAGTCGGTATGCTGCGTTAGTATATCCGCACCTAAATTGACCAAAGTTTGAGCCGCTTCTCTTTCTTTAGCTGCATCGTACCAACTTTGTACCCAAAGTACCTTAACTTTTGCTTGGGGATTTGTTAGCCGCACTCCTTGAGTGAATGCACTGATTCCGCGAATTACTTCTGGAATTGGGTATGCGCCAATAAAACCAACTACATTTGATTTTGTCATCTTGCCAGCAATCATGCCGGTTAAGTAACGCGGTTCTTCAAAACGTCCCAAATAAGTGCCGACATTGGCAGCACGTTTGTATCCTGTACAGTGTTCAAAGACAACATCACCAAAGTCCTTGGCAACTTTAATTGTTGGGTTCATGTAGCCAAAGGAAGTTGTAAAAATCAACTTATTACCATCTAATGCGAGTTGGCGAATCACCCTTTGGGCGTCAGCACCTTCGTTGACATTTTCGACAAAGGTAGTTTTTACCTTATCTTGAAGATTGGCTTCCATGTCTCTGCGGCCTAAATCATGGGCATAAGTCCAGCCAAAATCACCCACAGGTCCCACATAAACAAATCCCACCTTCAGAGGTTCATTTACCGCCACAGGTGATGCTGAAGGAGACACCTCACCCTGCGATTTGGAATTTTTGCCTTGAACACAACTAGTTAAAGCAAAACTAGATCCTGCTAAAGTGACATACTTTAGAAAATTCCGACGATCCATATTTTATCGATGGGGTTTAGTTGCTGAAAAAGATTTTTCTGATTTCCAGTAGCGATAAACACACTATTGACTTAATTTTAGCTTTAGTTTTTTGCCGTCAACTTACTTATGAAAGGAAGTGGGGAGTGGGGAGTGGGGAGTGGGGGATGAGGGAGAAGAATTAATTAATAACCAATGCCTAATTTTATTAATCTGGAGGTTTTTAATGAACTTATTTGAGCTTTTAGCAGGGGAAGACAATCATCTAGCCCTAGTTACACCTGGGGGGCGATCGCTAACTTATAAGCAATTGCGCGAGAATGTTGTTGGACTGGTATCTCAACTCAACAGCTTGGGATTGAAACCGGGAGAACGCATTGCCATTGCCATGACTAACGGTTCACCAATGGCTATTACCTTTTTGGCTACTACCCTGTGTGGCACTGCTGCACCCTTAAATCCCAAATACAAGCAAGAAGAATTTGCCTTCTACTACGAAGATACCCAAGCAAAAGCACTGATTACCTTGTCTGATAGCCCAGAAGCAGCCATTGCCGCCGTCACAGCCGACATGATGCTGATTAATGCCAAAGTAAACACTGACGGTACATTAAGCTTTGAATTAGTCAAAACAGGCTCAGAACCAGCAGAATCCTCGAATTCCGCCGCCCCCAACGCCGATGATTTGGCGATGATTCTCCACACTAGCGGCACCACCAGTCGTCCCAAGCGTGTGCCGATTCGTCATCGCAACTTAATCGCCTCAGCCGGCAACATCATTGGCGCTTACTCACTCACAGCAGATGACACTACACTTTGCTTAATGCCCCTGTTCCACATTCACGGATTGGTGGCCTGTTTGCTGGCAACTCTGGCATCGGGCGGCACACTAGTTTGTCCCAATGGTTTTAATGCCCTGGAGTTTTGGAAACTGGTAGATACCTACAAACCCACCTGGTATTCCGCAGCGCCAACCATGCACCAGACAATTTTGGCACGCGCTAGCCGCAACACAGAAATTGTCAAAGCTAACCGGTTTCGTTTCATTCGCTCTAGTAGCGCTTCCTTGCCCCCGATTATCATTGAACAGCTAGAGGCAACTCTTAATGCTCCCGTGGTGGAATCTTACAGCATGACTGAAGCATCTCACTTAATGACCACCAACCCCCTACCGCCAAAAGTTCGGAAACCAGGAACTGTAGGTTATGGCTTCGGTGTGGAAGTTGGGATTATGGACTCCGAAGGCAACCTATTACCTCTCTTAAGCTTGGGCGAGGTGGTGGTAAAAGCACCCAATGTCATAGATGGCTACGAAAACAACCCCCAAGCTAACGCCACAGCTTTTGTGAACGGTTGGTTCCGTACAGGGGATCAGGGCACACTGGATGCAGACGGCTACCTCCGCTTGACTGGACGCATTAAAGAATTGATTAACCGGGGTGGGGAAAAAATTTCTCCCTTAGAAGTGGATGATGTTTTGCTGCGCCATCCCGCCGTCGCCGAAGCTTTGGCCTTTGCCGTCCCCCATAAATCTTTAGGAGAAGATATCCACGCTGCTGTTGTCCTCAAGGCAGAAGTTGGCGAAAAAGAACTTTTAGCTTACTGTTCAACCATGCTGGCAGACTTCAAAGTTCCTAAGCAAGTTCACATTTTAGATCAACTACCTCGTGGGGCTACCGGGAAACTCCAACGGTTGGCTATGGCGAAATTGCTGAACATCGGGTAGTAGGGGAAAAATCCAGATAATTCTTGGCGTTTGACTCGGTTTAATAACAGGCTGAAAAAAAAATCTACCCACTCTTAGGGACTGACAAATAAAAAAACATCCCAAATTTTCTTGTGGGATGGGTGTCCTCACCCGTCCTATATTCAGGGCGGGCTTTCCTGCCCACCCCGCAAGATGGATAATTTATTTCTTGTCAGTCCCTTATAAGATGTACGGAGCTTTTTCAAAAATCAAATATTAGTCCTATATATGTACAATTCTAAAGCGATGTCTACGACGGGCTACGCCTACACAATCTCTCACACCCCCATCATGAGCAACATTCCCCAAGTTGGACAACCAGCACCAGATTTTTCCACTCCTGACCAAAATGGCAATTCAGTCACTCTCGACGATCTCAGCAGTCAGTGGATTGTCCTCTACTTCTACCCCAAAGATGACACACCGGGCTGTACCACCGAAGCGAAAGATTTCACCGAGTTGTATCAAGACTTCAGCGCACTGGGAGCGAAAATCTTAGGCGTAAGTCCAGATTCGGGTAAGTCCCATTGTAAATTTATCAGCAAACATAATTTGTCAATCACCCTTTTGAGTGACCCAGAACATATTTTGACAGAAGCTTACGGCGCTTGGCAATTGAAAAAATTTATGGGCAAAGAATATATGGGTGTTGCTCGCTCAACCTTTCTAATTTCACCTGATAAAATTATTGCCTATACTTGGCCTAATGTGAAAACCAAAGGTCATGCTCAGGCAGTTTTAACTAAATTACGGGAATTAGCACCCACGTAACGCGACTGGATGCGGGTATAGTTACAGGAATACTACGTAAATCATATTTATAGTAAAAAAGCAGGATGTGAGCAGCCTATTTGAGCAAGCAATTATTAATGCGCTGAACTCAATCAATCCTCAAAAAGTTCTGGAAGGTAAAGTAGCTAATACTATTATCCAGGCAGGGTTTGATTTAGTCGGTTTCAACAAAGCAGTGGGTCTAAATGGTGAAATTGGCGAAATTGATGTGGAAACCAGCAACGCTATCATTGAAGTAACAACCCAAACTGCTCGTAAGTTAAAGCAAATTCAAAAATTGATATCAAACCCTGACTTGAATCCCTTGAACAAGCCAGTTATTCTCTACGCACCTAATTACAAAATAACTCCGGCTCAAGATATCATCGCTACTGGAAGTTATATAGTTCGCACTCAAGATGAATTATTAGAGTTACTATTTATACTAGGAGCATAAGCGATGCCAGAACCTATTTCTCTAATTTCTAGTGCTAAGATTCAACGATCAGAATTTTTGAGTTTTTTAAAAGATTTAGGAATCTTACTGCATCCAGATAATGTATATGATGGGCGTATTTCTAGAGAGAATACTCATGTTTGGATGGTTTTAGATAACAGTGAATTAGAAAATTTTAATGGTGATGAAATGAAACTAATAACCCAAAAACTTACAGCTAAACCTCAGACTCACATTCTACTTGATGTCAGCAAAACTCTAGGAAGTGAGCAACTAGCGCTGGAGTTTGCCTGTAAGTTTGCTAAACAATGGTCTTGTATTGTTTACGACTCAAATTATAAAATCTACTCAGCAGAAGAATTATTGGAGTTATGCCCAGCACAAACAGGCTTTGTTTGGGGAGTAGATTCAAAAGTTAATCCGATATAGACTCGATTAGGATATCTTAAAGTCTGGTGAATTTGCTCTATAAACTAGCACCGGGATAATTAAAGTAAGGAATCTAATTTAATACTGGAACAGTGTCATAATAGTTATATTGCATCTTTTAAATGAATTATGGTTCAATTTATCCAAGCACAAAATGTCGGGCTGGCTTATTTGGAAGAAAGATTTAATCTACAGCTAGCTGAAGATGAGGCATTCTTTACAGAATGGTTTGAGAATTTACCGGAGATTACAGATTTAGAAAAGCCAAATTTAGACAAAATAAAACTTCATTTTCTCCGTTTAGTTAAATATCCTCCTTTGTCCGAAGAAACGGTGAAATTAGTAGTTTTATCTCCTTTACTAAACTTAGCTGGATTTTATGATGAGCCTTTTTATATGAGAGGCGAACAATCAATACAAATTTCTGCGGAAGATGAAGGAGAAATTATTAGAGGTAGAATTGATATTTTAGTTATTCAAGAACAATTCTGGTTGTTAGTAATTGAATCTAAAAGGTCTAGCTTTTCTCTTTTAGAAGCCATACCTCAAGCACTTGTTTATATGTTGGCTAATCCTAATCAAGACAAACCTACTTTTGGATTAGTAACAAATGGTAGTGATTTTATTTTCCTGAAACTTACCAAAGAAAATCAGCCAAAGTATGCTATGTCTGACCAATTTACACTTTTGAAACGAGAAAGTGAACTGTATCAGGTTCTAAGTGTATTAAAAAATTTGAGTCAAGTTTTGAGTTAATAATTATGTCTATTCGTCCTATATACCTTGATTGTCACGCTACTACAGCCGTAGATGATCGGGTATTAGCAGCAATGCTCCCCTACTTCACAGAACACTTTGGCAACCCATCAAGTATTAGTCATGTTTACGGTTGGGAAGCAGAAGCTGCTGTTAAGCAAACGCGAGAGATTTTAGCCGCAGCAATCAATGCTACACCAGAAGAAATTGTTTTTACGAGTGGTGCAACAGAAGCGAATAATTTAGCTATTAAAGGTGTTGCCGAAGCTTATTTTAAAAAAGGTCAGCATATTATTACTGTTGCCACTGAACATAGTGCAGTTATTGATCCTTGTAATTATTTAAAAAGTCTCGGTTTTGAAATTACTATTCTCCCTGTGCAAAAAGATGGATTGATTGATTTAATTGAGTTAAAAAAAGCTTTCCGTCCTGAGACGATTTTGGTATCGGTGATGGCTGCAAATAACGAAATTGGTGTGTTGCAGCCTTTGGCAGAAATTGGGGAAATTTGCCGCGATGGGCTAGGCCCCGCCGGAGGCGATCGCAATATCATTTTCCACACCGACGCCGCCCAAGCTATTGGTAAAATTCCCTTGGATGTGCAAGCGATGAAAATAGATTTGATGTCGCTAACCGCACACAAAGTATATGGCCCCAAAGGCATTGGGGCGCTGTACGTCCGCAGGCGCAACCCCAGAGTGCAACTGGCTCCTCAGCAGCACGGCGGCGGACATGAACGGGGGATGCGCTCTGGTACATTGTATACACCGCAAATTGTCGGCTTGGGGAAAGCTGTAGAAATCGCTTTGGCTGAACAAGCAACAGAAACCCAACGCCTTACCCAGTTAAGGCAAAGCTTGTGGGAACAGATGAAGCAAATTGAAGGAATTCATCTCAACGGACACCCTCAACAGCGATTGGCGGGAAACTTGAATATCAGTGTTGAGGGAGTGGATGGAGCCGCACTTTTGCTAGGATTGCAGCCAGTAATGGCGGTTTCTTCTGGTTCTGCTTGCTCGTCGGCTACCACTGCACCGTCGCATGTTCTCACAGCACTGGGACATTCAGAACAGCTAGCTTATGCCTCAGTGCGGTTTGGTATTGGACGGTTTAATACCCAAGAGGAAATTGATATTGTGGCGAAACACGCGATCGCTACCATTGAAAGTTTACGTCATCCCATGAGAAAGAATTCAGGAGTCAGGAGTCAGAATTCAGAATAAAAAACTCCATCCCCTTGTGGGTGGAGTTTTTAGTCATTAGACATCTCCAGAAATGAATGCATGACCCCTCTCCAAACCTCTCCCCGAAGCGGAGAGAGGCTTTAATTCCCCATTCCCTTGTAGGGAAGGGGGGTAGGGGGGTTAGGTCTGCGTGTGAATTTAAGGTTTCTAAATCTTTTTCGGAGATGTCTATTAGTACCAATGACTAATGACAAATGACTAAAGCGGCGGGGCGGCTATCCCTCTACAGACACCTGGGGATGGAGTTTCCCGCCGCTTTCAATGAATTCTGTAGGACTGGCCGATAGCGAAGCCTTAGCGAGTCCGCGAGTGTCTGGATTCTGAATTCTGAATTCTGAATTCTTCTTCAAGGATTCTCGCGCAGGAAAGCGCCTATCTGATCTAGCTCCTGCTGATTGAGGCGAAATTCTCCAGCGCCGATGATTCCTTCCACCTGCTTGGGATTGCGTCCGCCAACGATCGCCGCCGTCACCGCCGGATTGTTTAAAGTCCAAGCGATCGCCACTTCACCCGGCGAGCGATCGTGTTGTTTACCAATATCCTGCAACACCTCCACCAGCTTCAGGTTACGAGATAGACGTGGCTCCTGAAATTCACTATTGTTTTTGCGCCAATCATCATCTGGGAAATTAGCAACCCGCTCAGGTGTAATCGCTCCTGTAAGCAAGCCAGATTGCATCGGTGAATAAACAATTACACCGATGTTATTTTCCTTGCAAAAAGGTAGAATCTCCTTTTCAACATCCGGCTTAACCAGAGAATAAGGCGGTTGCAATGAGGTAACTGGTGCAATCTTTTGGACACGTTTCAACTGTTCTACATTGAAGTTTGAAACCCCAATATAGCGAACCTTGCCCTCATCCTTTAATTTGCTAAGAGTCGTCCAGCCTTCTTCAATTTCTGAGTCAGGGTTGGGCCAGTGAATTTGGTAGAGATCGATGGTTTCAATATCAAGTCGGCGCAGACTAGCTTCAACTTCCCCGCGCACAGAATCCGCCTTGATGCTGTTACCAATTTTGCGCTTTTCATCCCAGATCAGCGAGCATTTAGTGAAAATGTAGGGGCGATTAGTCCGACCTTTAAGCGCCTTAGCAACCACCTCCTCAGAACGCCCCAGACCATAAACAGCTGCGGTGTCAATCCAATTAACGCCGAGGTCGAGAGCGCGATTAATTGCTGCGATCGATTCCTGGTCATCCTGCGTTCCCCAACCAAAAGCCCACTCACCTCCACCGATCGCCCAGGCTCCAAAGCCGATTGGGGTAATGTGAAGCTCCGAATTGCCAAGCTGTTTGGTTTGCATATCTACCTTCTCTAAGAATTTTTGAGTCAATTGTTAGTGTACGCTGCAAACATTTTCTCAACCGCTATCTGAAGTGTGAATGACTACTGGTGAAAACACGACAGCAAATCACTACTTATGTAGGATTACTAAATCCTGAATGTTGTGTTGATACATACTTCTTATACACTAGACTTAGTTAAAGATAGTAACAGAAGTTACGTGTTTATCAAAATAGAGAAGTAATATGTCAGAAGATTTAAAAGGCAAAGTTGTGCTGATCACAGGTGCAAACAAAGGTATCGGGTATGAGATTGCACGCCAATTAGGTTCTAGAGGTGCTACTGTTTTTGTGGGTGCAAGAGATATAGGACGTGGTGAAGAAGCTGCAAATAAACTTCGTTCAAATCAGATCGATGCCCGAACAATTCAGCTTGATGTCATCGACCAAAAAACAATTGATTCTGCGAGTAAACAAATTGAGAGCGAATTCGGAAAACTTGACATCCTTGTGAACAATGCTGGGATAGCAAGTGATGGCGATCGCCTTCCACCCAGTCAAGTTGATATTGAAACACTGCGACACACTTATGAAACAAATGTATTTGGAGTGTTTGCAGTTATAAAAACGCTGTTGCCACTCTTAAAGAAGTCAACAGCAGGGCGAATAGTAAATTTATCAAGTGGTTTAGGTTCTCTGACTCAAAACTCTGACCCAAATTATGAGTTCGCTAATGCTAAGTCTCTTGCTTATAACTCATCAAAGACAGCAGTGAATGCGATCACAGTTCTGTTGGCCGCTGAACTTAAAGATACCTCGATTAAAGTCAATGCTGCTGATCCTGGTTTCACAGCAACTGACCTTAATCAACACCAAGGATACCGTACTGTTGAGCAGGGAGCGATCGCAGCAGTGAGGCTTGCTACTCTACCTGATGATGGTTCTAGCGGAGGGTTTTTTGATGAAAATGGCGTGGTTCCCTGGTAAAAAGTAGGGGGAATGGGGCAGGAGGGAGAAAGAGTTAAAACTTGGAAATTGACCTTCTGAGGGTGGAAGTTGACCTTCTGAAGGTGGAAGTTGACCTTCTGAGGGTGGAAGTTGACCTTCTGAAGGTGGAAGTTGACCTTCTGAAGGTGGAAGTTGACCTTCTGAAGGTGGAAGTTGACCTTCTGAAGGTGGAAGTTGACCTTCTGAAGGTGGAAGTTG
>NZ_JBALBY010000066.1:0-10025 GCF_036919575.1 Nostoc sp. | reverse complement strand
TTCAAAGACTCGTTAACGGAGTTCAGAGGTGGATTCATCCAGTTCAAAGACTCGTTAACGGAGTTCAGAGGTGGATTCATCCAGTTCAAAGACTCATTAGCAAAAAAACTACTAGGAGATGGGAAAATCTCTACTTCCCTATTCTTACAAAAGAGAAACTGGGGTTAGAGTCTTGCGCCAGCGCTTCACTGCTATTTGCAATTCCTCCGACAACCAGCTATCAAATTGGGGATAAACTGGCGATCGCGGCACCAATTCCCACCCCGCAGGCTGTAAAATTTCTCTTAATGCCTGTTCCTGAACATGAGGATAATCAGGATTCACTTCATCTTTTGGCCCAATTCCGCCCAAATCTCGCGCACCAGCTTCGATACAAGCGAGTAACCATTGGTCATCTTTAACTAAATTCGGCGGAATTTGAATGGTAATATCTGACGGTAAAATCTGACGCGCCCTGAAAATGACTTCCGGTAACTGATGAGGGTCAAAAGGTGGTGCATCAAAGGTTTGCTGATGTCCTGGACTATGAGGTTGCAGGATAACTTCTTGAATGTGATGGTAATGTTGATGCAAGTCAGATATAGCTTCCAAAGTTTCCCACCAATCATCTACAGTTTCTCCAATTCCCAATAGCAACCCCGTTGTAAAGGGAATCTTTAACTCTCCCGCCCATTGCAATTGTTGTAAACGAACTTCTGGTAATTTACTCGGTGCGTGCCGATGTACACTATTTAACAATGTTGGCGTTAACTGTTCCAACATCAGCCCCATCGAAACATTTACACCCTTGAGCTTTTGCATTTCCTCAAAACTCAGTGGACCCGCGTTTGTGTGCGCTAAAAACCCCATTGAAAGCGCTAATTCACACAAATCATAAATTCGCTCAAACCACGCCTCACGCCTTGGCGAATGGGGATGCACTTCACCACTGAGTATGAGGATTTCACAGACTTTTTCGTTTTGAAGTGGTTTTAAAATACTGTTTGCATCTGAAAGACTCATCCAGGAAGTTTTACCCGGTTCACTGCGAAAGTTGCAATAACTACAACGATTAAAACACTCGTAAGTGGGAACGATTGTATAAGCAGGGCTATAAGTGACAAAACGAGAATTATTAATTGGCATAAGCAGCATAATCTAAAAAAATGCCTTGCTCAAACTATATAGATTACCGTGTGACTATTGTTGTCATGATATAGCGTTTCCTAATAAAATGAGGTACAGCTTAACCATAAAGCTGTGTTTTATCTCCCCTCTCCGAACTCACGGAGAGGGGTTGGGGGTGAGGTTTTGATCTGATGTACTTCATCGACCTGGGAACCGCTATATTTGATCAACAAGAACTATTTTGCTTTGTAAATTTCTGGTAGCTGCCACCAAGTAATATGAGGATATTCGTGATGTTCTTCATGGTAGCCGAAATGATAGCAGGTGATAAATGACCACCAAATTGGACGGCTAATCGTTTGGGAACAATGAGGCTGAATATAACCTCCTATGGGTTCGCTATGAGGGAGGAAAGTACCAAAATAAAATAATTGTAATGAACTTAAAAGCGAAGGAAGCACCCAAAAGTAATTTAGATTATCACTGGGTATATGGAGTATATATTTAGCAAAGTTATAAATAATGGTTAGAGCAATTATTTGTCCCCAACTCCAGTAACCTTTCATAAAATGAAAATACCAAGCCAATAAATTTTTGTGTTTCCCATTATGGAAATCTGGGTCTATTTGACTTGCTGGATTGTGGTGATGCAGCCAATGTTTTTTCAATAATTTTTTATATGGTAAAAGACCATAAAAAGATAGGGTTAATGTCCCAATAAAATGATTAATCTTGGTGTTCTGGGGAAACACTACGCCATGCATAGCATCATGAGATGTAATAAATAATCCCGTATATAAAAATGTTTGCCATAGTATAACAGGCGATAACATCCAAATTTTTAACTTGGAGATGTCAAGGGAAAGTAATAAACTCAGGCTAATAACCCATGCGCTAACAATGATAATAGCAATGAAAAGTCCCTTAAACTGAGATTTACTTTTCACTACTGGGGTCAGTTTTGGTTGATGACTGGGTGGTTGTTCTAGTTGATTCACGCTTTTAATCCGCCTAGTATTCAGGTAAAAATTCCTAAAATATAGTCACCACAAAAAGCACTAACCACCAGCCAGAAAACTCTATCAGTGGTCAGTGTTTTGCATTGGATAGTGCCAATACTTTAAAATGTTTATAAATATTAAGATACTTTAACTATTATTACACATGCAAGCCGATACCAACAACATTTTCGGTTGAGAAGTTAGATTCATTAAGTAAAAACACTTATCTTATTAGTATTTATAAGAACTAATATTTTCACTATAGTAATTTCTAAACAGCCAAAGCTGGCGGAAAGGATGGTAACATAATTAGCGGGAAGAGTAGGGTATGAAGTGGAGTAATTCCCGCATTACGCTGTAGCCGTTTGACCATAGCTAAACGACCGTTCCCAAGTTTGGACTGAGGAGTAAACCCCAACTGTAAAGCTTTACGATCCTTGCTATTGTATGCGTTTTGTGTTGCATGGCTTGGGTAAAGTCCCATTGTTGATTTTCCTGAAGAATTAAATTATGTTTCTCATCCTGTTTAACCAATAAATTACAGCTATCTATCTGTCTATAGTACTAAAGTGTAAATAAGTCTAAAGGATGAGATTTTCAAGATTGTCAGCAAATACTTCTAAATTAGCGAAATAGTATTTCAGATGTCAAAAAAATCTCACGAAAGTTTTAAACACGCATCCCTACTCGCTGAGAGCGTTGCTTTCGGTCCCTGCAATAAATTGCGGGCTAATAGCTAAAGTACGTTGAAACGCACTGAAATTAAAGAAATTAAAATGAATTGGGGCTGATGAGTTAGACCCCTATCAATTCGCCAATAGTATCTTTCTAATCGCCAGGGCTAGGTGCAAGATGTGAGTGACGATTAGCTTATGACTCGCACTCCCGTTTAGTTACATAGTGGCGATAGCGAAACATTGCTTCTAGTTGCACTTGCACTAACCAACCACTGACAAATTCAACTGTTCCTCCGCCAGGCATAGAGAAGGAAATAGCATCAGTTAATTTAGTTTTGCCATTTTCCGGTTCAAATTCATGTCGATGTACCCAAGACTCAAAAGGGCCAGATATCTGTTCGTCGGTAAACAGGCGATATTTTTCACATTGAGTATGACGCGCTAACCAAGTTAAGGGTAATGGTCCGAGAAACAGGCGAAATTCGGTGATAGCGCCCACGTTCAGCCCCCCCTCACGACGAACAATTTGGACTGGCTGCCAAGGTGGATTCAGTAGTTGCAAAATATCTGGCCTTTCGTGAAATTTCCAAACTACTTCTGGTGAGGCATTAATTACTGAGGAATGTTTAAAGTGCAGCATGGAAAGAAAAACCTAAAATTCAACTTTCGGATTCGGTATCAATCTCGATATCTAGGGTATCTTCATCAACCCGTATATACAAAATATTTGGGTTACAGCAAACTTGACAATCTTCAATGTAAGATTGCTGTCCTCCAGCACTCAAATCAATAAAAGTTAAGTTCGGTTCGCCGCAATAAGCGCAGTAATACTCAGCTGTGTTTTGCATCAAGTTTTCAGCTATGAATTCAATGGTATTGGGCATGGGGCATGGGGCATTGGGCATTGGGCATTGGTTTATTTCTCCCTTATCCTCACCTACTGCTGTGTCCCCACTCCCCTATTATCGAGTCCCTCCCAGTAATGGCTGTAGTTGCTTAGGGGATGGATTGATATAACTTTTAGCATCAGCCAAATGCTTTAGTAGTGTAGACTGTGGCAGAGGCCCTTGCAAGTGGCTCCAGGGTAATACTTGCTCTGTTGACCATTCGGCGTGGACGTAAAAATCTAAGTCGGGGATTTGTCCTTTGAGTTGTTTGAAAGCACGTTTGTAGCTACCCAAGGAGTCGCCAAAGTCACGAGTAAGTTGGAGGAGTTGCGAGAGTCTACGATCGCCTCTCGATAACAAAGCCTGTATAATTGACCAATTATAGCTTTCTGGGCGAAATTCTATCCCCTGTGGTTTCAACTGTTTTTGCAAAAACTGCAACCGCTTTTCTGCTTGACGATTTACCCCAAACCATTGAAACGGTGTGTGTGCTTTGGGTACAAAGGTGCTGCATCCGTATGTTAACCGCAATCCCGGCGCAGCTTTTTTGATATTACGCATCATCGCCACGGTTTGCTCTAAATCCTCTGGTTCCTCACCGGGAATTCCGGCCATTCCGTAGAGTTTCAAGCTTTTTAATCCGCCAGTTTTGGCATTTATCGCCGCTTGGATAATTTCATCGTTATGCAGCTTTTTGTTGATGATTTGCCGGATTTTTTCAGAACCACTTTCTACAGCAATTGTAAGCGATCGCGTGTCTCGTTTTGTCAAAGTTTCTGCTAACTGCACTGTTACGGTATTGGTTCGCACTGATGCAATACTGAGACGGACATCATCGTACTTTGGCTGACTAATATAATCTAGCAATGCCTCAAACTCTGGATGCTGAGTTACAGAAGCCCCCAATAATCCTAGCCGATTTGTGACTTCTAAACCTCTGGCGATCGCGGGAATTAAAGAATCTTCAAGACTCGCTGTTCTAAAAGGCAGTGTGAGATAACTCGCCAAACAAAAACGGCACATTTCTGGACAACTTCTCACCACTTCCACCATGTAAATATTTTCCCATGCGGCTTTTTCGGTGACTACAGTCGAAGCCGATAGAGTATTTCCCCGATAAGTCTGCTTTTGCACCACTGCGGGAATTTCGGGAGAGATTGGTTTAATTGACTTTACTGCACCATCTAGGCTGTGATATTCAACTTCATATAAACTGGGAATATAAATTCCTGGTATTTGTGCAAGTCTTTTTAGTTGAGTTTGTCTAGAAGCATTTCTCACTTCTTTGTAAGCTTCAATGAAATTCCCCAGCAGGTTTTCGCCATCTCCCAGTAAAACGACATCAAAAAAAGCTGCAAAAGGTTCGGGATTCGCTGTGAGAACTGGGCCACCACCAAAAATTATCGGATGAGAATCATCACGAGAAGTTGCCAGAATCGGAATTTCTAAAGATTCCAGCAAATTTAAAATATTCACATAATCCAGTTCCCAGGAAATCGAAAATCCGACAATTTCCGGCGTTCTGGGGAGTTGTTCGTGAGTATCTGTAAACAGGCGACTCACCTGCACATCATCACGCATTGCCAAGGTTGCCCAAACTACTTGATAGCCGAGGCTAGTGATACCTACGCTATATTCATTGGGAAAGGCAAAGATTATGGGGATAGCGTTTGTATCTGGGGTGGCGGGGGTGAAAAGGAGGCGTTCAGAGGTAAATACAGATGATGTCACAGGTGTTTTTTAGAGGCAAGTTTATCTATATCTAATTTTAAGCCATAGAATAATCAAGTTAAAAATAAATGTCACGCTGTTCGCAAGAATAATCGGTAAGGATTGTAGATATATTCCGTAAATTAACCACAAAAAAACACCAGTTGTGAATGTAATCAGCGTCAACAAAGAAACATCTTTTGCTGATTTTGTTTGCCAAGTTTTAAACATCTGTGGCAAAAAAGAGATTGTGGTTAGTGTGGCGGCTGCTAATCCGATAATTGTCAGAAAATCCATTTATAGAAACCTATAAAATAAAGTTTTTGTTGGTTAAGAATTTAGAACCTGATTTTTATAATACTGTTTAATGTCTTCGATTTTACATTATAACGTGAGGTAGAAAATGGATAAAACAAAAAGGGAAAAAGTTAAACTCCTTTCCCTTCTCATTTCAGCTTTATCTTAATTATTAAAGGATATGTGATTGAAACTAGCAAAACCGATTAATTAATTCTTCACGGGATAACTGTAATAGTAAAGGCGTAAACTCCTCTGGTGATAACGCTAATAAAGGTTCAATAATTGCTTGAAGCTCATTATCTATTTCACCAAAGCGAACTTTGAGCAAGTTTTCCACCACCAAGCGTTCTCCCTGCTGAATTCCTTGTTGTTTAGCCTGTTCTCGGTCTTGTTGGTAAAGTGGTGCTAATCGCATAAGTAATTCCCTATCTTCCTCGTCTTGATTTTGAGTGACTTGCAAGTTTTGTTGCAAGTTGTACAGCAATTCTAACGCTGCTTTTCGGAAAGGATTATCAGGCGTAAGTGCTTCTAGTTCGTCAATTGCTTGCTTTTGAACGTTCCCTCTACCAATGATTCTCAGCCATAAGGTTTCTGAGATAGATGGCAACTGATGAATTGTTACTATCGCGGTACGCAAATATTCTGGCATGAAGTATATTCCAGGTAGGTAGTCATTTTTTGGGTTAGCACCAAATCCTGATAAGAGTTGTGCTGATGCTGTGGGGGTAAGAATCCATAATTTTGGTAAATCGGATTCTAGAATACGAGTTTTATTTCGATTTGCTTGTCGTTGTAAATCACCACGTACCTCTAATAATTTTAAGAGACAATCGCAAATTTCTGTAGCTGAAGCTGCGTTACGAAAGGGTTCGAGTAGAGAAGGGGTAGCGATAATTTGACCTAATAATCCGAGTGTTTCTGGTATGTTACTTGGTTGTGGTTTGGGGATGAAATAAACATCAATCTGTCTAACTTCTCCTGCGACTCGTCTAGGCGCTTGGACTTCGCCGTAAGGAGTGAGTAATTGTTCAAGGTAGTCTTTGGCAAATTGGTCGTGAATAAATCTGGTCTTGTTGGTAATTTGGTGATGCAAACCAGTTTATTTATTATTGTCTGACGATTTTTTGAGAGTCTAGACCGTTGGGGCGACTAATGGTTGTCGTAGTTGGTGATTTGGGCTTAGGCTAGTTGTCCTGTGGGGAGGTCGGTGATTTGGAGGGTTAGGTCAAATGGGTTGGTGGGGTCGAAGAGGATGTTCCAGAGGGCGGGTGCGGTAGAGTAAATGTTATCGAGTAATGGTATTGAAAAATGAAGGTCAAGAGACAAAGAATTACTGTTGAGGAATTGCTGAGGAGATATGCGGTTGGGGAGCGAGATTTTACTTATGTTGTTATTGATGACTGGCGTGAAGATTTGCCCAGAGGTGTTGACCTTAGTGGTATTAATCTGGAGGGTTCCTCCCTCAATGTTGATTTTAGTGGTTGTATTGTGAGAAAAGCTAATTTGCGATACACTATCTGGCACTTTTGGAAGTGGGAAAGTGCTGACTTGAGTGGTTCCGACATGACTGGGATTAACAATATGGATAGTTGTCTCTTCATTCGCTGCAACTTTAGCAATACTATCTGGAATCAAGCCAGTTTGTTCCAATCCACCTTTGAAGACTGCGATTTGACTAATGCCGACTTCGATAATGCTAGTTTGACTGAAGTTGACCTCTATGGGTAAATTATGAGAAGAAATAGTTGAAAAAATGTTTTCAGTAGATAATTCTGATTCTTCAGCTAATAAAGAAGAGTTAGGATTTTTTCTTTCAGTCCCATCCTTATATTTAATAATCCAACTAGATTTTAGCTCGTTGGCTATTTGAGTAGGAAGATGATTAAAGAAATCATACTCAGGACTAGGGCTAGTGGTAGGAGAAGTGTTATGAGTCCGATTTAAATATCCTTCTAATGTTCAATACCTTAGCCAACTTACGAGGGTTTTGAGACTCTTTAGCCATGTTGATAGTAGATGCGATCGCACTTAGTTAAATGTGTTATCCGCTACTATAGCAACACCAATAAAAAAGGGCGACTAAAATACCCACCCCACAAGAATAAATATTTTCTGAAAGCTGACAAAAAATCAGGAATTAAAATCTTAACAAGAGTCATAATATTAGCTGGAACTATTTTCAAAACATATCGTTAAAAATCCTGTTGCCTGAAAGCTAGGGAATGTCGAAATCCAAAAAATTATATGAATGCTGAAGACTTCTTAAAACAAGGATTAAACCACAATTTGCAAGGGGATTATCAAGGTGCGATCGCAGCTTATACCCAGGCAATCAAGCTCAATCCTAACTATGCCGAAGCTTACCATAATCGAGGAATTATTCTCAGTGGTCAACTCAAAGATTATCGTAGTGCGATCGCAAACTTCAATCGCGCCATAGAAATCAATCCCAATTTTGCTTTAGCCTACTGCAACCGAGCTAATGCACGTTACTTTTTAGCCGACTATGAAGGAGCGATCGCTGATCATAACCAAGCATTACAAATAGATCCCAATTTAGCCCAATCTTACCACAGCCGGGGTAATGCTTACTTTGCCTTAGAAAAATACGACAAAGCGATCGCAGATTATATCCAAACAATAGAAATGAGTAGCCAATTAGCTGATAATATCAATATTGATATTGCCAATGCTTATCATAATCGGGGTGTCGCTCGTTTTGAAAGCGGTGATAATCAAGGAGCGATCGCGGATTTTCAGCAAGCTTTACAATGGCATCCCCATTTTGCCGCAGCTTACAGCAATCGGGGTAATATTCATCAAATCTTAGGAAATTATCACGAAGCGATCGCTGATCATAACCAAGCATTACAATTAGATCCTAAATTGGCGGAGGCTTATCATAACCGAGGTAACGCCTACTACGCTTTAGCAGATTATCAAAGTGCGATCGCTAATTTCAACCGCGCAATAGAAATCAATCCCAACTTTGCTGGAGCATACTATAATCGGGGTCTGGTTCTTTCTTATCTCAAAGAATATCATCGAGCAATTGAAGATTTTAACCAAGCATTAAAGCTAAATCCTGATGATGTGCAAGCCTATTGTGAGCGGGGTCTTGTTCGTAGTACTATTGAAGATTATCAGGGTGCGATCGCAGATTATGACCAGGCGTTACAAGAAAATCCGACACTAGCTTTAGTATACGGTTTTCGGGCGAATGCTCGTCGCCGATTGGGAGATTATCAAGGTGCAATTGAAGATAGCAATCGCCTATTACAACTCAATCCTAATTTAGCAGAAGGATATTGCGATCGCGCGGCGGCTCGTCGTTCTTTAGGAGATCATAAAGGTGCAATTAAAGATTATGATCGAGCATTACAGATTAATGATAACTTAGCCGCAGCTTATTATGGTCGGGGTATTGCCCGCGAAGCCCTGCAAGATTTACAGGGAGCAATTGATGATAACACCCAAGCAATAGAACTTGTTCCTGATTTTTCCCAAGCGTACTGTAATCGCGGAAATGCTCGTCGTCTTTTAGGAGATGAACACGGAGCGATCGCAGATTATAATCAAGCATTAGAAATTAATCCCAATTTAATTGAAGCATATTACAACCGAGGTTCTACCCGCTATGCTTTAGAAGAATATGAAAGTGCGATCGCAGATTATACCCAAGCTTTGCAAATCAATCCCCAATCTGCTGCATTTTACAGCGATCGCGCCAATGCTCGCTATGCCCTAGAAGATTATCAAGGAGCAATAGAAGATTACAGTCGAGCGATCGCGATCGACCCCAGCTTTGCTGAAGACTGGTACAATCGGGGTCGTAGCCGTTCTTTATTAAAAGACTTACAAGGAGCGCTAAAAGATTTAAACCAAGCCTTACAGCGTCAGCCTAATTGGGCTTCAGCTTACATCCTTCGGGCAGATGTCTACCAAAATCTGGGAGACTCTCAAAGAGCAATTGCCGATTTCCAGAAATCCGCAGACTTGTATTATCAAGAAGGAAATATCCAGTATTATCAACAAATTATTGAGCTAATTGAACAGCTTCAATAAGGGAGTGGGGAGTGGGGAGTAGGGAGTAGGGGACTTCCAAGAATATAAATTAATTATTCAAGGAAACGAACCACTCCAGACGCAGAGAACACAGAGAGAAGAGAAATAGAGAGGATTTTTGCGTCAGTTTTGGGATATTTTTTATTTGGAAGTCCCTAGTGGGACTAAATTCTCCCTTGTCCCCCTCATCCCCCTCATCCCCCTCATCCCCCTCATCCCCCTCATCCCCCTCATCCCCCTCATCCCCCTCATCCCCCTCATCCCCCTCATCCCCCTCA
>NZ_JBALBY010000065.1:0-60529 GCF_036919575.1 Nostoc sp. | reverse complement strand
TATCTGATAAACTTTGCTGCATAACCGCGAATTCCATTCGCCCGGTATCTGATAAACTTTGCTGCATAACCGCGAATTCCATTCGCCCGGTATCTTAATAAACCCACAATCAAATCAATGATATTTCTTGAACTCGTATTACAAAACTTTGGCCCCTACAGTGGGAAACAGGTAATTAATCTTAACCCAAAAATTGATGAGGAAAACTCCCGTCCAATTATCCTATTAGGTGGCATGAATGGCGGCGGAAAAACTACGCTGATGGATGCCATTCGTCTCGCTCTTTATGGCCCCCGCGCCCAATGTTCCACCCGTGGTAATTTAAGTTATGGCGATTTTCTCAATCAATGTGTTAACAACCAAATAGATCCAGCTGTAGACACCCGGATTGAATTACTTTTTGAACATATTGAAAACGATAAACCAATAAAATACCGTGTTGTGCGTAGTTGGACAAAAAACCCTAAAGATGGTAAAGATACATTAGGTATTTTAGGCGACAGTGATACATGGCCTGATGCTTTAGTTAATATCTGGGATGAATATATTGAAAATCTCCTGCCATTAGGTATTTCTAACTTATTCCTATTTGATGGTGAACAAGTTAAAGAACTCGCAGAACAGGAAATACCACCACCGATTGTTGTTGAAGCTATTCGCGGACTTTTCGGGCTAGAGTTAGCAGATCGTTTAGCAGTTGATTTAGATATTTTAGTTAACCGTAAACGCAAAGAATTTGCTGATAGTAAAGATTTAGCTAACCTAGAAGAAATTGAAAAAAGATTGACGCAACAGCAACAAGATTATCAAGAAAGTGAACAGAATTTAGAAAATATCAAAAATCAGCTAGAAGAATTAGAAGTAAAGCAGCAAGAAGCTTTTGATAAATTCATTTCTGAGGGTGGTAAAATTGCGGCAGAACGCAATCAACTAGAACTACAACAGAAAGCGAAAACTGCGGAAGTTGAACAAGTGCGTCAGTTAATGTGTGAATTGGCGGCTGATGTTTTACCCCTAGCATTAATTCCCAATTTACTTACTCAAGTGCAAACGCAGGGAGAAAAAGAATTTCGCCATCGACAAATCCAAATTTCCAAAGATTTGTTAATTGAGAGAGATCAGCGCTTACTCAGTTGGCTAAGTCAGGTAGAAATTGCTCTAACACAAGTTGAAAAAATTCAATCATTTTTAGTCGAAGATGTAGATAATTTATATGCAAAGACTCTTCCATTTGGAACGCCTTGGTTATTAGCTGATGATGAAACGTTAAGTCAGCTAGATAATCTTATCTATCACTTGCAAAATTCTCAAATTTCTGCAAAAGAAAAATTAGCTATTATCAAAAATAAAGAAGAAGAAATTATCACTTTGGAAAGACAAGTACAAACAGCAGCAGCACCAGAAGATTATACAAAGCTGCGTCAGACAGTAGAAGCGGCACAAAATCAAGTTGTTGAAGCTAAAGCAAATTATGAAACAATTCGCCGCCGTTTAGCTGAATTAGAAACTATTATTGCTAAGTCTAAGAAAGAATTAAGTGAATACACTGTAGAAAATATTAAATATAAAAATAACGAACATATTATTACCTCTGCGGCGAAAGTTCAAGAAACACTCAAGATTTTTCGTGAAAAATTAACGTTGAGAAAGCTGAATAAATTAGAGGAAGAAGTTAAAAATTGCTTCCTTTATCTCCTGCACAAATCAGATTTAGTGCATCGCATCGCCATTGATACCAATACTTTTGGACTTTCGTTATATGATTTCAATGGTAAACCAGTCCCTAAACATCGCCTTTCGGCTGGCGAAAAACAACTACTTGCGATCGCATTCCTCTGGGGTTTAGCCAAAGTCTCTGGACACCGCCTACCAGTAGCTATCGATACGCCACTAGGTAGACTAGATTCTTATCACCGCAATAATTTAGTTGAACGTTACTTTCCATCCGCCAGCCATCAAGTAATTTTGTTATCTACGGATACTGAGATTGGACAGAAAGAAGTAGAAACACTGAGAGAAAACGAAGCGATCGCTCGTGAATACCTGCTCAAATACGACTCCTCCACCCGTCAAACAACAGTAGTAGAAAATCAATATTTTTGGTGATTCTTTTGGTGGGATATAGTATTTACTTTGTCTCCACATAAATTTCTCTACCAAACTGCCTGAATTCATCATCGAGATAATATAGCGAGTTTCGGATAGCTTGGCGTAGTTTACAAGCAGGTTCCAGGCAATCGCGCTCGTAGTCCATTAATGTTAATTCTAAATGAGGATAGAGAATTTTTAGAAAACCTGATGCTGATTTGAGGATAGCATTTTGGTCACGAATAGTCACATTTTTGGCAAATTTCGTATGCTGTTCTACATAGAACATGAAACGATTGTCTTGGCGTAGAGATAGCAATACTTCACCAAAGAAATCCATTTTTAAACCAACTTGAGAAGCTATCATTTCTCTTTGAAACTTTGGAATTTTCCAGCCTGGGAGAATACCACATAATCGGTCTAATAATGCAGTTTCAGCAAAAAACTTGGGGAGATTAGCAATTAAATTATCTTCATTGCGTGGTTCTAATTGATCATCTAATTCAATATTAGCTAGCATCACTAACCCGCAGTCACTAGAAATATCTGCAAAACCAGAGCGATTATAACGACCGCTAGCAAGATAATTTTTGAGTGGCCCAATGACCTCTTCAGGATTATCGAAAGTTAAACTTTGAACTTCATCTAAAACCAGAACTTCATGACGACCGAGTAACCCGACTTCTTTAGTTCTGCCGTTGATAAACAATTGGGCAGGAGTCACTTTACCACCACTAATTAAAGTAACTTTACTACTGATATTTTCAAAAAAGAAGCTTTTTCCAGTACCTTTAGGAGCTAGTTCTATGACATGATAATTAGCTTCCACTAACGATAATAACCTAGCCAAGATCCATGTTTTAGCTTCCGGCTGATAACTGGGATGCTGGGGGTTAAAACCCATTGAGCAAAATATTAAATCCCGCCATTGTTGTGTATTGAATTTTGCCCGACATTCGGCATAGCCTTGTAAATCAACTTGTGAACATTGAAATGGTTCAAAATCCATCACTTCCACTTTACCATCGGGAAGCATAGCCAGAGTAATTTTGCCCCATATTCCTTGGCGTAGCAGTATTTTATAACGTTCAACAATATCAGTCGCAATGCTACATTCAGTCAAATTTAATACAGGAATTTGTGCCAATGGTTCAGGAATTAGTTTTCCTCCCTGTTCTAATTTAATGCGTACCTGCATTAAAGCAATGAGTTTTCGGATTTCTCCTTGAGTGAGGTCAAAAATAATTTCATTCCGGTCATCTTTACGTGGAAAGGCTTTTTTAATAAAGCTATTTATTTTCTCTAATTCTATTGATGTAAGTGTTCCTGAACCGGGTACTATTTTATCTAACAACCATTCAGCCACAAAACTAGGCACGCCAATAGAACTTAGTCCACTAGATGGTAGTCTAGTTTTATCAATACAGAGATTTCCGAAAACCTCACGAACCAAATCGTTATTATAGGTTGTTGCTTCCCAAGAATTCATCTATATCAAATCCACTACTATATATTTGGTTAATAATAATTTTTGAGTCAGGAGTGATGGCAGTGCTTTCAATTTCAGCACAGGCAAATCTAAAAGTTAATTGGCCAATTAAAGATAGGTTATTTCCCGGATAATTTGGGGGCAATGTGGGTACTTCGGGAATTATTATCTGAAAACTGAAGCGCTGATTGGCAGGAATTTCCTCTTCTAATGGTTTTCCCTGCTGAAAATCAGGTAGTTCGTGAATATACAGACAAAGGTCTGTTAGCGGTACTGAGTTAGGATTCTCAATAGTAATTTTCAGTTCTCCTGTCTGTTTGGGTTTGCCTTCACCAAAGCAAAAAACCAGCACAGGAAGACGTTGGATAGATTTTCGGAGAACAGATACGCCAACCACAACTTCTTCGGGAAATAGCCCACCGTGAGAACCGATAATTTTTTTATTGCTAGTGTAGCTAAAAGAACCTAAGCTAGCGGAGCCTTTGACAATACTAATATCGTGAGGAAGACCGTAGCGATCGCCTTCTAAAACCACAAACCTGGTATCATCAGTTTTACCGATCGCCATTCTCCCCTTGGGTTCCAGTTCTGGGGGGCAGTGGGTGATTTTTTCGGAAGTACCCATCATTTGACCATGATCGCTGGCAATAACGATTCTGAGTGCATCTGGATCGGGGTATTGTTGCAAACAGTAATCAATTCTCTTGGCAATGCCTTCTAGGGTTTGGGGACAGTCAAGTTCGTAAAGGCTTTGCCAGTCTTTTTGAGTATGATAAAGACTATCGAATATATCTGTATCCCAACAATACAACTTAGAAGTCTTTTTTCTCAAAGCGCTGTAAAGTTTGTCAACTTGTCTATCTGTATAACGTTTACCCATGCCCATTTTCACAAAAGCTTTGCCAGCATCCGCAACCCAAGCAGAATCACTGGGCAACAATTGAGCATATAGACTCCATTTAGCATATTCTGTTTTAGTGGGCAGGATACTAAATCGAGGCTCAATGGCAGTTTCTACAGCCAGTTTGTAATTCTTCGTGAGTAAAGCCAAAAGTTCTAGATGATCTAACCATCCTAAGCCATCGACCACAACCCAAAAAACAGGACTATCTTGGCAAAGATTTTGCACTGTTGATGCAACGCTGTAATTGAGGTAGGAATTTTCTACTGAGTCTACCTTCATTTGGGGGTAGTGCTGGAGCATCCATTTGACAAAGCTATCCGCCAAACTATCACTAATTTTTGGTGCAACGGCAGGTTGCTTAATAACTTCCCAGCGACGGAAGGGCAGGTAATCTTTTGTTGCCCAAGCTAAAGCTTGCCCAGGAGTAGCATTTAAAGCCAGAGGTTGGGGAGGACGTTGATTAAGACTTAATTCTTGCTTCTGCTGATAGCTAAGATAAGGGGTAACTTTCGCTTCCCTGACTTTATTTATCCAATTAGATTGAGTTCTTAAAACTCTGTAGGCACAATTTGCAATTCGCTCCATACCTACTTGGTTAGCAGGCATTAGGGTATCCAAGACTTTACCTTCGGTGCGGGAGATGAGTTGTTGCCAGTAGCTATCAAACTCTTGTCTGAGTAAGTCGGGAACTGGCAAGGGATACTTGCCAATGTCGTTGAAGACTGGTTCTGCTATACCTAACCAGCGACGTAGGAACAATAATTTATCTTCAGTCTGGTAATAGTTTGCTAACTCATGTTCTTTGAACCGTTGCTGCCAAACTCGCTCTAAGGGTTTGTATTCTTCTGGAACTGGAATTGACAACCAAGCAGCGAGATGTGAAATCGAGGCTTGGGCAAACCATATCTGTTCATTACTGTTAGTGATATTGTCTGCCAAAAAATGAGCAATGGGGTTGTCTTGGGGATAAGAATCTAACTTGGTAGCTAGAATCAGTAGTTGCTCGTCAGTCCAATCATGGGGTAACGGTACATTAGCAAACAATTGCCCTAGTATGTAGCGGGGATGTTGCTTAATCTCCGTGATTTCCTCAGTTCTATTCCACGATCGCAGCCAAGTTTCTGCCCATTGGCATAATCGCTCACCTCTTACCCAGCAAGGATCGGCACTGACACCAAAGAACTGTATCCATTCCACCTCTGTTGTAATTCGGATATAGCCGGAGGGAATATCGTACAATCCAGTCGGGTCTAATATGATCTGTTTATCACTCATCCCTATTACTCCTCCGTCTTTTCTGAGAGAATTTGCCCTAACCTCTCGTACACATTTTGTTGCTCTAAATGGGGAAGTTGCCGTAACAGTACAAAAATTTGATTGGTTATATCTTTCTCCCGTTCCTCAACGCATTGACGTTCTATATTCTCTAATGACTGAGTTTCTGTAACACTAATTAAGTTAATATAATTAGATTTTTCAGATTGAATTTTCTCCAGTAAATTATTTGCTGCTTCAAGTTTCTCCGCATCATCAAACGATTGGTTTATTTGAGTACAACTGTTTTCTAAATCTTTGACCCATTGCTGGGCCGTAGCTTGTTGCTGCTGGAGAATTTGTGATTGTTTTTGTTCATATTCTTGTATTTTATTCCTAAAATTTACTTCTAACTGAGAAATTCTCCCTTGAAAGCGGTCAGCATTATAGATATTCAACTCCCCACTAGCAATTATTCCCAAAGCATCATTACAACTGGTAATAGAATCACTTTGTTGATAACGAGTTTCTAGACTTTGTATTTGCTCTAGGTCATGCTTTAAACTCTGGATTTGTGGTTGTAGTTCTTGATAGTCTTTGTAATCGCCCGAATCTTGAAAAATAACATCAAGCTTGGCATATTCTGTATTAATAACATCTAATTCTGGGAGATTATTTACTGAATGTAATTGAGTGCGGAGATTTGCCAGACTAGAACGATCGCTAGTGATTTTGTTTTGAATTAACTGCACAATTTCAGCAACTTCACGCTGAAATTTATCGGGATAATTGAAGCGAGATTGTAAATTTTCAACTTCTTGAAGTGCTGCTTGAGAAAGATGAATAGTTTTAATTTTCGTTGCAGAATTGCGAATATTCTGCATAATTTGTGTATCTTCAGCTTGCTTTTGTCCTGCTTCTGCCTGCTGCCTAATGTCTGTTAATCTGATGTTGCTGGTACGGAGGGCATTTTGCAAACTCTCAATTAAATGGGGAGGCAAATCTGCAATTTGGGTAATCTGGTCAATAATTCCTTGAATTTCAATTTTATAAGTATTGCAAGCTTGTTCGGTAGATAGTGACTCAGCACGGTTGTTTTCTGCTGCTACAAGTTGGTCAATTTTATTACTGACAGTTTGAAATGCTTGAGAGAAGCGATCGCGTTGTTGTTGTGTTGGTAAAATCGAGGTATCTGGCGATGGCGATCGCAGTTGGGGGTAAAGTAGTAATAGTGCTGCCAATTGTGCCTCATGAGGTAATTTTTCCACAGCTTGCACTGGTTGTAACCACTTGTCAATTTCAGCAACCGCAGCACTAATCTGCTTTCTATTCTTAGTTAACTCTTCTTTTTCTAACTCATCTGGTTCATTAAACTCTAAAAAAGCAGCAACGACCTCTAAATACTCCTGCGCCTGATCATAATAGTTTATTAGCGATGCCGAAATCGACATTTCTGCTTGTTGGCGACGAATCAGTTTAGACTTTTGTTTAATAATCCAGTCGTCAACAAATGCAGTGGGGTTTTGGAGAATATCAGTATTACCCCAGTTTTGCAGAGACTTGTCTTCTGAAGGAATAAACTCTCCCTTTTTAGTAGTAAGTTTGACGCGTCCTCGCAAACAAACTTCTTTGCGATGGATTGCCAACCATCCTGCTAGCAACATAGTAAAGTTATACTCGCTATAACCAAAAGGTGGGGCAGAAAGTACTTGCCAAATTTTTTGTAAGTCAACAATCTTTTGTGGTAATCCTTCTAAGTCAGTTATTTCAGAAATTTCATCCCAGGCAGCACGGATTTTTTCATCAGTTGGTTCTTGAACGATATATTTATCAGATGTTTTCTTGAATAGACCCCATAGCTTGACAAAAATCTGATCAATAACAGTACTGTAAGAACGGTCAGGCAGTGTTTGTTGACTGAGATTATCTTCTATAAAGATTTGTTTGGCAGTCCAGCCGACAATTTTTTTACCTGTGAGATGGCCTGAACGCATTTTATCGATTTCATCCACAGGAGGAACGAAGGGATATAAATCTTGTAAAAGTAAGCTGATTACCCGTTGCGGTTTGCGTTGTTCAGCAGATGGAATTTTCTCGATTTCCACACAATGATAAGTGCAATTATTTAATAACCTCATTAACCGTGTGTTTGCTTCTTCTTCCCAACGCTGAAGCTGTTCTTGATAAGCTTTTCCCGACAATCTTTTATCAGCAGCGTCCGTCTCTTCAAGAGTTTTTATCTGTAAAATTACACGGGCTAAATTTCCGGTTTCTTCTCTAGGAATAGCAACGGCAATGTAATTTTGAATTGGCGATTTAGATAAATAATTAGCTACAGTATTACGAAACTCTTGCAACTCCTCTTGAGTCTCTGTCAGAACATAAGCTAAAATCCCCTTCTCTTTGGTATCTCTCAGAATCCGATTGTTCTCTAGAGCTTTAATGAATTTCTCAATACTGTATATCTTACGCTCAAATCGCCAGTCTTCACTCACTAATTTGTTATCTTTGACAAACTGTGTAGCAGTAATTATATTATTAGATGGATGTTGTCTAAGAATATTAATTTTATCACAATAGGCGACAACATCATTAATAGAGGTTGTTTGAAATCTGATTTTTTCTTCAATTTCTTCTTGAATAACTTTAGGGTTAATTCCTTCCCAGAACCGATAAAGCTTAATTTCTGGTCGGTGGTAAATTAAGTCTCTTTCCTTTTCTAGTTTATCTAGTGCTGTCTGGAGTCTCAATTTAGTTAAACCTGTTAAAGCTACTAAAATCTCTTGATGTTCTTCTTGGTCTGCTTTGGTAAGTTTTTCTCCACTAGCTTCATATAAAAATAAAGCTTTAATAACCATTAATTCATCGTCATTGTCAGAACCTGCAACCAAATCCACAGCTTTTTTATAGTGATTATAAACCGAGGAATTAGAAAAGTTTTCAATAAAGGTATCTACTAAAGCAATGGGATAAATGTAATTAAGTTTTCCAGCCTTTTCTACAGGCTGAGTTGCAATGAAATTTTTGACATAGCCTTTTATAAACTGAATAGCAGTCCGATCTTGGGTAAAATCAAGGTTGCATAGCAGATATGCTGTAAGAGGATGTAGGGGAAAACAACCCTCAGATAAGTGGGTATAAAACTCTTGGAAAGACCAGCCTTTGTGTTTATAAATTTTAATTCTTTCCTCGAAGGCGGTTTCAGCTTCTCTTATCAGCGTGTTATGCCATTGAGAACGAAATGTTTGCCAACTGGAGTTATTTTTTGGCAACAATAAGTTTTCTATTACTAGTTCCAAGCTAGAGGTAGGATTATCGTAGGTGGTGCCATCTTTTGGTGCAAGACGAGTTGCTATCTTTTGGTACTCTGGTATTACATTTGCAGAAATCCCCAATGCCCTACCAGGATGAATTTGGGTGAAACTTAGTAAAGCAATTTTCCCTTTGTAGTTTTCGCAAATGTTAGTAATATTTTGCAGCGCAGTACCTCCAGCACCTATGTCATCTGCTGCCCAAGATTTCAGATAGTAATTTAACTCATCAAATAAAATTAAAATCCCTTGGAAGTGAGTATTTTCACCAGTGCAATGATTTTTTATCAGGTCTTCTAAAATTACTTGGATATTTACATCAGCAGCAAAGTCAGGAGTAAATCCCGTGATTTGAAAGGCAAGTTTTTTAACAGTCGATAGAACACCAGAGTTATTTTCTCTGAGTAAGCGAATGAGAGAATTTAAATCACCATCAGGATTCCCAATACTTTGTAAATATTGTTCTGCTTTTGCCCGATTCTCTATATTCAAATTTTCCAAGTAGCGTCGGGGTTCGCTGCATATATCTTGTGCTAAGGAATCCTGAATACCTGCTTCTTCCAGATTTTTGACGAGTTGTTGCAGAAATTGCTTCCTAATGTCGCCGCCTTGATCTCCACTAAGACAGATAACTAAATGTTGGTGGCGTTGGTTTTGTTTAAAAAGCTTCAATCCTTCAGAAATAGCCTGATTTTTGGCAGATGTCGCCTTTTCTACTTGTGACAAAATCCCTTGCACTTCCTGACTCTGGAAGGGTTTTTTGAAAAAGTTGGCTATAGCGATCGCAAAATGAGACTTCCCCTTACCATATTGTTGAATCATCAAATGGATATTCGGCTGATTTGGACTATGATAGCTACGGCGCACCGCATCCAAAATACCAACCGTCGATAACTCAGGTTTTATTAAGTCGTAGTTAAAGATAAAACTCTCACACAGAGGCAAATTCTTCTCTAAATCATCCAACATGCCAAAGTTCACAGAACTGGCAATACTACCCTTTTCGTTGATTTCAACAAGTTGGTTGAGGAGCATAATCAATTAAAATAGCAAATGCAAAGTGATAATTATCCTGAAGGAATACGCTTAATTCTCTCTGACGACCAATTTTTGGGTGCTAGTAGCTGGGGTAGCAGTATCCACAAAAGTTTTTCTAGCTTGCGAGTCTCTTCCAGTTGCTTCCAGAAAAGGGTAATGTGACTGCCAGATGTCACCTGTAAATAAGTAATCAGACAATCTAACCCTTCCAGTAAAACTACCTGCTTGTTAACCCCAGAACACATTGACTTGATCGCATCCAATTCCAGATCCAGATCGTGATGAAGCGTGAGAAAGTTTTCTCCCGGATGAATCCTTTGTAACAAATTTTTTCGGTAGTTGACCCGTTGAGCATTATTGTCAAAAGCGATACGTACTAGTTCGTTTTCGTCAGGTGTATCCCACAGTAGCAAGTGAATTCTGTCATCGGGCCTGGCATCTCGTAGCAGAAAATCAGCTTTATCCGTCATAGGCTTTTTCCAGCAGTGCCAAGGGTTCATCCCAACGGGGAATCACTTGGAAAGGAGGTACTGCCCGTCGCTGTTCGATGATGCCGTAAGCTTCTAGTGCATTTAGCTGTTCCTGTAGTGCGTCTGCTTTGATACCCAGTACAGCAGCAATTCCCATTTTCTGGTTCAAGATGGCCTCGGTAAGAACAGAACCTTCGCCTTTAAAGTCACGTTCCCACAGCTTTGCTAGGAAATATCCCACCAGGTAAGAGTTAGGTAAGTGGGCATTTCCAGCAACATATTTATCCTCTTCTTGAGTGATAAACTTGCAGGATGCTAAAGCTTGAAACTCAGTGTATGCCCGCAAGATAAATTTGATTCTGTCAGCAATCACTTTGCTTTCTTCTTCAAACTCTGAAGCGATATGATACAATAATTCCTCGCTAGTAAATTTACTATAACGAGGCAAGAACTTATATATAAAGTAAGACCATCCACCCCAATCAGCAGGATTTTCTGGTGTTTGTTGTAGTCCTTTATCACCAAAACTTAAGTAAAAGTGCATCAACCAGTCTGTAATATTTGACTCCAAGCCTGAGTCTAGTCGCAAGACAATTTCCCCTTCCCGACTGGGGCGATTATTCTTAATTAACCCTGCACGTACTGCCCAACTTTTTACTCGTCCTACTTTGCCATTACCTAAACTTGTTTTCTCCATCAAATTAGGCAAGCTATCATTTAAGCCTTTTTCTTGGGCAGAAGCATGAATAAGTCTATTGATTTCGTCTTTTTTAAAGGCAAAAGAGCCATTGAAATGTAATTGCAATTTAGCCATAATATATTATTTTTCAATGCGAAGTTTAATTAAATATATTTTGCTGGTACTAGTTAAATTTACAAAATATGTATGAAATGTTTAATGCCAGGATATAGACAACTATTAAATTGTATCTTATTAACTAGTATATATAGCAATCCTATCTGAGTTGTGAATTTTTTTTTTAACGAACCACTCCAGACGCAGAGGGCACAGAGAGAAACAATAGAGATGTTCACAAATGATTTAGGACTGCTATATGGCATTGATATTAGTGGGCGTAGACTCACGGCAGCAAGCTGCTAGACATCGCTAATTATCTAAACATGATTATTTATCTCTCTAAGTGATAAAAGAAGGAATAATTAAGTAGCTCAAATTAATCAACCTGCTGTTAAGTATTGTTAATTATGTGAAAGGATAATGTATAGGATTCCTTTTACTTTTTCCCTTTTAGCTTTAGTTATGGAATCACCAATCGAACGTATTCGCCTATCCCAAACAGCCAAAGACCAACTGCTCAAACTCAGACGCAGCACCAAAATCGACCAATGGAATATCTTATGCCGTTGGGCGTTTTGTCGCTCTCTCGCAGAACCAACCACACCCTCACCCGTCCCAATTCCCCAAGATAGCAACGTCGAAATGAGTTGGCGCGTCTTTGGCGGCGAAATGTCCGATATTCTCCTTCTCGCCCTCAAGCAACGCTGTCACAATGACGGTTATCCCACCGATAAAGAAACCCTCGCTACCCAATTCCGCCTGCATTTGCATCGCGGTATTGGCTACTTAGCTGGCGATCCAAATATCAAGAAAATTGAAGATTTAATTGAACTGGCCATTAAACCTTGAAACAATATAGTAATCCGCTTTGATTATTGAACTTATTTGCGTAGGCAGGGAGTAGGGAGTAGGGAGTGGGGAGTGGGGAAGAAGCCTTTTCGGGGTGTACTGAGTTTTTTCAAAAATCAAATAGGAGTCCTATATATTAGTTACTGGTGTTTTAATTACGAATTACGAATTACGAATTACGAATTATTCTTATGCCTGAAGCGCTAGAAATTGAGCGTCACAGAGCTGCGATCGCTCGCACTGATTTATCTCGCCCTGTACGATTGGCTATAGAATGGGCAATTCTGAATCAAGACACCACTTTTTTTGACTACGGTTGTGGCTACGGTGGTGATGTGCAGCGAGTAGAAAATTTAGGCTACACCAGCGCAGGCTGGGACCCTTACTACCATCCCGATGTCCCACGCACACCCGCCGATGTAGTCAACTTGGGCTACGTCCTCAATGTCATTGAAGATCCAGAGGAACGCCGTCAAAGCCTAATCCAAGCCTGGGAACTCACTGGAAAAGTTTTAATTGTCGCGGCTCAAATACTGATTAACGCTCCCAGCAAAACCCAACTTGCTTACAATGATGGCATTGTGACGCGCCGCAATACTTTTCAGAAATATTACGAACAAGAAGAACTCAAAACTTATATTGATCAGGTGCTAAATGTCGATGCAATCCCGATCGCGCTAGGCGTATACTTTGTTTTTCGAGATGAGACCCAAAAAGAAAGTTACAAAGCTATCCGCTTCTTTTCTACCTCTTCTACACCGCGAGTCCGCATCCCCATTAAGCGGTTTGAAGACTATCAAGAACAGCTGCAACCACTCATGGCTTTTTTTACCAAGCGCGGTAGACTACCTGTAAAAGGCGAATTGGAAAATGAACAGGAATTACTGAGCGAATTTGGGAACTTTCGCCGCGCCTTTGGTGTAGTTTTGCAAGCTACCGACGAAGCTGAATGGGATGCGATCGCTTACCGTCGTTCTCTAGATATCCAAGTTTATCTCGCCCTGACCCACTTTGATCAACGCCCTGCATGGCAAAAGCTAGCAGCAGAAATGCGTCACGATATCAAAGCCTTTTTTAGTAGCTACGAGGAAGCTTGTCAAGTAGCCGACCAAAAGCTTTTCAGCTTAGGTAAACCTGGGGTGATTCAAACTGCTTGTGAAAAAAGCAAAATTGGTAAACACACGCGCGGTGCGCTTTACGTCCATATTTGGGCACTTGCTGCACTTGACCCCGTGCTGCGAATTTGTGAAGGTTGCGCTAGTCGTACCATTGGGCGTGTAGATGAGGCGACATTAATTAAATATCACACTGATAAGCCGCAAATATCCTATCTGTCTTACCCCGAATTTGACAGTGATCCCCACCCAGCATTAAAAGCCAGTATAGGTATTGATTTAAAAACCCTATTCGTTACTCACCGAGACTATGAAACTAGGGCAAATCCGCCGATTTTGCACCGTAAGGAAACATTTGTTACCAACAACTATCCACGCTACGAAGAATTTGCTAAACTCACCCAACAAGAAGAGGAATTAGGATTGCTTAAACACAAAAGCGACATTGGTACCCGTGAAGGTTGGGAGAAATGCCTCGCCGCACACAGAGTAGAAATCAGGGGACATCAGGTTTATAAGAAGAATTCAGAATTCAGAACTCAGGAGTCAGAATGAGCATATGAATTCTGTACGAGTGGGTGATGAATATTGGTCAAAACCTCGCCCCTGGTGGGCGAAAAAAATTAAAATATTCTCGGCTTAAAACTCTATCCCTTCATGGGTAGAGTATTCTGAATTCTGAATTCTGAATTCTGACTCCTGTTTTATTGAAATTTCCTTAAAAGAGGCAAAAACTTGAAACTATGAGGAAAATTAAATCGCTACTGGGAGTTTTCGGTAGCCGCAAGATGGCGGCTTTATTATTTTTAGGTTTTTCATCGGGTTTACCGTTATTGTTAATCGGTAATACCTTAAAAGCTTGGATGACCGAGGAGAAGGTAAATTTAGCTGCTATTGGTTGGTTTAGCCTCGCTAGTTTGCCTTATTCCTTAAAGTTTTTGTGGGCACCGTTGGTAGACAGATTCACTTTGCCAGTTTTGGGGCGGCGACGGGGTTGGTTAATTTTGACGCAGATTGCTTTGATCATAGCGATCGCAGTCATGGCTTTCCAACAACCCAAACAAGCATTACAGCTACTAGCCATCAACGCCATAGTCATTGCCTTTATCAGTGCGACTCAAGATATCGCCGTTGATGCTTACCGTACCGACGTTTTAGAAAAACTAGAAATGGGGGCTGGTGCAGCAGTTTTTATCTTAGGTTATCGAATAGCCCTATTAGCCGCAGGTGCTTTAGCCTTGATACTTGCTGAAAAACTGCCTTGGTCATCGGTTTACTTGTTTATGGCAGGAACGATGGTAATAGGTATTTTTGCCACCTTGTTTGCACCGGAACCCAAGGAAATTAGCCCTCCAGCTTCTCTAAGTGATGCTGTAATCTTGCCTTTTAGAGAATTTTTTCAGCGTCAAGGGATTATCCAAGCTATTCTAATGCTTGGATTCATTACCCTATATAAGCTAGGTGATGCTTTGTTAAGCAATATGAGCACGCCTTTTTTGCTGCAAACTGGTTTTACCAAAATCGACATTGGGGCAATTCAGGTGGGAATGGGGTTAATTGCTACGATTGTTGGCGCTTTAGTAGGTGGTTCAATTTTGAGTGCTATTGGCCTCAATCGATCACTTTGGGTTTTTGGTATTCTACAAGCAGTAAGTAATTTAGCTTACTTTTTTCTAGCATACATCGGTAAAAACTACCAAGCTATGGTACTTGCTATCAACGTAGAACAATTTTGTGGTGGATTGGGGACAGCAGCCTTTGTTGCCTTTTTGATGAGTCTTTGTAACCAGCGATTTTCTGCAACCCAATATGCTTTGCTCTCCAGCTTAATGGCTGTCAGCCGCGATATTTTAGCGTCCCCTGGAGGCGCGATCGCCCAAAGCACGGGTTGGCCGATATTTTTCTTAATTACCATCGCCGCCGCTATCCCAGGACTACTTCTATTGCCATTATTTGCCCCCTGGAACCCTCAGCCAGTGGCAGTATCCAGACCAGGACTTGAGGACGAAGAAGAGGATATATGGGGAATCAAGTAGTTCTTGCTGTCGGCACATTCATCCTCTTACTCACCGGTTTATTACTTGGCTATGTTCTCTCGCAGTTAGTTCTGGGATATCTAGCATTTAACCTCCTAACTTTTTTCGGAACACTCAGCCTAATTTTAATTTTTGCTACACTTTATTACGTTTTATTTTGGCAGTTGCGAAGAGAACAATCCCGACCATCAACTATAAATGAAGGGATACCAAACCAGGTAGAGGAGGGTTTATCTGATAGCTATCTCAAAAATAGGCTAATCGATAAATTATCCGGTGACGCTGCGGCTGCCGAACGGTTAATTGAACAGGCAAAGGAAACTTATCCTGGGATGCCGGAGAATTGGTATTGCGAAAGAGTGCTTGATGACTTAGAGCGCGATCGCCAATAGTGGGGAGTGGGGAGTGGGGAGTGGGGAGTGGGGAGTGGGGAGTTAGGAGTTAGGAGTTATAAGAATTCTTTCCCCAATGACAAATGACAAATGACAAATGACAAATGACAAATGACAAATGACAAATGACAAATGACAAATGCCCAATGCCTAGAAAATCGCTAAAATCAATTAAGAATACTTCACAAATCTTCAGCTAGATTCTCATAAAGTTGATAGCTCCTTGCAATCTAAAATATGGCTATTTTTCGTCAGTACATCGCTCCCCTGCTCGCGGTATTAGTATTTCTCTTTGCTCTAGTTGCAGTCAGCGCCCGCATCTTTTTACCTTCCGATATGGCAGCACCCGCACCAATTGAAGAGGTACAGGTAAGTTATCAACCTACTGCTGCTGATTTCCCACCAGCAGCATATAACTCAGCTAGCTAACGTCAATAAACATCAGAAGTGTCTGAGCAACTACTACCTGGGTATATTATTCGCCGTGGCTCCGCTTTGGATCGATCGCTGCTGCTTAAATTCATGCAGCGAACTTACCAGGATCTCTTTCCCAATGAGAATTTTTCTCACCTAGAACAAACAGTTAAGCAATACTTTTCTAGTGATACGCCCTTGTGGTGGGTTGATTTTTTGGGTGATGGAGATGAGGGGAGAAATAACCAATGCCCAATGCCCCATGCCCAATGCCCAATGCCCAATGCCCAATGCCCCATCGCCTGCCTCTGGGTGGGCAATGCCATAGATCAAGTGCAGGGAAACCGTCATGCTCATATCTTTATCCTCTACGTTCTGCCAGAACATCGGCGACGGGGTATTGGTAGAGCGTTGATGCGATATGTGGAAAATTGGGCTATTCAAAGAGGCGATCGCCAGATTGGATTACAAGTGTTTCAATCCAACAAACCCGCATTAAATCTTTACAATCAGTTAGGTTATCAAACCCAATCCCTCTGGATGGTAAAATTCCTGAGTACAGAACATTGAAGAAGAATTCAGAATCCAGAATCCAGAATTCACCAATCTTTCAGTCGGGGATTCAGCGCTGCATTGCGGTCTTGGGGTCTCCCCTCTTGTGCAACTTTGTAAGAGAGACCCGCGACTTTCTTGTTGACCACCAAAAATTCTAGTTTTGTGGGGGTGCAAAAACTCCGATTATTCATCCGCTTTTTCGTTCAGAATACCCTTCTTGTATTCTGACGACTGGCGCCAATATTGCTGTTCGATAAACTAAAAGGATAGCGATAACATACTGTAGCGTCTGAGTTATGGAGGTTCTCGTTTGGATAAAACTCAACGAGGGAGCAGTGAAAATGTATAAGAACCCAACTAATATATATAAAGCTTTAACTGATTGGCGTGGGGGATTATGTGTTAATCCCTTTTCGGGATTGAAATGAAATTATGTATGACAAAGACGATCTAAGCCTACTTGATGTTGAGGAGGAGCTAGAAAGCCCCTTAGATAAAATAGAGCCGCTAACTGCCGATTCAGTTGTGGCAAAGCCTGATCCAGAAGTGATGCTAGCCTTGCTGGAAAATCCCCAGCCCCAGCAAAGAATGTTAGCAGCGCGTGCTTTTTGTGATATAGAAGATGCGCGTGCTACCCCCCATCTGATTCGCCTATTAACTGATACCTGTCCCTTAGTGCGGGTGAGTGCAGCCTATGGCATCGGACGCAATCCTAGTTCAGAAGCAGTGAGTCCGTTAATTGCTCAACTAAACAGTGATTGGAATGGCTATGTGCGTAAAGGTATTGTTTGGGCTTTAGGAAACTGTCGCGATCGCCGTTCTTTACCACCCTTAGCAGATGCCTTAAGAACTGACATTTCCGCAGTGCGTTTGTGGGCTGCTAGCGCCTTAGCACAGATGGCAGAAGTGGGTTATGAAGCAGTCATAGGGGCAATACCACCATTAATTGAAGCCTTAGTTCAAGATCCCGTGGCAGCAGTACGGAGTAACAGTGCTTGGGCAATTGGTCAACTGTGCCGCGAACTGCCTTCTAATGTAGTTTATGCCACAGCGATCGACGCCTTAATTCAAGCCTTTGCCGAAGACCAAGATTTGGGAGTACGGGAAGACGCCAAAGCCTCACTGTTAGGAGTGGGTGATCCCCGTGGCTTGCAGTTGATTGAAACCCTGGAACAAGAAGGGTGGTTTTAATTGGGCATTGGGCATTGGGCATTGGAAAAATTCTCCCTTGTCCTAAGCTGTCGCTCATCTAAATTGTACTTTTTGGAGCCTAAAAACCTTGCTGTGAGGTTTTCAGCTTGAAAAATTAAATGCGTCTCAGCTTACTAACTCCTAACTCCTAACTCCCTACTCCCCACTCCCCACTCCCCACTCCCTCATCCCCTACTGACCTTCAGCTACAGGTTTGACCAAATTTAAGTCATAAGGACGCTCAGTATCATCCTCACCTAAATATTCACCATTTTGAATTTCCAGAATAACTAGCGGAATATGTCCAGGATTTTCTACCTTATGTAGGGTTGCTGCGGGGACATAAGTTGATTCGTTTCGATTCAGTAATGTTTCCACATCGCCACAAGTCACCTTCGCCACACCAGAAACTACAACCCAATGTTCATTGCGGTGATAATGAATTTGTGGTTTAATGCCGTGTCTGGGCTTGATTTCAACACGACTAATTCTATAGGTTTCTCCCTCCTCGATCACCTCTACCTCACCCCAATATCGTGTACCGGAATGTGGAGACAATTCGTTGATATTTGACTGAGTATTATTGTCATTCTGAGCCATAACTAATTTTTCAACCAAATGATTATCAGTATTTTTAAGTAATCTAGCGTAAAGGCAACAAACCTGGGAAGGGAATATGGTAAGAGCATTTCTATTGGTACAACTGCTCTAACTTGACCCCAGGTAATGGATTTTACCTCTGAATTTTGGAATTTGGAATTGCCTAACCCCCGGTATACTGAATCCTATAAATACGATTATTGACTTCTTCTGTTACTAAAAGACTACCATCTGGCAGGACAAGTAAACCTACAGGTCGTCCCCAAGTGGTTGGTACAGAAGGATTTAGCAAAAATCCTGTGAGAAAGTCTTCGTAGTAGCCAAGCGATCGCCCTTTAGCATCGAAGGGAACAAATACAATTTTATAACCAGTGCCGCGATCGCGGTTCCAAGAACCACGAAAAGCAGCAAAAGCACCGTTACGGTATTTTTGTGGAAACGTTTTACCATCATAAAACTGCAAACCCAATGCTGCTGAATGCGCCTGGAACAGCACATCTGGCGTTTGGGTACGGGCTACTAAGTCGGGGCGTTTACTTTTGCCATCCGTCTTTTGGCGGGGATCGAGGTTGTTTGGTGTCAGATAAGCATAAGGCCAGCCATAAAATGCCCCTTGTTTAACGCGTGTCAAATAGTCTGGCACCAAGTCATCACCGATTCCATCCCGTTCGTTGACAGTGGCATAAAGTTCCTTAGTTACAGGATGAAAGTCTAAACCAACAGGGTTACGCAAGCCGGAAGCAAAAGTCTGCTGCTGGGAACCATCTAAATTCATCACCTGTATGGAAGCCCGTGGTAGGCGTTCTTCATCCACATTAGATTGTGAACCAACAGAAACGTATAGCTTGTTACTATCGGGTGATACCACTACGTTACGCGTCCAGTGCTGGTTATAGCCACCACCAGGAAGGTCAGCAATTTTTTCACCGGTGCCAGTTAGTCGCCGTTGACCTTTGGTGTAAGGAAACCGTAAAACCGCATCAGTATTACCCAAGAAAAAAGAATTACCTGCAAACGCCATCCCAAAAGGAATATTGAGTCCGTTGTCGCCACTTGCAAAAGTTTCTCGAACGTCGGCTATGCCGTCAGCATTGCTGTCACGCAACAGACGAATCCGATTTTCCTTAGTTTCAGTCACCAGGACATCACCACTGGGGGTTAAAGCTAGCCAGCGTGGGGCATCTAGACCTTCGGCAAAGACGTTAACTGTAAAGCCTGGTGGTACGCGCAGCACCGGGTTTTGCGGAATCGGCACAACCTCTGGTTGCTTAGAGGCACTTTTTGTTGCGAAGGGTGCTGGTAAACTCTTCAGATTGATTCGGATGGGTTTAGGTGAAAGTGCTTCAGTACGCACAATATTTTTTGGCTGTGTACGATTCTGTGTCTGTTGAGCAGAAGGTACAGATGTTTGTGGTGTAGGATTATCTGAGAAAGCGCGAGTCTGGTTACAAGCTGCTGTCAACGTCAGTAAAAAAACTGGCAGCAAGAAACGCGCAGGGACTTTCATGGCGGTAGACACTATACACATTACACATTTTTCCTACTCTAGACTTGAGACTTTATAATTGTCGCCAGTCGAAAGTTTGATTTTTCTTAATTAGTCAACCTAATAAAGTACTATAGGACTAGTATAAGATTAGTGAAATGCACGTAGTAGACCCTCATGGCTTTAATAGTGCATTAGAGGTAGACGTAGGTTGGGTGGAGCGGAGCGCAACCCAACTGATTATCAGGATGTTGGGTTACGCCAAGCCTCCAACGCCACTTGCTACAACGCGGGAAACCCGCGCAACGCAGTGGCTCCCCAACAAAGCAATTTTTTTAGCCTAGACAATCCACTACAAGACTACCGAGATTTTTTCAGAAATCAAATATGATTCTTATATAAAGTACTGGGGACTAAATTCTCTTCCCAATGCCCAATGCCCAGTGCCCAATGCCCAATGCCCAATGCCCAATGCCCAATGCCCAATGCCCAATGTAGTAGAAATATTCACACATATAAGCATTAGTTAGTTCACAAAATATTTTCAAATTCTGCTACTGGCAATGGACGACTAAATAGAAAGCCTTGCATAGAATTACAGTTGTGTTGCCTCAAAAAAGCCAGTTCTGCTTCCGTCTCTACACCTTCAGCAACTACATCTAGATTGAGATTGTGAGCCATTTGAATTAATGCTTTGGTAATGGCTGATTTCTGGGGATCGTTAGCAACATTATGGATAAAATAACGGTCTATTTTTAATGTGTTAATTGGAAAGTTTTTCAGATAAGTTAAAGAAGAGTAGCCCGTACCAAAATCATCGATCGCAATTTTTACACCCAAGGATTGCAATTTGCTCATAGTAGCGATCGCACTATTTACATCTTGCATAATCATACTTTCAGTCAGTTCTATCTCTAAGTAATCTGGTTCCAAATCATTGATAGCTATTAAATTGACTATTTTATCAATCAAATCGGGTTGATTAAATTCAATTACTGACAGATTTACAGTAACAATAAAGGAGTAAATTCCAGCATCACGCCAGCCTTTTATTTGTTGACAGACACTTTTTAATACCCATTTACCAATGGGAACAATTAAACCTGTAGACTCTGCTAACGGAATAAATTCTGTTGGGTAAATCGTCCCCAATTCTGGACTTTTCCACCGCAATAAACTTTCAGCAGCTACTATTTTCCCAGAATCAATATCGACTATTGGTTGATAATAAATTTCAAATTCTTGAAAATTATGTTGTTTGATAGCCCGGTGTAAGCTAATTTGTAATAACTGCATTTTCGGAGACAAATTATTAATTACAGTCTGAGGAGATAAATACCTTTTTAAAGTAGCGTACTTTTCTAACCTATTCATGATGGCGCTTAATAACTCAGACCGAGTGAATGGCTTAGTTATATAGTCATCAGCACCCATATCCATACCTTGACGGAAGTCAGATTTGGCAGATTTTGCAGTAAGAAAAATGAAGGGAATTGTTGCCGTTGAAGTATCTTCGCGTAATGCTTTTAGCACACCATAACCGTCAAGTTCTGGCATCATAATATCACAGAGAATTAAATCGGGAACTTCGGAGATCGCCAAATGTATCCCGATTCTGCCATTAGCCGCAGCAAGAGTTTGAAAACCCTCAGCTTCTAGTAAGTCTAAAATGTTTTCACGAACTGCTTCTTCATCTTCTATTATTAGAATTTTCGGCATAATTTACCTCAATTTATGTTTTATTATTTAATGACAAAATGACAACAAACTTTGTATTAAATCCCAATGTAGTTGTGATAAATGCTTCACCTTGGTAGATATCTATACACTTTTTTAAAATGTACTATCCACACAAACTCCAATGAGGCAACTTGGTTTGTCGTGTCTGTCAGTACCAGATGACAACACCAACAACTTGATCTTGGTTATCTACAACTGTCTAAACATATAACTACTGCTGCTACAACAGTGATAGTACTGAGATTACACTTAGAAACTATCATACTTTTAATGTCATTACCGAGGTATGCATAACTTCAGAAATATTGGCTGTTTGCAAGCTAGCTCCTGAAGCTACAAGCAGTACCATATCATACTTGGTGAAACACGCCACTACCTGCAAATAGGAAGAAACTTAAGATACTCTTACCTCGTACTGTCATCAGTGCGTAGGTGTAGCCCATCGTAGACATCCTATCTAATAGGAGTATTAGTAGTGTTTCCGGCACAACGATCCGTAGCGAATGGTCAATTATTCACTCTAAGCTTTGTGCCTTATAAGTTGAGTAAGGGCTGCATAGATTTTTACGATCGCTATTCTTAAAAAAGACTTATCTCAAGCTTATTACTTAAGTATTTTTCCATATTTTGACACCAAACAAGTAGTAATATTTGGATTATAAAAAATATTAAGAAAGTGTGTTAAGAATTACAAACTAGCTTATATCCAGCTAGTTGAAAATTCGGCATGGGGAACAGACAAGGAAGAAACTTGTTCAATGAAAATCGGCGGGAATCCCATCCCAACAAGAGGCGTGGGAGGAATAGCCCCCCGCCGATTTAGTCATTTGTCATTGGTTATTGGTACTAATGACAAATGACTAATGACTAATGACTTCCATTTTCCCCCGGTTTCAAGCCGGGGGATGAGTTAATAATTCTCCCTAGTCCCCCTGCTCCCTTGCTCCCTCACTAAGGACGCAACTGCCCCCGCCGTTCGCCGTAACGTAATAGCCTTTCTATAGTTACAAGCCGATTTTCCCAAACCTTAACTTGATAGGAATTTGACTTAAGCTCTTGGCTCATCAATACCCGAAATTGAGACTGGAACCGAGTTAGAGAGGCTCTCGCCACTATTAACTTACTCCCAGAAGGGGAAGCAGCAAGCTGATTTAAAGCACTGCCTAAAACTTCTGCCTGGTTGTTAAAATCTGATATTGTCTGAGCAGGTCTTTGTAGTTGGTCATTTTGGAAAACAAACTTCCATTCCCGTTGCAGCGCGGTGTAACGGATGGCGGCAGTTTGAAAAGGCTGGCGATGAGGAATCGGTTCACTTTTTGTGGATTGAACCCTACCTTGGGTGCTACTAAAGAGTTTTTGTAGCTCGTTGTTAAAATTATCTGCGGCAAAGAGTGCATAACCACTAACTGGCAAATCCCTTACCAACTGGAGTTGATCGAATGCCCCGATTGTTGGCAAAGAAAGTAAGCGAATTCCCGGCACCAACAATGTAGCTCCCAATTGTTTAGAGGTAATCCAGGGTTGGGCTAGTCGTTGAAAGCGAGAAGTATCGAGAGCATAAGTCATGGGAACGATTAAATCTACATCTCCCCGCCTAGCCCAAGTTTCCCAATTTTGTTGAATTTTTTGAATCCGCTCTAGTTCTGGCAGAGGAAATACTGCAACCGACAAAATCAAATTCGGTCGTTTTTGTCGCAACTGCTGTGAAACTTGGGCAACAAAGCTATCAACTTGCGCGGTGCGAAATATCGTCCACTTTTGCCACAGTTCTGGTTGGCTGGGAGAAATATTTATCGGATCTACACCAGTAAGTTGCTGAAACTGCGCTCTTGCAGCTTTGCCATAGCCGTAGGTTCGACCTGCTGATGGGTCTTGAAAGGGGTAGCGAATGTAGTCTAGCTGTAGACCATCAACGTTATAGTGAGTGACGATTTCCTCATACAGCTTAAGTAAGTACTGCCGCACTTCGGGGTTGGCTGGGTCGAAGAATGGCTTAGTCTGCCCAACCGGAATCATGTTACCCAGGTTATCGTAGTTTGCCCAATCGGGATGAGCCGCCAGTACTGGCCCTGGATAATTAGGATTAACGTTGATAATTTCATTGTGCCGTTGGTTCCCAGCAGCAAAAGTCCAAACCCAAGCGTGTAATTCCATGTCTCGCTCATGGGCTAATTTCACTGCTTCTGCCAGTGGGTCCCATCCACGAATTAATGGGTTTTGCTCTTTGGCGACTTGGCTCGGATAAATGGTATAGCCAGCATTAACAGTTTCAAAGAAGACGGTATTAATCCCAGCTTGGGCTAGGCGATCAAAAATCTGTGCCAGTCCCGCCTTGCTACCAGCACGAACAATCGTCCCCCGATCTAACCAAACTGCCCGAATTTCTGGTTGAGCCTGCCTCCGATTAACAGGAAACTGCTGCCACAAAATCGTCTTCGCTACTAGCCACTGCTGACGAGCTAGAGCGTAGTTTTTTTGGGCAATCAATATGGGTAAGTTTTTAGCAATTACCCTTACCTGTGCCAAGGTTTGGTCTTTACTTCTGACTAGCCCTCCCAATTTAGTTGAGGCCAATTGCGTCGGCTGCTCTTTGACAGATTGGCGGGTGTCGGTGCCCAGATTCCTAGTAGAGGACTGCTTTTGCTCAGATATCCCAACACCTTCATTAGCCGCATCAGCTAATACCGCTAAATTAGCACTTTCCACCCGACCAATCAGATTTTCTAGCTCTTGCTGAAGAGCGATCGCTTCGTTGTTGTCAATGGGATCATTGGAGTTAGGTGCAACATCTAGACGCACCGCTTGTTCCAATTGGTCTATAGCCTCCTGAGAAGTTGGGGGTTTGACTGTAGTTAGCGCTCTAGGTATGGGAGCGGTGGCAGTTTTCGGAGGAGATGAGGGGGATGAGGGGGATGAGGGAGATGAGGGGGATAAACTGCCTCTCTGCTCCTCTGCCCTTGGTGCCGCCGCCACGGTTGTCGAGCAGTTTTGGGAACCTCCTGCTACTTTTTTCATGCGATTTGATGGCGCTGGTGCTGTCAAATAGTGATTGAGGGCAGCTTTTAACCAGGCATTATCTAACTCGGCTGCGGAGGCTGCATTTGTTCCCCAGCGCCAGCCCAAAAGGGTGGAACGCTCAGTTGTCACTACTGCGGCGGGATTATCTTTGGAATTCCAAACAGCAGGAGCTTCAGTGCCCATATCATTAGGAATCATCACGCCGCCGCGCACTTTGCCAAAGAGTTCAGTTTGATTTGCCCATTTTGGGATATTGGTTTTTGGGGGTTTAATCTGTTCTGTGTCACTGAGGCTGAATCCCCAATAACCTCCCAAAAGCGATCGCAATAACTGGCGCACTCCTGGCGATGACAGATTACCTACAGGCCCACTGGCAATCAAGCGCCCTCCATTACTCATCCATTCTTCTAGGGCGATCGCTTGGGTTGGCGTTAATGTCTCGACATTTGGCAAAAATAATACCCGGCGATCGCCCCAATCTGCCGCACTCTTGACATCATTGAGGGGAATTACACAATATTTCACCCCGATTGCCTGTAAGCGATCGCTTATCCCTGTCCATTGATTCGCGTTTTCTTGGCCATACACTACGCTCAATACAGGTTCTTCAGTCGCTGCCCTGACTGGCAAAATACTAAAACTATTTAAAATTAAAAAATTAAAACTTAAAACGAATAATCCGGCTTTTTTTATTTGTAATTTTGCGTTTTTCTGATACTTTTCCTGATACTTCACTCCTGACTCCTCAGTGGATTATTGATTAAGCATTATCGAAGAAGAATTCAGAATTCAGGAGCCAGAATTCAGAATGAGTTCTGTGCGACTGGATGATGAATCGAGGTTTAGACCAAGCATTTTTAATCGTGGAGAAGAAAAAATTCTTTCCGTGACTGTTACCCCTGACTTGACTGCTGGGGTATTCTGAATTCTGAATTCTGAATTCTGAATTCTGAATTCTGAATTCTGTCTTCTGACTCCTTCTCATTTCTTATTTATCATCCAGCATCACCATAAATTACCTCCGAGAAACAACTGAACTTTGATAACTAAATCTGAACAGAATTTAAAATACATTTTTTGATTAAATCTTCAACTCCTGCTACTGGGAAAATTATTGTATTTAGTCTACCAGCTAATTCCTCAATACTCATATCATCTAAAAACACTAGTTCACCATTTTTTAACATGATATTCGGTAGCAAAATCCCATCGCCTAAATCTTGTCCTTCTAAATTTAAAAGCAAATCATGACCAGTTAATAATCCGGTTACACTGATAGTTTGTCCCCAATAATCACTAGATAAAGCACGCATATTGACTTCTAAACCTTCAACACAATTTAAGCGTTTCAAAATTGGTTGAAATGCTTTTTCTACGGCGTTGCCTACTACCCAAGTTAATCTCCTTTGAGGATATACTTTTGGCGGTAGTAATTCTGCCGCAACGGTGGCAAATTGCTTGATAAATAATTGAATCGAACCAACTCCGTTATCAATTTGGGGATATTCTTCATATTCAGATTCGCTGGGTAATTCCTCACCTGCAATCAAAAACCACTCATCGGCTAACCAAACAACGCTAGAATCGAATTGTTGGCGAAATTGCCGCGAGAGCGATCGCACTTGAGAAATCACTTCTTGGGCTTTTTCCCTAGTTACAGGTATGAGTTCATCTTCTTGGGGACGAAACCGTGTCAACCCAACTGGCACAACTGCCACCGATGCCACCGCAGGCACTTCACTAGTATGAAAGGACGCTAAATCTTTGAGAGTTTGTTCCAGATGTTTGCCATCATTTATACCAGGACAAACAACTACTTGAGCATGAATTTGTAGTCGCCTTTCTTGAAACCACTTGATTTGTTGCAAGATTTGTCCCGCACGCGGATTTTTTAGCAGTCTAATTCTAACTTCGGGTTCGGTGGCGTGAACAGAAACATACAACGGAGACAAGCGCATTTGCTCAATGCGCTGCCATTCTCTTTCTGGTAAATTGGTCAGGGTAAGATAAGAGCCGTACAAAAAGCTCAGACGATAATCGTCGTCTTTTAAATACAAGCTGGTGCGCTTACCCGGTGGCTGTTGGTCGATAAAACAAAATGGGCAACGGTTATTGCACTGAATTAAGCCATCAAATAGGGCAGTTTCAAATTCTAGCCCCAAGTCTTGGTCGTAATCTTTTTCGATTTCCAGGCTATGAGTTTTACCAGTAGCATCTAAAACTTCTAGTTCCAAAACCTCATCAGCACACAAAAACTGATAGTCAATTAAATCGCGGGGACGTGTACCATTGATCGCAACGATCGCATCCCCGGACTCAAAGCCAATCTCTGCGGCTATTGAGTCTGGGAGAACCTTGGTAATTTTGGCAGGATGAATAGTCATGGGGAATTGGGCATTGGGCATTGGGCATGGGGCATGGGGCATTATAGCGCTTCTGTGTTGAGTCCAATACAGACCTAACCCCCAGCCCCTTCCCTACAAGGGAAGGGGGGTAACATTCAAAGCCTCTCTCCTTTTAGGAGAGAGGAATGGAAGTGAGGTCAGATTGTATTGCATACAAACGAGCGTAGGCGTAGCCCGTCGTAGACATCGCTATAGTCATTTGCTTTGGACTAATGACTAATGACTAATGACTAATGACTATTATCCTTTCCAACCTGCTGCGATCGCCAGTAAGATGGCACTACCGAATGCTAATCTATACCAAACAAAAACTAAAGTGTTTTTGGTTGCTAAGTATTTGATCAAAAATGCAATTGATAGGTAGGAAAAAATAAAGGTTGAAATAATCCCGACAATTAACAGTCCAACAATGTTATCTGGCAACTGGTGGGCTTGAAACAACTTGAATATTTTCAGACTTTTATACAGCGTCGCAATGGTAAGAGTTGGAAACCCTAACAAAAATGAGAATTTCGCTGCTGTATCGCGTTCTAATCCTAAAAATAAGGCGGTCGTCAACGTCGAACCAGAACGAGAAACGCCCGGAATCAAAGCAAGTGTTTGTCCCAATCCAACTAAAATACCATCCCGAATCTGCAATGAGTCAAAACCTCGCTTGCGAGTGCCAATTTTTTCTGCCAAAGCTAATACAAGTGCCATGATGATTGACATAATGGCAATAATTAATGCACTCTCCGGTAGAACATCTTTCAAAAGAAAGCCGAAAATTAAGGCAGGCATTGTTCCTACTACAATACCAACAAGAATTTTCCACTCCTCACGTTGCCAATCTTTGTCTTTTACTGCTTCAATTCCACCCTTGACAATACTGTAAATCAGTGACCAAAAATACCCCAAAATTGCGATCACACTGCCAAATTGAATTGCATCAACAAAATCTTTAGAACCTAGTTCTTTCCAACCAAATACCTTTGTCACAATCAGAAGATGTGCAGTGCTGCTGATTGGCAAAAACTCTGTAATCCCTTGAACAATACCCAAAATAAAAGCTTGAATAAACTCCATATACAATTAATACCTTTTTCCGGTTCTAGAGATGATTATGAACATTGTTTTGCTGATGATGTTACTTTATATACTCTTTACTGCACCCAAACTCAAGAGAAAATTTAATTTTACGGATCAATAACATCATCGAAGACGCTGACCATGTTCTTACACCCACCTCAATAAGTCAACGCAATTTTGGGAATTCATCAAACTTTAATATTTAGCGGACTGATGCCAGTTCACTTTTTAACCTTAAATTTTACCCTCACGTCTCTGTAGTACCCCATTTACAAGGGACTACAGAGGAGTCATACGTGTCAACTTAACGTGAAAGTTAGTCTAGAAGCAGCTTTTAGAGATTATCTCGTTCCCAGTCTCCGACTGGGAATGCATTCCGAGAGGCTCCGCCTCAAGACTTGCGGCAGAGCCGCGATGAAGTGCATTTCCAGCCAGAGGCTGTAAACGAGGTTTTAAGGGATTTAGGAAGAGCGCAGAATGTTTAGTTTAGTTTGCACCAACGATCCCCGAAATTTCAGTATAATTACAATGCCCCTGGGGGGGATTTTAAAATGTGATATCTTAAATAAGATGAAGTTTAGTAACAAATATTAAAAACTTTGATTAATAATACACTATCCTCCTACAGTGCTTCTACCCCTTCTATTGATACCGAGTTGGATTTAGCTGAGATTGGGCAGAAGGGGATCAGGCAATTGGAATCTACACTTACCTCTTCTGTCTCTGTTCCGTTATCTATTTCTAAGAGACAAACTTGGTTAGTGTTTGCGGCGGCGGTGTTTTTGGTAACAGTGCCAGTATTTGTAGAAGCGCCAATAGTGCGATCGCTACCAAGTCTAAGTTTAGCGCTGACAGGATTTTGGGTGTGGCTAAGTTTTAGCTTAATGTCACGTCCTGCAACTTATGTCTGGGGGGATTTGCTCTTCGGGTTTAGCTGGAGTTGGTTAGCAGGAGCGATTTACTGGGGCTGGTTACGTTGGGAACCTTTATGGCATCTGCCAATCGAGTTTATCGGTTTACCGTTTGCTTGCTGGTGTTTAGCGAAGAATTGGGGCAAGGTGGGTAACTGGTTTTATTTAGGTTCTTTACTCGGTACAGTTTTAACAGACGTATATTTTTATATAGTAGATTTGATACCTTATTGGCGGCAAATCATGAGAGTAGATGCAGATTTAGCACCACAAATCTTACAAAATGCCCTGATGCAAGTACAAACGCCTTGGGGACAAACTTGGGCGATAATTCTTGCCTTAGTGCTGTTAACAATCGGGATTTTACCTTTAAGTCGAAATCAAAAACACTGGTATGCCTTTAGTGGCGCAGTTTTAAGCACAATTTTGGTAGACAGCCTATTTTTGTTAGCTGCGATCGCGGCCTAAATATGAAAAAATTGTGTAACTCACATCTTGCACCTAGCCCTAGCGATTAGAAATCGATCTACGGCACATCAAGAATGATGCTGTAGATGATTAATTAGTTAAGAAATATTACATAACAGTCCATCAGCATCAAGTCTTTTTTGGTAGGGTTTTCGGTATTAGAGCCAGAATCAACCACCCCGAAAAGGTTTCGTTTAACTGGAAATGCTAGCAGGATCATTGATCCAACGCTATTGCAGCTATGCAGGCACTCTTACCACGATGAAAATTTTTGGCAAAACTACAGTCAAACCCAGTAACGGCAAATATTGTGGATATTAATACGCTGTATATTAGTTTTTGATGACTGCTGTGTTGATTAAGCTATCAGGTTTTGTCCAAAGTCCAATTGTCTTTGGCGCTCTGACTAATGACTAATGACTGCTGACGGCTGTTAGCTTAAAACTTTTATTTCTGTTTGATGGAAAGAGGTAGAAAAATCGTGAAAAGATTAGCGCGTTTATTAACAGTGTTTAGTTTGTTACTTAGTTGCTGGGGATGGTTGGGAACAACTCAAATAGCCCAAGCTGCTAGTTTCAACAGTTTTGCTTTTCCACAAGTCCCAGTTCTAGCAATTGAGCGGCAGAATCGGGCAGACGCTAAACTAGGAACGGAATTTGGTAAAAAAATTGATTTGAATAATACCAACGTCCGAGCTTTTCAACAGTATCCAGGGCTTTATCCTACCCTGGCTAAGAAAATTATCACCAATGCTCCCTACCAAAATGTAGAGGATGTATTGGATCTTCCAGGATTGAGCGATACCCAAAAACAAACCCTGCAAGCTAACTTCGATAAATTCACCGTGACAGAAGTAGAGCCTGCCTTCAATGAGGGAGACGATCGCTTTAACAACGGCATCTACAGATAACTGCACTTTCCAGTTAATGTAGCAAATAGCAGCCCACTCCTGATTCTAGGGAGTGGGACACAATTATAAGTTAGGAGTTATGAGTTAGGAGTTATGAGTTAAAAATTCAAAATTCCTAACTCCTCACTTCTAACTCCTCACTTCTGATTTCTCACTTCTCACTCTCCCCTGTGCTTTTACCTTGCCTCAGATAGATATTCCTAGCCAATTTGATGTCTTAGTAGTCGGCGCTGGTGCTGCTGGACTATACACAGCACTGTGTCTACCAGAGTCCTTGCGAGTCGGCTTGATTACCAAAGAAACTGTTGCTTTGTCCGCCAGCGATTGGGCACAAGGTGGCATTGCCGCAGCTGTTGACCCGGAAGATTCTCCCAGGTTGCACATTGAAGATACGATCCGGGCTGGTGCAGGTTTATGCGATCGCACCGCCGTCGAATTTCTCGCCCAACTTGCTCCTAACTGCATTCAATCGCTAGTTAACTTGGGCGTTGCTTTTGACCGTCATGGTCAAGCCTTGGCTTTAACTTTAGAAGCTGCCCATTCTCGCAACCGCGTTCTCCACGCCGCCGACACCACAGGGAGGGAAGTTACCACCACCCTCACCAACCAAGTATTACGTCGCCCGAATATTCAAGTCATTCAGCAAGCTTTGGCTTTGAGTTTGTGGATTGAACCCGAAACTGGTCGTTGTCAGGGAATAAGCCTGTTTTATCAAGGTAAAATCACCTGGGTAAAAGCTGGTGCTGTGGTATTGGCAACTGGCGGCGGTGGTCAGGTATTTGCCCAAACCACTAACCCGGCTGTGAGTACGGGTGATGGGGTAGCGATCGCAGCTCGTGCTGGGGCGATCCTCCGCGATTTGGAATTTGTGCAATTTCACCCCACAGCCCTGACTAAACCTGGTGCCGATCGCTTTCTGATTAGCGAAGCTGTTCGCGGCGAGGGGGCGCACCTTGTGGATAACGAAGGGCGGCGTTTTGCCTTTGACTACCACCCTGCGGGTGAACTTGCACCTAGAGATGTGGTCAGTAGAGCAATTTTCAGCCATTTACAACGTACCGCCCTTGATCTGGCGACTGCCCATGTGTGGTTGGATATGCGCCCCATCCCTGCCGATAAGATTCGTCATCGCTTTCCCAACATCATCAAAGTTTGTCAGCATTGGGGCGTTGATGTCTTCCATGAACCAATTCCTGTAGCGCCTGCTGCCCATTACTGGATGGGTGGAATTGTCGCGGATCTGATGAATCGCACAAATATTAAGAGTTTGTACGCGGTGGGTGAAACCGCTAGTACTGGTGTACATGGGGCAAATCGCCTTGCCAGTAATTCCCTGCTGGAATGTATTGTGTTTGGCGCCCAGATGGCTAATATTGAGTTGGAAAGTATTGGGCTGTCATCAGAAACACCAGTGCTGCCATTACGAAAATTTAGTGTTGATGCCAGTGAGTGGCACATCCAGCAAGCACAGCTAGAAGCACTCAGGGAGAAGTTACCGCGTCTAGTGTGGGAAAGTGCTGGTATTTGTCGGCAGCAATCAGGGTTGGAAACTGCGATCGCCACTGTTGAATCTTGGCAGCAAGATTTCGCTATCTTGCCTTTAAGTCAATTCTTGCTTGCTTTACGTCCCGCAGAACCAGCTAGTTTTGACATACCAGATGTTGAACGGCAATTGGGGCTTTGGGCAGAAACCCGCAATTTATTAGATGTGGCTGATTTAATTCTCAAAAGTGCTGCTTTTAGAACCGAAAGTCGAGGCGGACACTACCGTTTAGATTATCCTCAACCAGACCCAAATTGGCAAGTCCACACACTTGTACAAACAGATCATTGGTGGAAATCTCCACTATTGTCTTGATTCAAGTTCCCCCTACAGGTTCTAGTAAAGGCTGCTCACTGCGCTGCTTCCTCAAAATCTCAAATCCAAAATTGCGATCAGCGAGTGCCGCTACCATGATGACTGTCGGGACCACCATAATTTGGTGGAATATATATGTCGTCTTTTAAATTTTGAAAATTGACTTTACGAGCGATTAAGGTGTTAGTGCTAGTAGCGCCAAAAGCATTAGCACTTGCACTACTGAATATACCTGTGCAAGCGGCAATTTGCGGCATTAAGATGTAAGCACCTATGCAGAATATCATAAACTTTGTGATTCGGAAGTTACTTTTCATAGCTTTCAGTAAATTTACTAATTTTTAATTGAAAAGTGTATTTTTTATTTATTAACGTATATTTACTGGCTTTTTCGGAAAATAAATTTCAACTTTATTAAATCTTTGCTGCTAGTCTACAAGTAATAGTGGTATGTACTTCTAGATTAACGTTAATTTGCTGGCATTAAACACTCTTTATACTTAAGTAATATTCTTAAATATGTTATTTTCACATCAGTCTAAAGTTAGATATGTTGATAAATTACTGTGAGCATCGCGCCTACTTCATAATTTATTAATAGTATCTTATAATATTTTAATTCCCGTAAGTACAAACACTATCTTCAGTGAATAATCATGATGATAAAAATATCAAATAATACTTATTTTGTTGTCTAGTTAAGATTTAATTACCGTAAAAATACATAAATATAAAATAACGAAATTGCGAGATTACAAAGATTTTAAAAATTATATAACTATGAAATACCGTAATCAGACTAGTAAGTATAAGTAGATTTTTGGAAAGTAAAAATACTTAATAAGTTCAGTTAGTTTCCTAATTACCTCTGATGACTAATTCTTTTCCTACCTATGTTCTTAGGTTTAGTTTAATAATGATACAAATACGTTGGTAGGGGCACAGAAAAAGCTTATTGGTGTCAACTTAAGCCAAAACCCTTTTAAAACCTCGTTAAAACCTCGTTTCCAGCCTCTGGCTGGAAATGCTAGCTCATTGCGGCTCTGCCGCTAGTCTTGAGGCGGAGCCTCTAATAGGCATTCCCAGTCTCCGACTGGGAACGAGACAATCTTAAAAGCTGCTTAGGGATGGGATTCCCGCCGATTTTCGTTGACTAAATTAAGCAAACTCATAGCGATTTTTACCCAGGCGCTTGGCACGGTACATTGCTGCATCAGCTTGTTTTATCAAAGTTTCACTGTCTTGACTGTTGTCTGGATAGACACTAATACCAATACTGGCAGAGACTCGGATTGTATCGCCGTCCAAAACAATTGGCTTGTTAATGCTGCTTAAAATTTTTTCGGCGACTTTAGCAGCTATTTGAACATTAGGAATTCCCCGTAAAATCACAGTAAATTCATCGCCACCCAAACGAGAAACTGTATCACTAGCGCGTAAAGAGTTGCTGAGTCGTCCAGCAATAGTCATTAGCAAGCGATCGCCCGTCTCGTGCCCTAGAGTATCATTGATCTGCTTAAAGCCATCTAGATCAATAAACAGCAGCCCCAGCAACAAGTTGTTGTGTTGCGCCCAATGTAACGACTCATTAAGTTGTTCGGCAAAAAATTTGCGATTGGATAGACCTGTGAGGGGATCGTGATATGCTAAATAACGCAAGTGGTCTTGTTTGAGTTTTAATTCGTTGTTAGAGCGGAATAGTTCAGCAGCAGTACGTTTGAGATGTTCCTCGGTGAGCTTGTGCTGAGTAATATCTCGGATGACTCCAACTAAAAAGAAATTGCCAGCTGCGTCTTTGTGGAGCGATCGCTTAGTGGCAATTTGATAAGTCTGACCATCGGCATTTGTAAATTCTTCTTCATGTTCTTGGGGTTGCTGAGTCCGCAAAACAAGCTCATCCTGTTGTCGAAACACATCGGCTTCATGTTTAGGGAAAAAGTCATAATCTGACTTTTCAATTAACAACTTATTCGGATAACCGATAAATCGACAATACGCCTCATTTAAAACAATCCACTGGTGTTTTTGATTTTTCACAAAAATTGGATCAGGAATCGTATTGATGACGTGATGCAAAAATTCTTTGGAACGTTTCCACTCTTCCTGCATCTGGGCAATATGACTGGTCATCCAAATAGCTGAACTGCCAAAGCTAAACAGTGGGGGAATGAGCGGTATCCACCAACCATACAAGAAAGCAAGGTATGCACCCAGAGTTAATACAAAACAAGAAACTAGGATACTGAGCAGGCTTATAGTTGCGTGTCGTATCCGCCATGTAGTAACGGCTCCCAGATAAGACCAGATAAAAATCCACAAGTATTCCACTAAATCAGGCCAGACTTTGAGTAATGGTCGTCCTTGCAGAGCCGCGGAGATTAACTCACTAATAAAATAAGCTTGCAGTTGAATACCAGGTACAGGCTTTGCCGTACCCATTAGACTGCTGGAGTAGGGAATGAATACAAAATCCTGGAGACTGGGTGCAGTGGAGCCAATGAGTATAATCCGATCTTTGATTAAGTTTTCTTTGACTTTATCAGCCAATACATCTCTTATAGATACCTGGCGAAAACGATAAAATTCTCCCGATGAACTTTGACATTTTGGTTTGGGAAAATTGGTCAAAATTTGGTAGCCTCCAGCATCAGCTCGCACATAGGCACCATCATTAGCCTCAAAACGAGTAAATGTTGCCTTACCCAATTGCAAATATTCAGGGTTGTTTTTTGCTTTGGTGGGAATAATTCCCTTTGACTTTAAATACAATAAAGCCAACTTCATGGAAAAACTTTGGTGTACCCGATCATCAATGTACCAATACAACAAACTGCGACGTACTTTACCATCAAGATCAAATACGACGTTGTTAAAGCCCACTTGATCCTGATTCAGTCCCGGTGGAGGCGAAACACTAACGTTTTTGTTTTTGTCATTTGTTAGGAGTTCAATACCAATCAAGTTGGGCATTGACTTATAAGCATTACGCAGTTCTTCATTACCAGTCTTTACTGGGAAATTTCTGTAGATATCTAAGCCAATAGCACGAGGTTTGTGGACGTTTAATTTTTGCAACAACTGGGCAATCTTCGTATCTGAAATCGGCCACAAACCTACTTCGTTTAAATAGGTTTCATCAATCACTACGACCGTAATACGCTCTTCTGGCGGTTCATCTGGACGTAAGTGAAAAAATTGATCCAAAGCTGCCAATTCCAAAGATTGCAATAATCCGATGCAGTGCAAAAGCAGGACGCAGAGTGCAACGCTGGCGGCAGTAATCAATTCTCTGTGTCCTCGACTAAGCGATTGTTTCAGTCTAAAGATTAACTTCACAAAACGCTTGCCTAGCTGCTGATTCATAAGAGTTTTTTCAACTCAGCAAGATTCTTCAAGACATCGTGGTATTTGTGATGTATTACCATATATTCAGACCAATTATCTGACCAAACGGCAACTGGGACTTTTGTGGCTAACAGCACAAATTAAGTATAAATATTGTTGAAAGTGAGTTCAGCCAATTTAACGCCCAAAGCCTTGCCTGGTAAAAACAAATGAAATTATATACCCTTAGTTATGCTTTTATTCAATTCCCCTACTTAGGGACTGACAACAAATACAGCAGAATTCAGAATTCAGGGGTCAGAATTCAGAAGTAAAACAGCTTTTACACAAGGGTTTGAGACTTTGGTTGTGTACCTCACTTTCCTTGAAATGCGCTGTAAATTACCCAATCTTGTGGGGTGGGCATCTTGCCCTTTCTATACGGGCGCTCATGTTGCCCACCCCACAAGAAGTAGTTGAGTATTTTTTTATTTGTCAGTCCCTTAACCTTGGGGGCGATGGCAATGGTAAGGATAAAGCCACTCACACTTGAAAAGTCCGTGGGTATGTTTTTCAAAAAAGGTTCCAGCGTGACGTTCAGGTAATATGTCGATCCCAGCCTTGGTTTTAATTTCGTACAGCCAAGGAAAGGCTACTACTAAAACAGCGATGACAGCGAAGATGTAGAAAATCGTGGTTCTAATCTTGGGCAATCTTCGGGAATTGCTGTTGTGGTTTTGAGACATAGTAGAGGTGAAAAACTAATAATCGATCTTAGCCTAAAGCTGAAAATGTCGCCGGAACTTAGGTATCATGTTGTGTGTTTTCTGTTGATTGCATTTTGGGCAATCCATCTGTCGCAATCATTTCTCAAATTGGTATTAGTTTCTCCAGTGGTTTTACCAACAATATTGTTTGTCATGATTTGTCGTAGTCAATTACTTGAAATACTTGAAGTTACGAGGACCCGTGTAACCAGAAACTTTCGCTAGTTCCTCTAAGCTTTGGACTCCGCTATAGCTTTTACCATTGATGATCCAAGTGGGGAAGCCTTCAATTTTTGCGGCTTTACACAAATCTGGTTGAGCTTTGAGTCCATCGGGAGCGCACTCTACCCTAATATCATTGTTGATTATTTCCTCGGCTTCTTTACCAAAAAGCAGCTTTTGTTCATGGCAGTGAGGACACCAATAAGCAGTGTATTCCTTAGCACCTACCTTCACTAGCTGGCGTGCTAAGGCTATTTCTGCCTGACCAGAAGTAGTGGTAACTTCCCAACCGAATGCTGGGTTAGGGTTGTCTTTGGGAGTAAAGGAAATGTTTACGGGTTGTCCAGGAGTTCCACCTGGAATATCTGATTTATTCACGCCAGCATAGATGCCTAAAGTACCAATCAGCGTCACCATCCCGACAATCAGAGCGGTAAATAAGATTTGTCCAATATCCTCCCAAGTCCGACCGATAATCGTCAGTACCAAAAGACTCAGAGAGAACAAAGCTGAACCGATACAGTAAGGACAAATAGCTTTAATTTGAGATGCCAGCACATACATTAAGTAGCCGCTAAAGACAGACATAGCGATCGCACCCGCCAGTAGCAGCCACCACGTCCAATTTTCCAATTGTTTGCGGCGATTGTTTTCCCCTGAGTTAAATACCAAGGGAGCCAAAGCAAATATCACCATACTGGTGTATGCCAAAAACCCAAACAAGGCTAATGGCTGGCCAAAAACCGTTGCCCAAGGACTGGAAAGCACATCATTACAGCCCTTGACACCAGCCTGTGCCACACAAGCTGCATTGCCTCCTGTTAACTTTTCTATGGTGAGATAACCTGTTATCAGGGCACCACATCCAGCGATCGCGGCAATCAATGGACGTGACCATTTATGAATCCAAGGAGTAGAACGGCGGCGAATCATAAATATTTATTAGGGAATGGGGAGTGGGGAGTGGGGAATGGGGAATGGGGAATGGGGAATGGGGAATGAGGAATTGGGAATGGGGAATTGTTGGTTTGCTCCCCCTACTCCCTACTCCCTACTCCCTACTCCCTACTCCCCACTCCCCATTTTCTAAGAATGTAACTTCACTTGTTCTGCTGATTTGCGTTCATTTTTGGAGTTCCAATTGCGACGGGCGGCTTCCACAAATTGACTGACGCGAATTGGGTCAATTGGTTGCTCAATGCGTCCGTGTCGTTTCAGGGAACTGGAAACTATTACACCATCTGCTGCTTGCATCAATGTATCAATATTTTCCCAATTAGCTCCACTACCGATGAATACTGGTGTACCATTTGCTGCACCACAAGCTAGTTCCAAATCTTCTAAGTTAGGAGGACTACCAGTAGCCCAGCCGGATAAAATAACTCCGTCTGCTAAACCCCTTTCAATGGTGTCTTTGACGGCGACTGTGAGATTTGGAGAACTCAAAGGACGGGCGTGTTTCACCAACACATCGGCGAGGATTTTAACATCGCAGCCTAACTCCCGTCGATAGCGGAGTAGTTGATGAGCTTCTCCCTCAATTAATCCTTGGTCGGTTGCCATCACTCCTGTGAGAACGTTGACGCGGATAAATTGCGCCTGCACACAGCTAGCGATCGCCATTGCACTTTTGCCATCATTTCGCAAAACATTTAAGCCTATGGGCAAAGTCACCAAATTTTGTATCCGTTGCACCACAATGGTCATGGCACTCACAACCACTGGATCGACTTGGTTTTTGGTAAACGGCGCGTCGAAAAAATTCTCCACAATCAGCCCGTCAACCCCTCCACTTGCTAGGGCTGCGGCTTCTTGTTCGGCACGGTCAATCACCGCTTTTAGGCTACCTCCCCAACGGGGTGAGGTAGGCAGTGGTAGCAGGTGAACCACGCCAATAATCGGTGAGCGAGTTTTAAATATCTGATATAAGTCCACTTCTTTAATCCGCCTCGCGGAGTCCAGAGTCCAGAATTTTTTGACTATTGAACGCCAGTTCAACGCTACTCCCCTTCAGGTCGGGAAAATACGCACACGACTGGCTCCTCTTAACCCTTGACTCTTGACTTTTCATTAATTAGTCAAATGTGTTTTATGATAGTTGGTCTACTGCCTCCTTCCTCAGATGGAAATTGGCATGAAACCTCCCATAAGATATGTTAAGATAAAACTTGGCTACAAGAGGAGTTTGCCACTCACTAGACGCAAGGCAGCTTTCCGTGGTTTAGGCGTCTTGTCCGCGCACAGTCGTAGGACTTGCCAATCGCCAGGGTAGCATTACTGCTTTATAGGCGTAGTCGCTTTCGTCGATTTCCCTGAGGGTAGCGACTTCTCACAACAAGCCCTTTGGGCGGCTTCCCGATGGGTAGGTTAACAACGCACACGCTGCGGTAATGTAAAATATCAATAGGCGAACTGTTAAAAAACATTACAAGTGTCAAATGTACCCAAAGACACTTCAATTTACCCTGGGGAACAGATTGATAAAAATATCATAACATGACCTCTATTTTTATTATTGATAGGGTCATAAATCCACGCACAGTTAATGACAGTGGGAATTTGCCACTGTACTGTTTTCATGAGGATGCTGATAGCAAAAAAGCAAAAGTTAGCGCCAGAATGTTTGACTAGAAGAAAAAAAATGAAGATATTTTCCAAATATGGGTGACAAGCCAACAATTGCCATTTCTCACTTGGGCTGCGAGAAAAATCGAATTGATACAGAACACATGCTAGGACTGCTGGTAGAAGCAGGCTACGGTGTAGATACAAACGAAGAGTTAGCAGATTACGTTATTGTTAATACATGTAGTTTTATTGAAGCGGCGAGACTTGAATCTGTCAGAACTTTGGTAGAACTGGCAGAGGCAAACAAAAAAATCGTAATTACTGGCTGTATGGCGCAACACTTCCAAGAACAACTTTTGGAGGAGTTACCCGAAGCAGTAGCGGTGGTGGGTACTGGCGATTATCACAAAATTGTAAATGTAATTGAGCGTGTAGAACAAGGCGAGCGGGTCAAACAGGTTAGTATTGAGCCAACCTACATTGCCGACGAAACTACACCGCGCTATCGCACGACAACCGAGGGTGTAGCTTACCTGCGGGTTGCGGAAGGATGTGATTATCGTTGTGCATTTTGTATAATTCCTCATCTTCGAGGGAACCAGCGATCGCGTACTATAGAATCTATAGTCGCCGAAGCGGAGCAGTTAGTTAGTCAAGGGGTAAAGGAAATTATTCTAATTTCCCAAATCACCACTAATTACGGTCTAGATATTTACGGCCAGCCAAAATTAGCCGAATTACTTCGCGCTTTGGGGAAAGTAGATATACCGTGGATCAGAATGCATTACGCTTATCCCACGGGACTGACCCCAGATGTGATCGCGGCGATTCAAGAAACACCTAACGTCTTGCCTTACCTGGATTTGCCCTTGCAGCATTCTCATCCAGAGATCCTCCGCGCCATGAATCGTCCTTGGCAAGGACGCGTAAATGATGGGATTATAGATCGCATCAAAACGGCGCTACCAACAGCCGTATTGCGGACAACATTTATTGTTGGTTTCCCAGGAGAAACAACCGAGCATTTTGAGCATCTACTAGAGTTTGTGCAACGGCATGAATTCGATCATGTTGGTGTCTTCACCTTTTCCTCTGAGGAAGGAACCCCAGCTTACAAGTTACCAAATCACTTGCCCGAATTGGTGATGGACGAGCGCCGATACCAACTTATGGAAATCCAGCAACCGATTTCTCAAAAGAAAAATCAACAGGAAGTAGGCAAAATAGTTGATGTCCTGATTGAGCAAGAAAATCCTGAAAGTGGTGAATTAATCGGTCGTTCAGCTAGATTTTCCCCAGAGGTTGATGGTCTGGTCTATGTCAAAGGTCAGGCAAAGTTAGGAACCATCGTGCCAATAGCGATTCACCACGCTGATACATACGACCTCTATGGTCAAGTAGTCAATAACTAAATTGTCATTTGTCATTTGTCATTTGTCCTTTGTTAAATGACCCTTATAGATTCAACCTTATTCTGAGGTCAACGCTGCAATGGCAGTTTTCATGAGGGTTTACCTGAAACGCTGGCGGACTGGCATAGCCTCTCCAATAGTTGAGGCTGCGCCACTGCCCTTGGCTCACTAATAGCCAATGACTAATGACTAATGACTAATGACTAATCCAAAAATCCTTACAAAAAATTTAGGAGAATTAATGACTCTTTCATTTCAAGAATTAGGCATTTCCCAAGAACGTGTCGAACAACTAGAAAAAATCGGTTTTACTGAACCGACTAACATTCAAGTACAGGCAATTCCCCAATTGCTAGCTGGTCGTGATGTGGTAGGCCAATCTCAAACTGGAACAGGTAAAACCGCAGCATTTTCACTGCCAATCATAGAGCGGCTGGATATTAATCAAAAAGCCGTGCAAGCCATAGTTTTAACACCAACTCGTGAATTAGCAATGCAAGTTCACGATGCGATCGCTCAGTTTATCGGCGATGAAGGATTGCGGGTGTTAGCAATCTACGGTGGTCAATCAATTGACCGCCAAATGTTACAACTCAGACGTGGCGTTCACATGGTCGTGGGCACACCAGGACGGGTGATCGATTTGCTCGATCGCGGCTGTTTAAAGCTGGATCAAGTGAAGTGGTTTGTGTTAGATGAAGCTGATGAAATGTTGAGCATGGGCTTTATTGATGATGTGGTGAAAATCCTCTCTCAAGCGCCCGTAGATCGCCAAACAGCTTTATTCTCGGCAACAATGCCACCATCGATTCGGATGTTGGTGAATAAGTTCTTGCGATCGCCTGCAACTGTCACCGTTGAGCAGCCAAAAGCCTCTCCCAACAAGATTAATCAGGTAGCTTACTTGATCCCCCGCCACTGGACAAAAGCCAAAGCTTTACAGCCGATTCTGGAAATGGAAGATCCAGAAACAGCTTTAATCTTTGTCCGCACCAGACGCACAGCCGCCGAACTCACCAGTCAGTTACAATCTGCTGGTCATAGTGTGGATGAATACCACGGTGACTTGTCCCAACAAGCGCGGGAACGCTTATTACTCAGATTCCGTAACCGTCAAGTCCGTTGGGTGGTAGCAACTGATATTGCTGCACGAGGGTTAGATGTCGATCAACTCTCCCATGTGATCAATTACGACTTACCCGATAGTGCAGAAACCTACGTCCATCGCATTGGTCGTACTGGTCGTGCTGGTAAAGAAGGAACGGCAATTTCTTTAGTACAACCATTTGAGCGCCGCAAGCAGCAAACATTTGAACGTCATAACCGCCAAAATTGGCAAGTGCTGACGATTCCCACACGCGCCCAGATTGAAGCAAAACACATTCTGAAATTGCAAGAACTGGTGCGAGAAGCTTTGACAGGTGAGCGTTTGGCTTCATTCTTGCCAATTGTCAGCGAACTGATTGAAGAATACGATGCTCAGGCGATCGCCGCCGCAGCACTACAAATCGCTTACGATCAAACTCGTCCCGCTTGGTTGAACTCAGACGTGGAAATTCCCCAAGAGGAATCTTCTGCTCCCAAACCCAGAGTGGGCAAACGTCGTGAATCTTCCAGCGATCGCCCTCGTTCTGCGTGGAAATCAGATAGCAGCAATGGAGATGAAGAAAGACATGCTTCTCCTAAGCCCAAACTGCGGACAAGTGGTCGTGAGTCTTCTGCATCCCCTAGTAAAAAGCTAGGTTCACCTACAGCTAGAGAATCAGCTTCTTAGTCAACAGTTAATCAATTTTGGATTTTAGATTTGAGATTTTTTCTTCAATCCAAAATCCAAGTTTTACTGGAAGCGCACCAAAGATGCGACCCAAAATCTAAAATCGGCAGAGTTGAGAGTTAAGAGTCAAGAGTTAAGATTTTGACTTTAGACTCTTGACTTTTTGGCTTTTTTGGTAACTTCTTCTACCAGTTTGTAGAAAGATAAATTAGAATAGGCTTGGGTTAAGGCTTAACTCTTTGTCAAAGTCAATTTTTTTTAACGAACCGCAAAGGACGCTTGGCCGCCTGTGTTTGAGTAGTTCAAAAATACTATAGCCAAGGACGACTAACTTGTTCTAATTCTCCAATTTCATCATCGCTCAATCTCCAGCCCAAAGCACCAGCATTCTGACGCACTTGTTCGGCTGTCTTCACCCCAGCAATCGGAATAACGTTACCCTGAGCAATTAACCAGTTGAGAGCAACTTGAGCAGGAGTGCGATCGTATTTTTCCCCGAAGTTGCGTAGCAAAGATATGACTGGGGCAATTTTTTGCAGACCTTCTTTCTTAAATCGCGCGTCTATTTTCCTCGCGCCACTGGGGGTTTCAGCACCATCAATACTGTACTTGCCAGTGAGTAATCCTTGTGCTAAAGGACTATAAGCCAAAATAGTCACACCCAAATCACGGGCAGTTGTGATAATACCTTGACTTTCAACTTGGCGACTGAGTAAAGAATAGCGTACTTGGTTCACAGCCAAAGGTACTCCACGGACTGCCAATATTTGATGCGCGTCTCGCATTTGCTCTGCTGAGTAATTACTCACACCAACTGCGGCAATTCTACCCCGCTTCACTTCATCCGCGAGGGCATTCATCAAGGTTTTTTGACTTAAAAAGAAGGCAAAAGGCCAATGCACTTGGTACAGGGCGATTTGCTGTAATTGTAGGCGTTTGAGGCTGGCTGTTAAAGCATCAGAGACGGATTGGGCTGTAAATCGCCACGGTAGGGGGCCAAATTTTGTGGCAATTTGCACAGATTGTTGTGTCTGTTGCAGAAATTGCCCCAAAAATTTCTCGCTTTTTCCCATTCCGTAGACTTCCGCAGTATCGAAGAAGGTAACACCAGCTTCTAAGGCTGCTGTAAAGGCTTCTTGTAACTGTTCTGGACCGTAGCGATCGCCATAATTCCAAAAGAATTTATCACCCCAAGCCCAAGTGCCTATGCATAAGGGTGTAACTGCTGGGCCATTTTGCCCCAATGTGATGGTTTCCACGGTTGCAAAATTTAATTTATATTTCTTTACTTTTATAGTGTATCGAAATGGTTGATGCAATATCTTCACAGTGCTGCATCTACGCCCGTCGTAGCGATCGCGGCTTGCATAAAGATTTACAAATTACACTTGACAATATATCTATTCTCAGAATTACGGGAGGCTAATATAGCGTTTCCTGGTACAGCTTAACCTCACCCCGATAAAGCTGTGCTTCATCTCCCCTCTCCGAACTCACGGAGAGGGGTTGGGGGTGAGGTTTTGATCTGATGTACTTCATGCACCTGGGAACCGCTATAACCTCCTTTTTATGAAAGTTAAGTGTATTTACTTATATTTAGGAATTAGATGATTTCTCCTGCTTGGCTTTTTTGATTAATTCCATGTAGACATTAATCTCACTAATTTCTAAATCATGCTCAACTCTAGTTACTCTCCATTTCTCCTTTTTGAGGTAAACTTCCTCTCCTATTCTGGGAGTAAATTGGAGATCATAGAACTTTTTTAGAAAATCTTTTTGGTTCTCTTCCCATAATATTACTTTGACTACTTCTTTACTCATTGGTAATCCCTTTTTTGTTCCTAAATGAAAGTCAGTAGTTTGATGACATACATAAGGCAAGTTTATCTTACTAATTTAATCGAATAGCGTAGTTAAAACCACATTCTTTACATTAATATTTTTATCGGAAAATTTGGGTCTAAAACCCCGTCCTTCTAGGACGGCTTTATATTACAATATGGATGGTCACTGACCCACCCGCGACGCAGACGGAACAGACAGCCTAAACGTGACGAAATCTGGTTTAGACCAGTGGCGCAGAAAGCTCGGTAGACCGGGAAAAGAGGACAGGGCAATGGACAGTCCAACCCTTGAATCAAGCAACAACAAATATTTTTTTGTTGAGGAACGACGCATAAGAACCGCTCTTCTCTTGCGGGGATAGTCTGTGGAGCGACCATAAGACCATAAACTCCTTTCTTGGTGGAGGCAGGTGCTAAGAAGCAGAAACCTAAATCGTGAGGTTTGGGAATCTTCGCCGTAGAACGGCGGAGAGGATGTCAAGTGGCTTGATTACGTCCGATAAAGTTATAGCGCAATACCATAACTCTCAATTGAACTGATCGTGATTGAACATCGCTTGCACCAATTGATCTGTAGGCAATGCAGTAGAAATACTCATGAAAAGCCACCCGACGACGTGAACCCAAGTAGTTACGGAGTAAGAGTTGTAGCGATGTTAAGTTATGTATTAAACTCTTACAAAGAATTTTTTCACCTGGGAACTGGAACTTGATTAATTACCGACGCAATTACCGCATCAATTTGTAAACCATCCAGCATCGCTTCTGGTTTCAAAATCAGGCGATGACGTAGCAGTGGCGATGCAACTGCTTTAACATCATCTGGTGTGACAAAATCTCTTGCAGCTAACCACGCTAGGGCTTGAGATGTCTGCAACCAAGCACCGGCGGCGCGAGGCGATGCACCCAAAGTTAAATCAGGATATTGACGCGATGTTCTCACCAACGCTAACAAATAATCAACGATCGCTTCTGATACTTTAACTTCTTTGACTGCTTGGCGGGCTTGCAAAATGTCGGCTACTGTTGCGATTGGTTTCAACCGGTTAATATCCAAACGCCGTGCTGCAAAACCCGCCTGACGATTAAGTAACATTTGCTTTTCGGCAGCTAAATCGGGATAATCTACCACCAGCTTAAATAAAAATCTGTCCAACTGCGCCTCTGGTAAAGGATAAGTCCCCTCAAATTCCAGGGGATTTTGGGTTGCAATCACCCAAAATAAATCTGGTAAGGGTAAACTTTCACCATCCAGTGTTACCTGCATCTCTTCCATCGCTTCCAATAGCGCCGCTTGTGTCTTGGGAGGAGTACGGTTAATTTCGTCTGCTAACAGTATTTCGGTAAATATTGGCCCTTTTTTCAAAGTGAAATTGCGGCTATTCAAGTCAAAAATATTTGTACCAGTAATATCTGAAGGTAAGACATCTGGTGTTAGTTGAATCCGGCGAAACTCCCCTTGGATTAACTGCGCCAACACTTTTACTAAAAGGGTTTTACCAGTTCCCGGTACTCCTTCCAAAATTATGTGTCCACCCGCTAGTAGTGCTACTAAGACTTGTTGTATTAGGCTAGATTGTCCGACAACTACTTGATTAAGACCTTGACCAAGGCGAATTAAGATAGGATGGGTTTCGCTCATATTTTTTTATTGATAAGGGATTTCTAAATAAACGAACCACAGAGACGCAGAGAACACAGAGAGAGGAGAAATAGAGAGGATTTTTGCGTCAGTTTGGGGATATTTTTTTATTTAGAAGTCCCTAAATAACCAACGCACAAATATTATGCAGGACTTACGCACTCAAAACCTGAAACCTAGATCCCCCCTAACCCCCCTTAAAAAGGGGGGAACCTTAAAAGCCCCCTTTTTAAGGGGGTTGGGGGATCTCTTGTGCGTAAGTCCTATTATGCATAATTCCAAAAAATTAATTACGAATTACGAATTACGAATTACGAATTAATCTAATGGTTCGCCATTTAACCAACCAGCTTAACAGCTCTTGTTCACTGATGGGTTGTTTGCGAGATTGTAGCTTTAAAACTGCATTTAGTTCTGCTGCACTTGCGCCTGTTTTTTCTATCCAGAAATTGATTAAGGCTTGAGGTTCTAAAAGTACTTGCCCTAATCCCAAGGCTTTTTGGAGTTGTAGTTGTTCTTGTTTACCCACCATCTGTACAACAAAGTCGGCGGTTTCAGCTTTCTGCAACACTCCCGCTAAAGCTTGGATGTATGCCTCGCTGTTATCTACAACTGGTGTATCTAAAGCTACTGGCTTACCAAAACGGCGATTCTGCGCCCAAATTAGCACCAATAGCAAGATACCTACTTGCACTAATATTGGAAATAAGGGAGTTTTAGCAAAAAAACTAGATAAATCTCCTTCGCGTTCTTTCTTCCTGACATCGGCATCTTTATAGCCGTGGATGTATTCATCGACAAATACTGTGTTACCTTTTTCAGTTACTAAATTGGCTAGATACTTGAAATTACTTAAATTATCTTGGTAGGCGTTGGCGGCTAAATAAGGAGTGGTAGAAAAAATCACCTTTCCTTGTTTGTAATTTTCTTCCCAGACAATAGCACCAAAGCGATCGCCTAAATCAACTTGCTTAGAGTTAGCTTTCTTATATCGTCTACGTGTATCAATTTTGATATCACCTTGGGCGGATTTTTGCATCGTGCTAAACTGCGCTTCTGTAACCCGCGCCCCTGTACCCAAAATTACCAAAGTATTCCCTTTTTCTATCCATTCACGCTCTTGACTATCGAGTATAGTCTCCCTTGGATAGCCGCCTACCTGTAGGATGGTAATTGGGCTGTTCTCTGGCTGAATCTCACTAAAAGGCTTTTGCCAGCGCTTGATAGAAATTCCCTGCTGTTGCATAAAAGCATACCAAGCACCATAGCCATCGGGGGCGCGGTTATAAGTAGAGCCACTGTTAATTTTAGTATTATTGGGAGCCGCGAACAAACTAAGTAAAACGATCGCAGCGAGTGCGATCGCTCCCATCCAAGCAAGGCGATTTGAACGTTTCATTATACTAAGGCTGAGGAAATTCTCATTCCGATACTCCTTGAGCCACTAGACCTTCAATAAAAGTGTATATTTTGTCCTCGCACTTACTAGCATTACACATTAGATAGGGAATGTTTAATTTATCCCTGATGTACTCAGCGTAATAAATTTCTTGTTCTTGAAAAGAGCGGAGCAGAGCTAGATTATGTTTAATACTATCTCTTGAGCTTAAACGAGTATAAATATTTTCAGGTTCGTCAACTAAAAGAATAATAGCACTAGGGCAAATGCCTTCATATGTTGAGTATGGAATTTTAGTGATTTCATTATCCTTGTTTAAGAGGCAAAAATGCCCATCAATTAAATACGTGTTGTCATTCTTTAAATACTTGCTTATCGCTTTTACTAGAATGTCTTGATTCTCAGCAATATTCTCAACTTGTTTGTTACGAACATGTTCCTCTGCATTTTCTCTGGCAATCAGATTGCTCGCTGAAAAATGTTCGATATTAAATCTTGATTTTATCTTTTTACAAAGGGTTGTTTTACCAACACCATGCACTCCACCGACGAAAATTATTTTCCCTTTTACCATATTGTTTATTTATTAAAAAACAACAAAAATGATGATTTTTAAATTTACACAACGATTTACTGACCCGTCAACTTTACACACTTGACCACGCAATCATTTTATTTAGCGCCGAAAGTCGAATAAAATTAATAGGCTCTCTTATTGCAATGCAAATAAACTCAACTGTTCACTTAGTCTCCCTTCCTGCATTAACTGATTTCTTCCCTTATTAAGTGCATCAATCCATTCGGACTTAATGTACCAATCATGACGCCAGTTGATTGTGGCTTGTGGTGGTGTAAAATTAGGACAAGTTTCGTGTATTTGTTTCAGAGAAATTGAAGGGAAAAGAAAGCTTTGATATATAAAAGTACCGTATGCAAATTCACAGTTTTCAAAATATATATCATAGAACTCTTTGTCTACTCCCAGAATGTGGTGATACTTACTCCACATCTTCGAGACAGGTAAGGATATAGTTTTATCAGCAACAAAACCTCCCTTTATAATAGAATCAGGTGTTGTTTCGTACAAAAGAATTAGATCACCTAATTCAATCCCAATTGAACGTTTTCGCAACTCGATTTTTTTACTACCATCAATAATACGTTCAGCGTAAATTCGCTTGATGCTTAGAGCTTTGATGTGTTTAACCTGCATAAAGACCTCCAAGTTTAACGGCTATTCTATAACGTTCTATACGAAGGCTGTGCATTGTTTGCGGTGGCCCATTGAGAACACCATTGCTAAGTAAGTCATTTAGATGAACTACTTGACTAAGTGGCATTAGGAAATCGAACTCAACAGCGTGCCGTTCTTGTTCCTCACTACCGATCTCTTCTAAGGTGAGAACACCCTTCATACCTAAATCACTATACAGTTTAGTGGGTGTTCCAATGTATCGATTAACAATTCTGGCGATCGCTACTATACCAGATATAGGACGGCTGGCATAGAACAATATTAATGATCCTCTCATGTCATCTTGTTTACAACTACATCGTCCATAGTAAACCGTCTTGCCAGCTTGAAATATCTGAATCAAGAATTGAGGGCGAATTGGTATAACATAAGCTGTTTGAGGAGTGTAGACTGACTCTGCTGGATAAGTCAAGTTGAGCCAAGAATCAAGAGAGAATTGGTTAATTAAACTACCATTAGAAGCACTTAGCCGAACTGTTGCATCGTTAAACTGAATTTGTTCAACTTCTTCTCTACCCGCAGGATTATAAGAAGTCGATATTATTGATGGAAATAGAATCTTTGCCTTATTTATTGCGTCTAAACTACTCTTATCAGATTCATAAAAGAATAGTTTCGTTAAGAACCATTCCGGTTGATGACCTTCACGTTCGTATATTTCACGCCCTATGCCTTCTACCCAGAACCCGTAACGTTCAAAGAATTTAACGAGTTCGACTCTGGCTGTGGTAACAAAGGCTCTTCTAATACGTTCTGATTTCCATTGCTCAAAACAAGTTAAGATTAAGTTTCTTCCGATACCACTACGTCGATAATTATCAGTAACAAAAAGAGTTGATAGTTTAGCTATTCCATTCCCTTTCGGCTTCCAAATAGCAACTCCAATAGCCTGTCTATCTCTATAAGCTACGTTAAAAACAGCATCTGAACTGCTCATTGTTCTATCGAACCATTGAGGAAAGCCTGGATAAAGCGGAGATAGTTCATCATCAAGGACTTTGACTAATTCGATCTCACGCCTAAACTCGCTGCCACTAAGCTTTCTTACCCCAAATGCAGAAACGATAGAATCGAATGAGTCTCCTTCAATATCTCTTCGTCCCCCACCTAATTCTGAGAAATCATCAATGATTACAGCTCGATAAATCCTATCTAGGAAATCCTGTAATTCTTTTTGATTGGGAAACTTAAACCACTCGATCCCAGGTGCTTCTGAAATATGATATCCCTGATTTTTCAATTGGGAATGAATTGTTGTTTCCACCCACTCGCCCGGAACTTTGACTGCACCTAACAATTTAGGTTCTTCTGGATGTGAAGTTCTAATCTGTCCACGTATACGCTGCAATGCTAATTCTTTAAGATCAGCATCAATACTGCCAGAAGTTCTGCCAATTTTAACTCGTGGCTGTTCCCGCAGATACGAAGGAAATGAATAAATGTAAAGAACTATCTGAATCTCCATACTTTATGCATGACTAACATAATGCTGCCTTCCTTTACTGAGTAGAAATAAGCAAAGGCGTTAGGCTACATATTATAACTAAATCACGAGTTTCAGCTGCAATTGTCAACTGCTTACACTAATTTAACCGCAAGCGCGAACGATAACGAGAATAAAAACCCACCTCACCCCTTTTTGCCGGTGGGTTTAGCGCGGATATTATGGCCATTTATCCGCAGATAATAAGTTGATGTGCAGCTAAATTGTATAACACGAAAACCCAAAAATATTGTAGTGCGGGCATCTTGCCCGCGTCCAATATACAAATTAAATACGCAACAGCTTATCACTCAAATTGCCCAAGCGATCGCCCCGATACAATAATGAAACCGACAGAATCAAGCCTCAGAAGCGGCTGACGAATTCCCTCTAGAATGGCTGCATTTAAAGCAGTTTCTATCTTCAATTCTTCAGCTAATGCATTATCCCAACTTTGCTGGTTCAAGCGCAGGCGTAATTGTTCTACTCGATTGTCTAATTTCTTTTGGGCAACCTCAGCACAACTTTGGCATAAGTCAATAAAATCTGGACGATTGGAGAGCAATTCCGAAGAAGTGTTACGCACTTGATAGCAAAAGTTTTGCCATTTACTAGGGTCAACAAAATCGTCAATAATTCCTAAGCGTTCTTTTGCTAGATTGTAATCTCGTCCTTGATTATTGTTTTTATCTTTATATGGACGTTGCAGAATACTTAAGAGTGCTTTATCCTCAACAACACGTATTTGCTCATTGCGACCATCAACATAGATAGTTTCTATAATTGGCGGAAATAGAGCATCAACACGTCGCTGCAAGATTTTGAATTGAGAATTATCTAGTTTGTAATCGATTAAAACTTGTTTGACATTTTTTAAATTTGTTTCGACTACATAATTGCATTGGAAACCGAACCACTCCTTCCCTTCTTTAGCATCCCAAGATGCATCAGTGCGCCACATCGCAAAGGCTTCACCTCGGTCATCCCAGTTTATATAGTTCAAGAGCGCTTCTACAAATCCTTCCCCAATCCGAAAAAGTTTAATCCCAGAATTCTGATTTGCTACCCGACGATTATAAGTACCAAATTGGTCTAAAGAACTATCAGCAAAACGGTTTTTTAACTCATTTATGGGCACCAAAGTACGCGTTGTCGGTTGATAACGTCGCATCTCTGATGAATCTGGGTTATTTTGTCCCCTAAATCCTAGCGCGTCACAAATCCAGCCTTCAATTGCTCGCTTAATTTCTAGATGACGAGCATCGTAATTATCTAAATCTTGAAAATACTGGGTTGCAATTTCATCGTTAGCGTCAATTTCATCTAGAGTATTTTGTTCGCTAATTTTCACTATTTCCGCTTCAATTTGCGACTGAATTGGCTCAATCATCTCTAACAATCCAGCCGCACCTGATTCAAACAAAACTGTTTCTAATTCTGCAAGTTTCTCATCGACATAAAACTGTAGACTGGCAATTGATTGTTGAAAAATACCAAATCCATCTTTTAATACTTTATACCAAGCATTGTGAGGGCTATCTTCTAAATAGGGGCCAATCAAGGCACTAGATTGGATACCAATTTTGCTGCCAATGCGGTCAAGTCTGCCAATTCTCTGTTCTAATTGATTCGGCGACCAAGGAAGGTCAAAATGAATTAACCAATCGGCAAACTGGAGATTACGTCCTTCTTCTCCAGAGCGATCGCATACTAAAATAAAGCAGTTGGGGTTATTCTTGAACCTATTTATGCCTTCTTCAACCTTGTCTGGTGATTCCCCAAATTGATGGCTGGCTACTGTCTCTACACCAAAGATATTAGACAAATACCGGACAATTTCGGCACAACTTTGCACAAAACTGGTAAATACAATAAATTTGGGCAGAATATCGCCAGTAATTGGCCTGCGAATTCTCTGCTGTATTCTGGTGAGGAATTCGTTTTGATTCTTCCGAATGTTTGCGGGAATTTTGAAGTAAGTACCTAGCTGATTCAGCAGCAGAGTTTTCAAATTTTCCGTCCGTTCTCCGTCCTCTTGAGGTTGACGAATAACTTTTAGTAAGGATTGTAGAATCTCTTCTTCCCCTGAAAATTTGGGGGTTGTAGTTAATAGGCGAAGATCATCTTCTTTAAACTCCTCGATGAGTTTAGAATCAGGTTTACCACTTAAACGGGCGGCAATTACCTGCTCTAAAATGCCTAACCAAGTACCAGAAGCTAGGAATAACAAGAGAAAAATTCGCTGATACTGCTTTTCATGAGGAGCAACACTACGCCATTGATTGATCAGTTCGTGAATATCAGGCGATCGCTCGTCTAAATCATACTCTTCTTTCGGCGTAAAATTGCGGTCAAATATCACATCTTCCACCGCAGCGCGACGGTTGCGAAGCATTCGCCGATGTAGTCGATAAGTATCGCTGACGTGGACGCGAATCGCCTGGACGATTTGCTCTTGGTTACTAGAATTTGCTTTTTCTAAATCATCCGCCAGCTTCAGTAAATACTTATCCTCAGCAAAGAGGTTTCGCAATTGCTGCAAGTTGCTTTTGAGAACCAGAGGCTCTGCACCTTCTTTAAAAGAAAGCAGAAGTTTACCAATTTCCTGACGGCTTTCAACTTTGGTGCGAAAACCTGCTAAATCATCAAGTTTATAGGTTGTCGGGTCGAGCAAGTGCAACATCGCCAGAAAATCTTGCTCATGATTGAGAACTGGAGTAGCGGATAATAAAAGTAAGCGATCGCTCTTATGAGCAATATTTTTGCAAGTCTCAAAACGCTGGCGAACTGCTGCATCCTTAGAGGTTGCCATTGCTGCGATGTGATGGGCTTCATCTAAAATTAAGCAGCCTATCTTCGCTTTCAGGTTGATTTTATGGATATCTTCAACCGCCAGCACCGCTACCCGTTTGGGAAAATGGGAGATGTAAAACTTGTTTTCTAACTCAGTCCGCCATTGTTTGAGCAAATATTGCGGAACTATGACCACCGCACCTTTTTTTGGTTCATCGAGGAGGAATTGACGCAGAATCGCACCCGCTTCGATGGTTTTTCCGAGTCCCACCTCATCTGCTAGCAAGTAGCGTTGAATTGGGTCTTCCAGTACCCGCCGCACTACTTCAACTTGGTGAGGATAAAGATTAATATTTGCCGAAATCAGTCCCGTCATCCCGCGACTGACAGCGCGTTGCTGAATCAAGGATTTCACGAAAGCCAATCTTTTGTCGTGGAAGTAGGGCGTTTCGTGACCCTTCATCGCCAGAGTTTGGATGGGGTCAGTGTTGGGTAAATTGCAACGAACGTAAATTTCTTCTTCAGTAACAATTGCAGTTTTCTTATCTGGTAAATCAATTTGATACATTTCTGTATCTTCATCCCAGATGAAAATTCTGCCAACTAGCCATTTATCCTGAGTTTGGGACTTGATATAGCATCGAGCTTGTGGTTCAAGCTTGACTTGAGAGAGTGAATTTAAAGGTAAAGTTTTTTGGAGACGTTGCCCGATGGAGCAGAAATACTCAACGTTTGCATCGGTATCAGATATTTCCGTAACTTTTCCGATACCCAAATAGTTATTCTGGGACTGTACCAATAAACCAAGCTTAATCATAGATCCAGTCACCTGAACACACTAAAAGAACCTTCCAGACTAGTTTGTTCACCTATATCTGGCAGTTTTGTCAATCAACATTATAGATTAATAAACTGGTATTACAGTTTTTGTGAGAGCGATCGCTATGACGGACTATTCCAATACAGTTCAGTTAAGCATTTCTTCCTTCTCTCTGTGTTCTCTGCGCCTCTGTGGTTCGTTGTCTCGTTCCCAGTCTCCGACTGGGAATGTCCCTCATTGAGGCTCTGCCTCCCTTACTCGCGGTAGAATCGCAATGAGCAGCATTTGCTAGCCTCTGCCTGGAAACGAGGTTTTAAAAGAGTTTTGGCTTTGCCTTGATAACGCCACGATACAATTAAGGTGATGTAGTTCTATTTACGATGAAGAAAATCAGAGACAACACAATTAAGTTAAATCAATTTTTAAAGTTGATGGGTATAGTACCAACTGGAGGCCAAGCCAAGCTGATGATTCAAGGTGGCGATGTCCAAGTAAACGGTATGCTGGAAACACGACGAGGGCGGCGACTAGTACCGGGTGATAAAGTAACAATAGAAGGACAGACTTTAGAGGTGGATTTAAATAACAATGAAGACCAAGATGTAGTAAGAGATTTTCCCGAACAAACCGAGTAAAGGATTTTTATCCCAAATTGAAAAGTTCCTCTTTTGCCTTGTGAGTAATGCTGCAAATTTCCAACAAAGTTATTATCACACAGAGTGATATTGAAATTAGTGCGATTCGTTCGCAAGGAGCGGGAGGCCAAAATGTGAATAAGGTTTCCACTGCGATTCACTTGCGTTTCAATATTGTGACTTCATCATTACCAGATTATTATAAACAACAGCTTTTAAAGCTGAATGATCGACGCATTACCCAAGAAGGAGTTGTCGTAATCAAAGCGCAGGAACACCGAAGCCAAGAGAACAATCGGGAGTCAGCGTTGAGACGACTTCAAGAACTGATTCAAAGCGCAGTTGTAGTGACGAGAAAACGCAAACCCACTAAACCGACTCGCAGTTCTCAAAGAAAGCGCCTTGACTACAAAAGTAAGCGCGGACAGATTAAGTCTAACAGAGGGCAGGTGACAGATTGTTGATTTAGAAATTAAACTATGGCACTCAATTTGCTTGCAAAATCTTACCAGAGAACTAAGAGGGTGTTTGAAAAGTATTTAGTTGTGATTTTAGGCACTTCTAGATCCCCCCTAACCCCCCTTAAAAAGGGGGGAACCCGAATCAAAGTCCCCCAATTTATCGGGGGATTTAGGGGGATCTAGAACGTTTTGCTACCAAGAAGAGGACTTTTCAAACAACCTCTAAGACTAATTCCTTCTATGGACTGTGGTCAAAGTCATGACTTAGTTGGTTAGCTTGTAGTATAGCAACTATTAAAGGTGAAAAAACATGAATAAGACATTACTAACGATTTTGATGTTTGCACTCTTACTCTTATTCATCATCTCTCCCTTTGCTGCCCTTGCTAGTTTAATGCTGGTAGTGTTAGTTTCGGCGTTTTTCTTTTTACTAGGAAACTTGTTCCAAGCAATAATTGGTGGTGACACCAACCCGAAAGGGTCTTAACAATTCAAAATTCAAAATTCAAAATTAAATTTTGAATTGTTAACTCTTAGGCAGTGGGTTAGGCTTAATATCATGTTCGGGCAATTAAGCATAATACCCGCAACCCCAAAGAGCCAAAACTACGCTTTAGCTCCCCTCCCGAAGAGCGGGGAGGGGTTGGGGGTGGGGTTCTTTTATTCAAATTTAAGGTAATTTACTCAGTGGTGTCGCTAAACCGTCAATGCTGACGAGATTTTTCTGCTGTTGATATTCTCGAACTCCCTCTTCGCCTTTTTTACTAGCCCAGTTTACTAGAGTCTGGCGCTGACCTCGATATTCATAGAGTGGTACGCCAAAACCACAGGAAGTCTGTATTTTTTCAATATCAGCGACGATAATTTGACGAGTTCCAGGTATCGGCAAAAACATCGAGTACAAAGAGTTCCAGTCTGGAGAACTCGGTAAAATCGTGCTTCCTTGACCGTAAAGACGCAAGATACACGCGGGTTCCTCAAAGGCGCAAAACATGAAGGTTATCCGCCCATTTTCTTGCAAATGAGCTGATGTTTCGTTACCACTGCCTGTAAGGTCTACGTAACCTACTCGGTGGGGAGAAAGGATGCGAAAGCAGCCTAAACCTTTAGGAGACATGTTAACATGACCCGTAGAACTCAAGGGTGCAGAGCCAACAAAGAAAAGGTGTTGGGCTGCAATGAAGTCTTGCAGTTCCTCAGTAATACAGTCAAAAAATTTAGACATAGACTGTCTGATTTATGTGGGGAGTGGGTAGAGACGCGATTAATCGCGTCTGTAGCAAGTAGGGGAGTTAGGAGTTAGGAGTTAGGAGTTAGGAACTGTTACTATCTTATATACCGACTAGCCATCTGGATGGCATCAGCGATATCGACATCACCATCGCCATCAGCATCCAAGAAGGAATTCAATACTGGATTTGTGCCAGCTTGGGGATTCTGAGCATTTGCACCTGATTGTAAAAAATTCAGCACCAAAGGTACTGCTAAAGGCAGCAATTGTTGAACTATACCAGCATCCAATCCAGTGCGCTGGGCAGCAACTTCAGCTACCTGCTGTTGTGTGTCAGGAGAAAACAGCGAATCGACGGCTTCGGGGTTAGGTGAAGTACCAGCATATTGATTCACTAGAGTTTGTGTGGCTTCATTACCATCTGTAGCTTGCTTGTCTTGTAAAGCAGAACGCACTTGACCACCTACAATTGACAAAACTGATTGGATGGTAGACGGGTCTGCGCCAGAGCGATCGCTCAACTGCTGTACAGTGTTAACAATACTTCCTAGTTGACCTAAGTTGCCCTGTTGATTAGGATTAGCGATCGCGCCAAGAATTTGATCGAAAAGTCCCATAAGTTTGTTTCTCCCTTTATTCTCAAAAAGCTTGCCAAAACCTACCTCGATTTAACTCACATTAGCAAGTAGATTTACCCTGATGTTTTTCTACCATAATCTGATATCCGTCACCGAACAGCCCAACCCAGGCATCGCTAGCCCTAAACCAGTACCATAACGCATCTTAACTTTTCACTGTTCGGCTAAAAACTCGATAGTATAGCCATGTACTAGTTTCCTTTAAGGGAAACAGCAGATAGGTAAGAGGATTTATCGTCACAATAATATTTCGGAAGTCTCGCCGTGCCAAAAATAAGATACCACGAGCAACTTGCTGTGCAGACATTACTCCATAAGGATTAAGTTGACTCTTAAAAGGGCCAAGAATTAACTTACGAATTACACAATCCCCGTCCAATCGCTTCAGCGTCACAATATCTCCTAGCGCTCGTTTGCTGAGTTCATAAAGCGGACTCAGCGCCGGAGAAACTTCAGCCTCAGAAGTGTTTACCCAAATTTCCTTCGTTGCTTTTGCTTGTGGCCCTATTACAGTTGTCAAAAATATATCCATCAACCGCAATGCTGAAAAGGTATTCACCTCATAGGAGGAGTTGATAGCCTCTGGTGTGCGGCTGGTGTAGACATTCACTCCGTGGTTGATAATTAAAATATCTACTTTCTCTAAACTATCCCTCAGATTGGCTTCATTGCCCAACTGCCAGGGAACCACCTTCACGCCAACTTGCTCTACTAATTTTTCTGGATTAGTGGTTAATGCGACAACTTTAGCATTATTTTTTACCAGTTCAGCCGCTAACGCTTGTCCCAACGCTCCTGATGCTCCGGTTAAAGCGACGGTTTTGCCCTTGAGAGATAGTCCTGTGCCAAGAATTTTATCCACTAAGGGAAAGACACCACTGTAGTAAGCGTTGACATCATCAAAATGATGCCGCCAATGATAAGACCGATTCACCCACCAAATAGATGGAATTGTCTCTAAAGGTCCCGGTAGGTGGTTATAGTCTGTATCAATTTTTCCCTGGAAATACCGCACAGATGCGCCATACAAGAAGGTGCAAGCATAAGCTACTCCCAGCCATAACCCCATTTGTTGGACAATTAAGGCAATGACTACCAATACCACCAGCAGTAGACTCGACTCGAAAATGTCGTGATAGAGCTGGGATTCTTGATAAACTTTCAGGGAAACTATCGATAAATCCCGGCGATAGGCCATGTGGTGCTTGTTGTGCCATTTAGCAAGCCAATTGACTTGGTGACACAAAGCATGGTAACTGTCTCTCAAGACCTCAGCGAGTAAAAGTGAAAAGAGTCCCCAACTAGCAAACTGTAAGCTGGCATTTAGCCAAACCCAATTAATTTGTAATCTTGCTTCAATTCCCATCAAGTTTTCAGTTAGCATTTTTATCATGTCTATATTGGGGAGTGGGGAGTGGGGAGTGGGGAGTGGGGGGATGAGGAAGATGAGGGGGATGAGGAAAATAAGCAATGCCCAATGTCCAATGTCCAATGCCCAATGCCCAATGCCCAATTACAAATTAGTCAAGATATCCCTGTTGACTTTCAGATAGCCAGGTTCAATGTGGGTAAAGTGTTTGCTCAATTGCTGATGTGATTTTGGTAGGGCATGGAACGGAATTGATGTGTACAAATGATGCTCTGCATGAAATGGCATATTCCACATGAAAAATCGTACAGGCCAGAGTGTGAGCGTTGTGCGGGTATTTGTGAGCAGATTTGCGTCAAGAGTGCAACCTGTATGTTCTGCCAGTAGAATAAAACGGAGAATTGGCTGACCGACAAACAGGGGCAGCAGCCAATAGAGGAAAAACCAAGGCTGACCAACTAGAATTGAGATAGCGATCGCACCTGCATAAATACTTAATTGCCATCGTGTAGAACGAATAACTTCGGCTCGTGCTGCTTCTGACACAAATGGACAATCGTCAAATTGACCAGTTGCAATCTGAAAATGCCCACTTACTTTACCCCACCACCACGGTAAACCGCTAATTATCAACAAGTATTTACCCAGGTTACTCGGTTTGAGATCGGTTAGTTCTGGATCTTTGTCAGGAACGCGAGTATAACGGTGGTGCCACTTATGATAACGACGAAAAAAAGTGCTGTTATAAAATGAGAGCAAGCCGGAAAACCAAGCCACAGCATCATTCAAACGATTGTTAGCGAAAGCCGTTCTGTGAACGCATTCATGCATCGGTGCAAACATCGAAGCCAGACTGAAGCCGTAGATTACCAGTGCTGGTATAGCTACCGACCAATTACCAAAGTTTGTTGACCACAAGTAGCCACTGCAACTCATAACAGTGAGATGAAAAACTAGTTGAACTAGCCCCTTGGTGTTGGAGCGATCGTTTAGAAGACTTAATTCTTGTACAGTGAGAATCTGACCGAGGTTTTGCTCGTTATCCGCTTTGTAATCCAATAATTCAGATTGAATAATTGCGTCATTAGACATAATTTTAAGTAGGTCGGCGTGAACAATTGCGCGTGGGTTCCCTTCTGATATCATGTCCGCTAGCATACCCATAATAAAAGAACCCCACCCCCAACCCCTCCCCGCTCTTCGGGAGGGGAGCTAAAGCGCAGCTTTGGCGGGGTGGGGTTCCGGGTATTATGCTTAATTGCCCGAACATGATATGACTCCTGAATTCTGACTCCTGAATTCTGACTCCTGATGTAATTTTAATAGACACCGTGAATTTAGCTGACCACACCAGCGCGAAAAATTTGTTCTGCGGTTAAATTCAACTCTGGGAAAGTTGGTGATTGGATACGCTCATTACCTCGAAATTTACTAATAAGATACTCACCTTCTTCCAAACAGTAAACCAAGATAGTAGGTTGTTTTGGCTTGCCAATGAATTCCCTACCGCCCAATGCGGCATAGTCCACAATCCAGTATTCAGGAATTCCCATTTGTTCATAGTCAGCGTATTTTTTATGGTAATCATCACGCCAATTAGTACTCACTATCTCCACCACTAAAGGAATAGATGCGGCAAAGCTTACAGTAGATGCTTTTTTCCATAGAGGTTCGTTTACTAAATTAGGCTGATTTAATATAAGGACATCTGGTGAATAAGCTGATTCGTTTTCAAGTGGTTTGACGAATGCTGCTTTTGGGATGAGATAGGGAAGATTTAATCGGTCTAATTCAACACTAAGTTTTCTAACTAAAAATCCAACGACCTCTTCATGGTCGCCTACTGGTTGTGCCATCTCAACAATTACTCCATCATGCAGTTCATAACGCCGTTGTGGGTTGTCTGGGTATTGAGCAACAAATTCATCGAATGTAACTAGTTTGCGTAAGGCTTGAGTCATGGCTTTATTCCTCAAAGCAAAACTGATATGAGCGTGAAGAAGGCAGGAGGTAAGGAGATCGGGGCGATAAAAATGACTTATTCTAAGCGTATTGCAATTTTAATGCTTGTTCATCCTTTGAACTCCGTTAACGAGTCTTTGAACTGGATGAATCCACCTTTGAACTCCGTTAACGAGTCTTTGAACTGGATGAATCCACCTTTGATACTCGTTAACGAGTCTTTGAACTGGATGAATCCACCTTTGATACTCGTTAACGAGTCTTTGAACTGGATGAATCCACCTTTGAACTCCGTTAATGAGTCTTTGAACTGGATGAATCCACCTTTGAACTCCGTTAATGAGTCTTTGAACTGGATGAATCCACCTTTGAACTCCGTTAACGAGTCTTTGAACTGGATGACGAGCCTTTTAACTCCATTACAGCTATTTTCAGGTAAATAGACCACGCGGTAGGGGCACAGCATTGCTCATTGGTGTCAACTTAAGCCCAAACGCTTATCCCACAGGCGTTTTACCCCCCTTAATCCCCCCTTATAAAGGGGGGAAAAAAATCCAGTTC
>NZ_JBALBY010000064.1:0-27648 GCF_036919575.1 Nostoc sp. | reverse complement strand
GATCGCACGGAGACTCGTGTCCCGATATGCCGACACATCGTTATTATAAAACGATAGGACAGAACCCATCAAAACTAATGACATAGACTACTAGTGTTCTGTCAAATTCATTTTGACGGGTTGGTAGTGTGAGCGTCTCGCTCACGACGCGAGCAAGATGCTCGCACTACCCATCAATTTAAGCTTGACAGACTACTAACCCAAGTTGCTAGTTATGCGATCGCCAGCGCTTCGGGCTGGTGTATGGGGTCAGTATCCATCATAAAATCCCTTCCAGGAACAAAAACGGAGGGGAAGATGTTAAACGAAATAATTACTATTTATGCTATCACTGATGACTTATTGAAAGCGATTGGGCATTATGAAGATGCTCGCAGAGAGATGAGTGATGCAGAAATTATGACAACGGCTCTGATTGCGGCAATGTTTTTCAGTGGTAATCATAGCGCGGCTTGCAACTATTATGTTAGACCATAATCTGATTCCTAAAATGTTGGAAAAATCACGTTTTAATCGGCGATTACACGGTATCTCGATGCTGATGAATGATTTATTCCATCAAATAGGGATGATACTAAAAGAGAGTAGTGATTGTACTGAGTATCTCTTAGATTCATTCCCTGTAGCAATGTGCGACAACATCCGTATTTTCAATATCAAGTTAATCACTTCATCTGATTACAGGGGTTATATTGCCTCAAAAAAACGCTATTTTTATGGAGTTAGAGTTCAGTTATTAACGACTAAAAGTGGCATCCCTGTTGAGTTTGTATTCTTGCCTGGTAGTGCGAATGATGTCCGGGCGCTAAATGCATTGCCGTTAAATTTACCCCCAGAGAGTGAAGTTTATAGTGATTCCGCATACACTGATTACACTGCGGAAGATGACCTCTTCGAGACGAGTCAAATCGCGTTGAAAGTGATGAGGAAAAAGAACTCTAAGCGTCAAGATGAGCCTTGGAATCAATACGTGAAACAATCAACTCGCCATTACGTTGAGACTGTGTTTAGCGTGATTACAAGTCTATTCCCCAAATCGATTCATGCAGTCACGTATGAGGGGTTGACGACTGTTGCTAGAAGCATTTATTTTTGCATTCACCCTGAAGCAAGCATTTCTCTAGCAAGAAATTATTAATACCTTAACCCGATCTAATACATTGCTCGTGATGATTGGGTCGAAATCGCGGTGGCGCTACGCGCCACCGCGAATTTGTCATTAGCGATCGCACTAATTTCTGGATGAAAAACACCCGGATTTTGATAACCCGCAACTTGGGTTACTAGCTGAAGATGAGTGCGATCGCTATCTCAGCCTATCGAATCTGTGTTTTTACTCTATCGCACCTTCAGCACAGGACTTACGCAAAAAGGCAGTGAAAGCCTTGATTTACCGTAGGGCCAATTCATGAATTGCCCCTACATTTCGTACTTGGTGCGTAAGTCCTACGTACTCAAATCAGGCGATCGCCTTTACTCCCCCCCTAAGCTGCTATTCTTGCAACAATAGTAAACACAGCCATCAACAGCAGCCTGTAAAATGCCATGACAGACACCGCAGTTAGCATTTCTCCCGCCGATATCGAAACCCTTGAGCAGTTATACACCTTCCGAGAGCGCACCGAAGTTTTAGAATTTCTGGCTAAACATCCGTTTCTCATTCCCGTGCTGCTAGAAGCACCTGAGAAAATTCGCCACTACTTCCCTGACTCCCAACTATTTCTGGAAGTTGTTCCAGATCCAGAAATCATCGACTACGTGCTGCTGGTATTATCTATACTGATGAAGCTTGACCCTGATGATGCGATCGCAAGACAAAAACAAATGGATCTGGATTGGTGGTTAAATAGTACAACACACGAGGTACGGAGTCAGTTGATTACGCTTTTAGAATATCCAGATGAGTTATAAATTTCCTGGATTGGCTGGTATTACGTTAATGGCTTTAAATTCATCTGAGGAAGTAATTTTAATTTTAAGCAATCTGTAAACATCTACCTTGAACTTTAAAAAACTATGCTTACCCAAGATAAAAAACAACTTAACTGGAAACCCATCATCAAAGCATTCGAGGCTGTCCTTGGTAAAAATGGTGTGGTGCAACGCCGCGAAGAACTTATTACTTATGAATGCGATGGTTTAACTATCTATCGCCAACGTCCGGCTGTGGTGGTTTTACCCAGAACTACAGAACAAGTTGCCCAAGTGGTGAAGATATGCAACCAATATTCTATACCCTTCATCGCACGCGGTTCTGGCACTGGTCTATCTGGTGGCGCTTTGCCAGTGATAGACTCTGTTTTAATTGTCACTTCCTTAATGCGGCAAATCCTCAGCATTGATTTGGAAAATCAACGCGCAATTGTTCAACCAGGGGTGATTAATAGTTGGGTAACACAAGCCGTCAGTGGTGCTGGATTTTACTACGCTCCTGATCCTTCCAGTCAAATTATCTGCTCTATTGGTGGCAACATTGCCGAAAATTCTGGTGGCGTACATTGCCTCAAATACGGCGTCACGACTAACCACGTTTTGGGATTAAAAATTGTTACGCCGTCAGGGGAAATTATCGATTTAGGCGGACAAATTCCAGAAATGCCTGGTTATGATTTAACAGGTGTTTTTGTTGGTTCTGAAGGTACCTTAGGAATTGCCACAGAAATTACTTTGCGAATTCTCAAAAGTCCAGAATCAATTTGTGTGCTGTTGGCAGATTTTACTAGTATTGAAGCTGCCGGGGCAACTGTTTCTGACATCATCAGCGCCGGAATTATTCCTGGTGGTATGGAGATGATGGATAACTTCGGCATCAATGCAGTTGAAGATGTTGTTGCAACTAATTGTTATCCCCGCGATGCTACTGCTATTTTACTAATAGAAATTGACGGTTTAGAAGTGGAAGTTGCAGGAAATAAGCAGCGAATTACCGAAATTTGTAAAAAGAATGGTGCCCGTAATGTCACTTCTGCTACTGACCCAGAAACCCGATTGAAATTATGGAAAGGACGCAAAGCGGCTTTTGCTGCTGCTGGAAATTTAAGCCCAGATTATTATGTACAAGACGGTGTAATTCCTCGTACTCAATTGCCTTATGTTCTGCACGAGATTGAGATATTAAGTCAACAATATGGTTATCGTGTTGCTAATGTATTTCATGCTGGCGATGGCAATCTTCATCCGCTAATTCTTTTTGATAATTCTGTGCCTGGAGAATTAGAGCAAGTAGAAGAAATGGGTGGAAAAATTCTCAAACTTTGTGTCCAAGTCGGTGGTAGTATTTCTGGCGAACATGGTATCGGTGCAGAGAAAAAGTGCTATATGCCACAGATGTTTAGCCAAGTTGATTTAGAAACTATGCAATGGGTACGGCAAGTTTTTAATCCTAAAGGGTTAGCAAATCCTGAAAAGATATTCCCGACACCACGAACTTGTGGAGAAGCCGCAAATGCATCGGCACTCAAGCAATTTAAAGGTGTGGAAAGATTTTAATTTTCCGCAAAGGTGCATTTGCAGTTCCTCACATTCCTAGTCAGAGACTAATCGTGACAATTTAAAGCGATGTCTACGATGGTAACTGAGCTTAGTCGTTCGCGCAGCGTCTCGTAGAGAAGTACGGGCTACGCCTACGCCAAAATGTCAAGTGGGGCGCGGAGATAAGTCCAAAGTGTGGTGCAAGTTTTGTGGCGGGGTCGAAACCCCCGTTACAAAACTTAATTACGAATTACGAATTACGAATTACGAATTATTTAAACCTTTACCAAAACGGCTTCTCGCAGCTTGGCAATTACATCACTTAGATTACCCGTGTTCAGGCGGTAACTCAGAGGATGGGCAATCAGCCGCGCCGTGCTTTCATACAGAGTAGCAATTTCTATCAAACCATTTTCGCGCAAAGTCCGCCCTGTGGAAACCAAATCTACGATCGCTTCTGACATTCCAGTAATTGGGCCTAGTTCCACTGAACCATACAACGGGACTATTTCCACAGGTAAATCTAGACTGTAAAAATATTCACGAGCGCAATTTACATACTTGGAAGCAACTCTACCATGCGGTGGTAAATCTAAAGGCGATCGGTAAGAACTAGATGCTTTTACCGCCACCGACATCCGACAATGCCCAAACTGCAAATCCACCAAGTGGGCAACTTGCGGCTGCTTCTCCCGCAGCACATCGTAACCAACAACACCCAGTTGTGCTTGACCATATTCTACATAAACGGGTACATCTTGCGCCCGCACCAGCAAACCTTTTGCAAGTCCCTTAGCGTCAGGAATCTGAAGTTGGCGATTTCCTGAATCTAAAAAAGCACTAAAATCTAATCCCACAGATTGTAGCAGGCGGATGCTATTTTTAAGGAGTTCCCCTTTTGGCAATGCAACAGTCAGCATTCTTTTTTTAGTATCCTTGGCGTTTGGGCAGTTGAATAATTTTGAGAATATCTCTATATGCTTACCACAAGCAGCATGAGAATTTTATTAGTTGATGATGAAGTTGAGCTAACTGAACCCTTGAGTCGCTTGTTAACTCGTGAGGGTTACATTGTGGATGCCGCTTACAATGGGACAAGTGGCAACGAATATGCACAAGCCAGCAGTTATGACCTACTAATTTTAGATTGGATGCTGCCAGGAAAAACGGGGTTAGAGATTTGTCAGGAATTGCGACGCCAAGGCAAAACCACTCCTGTGCTGTTTCTCACAGCCAAAGATACTCTAGATGACCGCGTAGAAGGTTTGGATGCTGGTGCTGACGACTATTTGGTTAAACCTTTTGAACTGCGGGAGTTATTAGCTAGAGTCCGGGCTTTATTGCGTCGTTCCGGTTCCCAAACCTATGAAACCACTACCGGACGGCTGACTGTAGCTGATTTAGAACTCGATTGTGAAAATCAAGTCGCCTATCGCCAAGGACGAATAATTGAGCTATCGCAAAAAGAAAGCCAGTTGTTGCAATACTTTATGGAACACACTGGACAACTAATGACTCATCCCCAGATTATGCAAAATTTGTGGCCAGAGGAAGAACAACCCAGTAGTAATGCGATCGCGGCATTAATTCGCCTGTTGCGTCGTAAGATTGAGGTAGGTAGAGAAACTGCGCTGATTCACACAGTCTACGGTAAAGGCTATCGTTTCGGTGCTTCCTCAGTGGAGTCAGTTTAGCGAAGTCTGACTTCATAGCATAAGTTTGCCATGATTGCAACTCCTCACCAGTTATTTCCCAAGGCATGATTTACAGCAGAAATCATGTATTTGAACCACATCTGTCGTAGGGGCACAGCAATGCTGTGCGTGTCAACTTAGAGCAATGGCGAATAGAATTCGCGGCTACACAAACAAAGTCCACCTTCTCTTCGAGACGCTGTTCGCGTTCGTGGACTAATACAAAATCAAAGATTCTTAACCCACGTTCGCCCTTGGCGTTCCGCAGGAAAGGTGGGTAAAGTCTCGTGTAGACGCGGTTTCTAACCGCCCTTTTAACGTTAAGTTCACACCTATGAGCAATGCTGTGCCCCTACCGCGTGGTCTATTTACCTGAAATAGCTGTAACCTCCAAGTTTTTTTCTAATCTCAAATATATGGATGTCTAAGCCTTTCTGGGCGGTTTCTGTCTAGAAAAAATAGCCATGTCTAGTATACTTTGTGAATTTTCAAACATCCTCTTATGATTAAAATACAAGAGCGAGATTAAAGGAGTTAGCTGATGAGTCAGATGCTTAATACAGGAGTACGCTGGACAATCCACGATGTGGAACTCTTGGCAGAAAATGAAGGGACGCGCTATGAGATAATTGATGGAGAATTATTTATGACCAGGGCACCTCACTTTAAACATCAGCAAACTTGTGGCAAGATTTTTCGAAAACTTGATGTTTGGTCGGAGTTTACTGGTTTAGGAGAAGCTGTCATCAACCCCGGCGTTTTGTTTTCCGAATCAGATAATGTGATTCCTGATGTAGTTTGGGCTACTAAAGAAACCTTGGAGCTAACATTGGATGAAGCAGGACATTTAACTGGCGCACCAGATTTAGTAGTCGAAGTTTTGTCTGCTAGCAAGGAAGACCACAGGCGAGATAAAGAAGCTAAACTTAAACTTTATTCTTCCAGAGGAGTAAAAGAATATTGGATTGCTGATTGGCGATCGCGTAAACTAGAGGTCTATCGGCGCGAACAAAATCAACTTAAGTTGGTAGAAACTCTATTTAGTAGTGATAATATAATTTCTCCCCTATTGCCTGGTTTTAGCTGTACTGTAGACCAGTTTTTCCCAGTATAAATATTTATTCTGCTGTATCTTGGCTAGACTTAAATCAGAACTGAAACCAGGGAGTATAACATGACTAGTAAGCGGATTATCCTACCTGGGCAAAGCTATACATTTAGCAAATATTTTGAACTACCTTATATAACCAAAGATATTCTCGTAGATTTTAATTGTAGCTATGAAAAGAAGCTACTAGAACTACCCACTTATCTCAGGGAGATCACATATTTAGACTTTCTAAATCGCTATCTAAAACGTAATATATCCATCTTTGATTCAGTTGCAGAAATAGCTATTAGAGAAATGTTAATTTCTCCGATTCTTGTAGAAGTTTGTGACCAAACCCAATCTATTCTTTATATTGAGTACAGTGTTAATGTTAATGAACAGCTTAAAGGTACATTTGATTATTATCTAGTTTCCCAGAATTCACTTTTAGTTCTTGAGGCCAAACAATCAGATTTAAAAAGAGGATTTAGTCAACTGGCGATAGAATTACTAGCATTAGACCAGTGGGTAGATTTCCCTAGCCCTATATTATATGGAGCTGTTACAAATGGGTATGATTGGAAATTTGGACTATTCCAAAGGCAGGAAAAACATATCATAGAAGATACTAAACTTTATCGCGTTCCAGAAGGCTTAGAAGAATTAGTCAGGGTACTTGTCGGAATTCTTAGTAATAGTACAATACACTTGGGTTAAGGCTAAAACTCTTTTGTCAAAGTCAATTTAACGAACCGCAAAGGACGCAAAGGAGAGGCAGCGCGTTGCGGTGAGGCAGTCCGGTCTTGGGGGTTTCCCCCATGAGGAACTGCCGTTCGCCCAAGCCGCGCACCGGAGGCATCACCCGAAGGGGGGTTCCCACGCCACTCCCCCCAACGGAGGGAACCTCCGCAAGGGGGTGGCTCCCCGTTGTAGCGACTGCCGTCGCAAAGGAAGATAAGGAAGAAATGCTTAACTGAACTCTATTGAGTAATAGTAAGTAGGTCGGCGCAATTAAAGCTAAGGAATAAGAATTAAATAACATACAATTTATGTCCGGGCCTTACCTCACCCTCAATCCCTCTCCGATATATTGGAGAGGGAAGCTAGATGCAAGATGAAGTTTTGCATTTTATTTAAGCCTATTTACGTTTCGTAACATACTTGGGTTTTTTCGCGTCAACTTACTTAATTACTCGCTTGGACACTCGGCGGACTTCGTGAAAGTGCCGCGATTTCTAATCACCAGGGCTTTAGCTTCAGAGTTATCTCTGAATTATTCTTCAAATACCAAGTAATATTTACTTGCAAATAGTCCATCAATTTGGAGAACAATTGGCACAGAAATCAGGACTAAATTTACAGAATTGGCTACCTGTCAATCCATAAGCTGTACAATAAGGAAAACTGGTAAGTTCGACTCTGGCTGGTTGTAATTTGGAACCATTTGGCAACGCTTCAGTAACTTTGGTTTTATCAGCCAGAAGGATAGCTACAAGTTTAGGAAACGCCACGCAAGCAGCAATATTGAGCAGCGTTAGCAGTGTAGTGTCTATCAGTTTCATAGGTAATATCATCTCCTGTGAAAAATAGGCGTAGGCGTAGCCCGTCGTAGACATCGCTGTTCTGAGATGCAAACACAATCATTGCTTGCAGTCTATCTAAATTGACTTTAACATAAATTTTTGTAAATATAAACGTGGAATTCCTGGAATTATCATATACAGAAGGGAATGTGGATAATAAGGACGGCGATTGTAGCGTAATTAGGACTTACGCATCAAGTACCAAATGTCGGGGCAATTCATGAATTGCCCCTACGGGAAGTCAAGGCTTTCACTGCCTTTTTGCGTAAGCCCTGGTAATAACAAAATAAGCTAAGAATTACAATCAGTTTGAAATCTTTAGGTAAGGTGTTATGTCAAAAACCCAAACCGCGTCTTCTTTTTTATCTAACATCAGTGAGCGAGAACGGCAAGCATTAAAGCGGTTGGTAGATTACACAAATGTGGAATCGCTGCCAGAAATTTGGCCTTTGGCAGCTGAGCGATTTGGTGATGTTGTCGCTCTCCGCAGCCCTCATGCTAAACCAGAAGTAGTGATTACTTATACCCAGTTGGTAGAGCAAATGCGACTATTTGCTGCTGGGTTGCAGGCGTTGGGAATAAAAGTAGGCGATCGCATTTCGTTAATTGCTGACAACAGTCCTCGCTGGTTTATTGCCGATCAAGGCATAATGACTGCTGGAGGAGTTGATGTGGTGCGTAGCTCCCAAGCCGAAAAAGAAGAACTGCTGTTTATCATCGCAAATAGTGGCAGCACGGCAATAGTAGTTGAGGATTTAAAGACACTTAAAAAACTGCAAGATCGCCTCAATGATTTACCAATTCAGGTAGTCATCTTACTTTCGGATGAAGCACCACCAACAGACGAAACCCTAAAGGTGCTGAACTTTGCCCAGTTGATCGAAATTGGGGTAAATCATAATTTTGGGCCAGTCAAGCAAAATCGTGACGCTCTGGCAACCCTAATTTACACCTCTGGCACCACAGGCAAACCCAAGGGTGTAATGCTGTCTTATAACAATTTGATGCATCAAATAATAACTTTCGGGACAGTATTGCAACCAAACGTGGGCGATATGGTTCTCAGCATCCTACCTTCGTGGCACAGCTACGAACGAACTGTTGAATATTACCTACTATCTCAAGGTTGTACGCAAGTTTATACCAACTTGCGCTCTGTGAAAGCAGATTTGAGAAAATTTAAACCCAACTACATGGTGGGTGTACCCCGCCTGTGGGAATCGATTTATGAAGGAGTGCAAAAGCAGTTCCGCGAACAGCCAGCGAATAAGCAACGCCTAATTAACTTTTTATTGGGCATTAGCGAAAAATATATCAAAGCGCGGCGAGTTGCTCAAGGGTTGAATTTAAATAATCTTCATGCTTCAGTCGTTGAACGATTAGCAGCTAAGATACAAGCATCGGCTTTATTACCCCTCCATGCCTTGGGAGAACGACTGGTTTATGCCAAGGTGCGGGAAGCCACAGGAGGAGAAGTTAAGCAGATGATTAGCGGCGGCGGTGCGCTTCCTAGACACATCGATAACTTCTTTGAAATTATTGGTGTGCAGATTTTGCAAGGTTATGGCTTGACAGAAACTTCTCCTGTTACCCATGTGCGGCGTCCTTGGCGAAATTTGATTGGTGCATCAGGGCAACCACTTCCGGCTACAGAAGCTAAAATTGTAGATCCTGAGACAAAAGCGCCTCTACCAGTAGAGAAGCGAGGCTTGGTTTTGTTGAAGGGGCCGCAGATTATGCAAGGCTATTACCAAAATCCCGAAGCGACAGCGAAAGCAATTGATGCCCAAGGGTGGTTTGATAGCGGCGATTTGGGTTGGCTGACAGCACAAGACGACTTAGTGCTGACTGGCAGGGCGAAGGATACGATTGTATTGACTAACGGGGAAAACATCGAGCCACAGCCGATCGAAGATGTGTGTTTGCGATCGCCATACATCGATCAAATTATGCTCGTCGGGCAAGATCAGCGCAGCCTGGGAGCCTTAATTGTCCCCAATGTCGAAGCCCTAGAAAAATGGGCAGCAAGCCAGAATCTGACACTGGATACGCACAACGATCAGATTACTTCCTCACCTAGTCAAAAAATTGACTGGGAGAGTAGAATGATCCAGGATTTATTTCGGCAAGAATTGAATCGGGAAGTGCAAAATCGTCCAGGTTATCGACCGGATGACCGCATCGGAACGTTTAAACTCATCCTGGAACCGTTTTCGATAGAAAATGGTTTGATGACACAAACACTGAAAGTTCGCCGACACGTCGTCACCGAACGCTATGGCGATATTATTGACGGCTTGTTTGCCTGATGATTCCACCTGCTAACTGTAAAGAGTGAACGTGAAATATTTATGGATGTCTCCAAATCTAATTTGCTCCTGAAACGCGTCGTTAACGTCAAAGTCATTGTTACCCCCCTCTGGAAAGAGGAAGTACAACAGCAGCTGCAAACGCAAATCAATCAAATCGACCAACAACTGCAACAGCTAGAAGTTGAAGGACAAAGAGCTGTTGCTGCAATTCAAAAGCAGAGTCTGCAACCACCTGGTCCCCAGACCCTCCAACAAATTGACAATATCCAACTCCAAGTCAATCAAAAGAAAAGTGAACTGCTAGAGCAGAAAAATCAATTGTTGCAAAACCTCCAGCAAGTGCAGTTTCTCCAGCAGGATCAGGAAGTCAACCAATTCCAAATGGAAGGCTTTTTCCGAGTAGAAATCGGTGATAACCTAATTAGTAAAATGCAGGTCGAAATCGTTCTGCGTGATGGCGTTGTCGAAGAAATTCGCGGCGACATTTAAAAAGTTAGGAGTTAGGAGTTATGAGTTAGGAGTTATGAGTTATGAGTTATGAGTTATGAGTTTAAATTCCTAACTAATTCCTCACTCCTCACTCCTCACTCCTCACTCCTCACTCCTAACTAACTCCTCACTCCTAACTAACTCCTCACTCCTCACTAACTCCTCACTCCTCACTCCTAACTCCTAACTAAGTCTTCACTCCAGCCCAAACAATTTGCCAGACTGGAGGAGAGCTAATAAAAAGCGATCGCCCAAAGGTGGTCATCTCAATTCGATATTTAACTGTACTAACTGAATCATCACCCCGCTTAATTTCCGTAATCATCACAAAAGCCTGATTTCGTTGCGGATAAGTTACCTCTACCTTTCGCGTTCCTCCCACTGATCCGATGTCGTCAAAGGCATTCAGGGCGAGGGTAGCAGGATCACTACCTTGGAGAGATGAGTTGATCTTTTCTAGAGGTATAGTTTTATAATCGAAACGATCTGAGTATGCCACAACCTCTTGAGACTGATGTATTGCTGTCACCTGCTGGGTTTGCCCATCACTAGTCTCAACAATCGGTGCCGATGGCTGGCGCTGGATAATATAAACTCCGGTGCCAGCAGTGGCAAAGATACCTAATATCACAATCAAAAAGAATTTCAACTTTGCCGACATAAAAGTAAACAGGAATTTCAAATAGGTTTATTACCAATTTTGAATTCTAGATTGAACTGCATCCCATATCCTCTATCTGTGAGAAGCTCCTGTATCTTAAGCAGTGGTTATGAGGAAATAAATAGCAATCCTATTTAATCTGTGAGAAACTCGTGGTGGTTTTTGCAAGTCAACAACTAAAACGAAATCGAGATATTGGCTAACCATTGAGGATAGCTCTGTATTATAGACCTCTAAGTTATATTTAGGTTCCTAAAGTCAAAAGTCATTCAATTTTAGATTTTGAATTTTGGATTTTGGATTGAAGGAGAAATCTAAAATCGGCAGAGTTAGGAGTTAGGAGTTAGGAACTTTCCGCCATCTCCCCCATCTCCCCACTCCCCACTCCCCACTCCCCACTCCCCCAACCTAAAATATAAACAGTCCAAAACTCCCCCACCAAGATACAATTCAATCTGACAAAAGCTGTTAAAGTCCATAAACCATTGATTCCCAAACCACCCTATGAGCATTCACGAAGTATTTATGCCGGCGCTGAGTTCTACCATGACGGAAGGCAAAATCGTTTCCTGGGTGAAATCGCCAGGTGACAAGGTGGAAAAAGGCGAAACAGTGGTGGTTGTAGAGTCAGATAAGGCAGATATGGATGTAGAAACCTTTTATGAGGGATTTCTGGCTCATATCATAGTTGAAGCTGGTGAAACTGCCCCGGTAGGATCTGCGATCGCCTTCATCGCCGAAACGGAAGCTGAAATTGAACAGGCGAAATCTCTGGCCAATTCCGGCGGCGGGGCTGCTAGTGCTATCTCTTCCCCTGAACCAATTGCCGCCAGCACAGCCTCAGCCGCAACACCTGCCTTAGCGTCTCAAAACGGCTCTAACCACAAAGAAGGAAGGCTTGTAGCTTCACCCCGTGCCCGCAAATTAGCTAAAGAACTTAAAGTTGATTTAACTACTCTCCAAGGCAGTGGCCCCCACGGTCGCATTGTCGCCGAAGATGTCGAAGCATTGTCCAATCAGGGCAAACAACCCGCCCCTGCCCCAGTTGCCCCAGCAGCACCCGTACCAATCAGCGCCCCAGTTGCACCCCCAGCACCTCGGACACCAGCACCCGCAACCGTGGTAGCGGCTGTTCCTGGTCAAATCGTGCCTCTAACTACCTTCCAAAATGCCGTAGTGCGGAATATGGTAGCTACCATATCTGTACCCGTCTTCCGTGTTGGTTATACAATTACCACCGATGGATTAGACAAACTTTATAAACAAATTAAATCCAAAGGCGTGACAATGACAGCGCTACTGGCGAAAGCTGTAGCGGTGACGTTGCAAAAACACCCATTGTTAAATGCTAGCTACTCAGAGCAGGGTATTGTTTATCATTCTGATATCAACATTTCCGTAGCAGTAGCGATGGATGATGGCGGATTGATTACGCCTGTGCTGCAAAATGCCGACGCAGTGGATATATATTCTCTATCGCGTACTTGGAAATCTTTGGTAGAACGTGCGAGGGCAAAACAATTACAGCCCCAAGAGTACAACAGTGGTACTTTTACCCTGTCAAATTTGGGGATGTTTGGTGTAGATAAATTTGATGCGATTTTGCCGCCTGGACAAGGTTCAATTTTAGCGATCGGGGCATCGCGATCGCAAGTGGTAGCAACACCCGACGGTTTATTTGGCGTGCGGCAACAAATGCAAGTCAATATTACTTCCGACCACCGGATTATTTACGGTGCCCATGCTGCGGCGTTCTTGCAAGATTTAGCGAAATTGATTGAGACGAATCCTCAATCTTTGACAATGTAATTTTTAAAAGACGTCAAATTTAAATGTTAGCGCTATCAGCGAACAGCAGTTTTTCGTAGAGTAGCGCTAACAATAAACAATCCCTAATACCAATTCAAAATTCAAAATTAAGAAAGCCAGATTTCATATGGGTTTCCAGGTTTGTATCTGCTACATTTTGTTCAAATTGGTATAAGCTTAAATTTTTTTTGTCCAAACTGATATCAAAGTGACATACGACAACACCCTGAAATATTTAGTTGAGCAATATCCAGAAGATTTTATCCGCTACTTACTCGCATCTGAGACAAGGGATATCCAGATTCTCAAAACAGAATTAAATCAAGAACCAATTCGTGCCGACTCAGTAACCTTTTTGCAAACTGCCAATCAAATACTGCATTTAGAGTTTCAAACCTTACCAGCATCGACACCACCCTTGCCACTGCGGATGTTGGATTATTGGGTGCGGCTATATCGACAATACAATTGCGATATCGAGCAGGTAGTGATTTTCCTTAAACCCACAACTTCAGAAGCTGTATTTGTAAATGAATTTACTACCCGCAATACTACCCACCGTTACCGCGTCATCCGAATTTGGGAACAAGATCCAGAACCGTTAATGTTATCTCCTGGTTTATTACCTCTGGCAACTTTGGCGCGAACAGATTCTCCTCAAAGCTTACTTCAACAGGTGGCAGTTCAGGTGAGTATGATTGAAGAAGCAGCCACCAAGCAAAGTATCTCGGTATGTACCCAACTTCTAGCAGGGTTAGTATTCGAGCCGGAACTCATTCGTCAGTTTTTGAGGAGAGAAGATATGAGAGAATCTACCATTTATCAAGAAATTCTCCAAGAAGGACTTCAAGAAGGGAGAGAACAAGGCATTGAACAAGGTATTGAACAAGGAAGACAATCAGAACTGAGGCTAGTGATGCGTTTATTAACTCGTCGGCTTGGTTCAATTAATTCTCAGTTACAATCTCGGTTGCAAGAGTTGTCCCTGGCTCAGTTAGAGGATTTGGGTGAAGTATTACTAGATTTTGCCAGTGAAGCTGATTTAATGAATTGGCTAAATACAATAGAAAGTTAGAGTTTGCCCTAAACCTTTCGACCAGTTACAAAAAAAGTCAGATTTTCATACCAAACTCCTTGCTCTGTTGCTTCTGCTTCATTTTTTTGACGATACTCTGCTTTTAATTCTGCCATTTGCTCTGATGAAACATCTAACAAGGGATTTTTTCTAGGATGAAACCATCCTCCATTCAATTCTCTAGCTTATTGAGGAGATGGACTGCTAGAGCAATAGCAACTGATTCACCATATAGTTTACCAGATGGACATCCGGCTTCAAGCTCTGCTTTGAGTGCCATTCCCAGATGAAGAATTTGCCGATCGCAGACTCGGCGCTGTGGGATAATTTCAATAGGGCGACGCCGAATAGCCCGTCGTAGACATCGCTCCCAATGATCAGCGTATATCTTTTAACTTATTCCATAACTCAAGTGCAGGAATGTGACTCAGACCAGCAAATTGTGCATCGGCTGTTTCTATCACTATCCATTCTCCACTTTCTAATTGCCCGATATCAATTGCTATATAAGGAACACCAAGGCGTTCAGAGGCTAGGACTGCCAACTTTAATACTTGCGTCTCTTCTTGTTTTGATAACTTGCTCAAGTCATCTTGCCCATCCCAATAATATCCATATTTTAGAATTCGCTGATTATAAATAAAGCATCTAAATTCTCTTCCCATTGGAAAGCGATTTGGAGCTAGGCGTTTATGCCACAACTTTACTAATTTTCTAACAATAACTCTACCTCGTGAACCCGATTTAAATTTTAATAACGATTCTGTCAGTCTGACTAATTCCTCCTGATTATTCGCTACACAAGACCCCCATCCTTGCATTTTTTTAGATTGAACTGCGCCTTTGACAAACAGAGGAAATCCCAATAATTCACTAGCCTCAATACATTCGTTTGTTGAGGTAATTACTAAACTCTCAGGTGTCAATCCTTTTAAGTGAGGGTAAAATAGGTCAAACTCTAGTGCTGTCTGGTGTTCTAAAGGAGTATTAAGTAGTTTTATGCCCTTAGCCAAGGCTGCATGATATATGGCTTTGTAACGATCAAACTCAGGAATATATCCTATCCAGATACCAGCAGTTGCTTGAGGATAGTTAGGAATGTGCCATAGAGCATTTTCTGCTGTACCACACCGTTCAAAATCTCGCGGGATATAGTAGACTCTACACCCTAATAATTGGGCAGCCTCACTCATTAACTTATTTTCGCTAGCGCTGGCAGATGCCTCTATTTGTTCAGTTGATTCACTTAAAACAATCATTTATTCCTCAGCGTACCTTTGCGCTTACCTCAGTATGCCTCTGCGTTTAAAAAATAAAAAAGGCGGGCATTACCCACCCTAACTAATTTATCCTTTCACACAAAGAACTTGCTTAAGTGTTGCTACAACTCCAACCAAATCCGCTTGATTTTCCATAACTTGTTCTATCGGCTTATAGGCACCAGGAATTTCATCTAACACACCCTCATCTTTGCGACATTCTACGCCATTTGTTTGCTCTATCAAATCATCAAGTGTGTAGACATTTTTCGCCTTATTTCTTGACATTAAACGCCCTGCACCGTGGGAACAAGAACAGAAGCTGTGGGCATTACCTTTACCCTTAACGATGAAAGATTTTGCCCCCATCGAACCAGGAATAATCCCATAATCTTCAATCTGGGCGCGGACTGCACCCTTACGAGTAACATATACATCCTCGTCAAAATGCACTTCTTTTTCGGCGTAATTGTGATGACAATTAACCTGCAATAAAGGTTTAGTTGCCTTCCCACCTACCAGATGCTTCTCGACAATATGCTTAAAACGCGCCATCATCACATCGCGGTTGACACGCGCATAGTTTTGTGACCATTGCAAATCGTGCCAGTATGCTTGGAATTCTGGCGTACCAGCGACAAAGTGAGCCAAATCAGGGTCAGGCAATTTATTACCTGCCATCTTTGCTAATTCTCTAGCTGTATGAATATGACACTGGGCTAGTTTATTGCCGATGTTCCGCGAACCAGAATGCAACATTAGCCAAACTTGATTCTCTGTATCAAGACACACTTCAATAAAATGGTTTCCTCCACCGAGAGAACCCATCTGTTTCATCGCTTTAGTTTGTAGGTCTTGCACGCCGCGATGCAAGTCTTTAAAATCATCCCAGTGTTGCCAGTTGGTGACAGATTTTTCAACGTCTTTGTTTTCGTTAAATCCAGTAGGAATTGCTGCTTCAATATCCAAGCGAATTTTCTTCAGTTTACCTTCTAGTTGTTCGGCGGTAAATGCTGTTTTGATAGCGCTCATCCCGCAACCAATATCCACGCCGACAGCAGCTGGTATAATTGCCTCTTTGGTCGCAATTACAGAACCCACTAAGGCACCTTTTCCTAAGTGAACATCTGGCATCAAGGCTATGTGCTTAAACACAAATGGTAGCGATGCCATATTCTTTGCCATCTTGGTTTCTTCTGACCCCAAACAGTGATTTGCCCAAGATAAGACGGGTGTTGGTGTGGTAATTTCTAACTTTTCGTAGGGCATAATCTTTTCTATTTTGGATTTTAGATTTTAGATTTCGGATTTGGTATATGACATTGATAATTATCACTATGGTTTATAAACCATTACCTAGTTAGTTGTAGCAATTTAAATGTTGTATTGTCTTTCATTTGGCTGACTCAATTTTCGTAAAGCTGAAGAACTACTTTTAGGAGTAATTTCTTTATACTACAACTGTAACAAAATAAGTTACAAGCGTCAAGCCGATGGTCACGGCAATCAGGTATGATTATCAGAACTACTAATCAGGGTGTCGTTGCCTAAGCTCGCGTCAAGTGAGTATGCTGCTGGTAGCGTGGAAGCGAAGATGGATGCAGTCGGATTTGAAGCTGTGCGATGTCTACGACGGGCGTAGCTGCCGCAAGATATATGATGGATAAATCAGGTAACTAGCGGCGTTAAACCGATTACAACCGAAAATGTTCGCCAGTATGCTCCCACATCAATAGATAATAATGATTTGGAGGGACTTAGATCTCCAGTATTTGGCATAATCGCATGAGTTTAAAGGCAGTTCTCTTTGATTTTAATGGTGTGATCATTAACGATGAGCCAATCCACCTGCAACTGATAGATGAGATTCTCATTGAAGAAAATCTCCAACCCCAACGGGTTGATGAGCGTCAAGCTTCTCTTGGACGCAGCGATCGCGCTTGTTTTCAGCAATTACTCGCTAATCGTGGTAGAGTCGCTAACGAAAGCTATTTAACTCAGTTGCTGTACCGGAAAGCACAAGCCTATACGGTGGAACTAGAGAAAATAGAGAAACTGCCTTTATATCCAGGTGTAGAAGACTTAATATTTCAGGTGCGATCGCGCCAGATAAAAATCGGCTTAGTCAGTGGCGCTATTCGCAAAGAAATCGAATTGGTACTCCATCGAGCTAAACTAGCCCAACATTTTAAAATTATCGTCGCAGGTGATGACATCACCACCAGTAAACCAGAACCCGATGGTTATTTATTGGCAGTGAAACGCCTGAATAAAGAATATCCTGAATTGAATCTTCAACCACAAGAGTGTTTGGCAATTGAAGATACTCCAGCAGGTATCGAAGCGGCGAAGCGATCGCAAATGCAAGTTGTTGGGGTAGCGAATACATACCCATTTCACATGCTCCAGCGCTGCTGTAACTGGACTGTTGATTATCTCAGTGATTTGGAACTCGAACGGGTGCAGAAGATTTATTCCCAAAAACAGCCTCAGCAATCGCTAACTGAATGTTAGAATATTTTATGGTGATAGTGTATTGAGTTAATGAGTGATATTACTCTTGACTTGGCATCGATTAAGGGGAATTAGCTCAGTTGGTAGAGTGCTGCGATCGCACCGCAGAGGCCATCGGTTCAAATCCGTTATTCTCCATCTGTCGTACAGAGCTTGAATACCTAAACCTGTCCTAACTGTCTTAAGGCTGTCCTAATAATATTTGATGGTTGAGACAGACACTACTGTAGTAAATAAGTATATCTAGATACCAAGTAGTAACCCAAGATAACATCCTGGGTTGTGATTATCACAACAGGCGATCGTTAATGGCATCTACTGGTTTACCACAGCACAGACAACCTTGAGTAGGTTTAGGGAAGGCTTTGAATCTGCTGTAATCTCTACAAACTCCATATCAAAGGCAACTCACAGCCTTCTTTTGCCGATGCTGGATTGTTGTATTGCGATCGCTTTCTGGGTAAACTGGAAATTTCCCTTCCCGCCGCAGCCTTTCAGCACGGAAACCATTATTTCGGACTCGCTGCTGAGTGTATCCTTAGTTTGGTTAGCAAAATTTTGCGTGATGCTGGCAGTATAGAAGTAGCGTTAATTCTTTTTTATGCCTAGAGACGATAAATCCGAAGCTTCAGGAAGGGGCGCATCTGCGATCGTTGGTTATGAAGATTTTTTAACTGAACTAAAAAGCCGAATTTCTAGCGCTCAATTACGGGCGGCAGTTGCAGTCAATAAAGAATTAGTATTACTGTACTGGCAAATTGGGCGAGATATTCTGAATCGCCAACAGCAGCAGGGTTGGGGAGCAAAAGTTATCAATCGTCTGGCGGCTGATTTGCAGAAAGCTTTTCCTGAGATGAAGGGCTTTTCGCTTCGCAACCTTAAGTATATGCGGGCATTTGCCGAAGCTTATCCAGATGAGGAATTAGTGCAACAGGTTGTTGCACTAATTCCTTGGGGTCATAATGTCCGTATATTGGATACCATTAAAGACCAAACAGAACGCTTGTGGTACGTACAACAGACAATCCAGTATGGGTGGAGTCGAAATGTTTTAGTTCACCAAATTGAAAGTAAGTTGTATCACCGTCAGGGTAAAGCAACCACCAACTTTAACCGTACTCTACCTCAACCACAATCAGAATTAGCACAGCAATTGTTGAAAGACCCTTACAGTTTTGATTTTCTCAATTTAGGGGAAGATTTTGTAGAACGTGATTTGGAACGTGCTTTAATCAACCACATCCGCGATTTTTTAATCGAGTTAGGAGTTGGTTTTGCTTTTGTTGGTAGTCAGTATCATCTTGAAGTTGGCGGGGAAGATTTTTATATTGATTTGTTGTTTTACCACTTGCGTTTACGCTGCTATATAGTGATTGATCTGAAACTTGAAAAGTTCAAGCCAGAGTTTTCTGGCAAGATGAATTTCTATGTTAGTGCAGTAGATGATTTATTGAGACACCCAGATGATCAGCCTACGATTGGGATGATTTTGTGCAAAAGCAAAAATAAGGTAATTGCCGAATACTCTCTGCGGGATATGCATAAGCCGATTGGTGTTTCGGCATATCAGCTAAAAGATACTTTACCGGAACCGTTGCAAGGAAATTTACCAACGATTGAGCAGTTAGAAGCTGAGTTGGAAACGGTGTCTATTGATATAGAAATACCAGATAAATTGTAAATATCATTCGACAAATTTAACCCGCAATCGGCTGCCGCCGATGCTGTAAAAACCACTTATAAAGTTCTGGATTATTGTATGTCTGCGTCCACGAGTCGTGTTCGGCTTCTAGGTAAACTGTAAATTTTACATTCCCGTCGCGGGCTTTGAGTGCAGAAACCATGATTTCAGACTCCTTTAAGGGAACGACATTATCTTTGGCTCCGTGAAATGCCCACACAGGAAGATTTTTCAACTTACGTGCTGCTTGTGGATTACCACCGCCACAGATAGGCGCGATCGCAGCAAATCTTTGGGGCTGTGCTGCTGCTAAATGCCATGTTCCGTAACCACCCATACTTAAGCCAGTCAGGTAAACCCGATCTGGATCAACATAGGATGCGTAAGCACTTTGGGGGGAGTCAAGAGACATCGCCTCATCTAGAAGGACACTCAATCGTTCTATATTCCAATATTCACCGCGCGGACATTGAGGAGAAATCACAATGAAGGGAAAGTCTGGCTGTTGTTCAACAATTTTGGCAACACCCTGCTTTTTCACATTATCTAAGTCAGAACCTCTCTCACCCGCACCATGTAAAAACAGGATTGTTGGCAAAAGTGGCTGTTGTATTTCATTGCGATCGCCTCCGGGGGGGCGTAGTCCATCGGGTAAGAATAGCAGGTAGTTGTAGCTATCAGTAGAAGTAACTTGCTGTTGTGTTGAGGGCATAATGTTCATAACTATTGTTAGTTCAACGTCTGCGAACAGCTATTGTATAACTTGGTCGCTGTGTTGCTTCTCGTTGACTCTTAACTAACCTTGTGACATTTGCCATTACTGTTCATCCTGGAAGAATTTCCAGATTTTGATTGCGTCATTAATAGACTAACTTGACCAAATAAGACAGATACGGGGACGCAAAGAAAGAACCCTGTATCCCCGTGTCTTTTCAATGAAAAACTACTACCAAATTCGATTTCCATTTTCGTCAACTCGTGCTTGCCGAATTACGTCGGAAATCTCTTCAGCATCTTTAACGTGGTGGAGTGCCTTCTTTTCGCCGTTGGGTTCATCCACAACGAAGTAAGTCGGGACTGTGATTCTGTCTCCTGTAATGTCTGGTACATCATCAACAGCTAGCTGCTGACCCTTCTCTTCAACTGATTGAGATTCATCAGCAATTCTATCTCCCGGATTCGCTGTTAAGTTTCTTTCTTTGACGTTTGGTTCTTCGCGTAAATCTGTATCTTCGCTCACTGGTTGATTAATTTGATTTTCTTGATTATTCTCAGTCATGGTTTTTTCAGGTATTAAACAATGTAGCTTTACCAATAACACTATAGAAAATCGAAGATATAAAGAGTTCTTTCTCTGGAGAGACTTTCAGAATAGATTTGAGCGAAACACCTCTGAGGTTAGATATTTGATCGGATGAATTTACTTCTTTAGTTGAAATGACATATATTTCCCCCCAATGCTTCTACAATGCTGCGGGTATTCGCTTCGATCATTTTGATTTAGGAATCCTCATCACTTCCCTTTGCACCAATTGAATCAGAGTAAAGTTGATTTGGTGCTAATTTCACCCCTGATTTTTGAGCAACAGTTTTAATTAAAGCTGGGTTAATTGCAGTTTCGGAAAAAATTGCGGAAACGCCGATATTTTTAATTGACTCAACCAATCTATCGACTGTTTGAGCGCTTGGTTGTTCTTCGGTACTCATCCCAATTAAATAATTCGTAATTCGTAATTAAGTTTTGTAACTCTTATTTAGACCCCGACCCAAAACTTGCGCGATTTTGAACCGGGGGACTTAAACTCAGGGTAATCTGTTAAAGTAGTTTGCCAGTCAATCGGCTGATCTTTGGACTTATGGTGCTAAGAGGAGGTTTAAAAAGTCACAAAATATACTAGAAACCTCGCTTACATTCCTCTCCCCGAAACGGTAATTGGGGTATTTTCTAGTATTAGCGGTATGTACCTCAACTACTTTTATAACTTGCCCTCTGGGACTGCGATCGTTTTAGTAGTATCGGGATTGTTTGTGTTGGCGTTACCACCTAGTCTTAAATACGGGATTTTTACCGCTAAGTATCTTAAAACTAAAGGATAATCCTAATGCGATCGCGTCGTAGTATGATATTAAACATTTCTTGGTAAATTAAGTCATGAAAGAACATTCTTCTATTAATGACAAAATTCCAGCGAGGATAAAAACCCGCCGGGATTTCTTAACCTACATGCTAGGTACTACAGTTGCATCAGTAGCGATCGGATATCTATTTCCCAAAGTCAGCCAAAGTCGTGAAATAGACCTAGAAACCCTTTGCTCACTGTATCCAAAGAATTCACGCTGTCAAAATTATCTTCCAGGTTCTGTGGCACTGACTAAAGACCACAAGGAAATTCAGGCTAATGCACTATTGGCAACTGCAAAGCCCGGAATTCCGATTTTTGTCCAAGGTTTGCCAGATCGTAGCGTTGATTATCTGATCATTCAAGACGGGCCACAGATTGCTGAGTACGCTATCAATCCAATTTGCACTCATTTAGGATGTACAGTTGAGTGGAATCTTGAGAAGAATCACTTTATTTGCCCTTGTCATGGGTCTGAATACGATTCTCAGGGTCGAGTCGTTCATGGCCCAGCTAAACGTTCTCTGCCACTAATCACTGTAGTAGTCAAGCAAAACCAAATTCGTTTAGTTGATCACAAACCTGCTGTAGATCCTCGTTAACCTACCAATATCAAATCAGATTGGCAATGCCTCCATACTTTTTGAGCAAGTTATAAATTATAAAAGACTAATAAAAATTACTGCATGATTTGAATTTGTCAGGTAAGCTGACAAGAGCAGTTTTAATCCTCAAAACAATGACCGCAAGTAGTCCCACGATTTTAGCCCTGGACTTTGATGGAGTGATTTGCGACGGACTAATTGAATATTTTGAGGTAGCATGGCTCACCTACTGTGAAATTTGGTCGCCTGTTAACCACACACCACCAGATGATTTAGCTTTGAGATTCTATCGCCTGCGACCTGTAATTGAAACAGGTTGGGAAATGCCCATTTTAATCAAAGCTTTGGTAGATGGAATTCCTGATGAAAAAATTCTTCATGAATGGCCAAGCATCGCCCCGAAACTTTTGTTAAATGACAAGCTACAAGCAAGAGAAATTGGTGCAAAACTAGATAACCAACGGGATGAATGGATTACCACCGATTTAGAAGGTTGGCTAAGTCTGCATAGATTTTATCCGGGTGTAATAGAAAAAATAAAATTAACTCTTGACAGTGGAGTTAAGCTATACATTGTGACAACTAAAGAAGGGCGTTTTATACAGCAGTTGTTGCAACAACAAGGAGTGAATTTACCCGCAGCAGCAATTTTTGGGAAAGAAGTCAAGCGTTCTAAATACGAAATTCTGCGAGAATTAAAGCAGGCAGAAACAGACAAGCCAGTTAGTCTATGGTTTGTAGAAGATAGACTCACGACATTGCACTTAGTTCAACAGCAAATAGACCTTGAAGATGTGAAACTGTTCCTTGCAGACTGGGGCTATAATACTCAAGCAGAACGTGAAGATGCCCAAAATGATCGGCGGATTCAGTTGTTATCACTGTCTCAATTTGCCAAAGATTTCTCAAGTTGGCTTTAATATACAGTAGATTTCAAGGAAGGTGAAGTACACAACGATTCGTCTCAAAGCCTGTTTTACTTCTGAATTATGATGCCTCGGCGGAGCAATCCCAAGCTCCGCTTCTGAATTCTGCTGTATTAAACCTGTTGCAATAATCTCTTGATGCCTTCACCCTAAAGGGGCTTGTCATTGCCCAGATGTTTGAAACAGTCAAATTGTTGCCCTTAGCGATATCCTGCCCGGAACTTCAGTTCCGGGCTAATAGCCCAAGTCCACTCAAGTGGACTGAAATCAACGAAGTAGAATATTTATAAAGATGTACGTAAATAACAAGGATTAGAAATCAGAGCTTCCGTCCTGACATTTCAATGAAATAATAACTCATAACTCTTCACTCTTGACTTACCTTTATGCTTGACCTGACAAAACTGGCGCGACAAATGCAGGGTTTAAGTCAGCATCTTACCTTAGAAGCTGTTGCCAGTCGGCAGCGTTTAGAATTGGCGCAACAACATCTCAAAAATGCTTACGAGTGTCAACAAGATTTAATCGATCGCCAGGAAAAATGGCGCGATCGCATTCTCTTTGCTAATGCTACCCCAATTGAACCACTAGAAACCTGCATTGATATCCCAGTTCCTCCAAAAATTCATACTGTCATCGCTACCGATGGTTCCCAAATTGCCCCCAACCATCACGAAATTGCTTACTGTTATCTCCTGAATATCGGCAGAGTAGTCTTACACTACGGACAAAATCGCCATCCGCTACTTGATAGTTTGCCAGAGGTATTTTACCGCCCGGAAGATTTATATATGTCTCGGCAGTGGGGAATTAGAACCGAGGAATGGATGAGTTTTCGCCGCACTGCATCAGAAACAACAGTGTTAGCAGAACTTGCGTGTGCGACGAAGGGGGAAGCGCCAGCACTAGCGATGGTAGATGGTTCATTAATTTACTGGTTTTTAGAACAATTGCCGATGGATGCACGCGATCGCATTTTACCCCCCATCCTCGAAGCTTGGCAGCAGATGCGTGATGCTGAAATTCCCCTGATGGGCTATCTCAGCGCCTCTCGCAGCATCGAAACAATGAACTTTTTACGGTTGTTAGCTTGTCCCCATCCAGCGCCAGACTGTAAAAGTCATTGCCCAAATCAGCTAGAAAAAGTACCTTGTAAAATTTTTGAACAGTTGCGAGATACTTCCGTTTGGGCAACCCGACTCAAACCAGGACAACGCAGTACCTTGTGGCGCAGTAATTCCCCCATTCTCGAACTATACGGAGATCAAACCATTTACTTTTGCTACGTCCATGTTGGTACTGAAATCGCCCGAATCGAAGTTCCGGCATGGGTAGCGGATAATGCAACCATGCTAGACCAAGCATTGGGACTAATGCTAGCACAAGTACAAAAAGGATATGGCTACCCTGTAGCGATCGCCGAAGCCCATAATCAAGCAGTAGTAAAAGGTGGCGATAGAGCGCGTTTCTTCGCCCTCCTCGAACAACAAATGATTAAAGCTGGTTTGAAAAATGTCGGAACTTCCTACAAAGAAGCGAGAAAGCGGGGCAGTATTGCTTAAATCAGGAAATAATGAAGATTGCTCTCTTCAATTTTAAATTTTGAATTTTGAATTGTCAAAGAGGTTTTTATGCAAACACAGACAGGAAAACGCTATTACACCCGTGAAGAATATTTAGCACTAGAAGAAGCAGCCGAATCCAAAAGTGAATACCGAGATGGAGAAATAGTGCCAACGGCAGGGGGTACAACTAATCATAAACATATCATCGTTAATTTAGTTGCTCATTTAAAATTTGCTTTGAGAGGGCAAAATTATAATTTATTTACTAGCGATGTGCGTTTGTGGACACCAGGCTACAGAAGATACACATATCCAGATATTATGGCGATCGCGGGAGAACCAGTGTATGAAAGTGACAGCACTACCACTGTTACAAATCCGTTAATAATTATTGAGGTTTTGTCAAAATCAACCAGAAGTTATGACGAATCAGATAAGTTTCGTTGTTATCGTTCAATTCCTGAATTTAAAGAATATATCCTAATCGACCAATACAAATTTTACGTTGAGCAATTTGCTAAAAACTCAGATGGTAAATGGGTATTAACTGAATATGAATCACTCGATGCATTGTTAACACTGGCTTCTCTAAATTTCCAAATTTCATTCACTGATATTTATGAAATGGTAAATTTTCAGATGAGCAAGGACTGAACCATCAAGTCTAGACTTCAGCGATCGCTTTTTTCTCGCTCTTCTTATTTCACATCGCAGTCTAACAAAAATTAGCCGTTAACCTACTGTTTGTGTAAGTACCCGTAACAGCACAAATTATCGATGGCAGAAAACAGAATGAAAGCTAGGGTGATTGTCCTTAGTTGCTGTCTTAACTTTTTACTCATTGATCAAGCCACATTCCTTTAAATTAGTTACAGAATAGTACGCTGCATATCGCTTCGTTTTACCCAAGATACCTAACTTAAAAGTTGCATCAATATAGCAGTTCTTGGCTGAGTGCAGTACAGTTTTCACCTCTCTACTACAAGGAGAGAGGCTTTGAATCTTACTCCCCTTCCCTTGTAGGGAAGGGGTTGGGGGTTAGGTCTGTATTGGACTCAACTGCAAACCGCTATACTATCTTCTAATCTCTTGAAATATGTAAAAAATTAGGGTAAGCAGTGTTCATCACAATAATTCAAAGTCTAGGATTGACATTCTCGACTTTTGATATGTTTATATACTTTATATCCTTCATAAGTCAGTAATGCTCCTGCTGCTACAATCCCACCCACTGGTACAGTAATTGGAGCAGCCATGATTGTTGTAGCAGCTGTTGTAAAGCCTAACCAACCTGCAATACCACCAGCAGATGTAGTAGTAGTAACAACTACAGGTACTGTAGCAACGGTAATTGACCCTAATGAATAACCTGCAAATGTCGTCATCCCTGCAATTAATTCGTCTTTCATTTTATATTTTTCTGTAGGTAACTTTTTTTACATTATATGACAACATTCTTCTAAGTAGCAATAGTAAAATTTACGTAAATTTTTCCTATGTAATTTTTCCTATGTATTTATAAACTTTTACTGATATTTTGACAATTAAAGTACAATCCTCATACTCAAATCCAACCACTTCGACTGAGTAATTGGCGCACTGCTAGAAATATAATCCACACCTGTCTCTGCAACACCGCGAATCGTTTCCAAAGTCACATTCCCCGAAGCTTCAACTTTCACCCGGCTATCCTTCAGCCGAATCAACTGCACCGCCTGACACATCATATCCAAAGGCATATTATCCAACATAATAATGTCAGCGTTATGCTTCAAAGCTTCTTTCACCTGCTCTAAACTTTCCGTCTCTACCTCTATTGTCAACGGATAAGGAATCTGAGAACGAATACGGATAACTGCTTCTCCAATTCCTCCAGCCGCCGCAATGTGATTATCCTTAATCATCACCGCATCATCCAACCCCATGCGGTGATTAATCGCCCCACCCACCGCAGTCGCGTACTTTTCCAACAGTCTCAGCCCAGGTGTCGTTTTACGCGTATCCACCAACTGAGCAGGTAAATCAGCAATTTTCTCTACATATATATTAGTCAACGTCGCAATCCCACTCAACCGCATAGCCAAGTTAAGCGCCACCCGTTCCCCCATCAGCAGCGCATCCAGCGAACCATGAACTTCAGCTACAACCTGTCCCGGCTCACACCATACACCTTCAGCCGCAACCGCCACAAAGCTGACTTTTTCATTCAATATCTGAAACACCCTAGCTGCAACTGGTAAGCCAGCAATTATCCCTGAAGCTTTAGCGATCCATTTAGCCGAGCCAAGCGTCACATCTTCTACTAATAGCGTATTTGTTGTGCGATCGCCCCTGCCAATATCCTCCAACAACCAGCCACGCAATAGTGGATCTAAAACCAGCCAAGGCGGCAAAACACCAGACTTCCTCACAACCTTATTGCTTCCTTAGTGACTTCCAGGAATACTATAGCCTAAAACCCTTACTATCTAAGGCTTTGATGGAGAATCGAAAACAGTCCAAAAATATTTTTGGAAAAATAGTTGACAAGATAAAAGAGGTTCGCTATATTGAATAAGTGCCTGAAGCGGAGCGCGAAAGAGCGACGCCAAAAGGACACCGAACCTTGAAAATATTATAGTTTGAAAGCGATTATACAGCAAGTGTTTTGCGTCAAGCAAATAAAGAAAACTAAGCTGAAGTTGTAAAAGAGCAGCTATAGAGCTAAAACAAACAAACCAAAACGGAGAGTTTGATCCTGGCTCAGGATGAACGCTGGCGGTATGCTTAACACATGCAAGTCGAACGAAACCTT
>NZ_JBALBY010000063.1:0-123003 GCF_036919575.1 Nostoc sp. | reverse complement strand
AGAATTCAGGAGTCAGAATTCAGGAGTCAGAATTCAGGAGTCAGAATTCAGGAGTCAGAATTCAGGAGTCAGAATTCAGGAGTCAGAATTCAGAAGTTAGGAGTTAACTAAAAACTCCTCACTATTAACGAGTTCGGTGGGTTTAAGTCCCCCGGTTCAATAAAAAAGCAAGTTTTGTGGCGGGGTCTGTCTTGAGAAATCGCTCTACTTGGGGCTTTGCCCAAGACCGCGTTTCTCGCTAAATCCCCGTTACAAAACTGTACTTCCGACTTCCGACTTCCGACTTCCGACCCTTCGGCGTAGCTCAGGGCATCGCTTCCGACTTCCGACTTCTTTAACTCCTAACTCTTTTACAGTCCTATTTGCACGGGGGTGCGAGTGCGTTGCAGATCGTATTCTGCTGTTTTCAGCAGCGATCGCCCGGTCATTTCTGGTGGCTGAGGCAGCTGTAAAATCTCTAGAATTGTGGGGGCGATGTCGGATAGCTTGCCATCGCTTCGCAGTTCGACATTTGTACCATATCCAGGGATTTTGACTTTCTCGCCTTCCACCAAGATGAAGGGGACTGGGTTAGTGGTATGAGCTGTCCAGGGATTACCCCCATTATCTAGCATATACTCAGCGTTGCCGTGATCCGCAGTAATAATTGTTGTACCACCGACCTTAATCACGCTCTCTAGTAGGCGTCCCAAACAGCGATCAACTATTTCAACTGCTGTAATGGTAGCGTCGATTTGACCAGTATGCCCTACCATGTCTGGGTTGGCATAGTTAATCACAACTAGGGAATACGTACCCTTTTGAATCCCAGCGATCGCTACATCTGTAACTGCTACTGCTGACATCGCTGGGGCGTGATCGTAAGTCGCTACCATCGGGCTACTTACCAGTTCTCGATCTTCTCCGGGAAAAGGTTCCTCCAGACCCCCATTAAAGAAATAGGTGACGTGGGCGTATTTTTCTGTTTCGGCGGTGCGGAACTGATTCAGACCATGATTGGCTATAACTTCTCCCAGAATGTTACTGAGATTCTGCGGCTCAAAGGCTACAGCCACGGGTAAATCTGAATCATACTGCGTAAAGGTAACAAAAGATAGCGGTGTGATTCGCTGTCTTTCAAAACCGTTAAATTTGGGACTGACCAAAGCTTGAGTTAGTTGTCTGGCGCGATCGGGGCGGAAGTTGAAAAATATCACCCCATCCCCTGGTTCGATTGCGCCGGGAGCAATTCTAATTGGGTTGACAAATTCATCTTTTACCCCTTCGGCGTAAGATGCTTGTAAGATTTCCACAGCTTTGCGATCGCTACCCACACCATCTTGGGTCATCACATCGTAGGCGCGTTTGACCCGATCCCAGCGATGATCGCGATCCATCGCGTAGTAGCGACCGCTAAGGGTGACTATGCGCCCAATTCCGGCGCGGTCTATATAATCTTGCAAGAGCGTAATTGCTTTTACACCCTCTGTTGGGGCGGTGTCACGACCATCGGTGATGGCGTGGATACAAACTTCTGGAATTCGCTGGTCTTTGGCTAAGTCAAGTAGTCCGAATAGATGGGTGATATGCGAATGTACCCCTCCCTCAGAACAAAGCCCGACTAGATGCAGCTTGCTATTCCGAGAACGAACTTCCTGGCAAATTTTGACAAGTGCTGGGTTGGAGGCAATAGAACCGTCTTCGACTGCATCAGAGATGCGTACAAGTTCTTGCGGTACAACTCGCCCAGCACCAATATTCAAATGACCAACTTCCGAGTTGCCCATTTGACCCTCTGGCAACCCTACGGCTTTTCCTGATGTGTGGATGAGGGTATGCGGGTAAACTGCCCATAAACTGTCCACGATGGGAGTTTTAGCAGCAGCAATAGCGTTTCCTCGCGTTTGGTCGCAGTAGCCCCATCCGTCTAAAATGACTAGCACCACAGGAGCAACAGGTGCTTTGGTCATAGTAAAATTGCCCTTTACTGTTTGTAATACCCGAATGATACCACTGCTAATCCACGCCGCAAGTGAATTTTTGCTTATTAACTTCTTTTATGAAGGACTTACAGTTTTTTGAAATATTTTTAAGTTTTAGCAATTTTCCTGTGATGTTTTTGAACGCTAAGAGGATGTTTGAAAAGTCCTCTTGTCGGTAGCAAAACGTTCTAGATTCCCCTAAATCCCCCGATAAATTGGGGGACTTTGATTCCGGTTCCCCCCTTTTTAAGGGGAGCTAGGGCGTGTTTTCAAACCTTTCTTGAAGCACCTGAGTCTTTGGAGATCCCCCCAACCCCCCTTAAAAAGGCTTGCTCTTAGAGTTTCGGTTCCCCCCTTAAAAAGGTGAGCCAGCGCGGTCTTGGGGTCTCCCCAAGTGGAGCGACTGGCGTGGGCTAGGGGGGATCTAGAAGTACTTAAAATCACATCCAATTACTTTTCAAACAGCCTCTAATAATGAGTGATTACTTAGTAGTAGCGCTTCAGCACTACTACTAAGGCAATATCCAACCCATCATTTCCTTTTTGCGGAAGCTTTTGCAGCTTTCTTAGCAGCTTTTTCAGCTTCTATTGCAGCTAATTTTGCTTGTTCTTTTTCTTCGGCAATTTTCTGGAGATAGTAATGATAATCTCCTAAGTAAACGCGGAATTCACCATCACGAATTTCGACGATTTTGTTAGCTACTTCAGAAATAAAGTAGCGATCGTGGGAAACTACAATTGCCGTACCATCATAATTTTTGAGCGCTTCTTCCAGCATTTCTTTAGCTGGAATATCTAGGTGGTTTGTCGGCTCATCTAAAATTAGTAAGTTCGCGGGACGTAACAGCATTTTTGCCAACGCCAGACGAGCTTTTTCTCCTCCACTTAATGCCCCAACTGCTTTAAATACTGTGTCCCCACTAAATAAGAAGCGTCCCAAAAGCGTGCGGACTTCTTGATTATCCCAATCGGGAACTTCATCATGGATAGTTTCCATGACAGTTTTCTTCAAATCTAAAGCTTCAGCTTGATTTTGCTCAAAGTAGCCAGGAAGAACGTTGTGATCGCCTAATTTAACGATACCTTCTGTGGGTGGTTCCATACCCATAATCACGCGCAGAAGGGTAGATTTCCCAGCACCATTGGGGCCAAGAAATGCAATGCGATCGCCCCTTTCAATGAGGAGATTTGCTGCCAAAAACAGGATTTTATCACCATAAAGATGAGTTAAATCTTTAATTTCTACTACCTCGCGTCCACTGCGGGGTGCAGGGGGAAAACGGAAGTGTAGAGTTCTCATACCACCAACGGGTGCTTCAATGCGCTCGATTTTGTCGAGTTGCTTTTCCCGGCTTTTTGCCTGGGTACTGCGGGTAGCACTGGCGCGAAATCTATCAACAAAGGTTTGCTGTTTCTCTAATTCTTTCTGCTGGCGTTCGTAAGCACTCAATTGTGCTGATTGATTTTCGGCTTTTTGTAATAAATATGCCGAGTAGTTACCCAGGTAGGTAGCGGAAACGCCACGTTCAGTTTCCACAACTTGGGTGCAGAGGCGGTCAAGGAACTCCCGGTCATGGGAGACTATTACCATCGGCGTAACTAGCCCTTTGAGGTAATTTTCCAACCACTCAATGGTTTCTAAATCCAGGTGGTTAGTCGGTTCATCCAGCAGCAACAAGTCGGGTTTTTGCAGGAGGATTTTACCTAAACTCATCCGCATTTGCCAACCACCACTGAAGGCGCTGACGAGGCGATCGCCATCTTCTAGCCCAAACCCCATCTCTGGTAAGATTTTGCCGATACGTGCATCTAAGTTGTAGCCATCCAAAGCTTCAAATTTGCGCTGCAAGCGATCCAACTTGTCGATCAGTCGATCAAGTTCCTCTGGGGTAGCCGTTTCCATCTCTTGTGGTATATGCGCCAGAGATAACTGTACTTCGTTGGCTTCTTTGAAGACAGTCCAAAATTCTTCTCTAACGGTGCGGGTGGGGTCTACTTCAAACTCTTGGTTGAGGTAGGCTATGTGTAAGCTATTAGGACGAATGATTTCGCCGGCGGTGGGTTCAATTTCCCCAGAGATGATTTTGAGTTGGGTAGATTTTCCAGCACCGTTGACACCGACTAAGCCAATGCGATCGCCTGGTTTAACTTCCCAGTTGATATCTTTGAGAACTTCGCCTGTGGGATAAATTTTACTTATATGTTCTAGTCGCAGCATTAAGTTTCTCTCAGGTAGGGAGTGGGTGGTTGAGGACGAAGTACTAACACCGCTTCCAATATTAACAAAAATTAACTATAAATTCGTCGTGATCAAGTCTGGACAGCCACAAACAAATTTAGCTTGAGTCACCCAGAAAACTTACCACATCTATCTCAAGGCTGACTTTGTGCTACTTGTCTGACTTCTTCGACACTGAAATCAAATGCCTCAGCCACTTTTTCCACTGTCACCCCTAATTTCAATAAGGTGGGTATTAATTTTAATTTGGCTATACGCTCCCCTATTTGGATGCCATCATGATAGAGTTTCGCGTTTTGAACTTGGTTTATAGTTAAACCTAATCCCTCCGCAACTTGCTCAATAGTTAACGCTAAATCTAATAGACGAGGTACTGATTGCACTAAACCTTCCAAACGCCCTTCTTCAAATGCTTCTTGATAAACTTTTGTATCTTTGAAACTTCTAGTTCCTATGTTGTAGTCCACCAATTCCTCTACTCCTTGATCAGAAGAATCTTACTGCGCGGCTTGTGTGACTTCTTCGACACTCAAATCTAACGCCTGTGCTACTTGTTCTACAGTCAACCCTGCTGCCAACATTCCTGGTACTGCTTTTAGTTTACCTTGAAGCTCACCTTGTTCAATGCCTTGTTCAATGCCTTGTTTAATGCCTTGTTCAATGCCTCGTTCAATGCCTTGTTCAATGCCTCGTTCAATGCCTTGTTCAACGCCTTCCTGAAAGGCTTCCTGATAAAATCTGGTTTGCTTTAATTCGCTTAAGCCAAACATTTCCTCCATCTCCTCCCTACTCATTGTGGGAAACTTGTAAGCCAAAATAGTCTCTATAAATTGTAATAATTGCTGCTGTTTTTGTGGTGAAATTATCTCTGACTTGGTTCTGTTTATCAACTCTCTTGCTTTAGCGATCGCTATGTCGTCGGTTGCAATTACTAATTTAGCAGTTGCAATGCCAATTGGAAGCGATGCAGCCTCAGCTAATTCATCCAAATAAATGCGCCTGACGCGCCCACTTGTGAAAAACTCACGGTAATGTTTGATATCGCCTGTATCTATATTTCTGTTTGGGTATAAAACCACAGCACCCCAGTCATTTGATGGTTGATTCTGACGCAGGTATAAACATATTTCTGAAACCAATCGTGAATAAATTTCCCCATCGGCTTGAAATTGCACTTCAACAAAGTAAATCTGGTTCTCGCTTCCTTGTGTAGGCAGAAATACACCATCGATTCGGAAGGCTGTTTGTTTGATTTCAACTGATGAAAATTGATAAAGGCTAGCTGATTCTGGAGGATTACCAATAAGTTCAAAGAAGATATCAGGAAATTCTTGAAACAGGCGATAAAAGATGATGTCTGTTTTCACAATTTTAGATCATTTGAAGATTTTGATTTGCTGCTTATATGTTACTTGATTCTTCAGAACCATCCCGCACTTCCAGCAACCGCTCTTTTGCAATCCCTAATATACGTGATATGGGCGCTAATAAACTATCATCAAATGCTTCTCCAGCATAAATATTATTCAGTTCAGTAGGGGATAATTTAAAGCTATCGCAGAATTTAGTAAACTCCTGGTTACTCAAGTCAAGTTCTTTTTGTCGATCAGCAAGTAGAATAGCGATCGCTCTAGTTCCATACTTCGGACGCTCACTATTTATTATATATTTACCCATTAAATAATTGACCTTATTCGTATCGCCGCCCATTTTTTTAATTAAATCATTACAAGCCATTTTTAATGCTTTCTTTAAAACTTCTTGCTCATTTAAAAACTTAATAACTTCACTGGCATAATCTGGTTTAAAAAATCCCACCAAATCACCTTGATGATAAACTGGTATATAAGGATCATTTGATTCAACTTGCCAATCTAAAGGCTCATTGCGTAGCGACATAGCTGCACCCATAAATATTTTCAGATTTCACCATTTTAAAACCATTTATTCCTTAACTGCCAGTGGTTAGATTTTGGTCAGATATCTAAAAATTTCAATTGATCAAGTAACTGCAATTTGCCCACATAAGCGGAGGTTATTTGGAAGTATCTTACTTTGGCAAATTGTCCTTAGACTGGAAATCACTGGCTCACATACAAAGCCTTAACCACGATATCTATACGTAAGTCTACCGACGCGGACTTCCCTGCGAAAAGGCTATGCATACGTTTGTGTAGCCCTTATGTATTTCTATCAGAAGCTCGAACTTAACCAAAATTAGCGATCGCTCTGCTCACATCCAAGTGACTAAAGGCTTGCCAGAGGCGCGTTTGGTGGTTTTATGAGACTTTTGTTAGATATTCAACCATAATGGGCATACTGTAAATATCAAGTAAGTAAGCATCGAAAAAGGGTAAACAGTATGTTGACGATAACATGGCAAGAAGAGATTGCATCCTTGAAACAAAACTTGAACAAGGAAATAAATAAAATTTTAGGTCATTCTAAGATTAATATACTTAATCATATTTCTAATTATACGTGCATCAATAACTTGAAATCCAAGCTAGAACGATTAGATGAAATAGAAAAAATTCTTAGTATAGAGAAATATAAAATTGCTTTTATAGGTACTATTGGGCAAGGAAAAACCACAGCTATTTGTCATATTTTTAACTTAATAAGCGACTTCAATATTTCCAAAACTATTGCTAATAAGTCTCGAAATGTAACCGAAACCAAAGAGTTATTATCAACAGGAGCAGGTAAAACTACTATATGTGAAGTAATTATCAAAGCTGCGGAAAAAACTTATATAGAGATAGAGCCTTATACAGTTGATGAGATGGAAAATCTTATTTTGGAATTCTGTGACTATATTGCAGATAAAGGTAAAGACAATCTTCAAGCAGATCAGAAGATAATTATTTCTAAAGAAATAGAAAGGGCTATTAGGAATATTACAGAAATGAAGTTACGCTATAAAACAGTTTCTGATGGTGATAAAAAGAAAACTGAAACAATTGATCCAGCCAAGGAAGAATTTGATAAATTGGGATTAGATGAACTAAAAAAGCTTACCTTGAATAATGCAAATCTGGAATCTAGAACTACGAATAAGATTGAATTTGATAATCAAAAAAATGAGCGAGAATGGATAAAAAATACCTTTGCTGCTATTAATACTGCTGAGTTAAAGGAGTTTGCTATTCCGAGAAAAATATATCTTTATGTGAGCTATGATGTTTTATCTGGCTCAAACTTGTCTCAGTTCGATTCAGTTGTGGATACTAAAGGACTTGATGAAAATCCAATTCGTAAAGACTTGCATAAATATATTGAAAATCAGGATACTATCTGCCTCTTTGTAACTCCCTTTAAAGATGCTCCTGAAGCTAATATTAGGAAATTAATAGGTTATCATCTTACATCTAAATCCAAAGATTTTCATCATAGATTTGTAACTTTGGTATTGCCTCACAAAAATGAGCCTGAAAGAGTACATGAATCTGATGGAGATCGGGATACAGGAATTCAAATCAGAAAAGAAGAAGTTCAAGCTACATTCAGGAGTTTGAATTTAGATTTTTTCCTAGATAACATTTTGTTCTACGATGCTTTGAGGTACTACCGTGATGATATAGTCAAATTAAATGAAATATATGATGAAGAAGATGTACAGGCAGATAAAAATGAATTTATCGAAGCTATAGCAGGTGTAGTAGAACGTAGGCGAAATATTTTATTAGAAGAAATCAAGGATATCAAAGAAAGCTTTACGAAAATAAAAAATGGTGATGCTTTGACAGAATCAGAAGTCAAGGCAATTGAAAATGCCATTCATAAGATAAAGGATTTAAGATATTTGAATAAAAGAGTACCTGGTTTTGTTTATAAAGATTTTATTGATAAATATATTGAATATTATCGTACTGTTTATCGGGCATGGAACACTAAACATGCTATTCATAGAAACTTCGGTTACTATGAGCCAAGGAATATAGACATATATTACGATATGAGGGTTATTGCTGAGGGAAGAGATGAAAATGAAATGTTGAAGAAGTTTACTAAAGAAGCAAAACAAGAATTAGAAAATATTCTTAATGAGCTTACCTCTGCAAATGAATCTTTAAAAACACTTATCCCTGAATTAGTCATACAATTTAATTCATTTTATGATAATTTTATAAGTGAAGTAGGTGTAGAAATTCAATATGAAGCTATAAGAAAATTATCACCTCAAAACGAAAGTTCTGAATTCTGGACGGCTCTAATTAAGGAAAAAGGTAAGATACAGCTTCCAGGTGAAACCTATACAGTGAACGTATGTCAGACATTGATACACGAACTTGAAACTGAACAAAGCTTAAATATATTTTTAGAGATTAAAGCAGGACAGTATTGGGCAGAATTAGTTACTAAAACATTAAGCTTTTTTGGAGAAAAATAGACAGAAAGCAATTTTAAATTGCATGGAAAATAACAAGGGATGCAATAATGTTGCGTCCCTACAACCAGTTTATAAACAAACGTGATTATCTATGACTAACTTAAGTGAAGAAATATCCAGAAAACTAAATATATACAGGAGAAATTATGCAGAATATACAAAGTGTTTGATTAAAGGCAGGGAAATTGTTCTTGATGGACGACCAGAAGAAAAAGTTAGACAATTGTTTATCTACTTTTTGGTAAATGAAAGTGGATTATTTCCAAGCAAAATTGATATCAAAGTGGAATGTGATTATCATGATATAGAATTATATAAAACTGTAAAAAATGAATATTTTAAACCATATTGTCCTCCTCTAATGATTGTGGAAGTCAAGCGAGAAGAAGAAAACTTGCGGAATCATGAGAAGCAGATTGAAAGATACCTAAAAAAATCTTGTTCAGAGATTGGTCTTTTATATAATTATCATCAAATTATTGCCTATACAAAAAAAGACGCAGTATTTACGAGTAATCATCTCAATAGTATTGAAGATATACCACCTTTAATTTTACAAAGTTCTAATAAATTAGATAAAAATATACTAGAATTTGAAAAAGCTGCAAATGGAAGTTTTGATAGCTTTATTTATCTTGTTAATAAATATGGAAAATATAAACTTAACAGAATAGTTTTCAGACTTAAAGGTGAGCAGTTACCCATAGTAGGATCTTTCTTCAAATTTCAAGACAACAAGCTCTACTACGATATATATGTTCAAGATGCTAAAAAACAGCAAAGCTGTGATGTCCAAGATTTTGAAAAGCTAGTTTCTATTACTTATTGACAGGAATTATCCTTCCCAGTCTTGACGAGTATCGCACAGAAAATGGTCTGCGATCGCATCATCAAATTACGAATTACAAATTACGAATTATTTTAATATTCAACTTGCTTTTGCTTCATCCTCGGATGCTTCAGCCACAGCCGCCAATCTATCTGCCGCAGCTTGGACGATTTGAGCCACTTGGGACAGAGGCATATGCTGGATTTGTCTGAGAATTAGACTCAAATCTGAGGTTTCTTGTATTGGCTTACCATCCAGGCAACTGAGTAACTCTTGGAGTGTGTAACCCGCTCTCGCTGCGATTTTTGCTAAATATTCGGTATCTGGCACATTCACACCCTTTTCCCACAACTGAACAGCAGTAGCAGAAACTCCCAAAAGCTTGCCAAACCCTCGCTGGCTCATTGAACCACGAGCTAGTTTGATGATTTCAATCAGTTTTTCTCTGCTTTCGATGTTCACTGCTTATATAGCTAGCCAACTGTATTTACAAGTTTAGTGAACAAACCCTCAAACTTTACTTTTATATTGACAAGGTTCATTGTTAATGATAATCTAAAATGATTGTTGTAATGCTGCAATGAAACTTGCAGTATTGATATAGCAATTTTAATCAGGTTATCGGTAGTAATGCCGATAAGATAAAGGGTGCATCATGTTTCACAAGCCACGCAAAAGTAATCAATATCGCCGCAAAGGTAAAAACCTTATAGCCACTAATAAAATTAAACCAGAACAGTGGCACATTTCGGAGGCTGAAGCGAAAGAAGCTTTAAAACTTAAAGGCTACGATGTTAAGCAAATCAAAAAAATCCACCGTCTAAAGCATCAAGTGTGTATTTCCTACTGGGATAATCAAGGTAACGTGTGCAGCAGCTTTTTTAGCTACCGGATTTTTGCGCGTTGGCAAGAAGAAGCGGAAAAGTTAATTTATACCTGTCAAACCCTGAAGGAATGGGCGAAGCTAAATTACCTTATGAAGTATGAATTTGCCTATTACCATTATCCCAGTGAAATGGAAGATGCACTCCACGCGATCCTAGAAAACCACCTGTGTGTGTTAAAAGCAACAGTACAACAAGTGGTTTTACAGAAATTTTAACAGCAAAAATTAGTTAGCGGCAGAAGTCGCTAACTCCGCCAGACGTTCCTGCTGGTCTAGAGATATACAAGATTGGATAAGCGTCTCTAAATCACCTTCCAAAACAGGGTTAAGTGAATAATTCTGGCCTAATCGGTGATCAGTAGCGCGGTTATCTTTATAATTATAGGTGCGAATTTTTTCCGATCGCGATCCTGTACCAACCTGCGATCGCCGCATGGAAGTTACAGCTTCTTGTTGTTCGCGTAACTTCATCTCATACAACTTCGCCCGCAGAATTTGCATCGCCCGTTCTTTATTTTGCAACTGGCTGCGTTCTTCTGTACAAAAAATCCGAATTCCTGTCGGTTTGTGCATCAAGTCGGCGGCTGTTTCCACCTTGTTGACGTTTTGACCACCAGCACCACCAGAACGGGCTGTAGTCATTTCAATATCTTTCGGGTCAATGTGAATTTCCACATCATCCACCTCTGGCATAATCGCCACCGTAGCTGTGGAAGTATGAACCCGTCCCCCAGATTCAGTTGCCGGCACGCGCTGCACACGATGCACTCCAGCTTCAAACTTTAACTGGCTGTAAACGTCATTACCTTTAATTTCGAGAATGACCTCTTTCCAGCCACCCATTTCTCCACGAGATTCGCTCACTAGAGAAACTTTCCAACCTTGAGTCTGGGCATAACGGGTGTACATCTGCATCAAATCGCCAGCCCAAATACTTGCTTCATCGCCACCAGTGCCAGCGCGAATTTCCAACATGATATTCTTTTCATCATTGGGGTCGCGTGGTAGCAGTAAGACTTTCAAGCGAATCTCTAAATATTCTATTTTTTGTTCAAGTTCCTTTACTTCCAGTGCTGCCATTTCTTGCAACTCTGGGTCACTGGCAGATTCCTTATAAACCTGACGGGCTCCTATCAAGTCTTCTTGGGCTGCTTTCCAAATTTCATAGGTATTAACTACCTCTTCCAAAGAAGAACGAGACTTAGCGATTTCTTGATACTCATCAGGGTTGCTAGCAGTATCAGGGTCGCCAAGACGACGTGTTAATTCATTAAAGGTTTGTTCAACAGATTTGAGTTTATCCAGTAAGTATGATTCAGCCATGACGAGTGCGATCGCTCCTTAAAAAAATAACAAATTGGCTCGAGCATATAAATGACAATCGACCCCGAAGAATGCAGGGTCGTCGTTAACAGCAGAGCCAACCCGCTACTTTTTGTTTTGTTCGTCGCCAGAAGTTTGAGTGCTGCTCATGCCGTACTTGCGGAGGAAACGCTCTACTCGACCCTCAGTGTCAATAATCTTCTGAGTGCCGGTGTAAAATGGGTGATTTCCAGACCAAACATCTACGTGCAACTCTGGCTTAGTAGAGCCAATGGTCATAACAACTTGACCGTTGCAGTAAACTTTAGCGTCTGGATACCACTTGGGGTGAATATCAGATTTAGCCATTGTTCCTTTTGTGGTGAATCTATACAAATTTTGACACTCTCAATGTCTTTAGACACTGAGATTCTTGGCTCAACGACGGACTTTAAAACCCAATATCCTTACGGCAATACTTAAACTTTTTGACCGTACCACAGCACAAACCAACGAGCCTAATTTATTGAATCCCAGAGAGTCTATCTTCTCAAGCGTACTAGGATATTTAAACCTAGAGTTCGAGCGTGCCCCGCCCTACTTTTTGATCAAAAATATTTGTTTTCTCTGTATTTGGGTACTTTGTTATTACCCTAACTGTTTTTAGAGTTTTCGTTGGCTCTTTGCCCCTAAGTTCTTAGCTGAAAGTGTGTCTTAACTGTTTCACAATGCTAAAGGAGTTACACCTTGACAATATGATTATATCACGAGTGACTCTTCCTAAAGTCCCACGAATGGCACATCAGCCCTAAAGGGACTGAGTTTTACGCTTACCGAGTGGTTTGTGGTTTCTATAATTTTCAGGTTTCAATTGGGGCTAGGGAGTGGGGAAGGTGGGGTCCCCTCTGGGGATAAGGGGTAATGGGGAGACGAGGAAGCAGGAAAAGAATAACTATTGGTTATTTATTGATCAATGCCCAATGCCCAATACTTCGGCTTCGCTCAGTACAAGTGCCCAATGCCCCATGCCCAATACCCAATGCCCTAACGTTTAGAGTACTGAGGCGCTTTCCGGGCTTTATGTAAACCATATTTCTTCCGCTCTTTTGCTCTCGGATCGCGAGTCAAATAACCTTCGGTTTTCAAAGGTGGGCGGTTGTCTGGGTCTAGTTGGCACAAAGCACGAGCAACTCCTAAACGAACAGAATCAGCCTGTCCGGTCAAGCCGCCGCCTTCTGCTTTCACCAAAATGTCATATTCGTTTTCTAGTCCCAGAGTTTCCAAGGGTGCTTTGATGACTCCCAGGTAGTTGGCGTTAAATTGGAAATACAAATTTCCATCTTTACCGTTCACAGTCAGTTGACCGGTACCTGGAACCAGGCGTACCCGCGCTACTGAGGTCTTGCGACGACCAGTACCCCAGTATACGGCGCGACCGCTATTGGCATCTGCTACTACCATTAATTTTCTTCTCCAGGAATTGTACTAATTTGTAGTTCTTTAGGTCTTTGAGCATCATGGGGATGCGTCGGACCAGCGTAAACTTTCAGCTTGGTGAACAACTGCTTACCCAGGCTATTTTTAGGTAGCATACCTTTAACAGCCTGTTCTAAAATCCGCTCTGGTATGCGCTGTTGCAGTTTAGCGAAAGTTTCCGTTTTCATCCCACCGGGGCGACCTGAATGGCGGCGGTAAAGCTTTTGAGTGCGCTTTTTGCCTGTGACTGCGACTTTCTCGGCATTGATGACGATTACGAAGTCACCTGTATCTAGGTGGGGTGTATATTCGGGTTTCTTTTTGCCTCTCAAAATCTGGGCGATTTCGCTGGCGAGGCGACCGAGGCGTTGATCGGTGGCATCTACTATGTACCACTCATGCTCAAGGGATGCTTGAGAAGGAAGGTATGTTTTACTCGTTGTCATTTGTCATTTGTCCTTTGTCATTTTTAATTTGTCATTTGTCATTTGTCATTTGTTATTCACTAATGACCATTGTACAGACGCGATTAATCGCGTCTCTACTGGCCAATGACTAATGACTCTTGACTAGTGACGAACTTTGGCAAGGTGTCGTACCAAATCTCTTTAGGAAAAGGAAAATCTGGATAGCCGACTCGCAACAAGCACAAGCCTTGGGGCGGTGCGGCGTATTTTACTTCTTCCCGGCGTTCTTCTTTCCAGAGTTCGGTGAAGCTAGAAAGTGTCCGTTGTCCAGAACCTACTTGTACCAACATCCCTACCAACAGCCGTACCATGCCATACAAAAATCCATCTGCCTGTATTTCAATATGGATAAATGGCCCACTGCGACGACACTCTGCTGCTTGCACCTCTACCCAGGAATGCGATCGCTTGGAGCCTGCACGGTGAAAAGCAGCTAAGTGATGCTTTCCCAAGAGAGGTTTCAAGGCAGCTTGGATTAAAGATTCATCCAGGGGTGCATAATAATAATGCCAACTGAAGGGTCTTACAAACAAGTTAAGTCGATCTTCAGTATATATTGTGTAGCGATACCGTCGATAGGCTGCACTAAAGCGAGCGTGCCAACGGTTATCTACACTAGCTGAAGCCCTGATTAATATATCTGACGGCAGATAGCTGTTGAGGATTGTTGCCCACTTGTGAGGCGGAATTAAACCTGTTGTTTCAAAATGGGCGACTTGAGCAGCAGCGTGAACTCCAGAATCAGTTCGCCCGGCACCGTGTAATGTTACATGATGCCCAAGAATAGTAGCGATCGCTGTTTCGATCTCTTCTTGAACTGTCCGCTGTTGTTTTTGCCGTTGCCAGCCATGAAAATGAGTGCCCAGGTATTGGATAACCAAGGCTACTCGATGAATTTGTCTAGGCTGGTGGCTTTCTAACATACAGATTTTGTCCTTTGTCATTTGTCTTTTGTCATTTGTCCTTTGTTATTCACTAATGACCAATGACTAATGACCAATGACTAAATGACCTAAACCAATTCAATTATGGCCATTTTTGCATTATCACCCCGACGCGGTACGGTATGCAGGATGCGGGTATAACCACCCTGGCGATCGCCATATCGAGTCTGAGCTTGCTCAAATAGAGCGTGAACCAGTTGTTTGTCGAAGATATAGCCAAGGGCTTCCCGGCGTGCTGCCAAGGAGCCGTTTTTGGCTAGGGTAATCATTTTTTCCACTTTACTTCGCAGAACTTTCGCTCTAATTAAAGTGGTGGTGATCTTACCATGACGGATCAGCTCGGTGGCGAGCGATCGCAGTAAAGCACGGCGTTGATCGGCAGGTTTACTGAGTTTTTTGACGCGACAACGGTGACGCATAATTATGCACTATGAATTATGAACGGTTTTTCTTAAGGGTGTTTAGAGCCTCTTTCCATTGGCAGGGTGATGCCCAAGCGTCGCTGCAAAGCTTCCACGACTTCTTCTGCTGACTTCTGCCCAAAGTTCTTAATTTCTAAGAGGTCTTCTTGGGTATAATCCAACAAATCTGCCACAGAGTTAACTTGTGCCCGTTTGAGACAGTTATATGCCCGCACAGAAAGTTGCAACTCTTCGATAGGTATCTGGGCAGTTGGATCGTCTGGAATGTCCGAACCTGTGTCTGTTGGTTCCAGGGAGATGTCTTTCAACGGGTTGAATAAATCTACCAAGATCCCAGCAGCCGAAGATAGTGCTTCTTGGGGGGAAATACTACCATTTGTCCAAACTTCCAACAGTAGTCGGTCTTTTGGAATCAAGCCTTCCCCACGAGATTCTTCAACACTGTAGTTGACTTTTCGCACCGGCATAAATATTGAGTCGATTTGGAGAAAATCCAACGATGTGGCTTCCTCACGTCCTCGCTCTACGGTGCGATAGCCTTTGCCTCTCTCGATCCGAAATTCCATTTCCAGTTTTCCACCCTCAGCGACGGTGGCTACATACTGGGTCGGATCGATGACTTCTACTTCACTGGGCAAGTCAAAATGTGCCGCAGTGATTGTTGCTGGACCGTTAACCAATAATCTACCAATCTGGGGTTGCGAAGAATAGTTTTTCAGGATAACTTCCTTCATTTTCATGAGGATTTCCAGCACATCTTCCCGCACGCCCGGAACTGTGGCGAACTCATGTGAGACTTTTTCAATCCTCACTGCTGTAACTGCCGTACCCTCTAGATTAGACAGTAAAACCCGCCGCAGTGCGTTGCCAACAGTTATCCCTTGACCGCGTTCTAGAGGTTCCAAAACAAATTTACTGTAATGGTTCCGACTTTCTTCGGTATTCGACTCTACACATTCAATTTGAAACTGCGCCACGGATGAGCCTCCCTTTTTCTAAGGTGCTGCTAGCAGACAAATCAATTGCCTCCTGAATTGACTGCAAATTTTCGATTTTGGATTTTGGATTTTGGATTGTGCTTCTTTGGTTCATGCTCCGCTTCTTGTAAGCGCAACAAATCTTAAATCATCAACTTAAAATCCACGAAGACCAGCACCCTTGTCGTCGGGTTCAATCTAAAATCGCCAATCTAAAATCCAAAATTGATTAATAATATTTTGGGTAGCCGGAAGTTTAACAGCTTTCCCGGCAGGAAAATCTGACACGCTTCTGGTCGCCCAAGCTTTGACTCAATGACAGTTTGCACGTTAGACGCTCAAGCGGTCATTGCTGGCTGTAACTTTTGTCCTCACTGCCCAAGTCTTGGCGTTTAAACTCGACGGCGCTTGGGTGGACGACAACCATTGTGAGGAATCGGGGTAATATCCCGAATGAGTGTAATTTCCAGTCCTGCTCCTTGAAGTGCCCGGATAGCGGTTTCTCTACCTGCTCCTGGCCCACTGACCATTACCTCAATTTGGCGCATTCCTTGATCAATGGCTCGACGGGCTGCACTTTCAGCAGCAGTTTGCGCTGCAAAGGGAGTTCCCTTTTTTGCTCCCTTAAAACCGCTAGAACCAGCACTAGCCCAGGAGATGACATCTCCATTTTGATCGGTAATGGTGACAATGCTATTGTTGAAAGTAGACTGGATGTAGGCCATCCCACTGGGTACATTCCGTTTCTGCTTCTTGCTCCCGGATTTTTTAGTTGGTTGTCTCGCCATACTTGTTTAGGTGATTTAAGGTAAAACTTGCTCGGATTAGCAAGCGGTGCAAAATTATTTCCCTGGAGCCTTCTTCTTACCAGCCACTGTCTGCCTTCTGCCTCGACGGGTTCTGGCATTTGTGCGAGTTCTTTGGCCTCTGACTGGTAAGCCCATACGATGACGACGCCCTCTGTAGGTACCAATATCAACTAAGCGCTTGATGTTCAAAGACTCCCAGCGCCTCAAGTCCCCTTCAACTTGATAGTTGCTTTCTATTTCCCCTCGCAGGGCTGTTACATCGGCATCACTTAAGTCCTTAACGCGGGTGTCTGGGTTCACACCAGTAGCCGCTATAATTTCTTGAGAGCGCGATAATCCAATTCCGTAGATATAAGTCAGACCGATCTCGACGCGCTTATCGCGTGGAAGGTCTACTCCGGCAATACGTGCCACAATGAACTCTCCCTATTGTTCTCGCAATTACTGTTGGTTGGAAAAACGTGATTAATCGCGTCTTTTCGTTTTAATGATGATATGCGTCCTGCAACTCACTCTGTTGGTAAGAGCGTTATCCTTGACGTTGTTTGTGCTTGGGGTTCACGCAGATCACCATAACGCGACCACGACGTTTGATCACGTTACACTTTTCACAGATTTTCTTGACTGAGGCTCTAACTTTCATGCCTTTTATTCTTTGACTCCAAATATAAAATTATAGCATTTCTAGGGAAATTAATCCAGTTAATTGACTAGTAAACAGCCAAAAAAATGGTTCTATGGTAAAATCGTCTACATATAGTTACTTCTTTCGTAGTCGATAGGTAATTCTGCCTTTGGTCAAGTCGTAAGGAGTTAACTCTACCTTGACGCGATCGCCGGGCAAAATCTTGATATAATTTCGGCGAATCTTACCAGAAATGTGTGCCAGCACGTTAAAGCCATTGTCCAAGTCAACGCGAAACATCGCATTGGGCAAGGACTCTGTAACCGTGCCTTCCATCTCAATTAAATCTTGTTTAGACAATTTGTTTTTTCCTCAACTCAACAATTTCGTGTTCAGTTGCAGCGCTTCATCTGCAAAGAAACACATTTTAAGAAATATATCAACAGTTTATTAATATATCTTAGCTAAAATTGCTCTTTTTCTTGGTACGGGGGAGTGGTGAGTGATAAGTGTTGAATTCCCTACTCCCTACTCCCCACTCCCTATTCCCCTACTTTTCACGAAGCGATTACCTTGTGTAGTTCACCAGTGACATCTTCTTGGGACTGATTGCCATTGACTGTTAAAAGTTTTTGGCGATCGCCATAATAATCAATTAAAGGAGCAGTTTCAGCGCGGTACACTTCTAAACGACGACGAATCACCTCTTCGGTATCATCTTTTCGTCCTCTAGCTAGCAAACGTGCGATCACAACTTCATCTGGTGCATCTAGATTGACTACCCTTTCGCCACTCTGATGTATTTTTTCCAGCAATTCTTCTAGAAAAGCCGCTTGTGTCACTTTGCGGGGAAAACCATCCAGAATCCAACCATTTTTTGCATCTGGTTGACTGAGGCGCTCCTGTACCAAGTCCTGCACTAGCTGATCGGGTACTAACTCACCGCTATTTACATAGTTTTGAGCCTTGATTCCCAAAAGAGTTTGCTCTTTCATGGCTTGCCTTAATATTTCACCTGTAGAAACATGGGGAATATTCAAGTGTTCAGCCAACGTTTGAGCTTGTGTTCCTTTACCAGCTCCAGGTGGTCCCAAGAAGATTAGTCGCGTCACTATTGTTTCACCATTCCTTCGTAGCGCTGAGAGATCACGTAAGTTTGGATTTGTCTTGCCGTATCAATCGCCACACCAACTAGAATTAACAAAGAGGTAGCACCCAGTCCTTTAAAGGTGGGTACTCCTAAAGCACTTTCCACACCGGTTGGGATAATAGCAACCAGTCCTAAAAAGATCGCACCCAAAAAAGTTAGTCGGTTTGATACGCGCTCAATATACTCGCTAGTTGCCTTACCGGGACGAATGCCAGGAATACTAGAACCCATTTTCTTCAAGTTCTGCGCCACATCTACTGGGTTGAGAATCAACGAAGAATAGAAGTAGCTGAAGAAAATGATGGAAATCATGTAGACCAAGGCATAGACCCAGGAGCTAGAACCGCTTGGACTGAGATAAGTGTTAACTATATTTGCCAATTCGGCATTCTTGGCGAAATTGGCGATCAGCAGTGGCAAACTGAGGATGGCAGCAGCAAAAATAATTGGCATTACGCCACCTTGATTTAGCCGCAAGGGTAGGAAGCTACGTTGCTCTGCCAAAACTCGACGACCTACTTGGCGACGAGCCGAAATAATCGGGATGCGGCGCATTCCTTCCTGCACAATCACAATACCAACAATGGTTGCCAGGAAAACTAAGATCAGTACGATCACGCGACCCACTGTTTCCCGACCGCCGACTTGCACCAAGTCGATAGTATCGCCTAAAGCTTTTGGTAATGATGCGACAATGTTGACAAAAATCAACAATGATGCTCCATTTCCAATCCCCCGTTCTGTAATTAGTTCAGATGTCCACATGACGAACATGGAACCAGCAGTCAGAGCGATCGCGGTTTCAGCTACGAAAATTGGCCCTGGTTTTAAGGCAAATTGCTGGAGGAATAATGCCGAAAAAGCTGTACTTTGAAGAATCGCCCAACATACAGTTACATAGCGGGTAATTTGAGATATTTTCCGCCGACCAGCTTCGCCTTCATTTTTCTGTAAATTTTCTAAAGATGGAATCGCAGCGGTGAGCAATTGGATGATAATAGACGCATTAATGAAGGGTAAAATCCCTAAAGCAAAGACACCCAAAGTTGAAAGTCCGCGTCCTGAAAATATATCCAATAAACCGAATACGGAATTATTTCCTGAGATGGCTTCGTGAAACCGCTCTCTATTAATCCCTGGTACGGGCAAGAAGATGCCCAGGCGAACCAAAATTAAAATACCGACAGTGACAAGCAGCCTACCTCTCAGCCCAGCTGCTTGTGCCATCTGCATAAAAGTTTCTTGAGCCGTTGGGGCTTTATCTCGACTGATCATAGAGTGCTACCTTTATAGTGAACCAAGCACTGGCAGCGAGTTGGCTTGCATTTAAGTGCGCTGTTCCGGCTCACTCATAAGACTTCACAACTACCACCAGCTGCCTCAATTTTGCTACGAGCTGAACCTGTGAAAGCTGCCGCTTGTACTTTGAGCGGAGTGTTCAATTCCCCATTACCTAAAATTTTCAATGGTCCCTTGACAGCAGTCAGGATACCTGCTGCTTTTAAGGAGGTCAAAGTTACTTCCGTATTAGCGGGAAGGGAGGCTAGCTTCTCTACATTAATCGTAGTGTAAATCTTCTGATTCACAATCGGAAAGCCCTTCAGTTTAGGCAAGCGGCGGTACAATGGCTGTTGACCACCTTCAAAACCAGGTCTGGTACCACTACCAGAACGAGATTTTTGACCTCGCATACCTAGACCAGCACTGGCACCTTGACCGGCAGAAATACCTCTGGCTACACGCTTCTTACGTTTCTTTGAGCCTTTTTGCGGCTTAACATCATGGAGTCTCATAAGTTATCAAGTTCTCATTTGTCGTCTGTCATTTGTCGTCTCTTACAAAGTTCCGCTCAGACTTTGCGCTTTGTCATTTGTCATTTGTCCTTTGTTATTCACTAATGACTAATGACCAATGACTAATGACTAAATTAGATGTAGAGATTTTGAATAGGAATACCGCGATCTTCGGCGACCTCAGAAAGGGTACGTAGTGTAGATAAAGCGTTAACTGCGGCTCTAGCATTATTGAGCGGATTATTGGAGCCAAGTTGCTTGGCTAGGACGTTACGAACTCCTGCCAATTCCAACACAGTCCGCACGGCACCACCAGCAATTACCCCAGTACCAGGTGAGGCTGGACGCATAATCACTTTTGCACCGCCACCGACACCATCAATAGGATGGGGGATGGAGTTGGATTTGGTGATTGGGACATCAATGAGGTGTTTTTTACCGTCAGCTACGCCTTTTTTGACGGCGCCAATTACATCTGAGGCTTTGCCTACTCCGACACCAACTTGACCCCGTTCGTTACCAACGACAACGATCGCTCGGAAGCTGAGTTTTTTACCACCTTTGACCACTTTACTTACGCGGCGGATTTGGATTACCCGCTCTTGCCAAGTGGTTTCTTCTTTTTTGGCACGCTTTGTTCTACTTTTACGCTCTGTTGCCATAATTTATGCTCTTTTAACTTCATTTGTCAGTTGTCATTTGTCAGTTGTCATTTGTCTTTTGTCATTTGTCCAATAACTAATGACCAATGACTAATGACCAATGACTTTAGAAATCTAAACCAGCCTCGCGTGCTGCATCAGCTAGTGCTTTGACACGACCATGATATAAATTACCACCGCGATCAAAGACTACTTTGGTGATGCCTTTTTCTAGCGATCGCACTGCGATCAACTTACCAACTTGCACCGATGCGTCGCGGTTTGCACATGACGCTAAACTAGATTTCAACTCTGGTTCTACAGTCGATGCTGCCACTATGGTTTGATGCTGAGTATCATCAATTATTTGGGCATAAATATGCTCATTAGAACGAAACACCGCTAAACGCGGACGTTCTGGGGAGCCAATAACTTTGCCCCGAACACGTCGATGACGACGGTTTTTTGATTCTCTACGAGTAAGTTTCATTTTTACTTCTTACCACCCTTACCAGTCTTACCAGCTTTCCGTCTGACCACTTCACCGGCATAGCGAATGCCTTTACCTTTGTAAGGTTCTGGTGGACGAACGGCACGAATTTTTGCGGCTGTATTACCTACGATTTCTTTGTCATAGCCGCTGACAATGACGTTAGTAGTACCTTCTACGGCAAACTGAATTCCATCTGGAGGTTCAATTTGCACTTGATGGCTGTAACCCATATTTAAAACTAGGTTACGCCCTTGAAGTTGTGCCCTGTAACCAACACCTTGAATTTCCAAACGGCGCTGAAAACCTTGGGAAACTCCCTCGACCATGTTGGCAACTAAAGTGCGGCTTAAGCCGTGTAGTTGCTTTGAAGTACGAGTTTCATCCCGACGGGTTATGTGTAATATTTCTCCCTCTTGGGAAACTGAGACATTAGCTGTGAGAGTGCGAGAAAGTTCTCCTTTGGGACCTTTCACCACAACATTCGCACCATCGATCGCCACTTGGACTTTGGCGGGAATGGTAATTGGACGTTTACCAATACGAGACATGACTTTTTGTCCTTTGTTATTTGTCCTTTGTCCTTTGTCCTTTGTCTTTCACTAATGACAAATGACTAATGACCAATGACTACCAAACGTAACAAAGCACTTCCCCACCCAAGTTCTGACGCCGCGCTTCGCGGTCAGTCATAATGCCACTGGATGTAGAAATAATGGCAATGCCAATGCCACCTAGTACCCTTGGTAATTCTTTTCGATTGGAGTAAACACGCAAGCCAGGCTTACTCACTCGCTTTAAGGCGGTGATTAGTGGCTGACGGTTTTTACCCTTGTATTTCAGGGAAATCACCAGATTGTGTTTTACCCCTTCTTCTGCTTCTTCTATTTCAGCAATAAAGCCTTCCTCCCGTAGTACTTTGGCAATACTCCGGGTCATTTTTGTAGCTGGCACTTGTGTAGTTTGATGCCGCGCCAGGTTGGCATTGCGGATGCGCGTCAGCATATCTGCAATTGTGTCGTTAGCCGCCATCGTTCCCTCTATTGATGAACTTATTGATCGCGAAAGGGCATTCCTAATTCTTTAAGTAAGGCGCGACCCTCTTCGTCGTTTTTTGCTGTGGTGATGATGGAAATATCCATCCCACGCACTTGATCAACGCTGTCGTACTCGACTTCTGGAAAAATTAGCTGTTCTCTCACACCCAAAGTATAATTCCCGCGTCCGTCAAAGCTTTTAGGGCTAACGCCGCGAAAATCTCGAATTCTGGGTAGTGACAAGCTAACTAGTCGGTCGAAAAAGGCATACATCCGTTCGGCTCTGAGAGTAACCATGATCCCCACAGGCATCCCTTGACGAATCTTAAAGCCTGCGATCGCCTTTTTCGCCCGTGTCACTACTGGTTTTTGACCAGTTACCAAGGCAATTTCGTTAATGGATGCCTCTAGTGACTTCGCATTTTGAGCCGCTTCACCCAAACCTCGGTTAATAGTAACCTTTACCAACTTCGGTACTTGATGAACGTTGGTATATTGAAACTGATTGACCAGTTTGGGGACGATTGTCTCTTGATATAAGCTTTTGAGTCTTGTTGTCGGCATAGTTTTTTGTCCTGATATCCCTGGGCTTGGTCAGGGAACTTTTATTGTCCTTTGTCCTTTGTCCTTTGTCCTTTGTCTTTTTACTAATGACTAATGACCAATGACTAATGACTAATGACTATTTATCTAGAATTTCGCCAGTTTTCTTGAGTTTTCTGACTTTTTTGCCTTCTGAGGTAAAGGTATAACAAACACGACTGGCAACGTTTTGCTTGGTGGAATAAAGCATGACGTTGGAGCTATGAATCGGGAATTCTTGGGTGACAATCCGCCCTGATTCACCTTCTTGCTGGGGTTTGACGTGCTTGGTTTTAATGTTGACACCTTTGACAATAACTTTACTCAGTTGGGGAAGTGCCTGAGTAATTTCGCCAACTTTTCCTTTGTCTTTGCCAGCAATCACTTGTACGGTGTCGCCAGTTTTGACGTGCATTTTGTGGAATACTTTGGGCGTACCCTGTTTGGTTGCCATTAAAGCACCTCCGGAGCCAGAGAAACAATTTTGGTAAAGTTTTTATCGCGCAGTTCCCGTGCAACTGGGCCAAAAACCCGTGTACCTCTGGGATTACCGTCTTTGTTGATGATCACAGCGGCGTTATCATCAAAGCGAATGCTCATGCCGCTATCACGACTTACAGCTTTCCGAGTTCGGACAATTACTGCTTCCACAACATCAGACTTTTTTACAGCCATGTTGGGTGTAGCATCTTTGACAACTGCAATAATTTTATCGCCGATAAAACCATAACGACGGTTGCCTCCACCTAAGATGCGGATGCACATTAGTTTGCGGGCGCCGCTATTATCTGCGACATTCAGGTAAGTCTGGGGTTGAATCACAATTATTCTCCCTTGTAATGTTGTTAGAAATTAACAACGATGAGGTTTAAGTTGGTTTGACGTTGAGGACTTCTGTGATTTTCCAGCGCTTGGTTTTACTCAGGGGTCTAGTTTCCTGAATGCGAACGCGATCGCCTACTTTACACTTATTTTCTTCGTCGTGAACTTTATATCGTTGGGTGTTGACTACAATCTTGCCGTACTTGGGGTGAGGAGCGCGGTTTTCTATGGCGACTACCACAGTTTTTTGCATTTTATCGCTCACTACCAAGCCAACTCGTTCTTTGACTGCCATAATCTCCTACTTTTCTTCTTGAGCCGATTGACTTGCTGCCCGTTTGCGTTCTGTTTCTACCGTCAGCAATTGGGCTAGGCGGTGTCGGATCTGTCGGAACTGGTGGGGCTTTTCTAGTTGTCTTGTAGCTTTTTGCAAGCGCAACTGAAATAGTTGTCTTTTGATTGCGACAATTTCATCAGAGAGTTTCTCGTCACTTAATTCTCTAGCTTCTGAAATCTTGGGAAGAGGCATCAGCTACTCCTGCTCCTGTGGTTGAGAGCGCACAATAAACTTGGTTTTTATAGGCAGTTTAAATGAAGCCAAGCGCATAGCTTCACGGGCGATTTCTTCAGAAACCCCACCGATTTCAAACAAAATTCGCCCTGGTTTGACTACCGCTACCCAAAACTCTGGATTACCTTTACCGGAACCCATCCGGGTTTCAGCAGGACGCATGGTTACAGGTTTATCAGGGAAAATCCGAATCCAGATTTGTCCACCCCGACGAATATAACGGGTCATTGCCCGACGGGAAGCCTCGATTTGACGCGAGGTAATCCAAGCAGGTTCTTGAGCTTGGAGTGCAAAATCACCGAAGTTGAGGGTGCTGCCACGGGTGGCTAGTCCCTCCATCCGTCCGCGCTGTTGTTTGCGGAATTTAGTTCTTCTAGGGCTTAACATGGTTTGTCACTTGTCGTTTGTCATTTGTCATTTGTCATCTGCCATTTACTAACGACTAATGACTAATGACGATTTATCCTTCATTTGAGCGGTCTTCAAATTGCTGGCGACGACGTTGTTGTTGACGACGACGGGGTTCACGATCGCGATCGCCGCGATCGCGGGGATCACGGGTTGCGGGTGGTAGGGGGGTTTCTTCCTGTCCAGGAATAATTTCTCCCTTAAACACCCATACTTTGATACCCAGAATGCCGTAAACAGTTTTTGCCGTGCAATAAGAGTAGTCAATGTCAGCCCGTAAGGTATGTAAAGGCACTCTACCTTCACGAGTCCACTCTGTCCGGGCAATTTCCGCACCGTTGAGCCGACCGCTGACTTGGATTTTAATGCCTTGGACGCCAGCACGTTGGGCACGCTGAATCGATTGCCGCACTACCCGCCGAAAAGAAACCCGGCGTTCCAATTGTTGAGCAATGTATTCGGCAATCAGATAGGCATCAGCATCAACTCGCTGGACTTCAACTACGTTAATGCGAATTTGGCGATTACTACCCAACAGTCCTTGGAGTCCGGTACGCAAGGATTCAATGCCTTGCCCACCACGACCTACTACTACACCTGGTCTAGCTGTGCGTACTTCTAAGTCGATTTGGTCAGCTTTGCGCTCAATCCGCACCTCGGAAATTCCGGCGTTGTTTTGAGCGAGTCTACCCAGCTTTTGTTCTATGTATTGACGCAGTTTGTAGTCTTCTTGTAAAAGTTCTGGATAGCGATGAGGAACAGCAAACCAACGGGATTGATGTTCATGTGTAATACCCAGGCGAAAACCAACTGGATGAATCTTCTGTCCCACGAATACTTCCTCTAAAATTTCTTACTTTACGCAATTTATTCGTGTAAAAAAAGCTTATTTTTCTGGGGCGGCTGCAACAGCCACAGTAATATGACACGTCGGCTTGCGAATTTGGTAAGCTCGACCTTGCGCCCTTGGCTGGAACCGCTTCAACGGCGGTCCTTGATCAGCATATGCCTGAGTAATCACTAGTTGAGTCCGATCTAACCCAGCGTTGTGTTCGGCATTAGCAGCAGCGCTTCTGAGAACCTTTAATATGGGTTCAGTGGCGCGATAGGGCATGAATTCCAGAATAATTAGCGCTTCTCGGTACGATCGCCCCCGGATTTGATCGAGTACCCGACGCACTTTGTAGGCCGAGATGCGGATAAAACGAGCGATCGCTTTTACTTCAGTAGTATCATTAGCCATAATTTTCTCCAATTTTTTCATTTTTCATCTGTCATTTGTCCTTTGTCCTTTGTCCTTTGTCGAAAGCTAATGACAAATGACTAATGACTAATGACCAATGACCAATGACTACCTACCTGCTTTTTTGTCGCTTTTTCCATGACCCCTGTAGGTGCGTGTTGGGGCAAATTCACCCAACTTGTGTCCCACCATCTGTTCATTTACAAAAACTGGAACGTGTTGGCGTCCGTTGTGAACAGCTATGGTATGACCTACCATTAGGGGCAAAATTGTCGAAGCTCGTGACCAAGTTTTAATAACTTCTTTTCTGTTGTTGTCGTTGAGCTTTTCAATTTTCTTTAGGAGATGATCCGCAACGAAAGGACCTTTTTTTAGAGAACGACCCATAGTTCAATTTTGGATTTAGGATTTAGGAATTAGGATTTAGAATTTCCGATTTTGGATAATTAGGTGTCTGAATCAAGTTTCACAAATTTTTAATGTTCACAAGTAGACCCCAATCTAAAATCCAAAATCTAAAATCTAAAATTCTATGATTCACGACCACCGCGACCGCGCTTAGAAGACTTACGGCGACGACGTATAATCAATTTGCTGCTGAGTTTCTTGCGATTGCGTGTCTTCGCACCCAATGTGGGTTTACCCCAAGGTGTTACAGGCCCTGATCTACCGATAGGTGCCCTACCTTCACCACCACCATGTGGGTGATCCACTGGGTTCATGACGCTGCCTCTAACCTTAGGACGGCGACCTTTCCAGCGATTTCGTCCGGCTTTACCTGCACTCAGGTTTCTCGCATCGGTGTTGCCTACTTGCCCAATGGTGGCGTAGGACTCGCGTCGAATCAAGCGGACTTCTCCTGAAGGCAACTTGAGAGTTACATAATTACCTTCTTTTGCCACCACTTGGGCGCTAGCACCAGCAGCACGGACGATTTGACCACCTTTACCAGGAGTCAATTCTACGTTGTGAACACTAGTACCTAAGGGAATCTTCCAGAGCGGTAAGGCATTACCATCTTCAAAGGGAGCCTCAGGTCCAGCAATAATTATTGTTCCAACTTTCAACCCGTTGGGGTGGAGGATGTACCTTTTTTCGCCGTCTTGGTAATACAAAAGGGCAATTCGGGCATTGCGGTTAGGATCGTATTCAATCGCTGCGACTTTGGCAGGAATATTATGTTTATCCCTTTTAAAATCGATGATCCGGTAAAGCTGTTTATGTCCGCCACCCCGACGACGACTAGTAATCCGCCCGTGATTATTCCGACCTTTGGCGCGATGCTTCGAGGTTGTTAGAGATTTTTCTGGCTCGGTTTTGGTAATTTCCGCAAAGTCAGAGATTGTAACTTGGCGAGTGCTGGGGGTATAAGGGCGATAAGAACGAGTACCCATAATCTATTTTGGATTTTGGATTTTGGATTTTGGATTTACTTAATTTTGGATTTTGGATTTTGGATTTAATGAGTGTTTAACTAATTGCGACCATTTTTGGTACTTATTCAGTAAACTCCTCAATCTCAAACCTAAAATCGTTCGACTGAGCGTAGTCGAAGTCTAAAATCTAAAATTCCTAGACTTCTGGGAATAGAACTTGTCTAATCTTGTCTTCATCCCCAGGTGCGACGGTAATAATGGCTCGCTTATATTGGGGCTTATAACCAATAAATTTACCAACGCGCCGTTTTTTACGTGGTGGTAGGATGGTATTGACTTTTACAACCTTGACCTGAAACAAGTCTTCGATCGCAGCCTTGATTTCTGGCTTAGATGCCTTTGGAATTACTTCAAAGGTGTACTTGTTCTGCTCCATCAAGATGGTCGCTTTCTCGGTGACAATTGGGCGACGTACTAAGTCGGCAAGGTCGCGGGGGTCAAAGCTAGGCACTGTAGACCTCCTGAATTTTTTCTAGGGCTGATGCCGTAACTACAATTTTGTCAGCGTGCAGTAAATCAAAAACATTTAGCTGGTCGGCTGCAATTAGTTTTAAATTTTCAATGTTGCGGGCTGACAAATAAACGTTATCTGTATCCGCAATCTCAGACAAAATTAACAGTGACTTGCTTTCTGGTACTACTCCCCAACGGGCAAGCGCTGCCACTAATTCTTTAGTTTTCGGGCGAGATAGCTCGGTGCTAAATTCTTCTACCACAATCAAATCGTCAATGCGACCGACAAATGCTGTCCGCAGTGCTAAACGTCGCTCTTTGCGGTTCAACTTAAGGTTGAAGTCTCTAGGCTTTGGCCCAAAGATCACACCACCACCACGCCATAGTGGTGAACGAATCGACCCGGCACGAGCGCGACCAGTACCTTTTTGTCGCCAAGGTTTACGGCCACCACCTCTGACTTCAGCGCGAGTTTTTGTACTGGCGTTTCCTTGACGAGCATTGGTCAATTGCCGTACTAAGGCGCGATGCACAATATGAGACGCTGTTTCTTCCTTGGCAACGCGCAACTCGAAGGTCGTCTCGCCGACCTGTTCTCCTTGCCAATTTTTAACTACGCTTTCAACCATCTTTGTTATTTGTCCTTTGTCATTGGTCATTTGTCATTTGTCTTTTGCCATTTGTCCTTAGCCAATGACTACTGACTAATGACTTTTGACTAATGACTTTTGACTATCCCACTATTTTTGCAGGCACAACACTTACTAGAGCGCCCGGTTTCCCAGGAATGGCTCCCTTAATTAGTAATAAGTTGCGCTCTGGGTCAACTCGCACTATGGTCAGCTTGCGGATTGTGATGCGTTTCCCACCTAAACGCCCTGCCATCCGCTTACCTGGATAGACACGACCTGGTGTTGTCCCAGCACCAATAGAACCGGGCGCTCTGTGGTTTTTGGAACCGTGTGACATGGGACCACGAGCAAAGTTGTTGCGCTTCTGGTTTCCCGCAAAGCCGCGACCGATGCTTGTGCCGACTACATCGACAATTTGACCTGCACTAAAAATATCTGCTTTAATCTGTTGACCTAAAGCATAATCACTAGAGTTATCAGTGTGATATTCATTTAGGTGACGCAATGCTGGGGCAGATGATTTAGCCAAATGACCCAATAGTGGTCTGTTCAGTGCCTTTGGTTTAACTTCGCCATAACCAACTTGAATGGCAAAGTAACCGTCGGTTTGTTTCGTTTTAACTTGTGTAACGGTGCATGGACCTGCTTGAATGACAGTGACAGGAATGGCTACTCCTGCTTCGTCAAATATTTGGGTCATGCCCAGCTTGGTGCCGAGAATACCTACAGACACAGTAACTGGTTCTCCTTTCTACTTGCTGACCTTGGAATTGGACTCTAGAGGACACGCTTTGTACGCATCAGTTTAGGCTGGATTAGCCTGCGAAATTTGGAATGGCTTACTTAAATAAACCGCTCCAAATGCTTTGGGACACAACAAACCGTGTCCGTACTGCTTGGTGAATCTGTTTAGCTTCACTCACTAGATCACCAGAACAGCCACAAGTATCCTCCCATTGGGAAGAGTAACTTCTGGAATCAATGCAAGGCGCTACAGCTTTAGGCTGTGTGCAGCAATGCTTTCGTCCAAGCAATTGCTCTGGCACTTTCTGGAGGCAGCTCTGTCGGCGGGTTTTCCGATTTATACACGCCCATAAGACGGATTCCCGGAGGTTGGCTACTGCCTTGTTGCAGTTGGACTTAAGCGGTTTTTACCGCCCAGTATCCGTTAACTGAGACTAACGTAATGCCATAAACCAACATTGCTGCTCAGTTTTTACTTCCTTAAACACCTTAAACTATTGTTTAAGATTTTGCCTGCTTTTTCAGAGGCACAGGAGTAAATGTACTCTGGAGCTTAGGATTAGCTTTGGTTGTTCGTCCATAAGCTCCAATTTTGACCTGAAAGCTTTCTTAGTTTACCAGTCTATGATCAATCTGAGTTAGATTATTCTATTTAGATTAAGTCATCAGCTTTTCATGCTAACACTACCTCAGAATGACAGTAAGAAGGCTGCCTAATTTGCGCGATTGGTCACAATCTAATAATATAAATTATTTATTTATATTTGTCCAGTAATTTATAGAGTTATTTTTAGAAAGTAGGGAGTGGGGAGTGGGGAGTGGGGAGTGGGGGATGAGGGGGATGAGGGAGATGGGGGAGACAAAGAGAATAACCAATGCCCCATGCCCAATACTTCGACAACGCTCAGTACAAGTGCCCAATGCCCAAAAAAATGCTTTAATCTATCGGTTCAGGGTAAATAATAGAGATATCTAAGTGGGATAAGACGAAAATCTATGGCACTAATTACCACTGGCAACGGTTTAATTCGCGATCTGGAAAAATTTGGCGCTCTTGGGGTGTATGTACCTCTGGAAGGGGGTTATGAAGGTCGATATCAGCGCCGACTACGCGCTGCTGGCTATACCACCCTCCACATTACCGCTAAAGGACTAGGCGACGTAGCTGCATATCTCACAAGAGTTCATGGAATCAGACCTCCTCATCTTGGTAAAAAAAGTACTGGTAGTGGTGCGGCAGTAGGTTATGTATACTATGTGCCACCAATTATCGGTTCTCATTTAGAACAGCTACCACCAAAGTCAAAGGGGCTGGTCTTGTGGATTATTGAAGGGCATATTCTTTCCAATGAGGAACTTGAGTATTTAGCGAATTTGCCTCAGCTAGAACCACGAGTCAGAGTAATTATTGAGAGAGGTGGCGATCGCGCTTTCCGTTGGACTTCTCTAGAAAAAACTCTGTTAGCTAGTTAGTCCTTTGTCATTAGTCATTTGTCATTAGTCATTTGCTCATAACTAATGACTAATGACTCAATTCAATCAGCATTTCAATAATGCTGAGTCGAAAACCACAAGATGCAAATAACCGCCGTGATGCCTCCTTAGCAACTGCTGCATCTAGACGAATTTGCTTGATGTCATGTCTAACTGGATGTCTAAAATGGTTATAAGGTTTAGAGACTATGGCAAACGGCTTTCTGATTTTGAGGAAGAAATTTTAGTTCGTTGTCCCCAATGCGATGCCTACGGCGGGCTGCGCCTACGCACTGCTAAAATATTGACTGTAAACTCTAAGCAATTAAGTCTGGGTTCAATCAAAAGAATTACCTGTCAGCACTGTAGCTATACAAAACAACAGTCAAATGCTGCCAAAGAAAAACCTGCACTGCTATTGTGGCAAAACAATTACATAGCTCAAAGAAATTCCAACTATGGAATATTAGATCATTTTTTTGGCTTGCCTCTGTGGTTACAAACCTCTTGTTGCGGTCAAGTGCTTTGGGCGTATAATGAAGCACATTTGAACTTCCTAGAAAGCTATGTTCAATCAAGGTTGCGAGAACGCTTGCCAGATGCTACATTAGGCTGGCACAATGGCAGTCTTGCCAGTCGCCTACCCCGATGGTTCAAGCTGACCCAGCATCGGGAAAAAGTTTTACATAAAATTCAACAGTTAAAGCACAGGTTGTAATCAAGGCTTTAACTAATTACGAATTACGAATTACGAATTACTTTAATCTTCTTGGTGAGCAAATTTATAACCACCCCACAGAGAAAGAGCGATCGCACTCACCAGCAAAATCGGTATGCTATACCAAGGAAACTGGGACAAGGGTAAATGGGCAGCTGCACGTAATCCAATGCTGGCGTAGGTCAACGGTAATAGGTAAACTACGACTTTGAGAGCAACTGGTAATGTACCAGGGTCAAAGAAGGTCGCTCCTAAGAATGACATGGGGATAATTATAAAATTGTTGTATAGTCCGACTGATTCGAGCGATCGCACACTCAACCCTACAATCACCCCTAACCCAGCAAATACCGAACAATTCAGCACCACCACCAGTAGAAATAGTGGGTTGAGAAAATTCCAGTTTCCAGTCAACAGCAGCGCTACCAAAATCACAGAACCGGATGTCATCAACCCCCGCACGACTCCCGCCAGTATTTTACCGATGTGCAACGCTAAGGGGTGTATGGGAGTTAACAACAATTCCTCGAAGGTTTTGGTAAATAATCTGTCTCCACAAATTGAAAATGTCGTTCCACCAAAGCTAATCGTCATCGACGATAGCGCCACCATCCCCGGTAATATGAATTCTAAATAGTTGTTATAGTTACCACTAATTCCTGAGCCTGGTTTGATGGAACTACCCAAACCTAAGCCAAAAGCTAAAATATATATCAATGGAGATATTAAGCCTGATGCAGCAACTTGTACAAGTCTCACACGTAAATCTAACCAATCTGCCCAAAAAATAGTCAGGCTATCAGCTAGGAGGATTTGAAGTTGCGAAGTTTTGAACCTCTTGCCCGAAAGTAGCGCTCTTTGAGATGTCACGTGCTTTCAATTACTTATCAAAATTTCATTAATTTTTAATTTACATTGTTTTACACATGAATTACTAGGGGTAACAAAAATCTCTGAACCTAAAAGTTCAAAATTAACAACAAAAGGTAGATAATCTAAGCATTATGAGGGGAGCATCTCAATGAGTGTAAAAAGTCTTATAAAACCTCACCCCAACCCTCTCCTTACCAAGGAGAGGGAGCAAGAATCTTGTTTCTGATCTGGTATATTTGCTTTCACTGAGATGCTCCCCATTCTGAGTGGATTAATTGTGAAAGTTCAATTCAGAATATCTGATAACAATCAAAAATATGGTATAATCGATAAATACAATCGATAACTAACTAAGAAGTCAAGTACCAGAAAGGTCATAAGTAATAGCAATTGGTTAATGAGCAAATAAATAAAAAATATTCACCAATATATTCCAGATAGAAACAATAAGGGACTAGTAGGGCTTGGCATAAATTCAGCTATCATTTCAATTAGCCACACAAGTTGCTTAGAGCAACTAGTTAAATGTAGGCAAACTTTCCCCACAGTGTAGTATGTTAAAATTCTGTTCAGATATCTAGATTCCTATTTTTCTTATTTAACAAGAATATCGCCCATAAAGTCACAGGCAATTACAGTCAAGAATAGGCATACTGAAAGAGGGAGACAACTTTAGACTACTCCCTCCCAAATCGGCGTGAAGGTGATTAAGCAACAATGAGACGTAAACCCCCTGGTAAATCGGCAACTACTTCTAAACCCTCTATTTTCCAATCCCCGATGTTTAACCTCTTCACCATCGCAATTATGGGAGGGGTGTTGATTTTGGGAATTGGGATTGGCATTGCTTTTAGTTCTACAACCACTTTGGCTCCATCAAATGTGGCTTCGCGTGAATTTATTGACACCAAAGCACCAAACCCGGAAATTTGTGTGCAGTATGGAGCCAGCGCGATGGTGATGGACGCTAGACTGTTCGTCACTCTCAACCCCTTCAATGTCTATGTTGCCCAGCCTAGTATGCGTCCTGGATGTGTGATCCGACAAAATAACTGGGCGCTTTTAGAGCAACGTAAGTTGGTGACATCTGATCAGGTAAATGAGTGCAAAAATCGCCTGAACACCTTTGGCTTCACAGGTAACTTGGACAGTGACAAACCTGATATTAGGTGCATATATCAGAATGAAGCGGCTCAAAACTTCTTTACGGCTCAACCAGGAGCAGTTGGAACACCTCAAGAAACGGACAGATTTTAGATTTGGGCATTGGGCAATTCAATTTTGGATTTTGGTGAAGCAGCGCGGTCTTGGGGGTTTCCCCCATGAGTGACTGCACCAAGCCGAAGGGATTGACGATTTGGGATTACAGCTATTTTCAGGTAAATAGACCACGCGTAGGGGCACAGAAAAAGCTCATTGGTGTCAACTTAACGTGAAAGCCAGCCTAAAACCAGCTTTTAGAGATAGTCTCGTTCCCAGTCAGAGACTGGGAATGCCCGTCGGAGAGGCTCCGCCTCCGTAACTTGCGGCAGAGCCACCAGGAACTGCATTTCTAGCCTCTGGCTAGAAACGAGGTTTTAAAGGGGTTTGAGCTTAAGTTGACACGCATGAGCATTGCTGTGCCCCTACGACAGATGTGGTTCAAATACATGATTTCTGCTGTAAATTTCAATCTAAAATCCAAAATTTAAAATCTAAAATTCTCACTCCCCCTGCTTCTTATTCGTACTCATCACGTATAATGGTTAAACCTAAAGCTTTGTAGGCACTCAGCATATTATTAGATACTGTAGGTGCAGTTACTAGGTAAGTCAGGGCACGAATGGACTCCACTAGATAAGGAGCAGCCGTGTCCAATTTTTCTGCTGTTACTAATCCTACTACCTCAGCCGAGCCAGCAATCATGGCTCGTTTGACGTGGGCTTCGTCTAGGTTAGGTACACTAATCCCAATCTCTGGATGCAAACTGCAAACCCCCAACATGCACAAATCTGCACGAATCATCCGTAATGTCTCAATGGTGACAGTACCTACGTTTACCAAGGCTTTTTTGTAGAGTTGTCCACCTAACATCACAACCTCTATATGGGGATGTTCTGCTAAGGCAAGGGCGATTGGCGGACTATTTGTAATGACTGTTGCTTGCAAATCTAGGGGCAAATGACGGGTTACTTGCAGAGTTGTCGTACCTCCATCTAAAATGACCACCTGTCCTGTACAAACTAATTTTGCTGCTGTCCGAGCGATCGCTTCCTTTTCTTTTGGCGCTTGCTTTTGGCGATCGGCATAACTGGCGGTGGCTGGAGATTTAAGGAGCGCTCCCCCATGAACGCGTTGCAATAGTCCAGCTTCTGCGAGTTCTCGCAAGTCCCGGCGAATCGTATCCTCAGAAACCTTGAGAACAGCACTAAGTTCTGTTGAAAGTACCTTTTTATCACGACGCAGAATTTCTAAGATGAATTGTCGTCGTTCAGCAGTTAGCATAATTAATTTTCCTGAAAATGCGTTTTTGAACTTGAAATTGCACGTTTGTGAGTTTATACTTATTTGTATGCAGGTCTTTGTACGGTAATCCGTACTTCAATTGAATTCAAGCACTGTTGAATGTGTTGATTTTGTCCACTGAAGCCAGATGGTTCCACAATGGTTCCTAGTGGTTGACTTTAGCTTGGGAAATGCTTGGATAATTGTTGCCCAATCTGGGTTTTAACAATTTTTTTGTAGTGCGATCGCGCGTCCGGTCTGTTCAAATTGCTTTTTATTCAACAAATAAGCCATGACTATTATTAATACCCAATTTCCAATTGATCTCGGTGCTTACAAACCATTAGCGCTCAATCCAGCAAATTCGAGCCTCACAGCTGAACAGCGAGAGACTCTAAAAGCGAATATTCAACTCTGCCGAGATGCGATCGTCTTTTTTACAGCGACTGGCGCTGCTAGTGGAGTGGGTGGTCATACTGGTGGCCCTTATGATACGGTGCCGGAGGTGATGATCCTTGATGCCTTCTTTCGGGGGGCATCAGAGCAATTTGTGCCGATTTTCTTTGATGAAGCAGGACATCGAGTGGCTACCCAATATCTGATGGCCACGTTGCATGGTGACTTACCTGCCGAGCAACTATTACGTTATCGCCAAGCACATTCCCATTTGCCAGGACACCCCGAACTAGGGCTAACTCCTGGTGTGAAATTTAGTTCTGGACGGCTGGGGCATGTTTGGCCTTACATTAATGGTGTGGCGATCGCAAATCCAGGCAAGGTTGTTTTCTGTCTCGGTTCTGATGGCTCTCAGCAAGAAGGTAACGATGCTGAAGCTGCTCGCTTGGCTGTTGCTCAACATCTCAATGTCAAGCTGATCATTGATGACAATGATGTAACGATCGCTGGACATCCTTCTAAATATTTACCTGGTTTCAGTGTTGCCAAAACCTTAGAAGGTCACGGTTTGAAGGTACTTCAAGGAAATGGGGAAGACTTAGACGATTTATACCATCGTCTAAGCGAAGCTGTGAATACTCCCGGAGCGATCGCCGTCATCAATAAACGCCCGATGTGTCCTGGTATTGAAGGTTTAGAAGGCTCCACTCATGGTCATGATGTAATTTCTGTAGATTTAGCAGTTAAGTATCTAGAATCTCGTGGACAAACTGCCGCGATCGAATACCTTAAGAGTATTGAGAAACCTAAGCAAACATATACATTTCTGGGTAGCAGTGACAAATGGGGCGCTAACCGCAATGTGTTTGGTGAAGCTGTGGTGGGTGTCCTGGGTCGGATGAGTGAGGCGGAGCGTAAAGAAAAAGTTAAAGTCATTGATAGTGACCTTGAAGGCTCCTGCGGTCTGAAGAAAATTCACGATACATACCCGGAAATATTTATTTCCTCTGGCATCATGGAACGGAGCAACTTCTCTGCTGCTGCTGGATTTGGGATGGAGAAGGGCAAGCAAGGTATTTTTGCGACTTTCAGCGCCTTCTTAGAAATGTGTATCTCAGAAATCACGATGGCGCGGCTGAACTATTCCAATGTTCTGTGCCACTTTTCCCATGCGGGTATAGATGACATGGCAGATAACACCTGTCACTTCGGTTTGAACAATATGTTTGCCGACAATGGCTTGGATGATGGCTACGAAACACAGTTGTATTTCCCGGCAGATGTTAATCAAATGACAGCTTGTGTAGAAGCTGTGTTCTTTCAGCCTGGACTGCGGTTTATTTTTTCCACCCGTTCTAAGGTGCCCAATATTAAGGACAGCAACGGTAATGACTTTTTTGGCAATGGCTACAAATTTGTTCCTGGTAAAGATGAGGTTATACGAGAAGGGACGCAAGGCTACATTGTTACTTTTGGCGATGCTTTGTACCGTGCAGTTGATGCCGTTGAGCGTCTTCAGCAAGAAGGGCTAGACGTAGGTTTGATTAATAAGCCAACTTTGAACGTCATTGATGAAGAAATAATCACCAAAATTGGTAACGCTCCCTTTGTCCTTGTAGTAGAAGCTTTTAACCGTCGGACTGGCTTAGGCAGCCGTTTCGGTTCCTGGTTGCTAGAGCGGGGGTTGACTCCCAAATATGCTCATCTTGGAACTCATAAAGAAGGTTGCGGTGGTTTGTGGGAACAGTACCCATATCAAGGTATCGATCCAGTGAGCATCATCAACAAGGTGAAGGAGTTAGTTGGAAGCAAGTAATATCATTTTGCTTTGATCAAGCTAGATATAGCGGTTCTCAGTTGAGTCCAATATAGACCTAACCCCCAGCCCCTTCCCTACAAGGGAAGGGGAGTAAGATTCAATTCGTCTCTCCTTCTCTCTGTGTTCTCTGTGCCTCTGCGGTTCGTTATTTAACCAAGCATTGTTGGCTTGATAGACTACTAGTAGTCTGTCAAGCGAAATTTGAAGGGTAAGGGAACGAACCGCAAAGGACGCAAAGAGCGCGTTCGCGCAGCGTCTCGTAGAGAAGGAAGAAGGAAAGAAGAGAAATTGAAGGATTTATTTACTCGTCAAAGTTTCCTTGACAGACTACTCTACTAGAGGCACAACATTATTGGGGCATGGCGCATAGCGGATGGGGCATTGGTTCGATTTTCCATGCCCAATCCCCAATGCGCCATGCCCTATTTGAATTTGGTTTTGGGTAAAGGTTGACCAAACTCGATCACCTGGGGATCGGGAACATTGGGCACTGTTGGAACTGGAAATTCCGACATCCCAAAAGAAGGAATGCTATTTAAATTACCGGGTTGATTTGGGAAAGAAGGAGGGGGAAGAGTCAAAGCAGGTTGTTGAGAGGATGTATTCGGAGTTAGGGGAGGTACAGAGACAAAAGGCTGCTCTGAGTTAGTAGTAATTGTTGAAGGCAGTTCATTGGATGGAGGCGGAACTGTGAGTAAGGGCGGTTGTGGATTAGTAGTGGTTACAGGTAGGTTACTAGGCAGCTGTGATTTATAGGGTGTTTGAGGTTGTTTCTTGGCTGAAGGTGGGGAGTTTCCTGGTTTCACGGCAGTAGTTTTACCAGAAATAACCGGACGTAATACCCAGCGAGTGGGGTTTTTTCGGGAAAGGGGTTGCAGTTGTACCTGTTTGGGATTTAAAACAGTCCCTGGTGCTAAATCTAGGACAATGCGTGTGGCGTTTGCGTTCAGTTGAGAAACGCGAATGCTTTTGATTGCTCCAGAATAATTTTGTTGTGTGGTAACTTTGCCCAACTTAGTATTCGGTATATCTACCACAAGACGAGGGGGTTGTGCCAAATAGAAATAACGGGGGGTTGTGCCTACTGAGAGGGTGATTTCGAGTTGCTGTGTTTTCGGGGAAAAACGCCAATTATCTAGCTTTGCCACTGGTGTAGCGGCAGTGCTGCAAGTTTCGAGGGCGATCGCTGCATAAAAGCCAAGTAAGCTTAAGCTAAATAGCTGTTTGCACCGTGGGAAAAATTGCCTAGTCTCTAGTCTCTGATTCATTCTTTTTACTGCTCCATAAAACCCATCAATGCTGAACATTGCTGTTTAATTGGCGCTTTCAATTGCTATCCCCACTCCCCAAATCAATGATTGTTGGACTTCTGAGATTTTTCCTGAACTTTTTGGGGCACAGCCGTAAATTTCAGAGTTTGTGGAATGCCAATAATGGTTAATTGTCCTGTCATGCTACCTTTGTCCACAAGTTGCATTTGAATTGTGACTGAGTTTAGAGGATCATTTTGGGGGCGAGGAATATTACAAAGGATTGATCTGCCAACTTTTCCAGATAAATTTAATTGTTGATTTCTCAAGATGCCTGTGAGCGAGTGCTTTTCGTCAATATCGGCGTCGGCCATCGCTGGTAATACAGAGGCATTTAAGTAAATACCCGATTGTTCAATGTTTAAGGTTAGGGTATCCGATTTTTCACAGTTCGGCAAATTTTCCGCTAGGGTTAGACGATACCGGCCGTTAACTGGAGGAGGAGCCTTAAGATTGTTTTCGCCATAAACGCTGACAGTTTTAAACAACAGTAGCACTGAAATTATTGCTACTCCGTAAAAAGCTAAAGATTTGAAGTTGAAATGATTCATAATCTCAACTCCTCAATGTTGGCTTTTGACTACTAACCTCAGTAAGTACAGAAGCTAGATGAGCGGTGACTTGACTGTAGCGGCGGGTAATCAGCAGGGAGGAGCAACATTGGATGGCTAGTTGATCTGTATATCTTCCCAAGGTTTGACGCTCGATACCCCAAGTGCGGCTGGTGCCAGCAATTGTCAGGTCTACATTTTTTGAGGCTTCGACTACAGCTTGGATTGGCTCTGGAGCTTGGACAATTTTGATTTCGATGCGATCGCGTACACTACTCGGTAATTGCTCTATCATCATGTTCAACTCATAACTCAATTCATCCTTGAGGCGATTTTCTGGTAATACGTGTAAAATCTGCAACATACAAGTTTCATGATTGATTAGCAGTCTGAGCGCCAGTATCAGTGCCAAATCATCATGAATATTTGCAGAATAAGGCACTAACAAGCTTTCTAAGCGATCGCCTCCCCGATCTACAAATACTGCGACATCAACTGGTGCAGTGGTGAGAAGTTGACCGACTCTTCCACCTAAGCGATTGCTACTAAAAGCTGGGCGATGCCATCCCACCAGAATTAAATCAACTTGGTCTAGTACGGCAATCTGTGCTGTTTCCCGTGCGACATTGCTAGATATGCGAACGATGGGATGCACACAAGAGCGTGTTTCTAGCGGTTCGAGAGTATTAATCAATTCTTCTAGTTGCTGGCGACGCTGGGCAATTAATCTGTCTGCTTCAACTGGCGTACTTTCAAAGGCATAATCTTCTTCAAATTCAATCAGGCTAAGAGGGTTAACAACGGCGGGATATCGGTGGTTGAGAGCGATGCTTACAGCCAACTGTACCAAACCTTTTTGGGTACTCGGATTAGCTACTGGTACTAAAATTCGGTAGGGACGAACGTAAGTTTCACTTCCAGCAGTAATATCTGTTTCTGTTCCCGACTCCGGTTTGACGACATCTAACCTGATCAGCCGCTTCGGATATGTCCATTCCAGCAGTGGCGAAGTCATGAATGTAGTTACCAATGCCATAATTACCAGCATGGTAAATATTAAGGGAGAAATTACCCCTAACTCTAGACCAATGTTTAGCACTATCAATTCGGTCAAGCCGCGAGTATTCATTAACCAACCGAGTGCCGAGGCTTCCCGTTTATTAATGCCGCTCACACGGGCTGCTACATAAGTGCCAATATATTTACCTGCGATCGCCACTCCTAAAACCAACGCACACAAAAGCCACAATTCTGGACGGTTGAGTAAGCCAATCTCCGTCCGTAATCCACTGTAGGCAAAAAATATTGGCAGCAAGAAAATCAGGACAAAATCTTCGGTTTTTACTGCCAATTCCCGCACTAAATCTTCATTTTTGGGCATGGCTGCACCCAGTAAAAATGCCCCAAAAATTAAGTGAATACCAATTAGTTCGGTGATTAGTGCTGACGCAACTACTGCCATATAAATCCCAGCTAGTAGCAATTGGCTGAGGCGTCCCGCCCGGAGGTAGTGTTTGGCAAGGCGTTGGAGGAACCAGCGTCCCGCCGTCAACATCAAAGCGATGTAAACTATACTGGCGATAATTGTGGGTATAGCACCAGCAAAGTCACCAGTTCGAGCGACTGCGATCGCTACTGCTAACAAACACCAAGCTGTCACATCATCTACTGCGGCACAAGTTAACGCCAACGTTCCTAAACGCGTTCCTTGTAAATTGTTTTCAGTAATGATTCGCGCCAACACTGGAAAGGCAGTAATCGACATCGCCGCCCCCAAAAACAAGGCGAAGGCAGTGAAGGATACACTTGCATTGGAAACTAGGGGATAAAGTAGCACCGCTAGCAATGTTCCTAAGGAAAACGGTACCAAAATGCTGACATGAGAAGTTAAGACTGCTACTTCTAATTGTCCACTCAGATATTTGGGATTTAGTTCTAGCCCAATCAGAAACATGAAAAATATTAGTCCCACCTGAGACAAAACATTTAGAAAAGGAAAAGTTTCTGGTGGAAACAAGGTAACTGCTAGATGGGGAGCAACTAAACCAAATAAAGATGGGCCGAGCATAATTCCGGCGACAATCTCACCAATTACCAGAGGTTGCTTAATGGAACGGAATGCTAGCCCTACTAGCCGTGAAAGTCCAATAACAATCAGCACCTCAACCAGAACGAGAACAACTATGTGCATGGTTTCCTCACAATTAACTATCTGGTTTCTCTAAGATGATTCTTTAAAAGACTGGGAAATGTCAAGCTTGTTAAATATACCCAAGAGTAGTTTGTGCTTCGTTGTCATGTCAATTGCTGTGATCATGCAGTTGCAGCCGTGAAACATGAATTCTGATGATTTTCGGAGCTAAATCTAGAAGAACTTACGAATTAACGATAGCAATAAAAACAGGTAATAGGTAGTCAGTTTCTAATAGCGCTTAAACGCCACTACGAACAAATTAGCGGTTATAGCCAGAGTAAAAGCAGAAGGTTTTACCCAATTAGTAGGTAATTAGTTTTATATTTAAATTTTATTAAGTGGAAGATTTATCATAGCTTGTACCTTGTAATAAAAAGGCAAGCAGTGGTGATGCCATGAGTGTAGTAATGACTGCCATAATAATCATTATATAGGACTAGTATTTGATTTTTGAAATGCACGTAGTGGACCCTCTAGGCTAAAATAGTGCATTAGACGTAGACGTAGTAGACGTAGGTTGGGTGGAGCGGAGCGCAACCCAACATATATAGCAATCCTATCTGATTTGTGAAAATTATCGGTGTCCAGATCCCCGACTTCTTTGAGAAGTCGGGGATCTAACTTTTCACGAATGATTTAGGATTGCTATATCAGGATGTTGGGTTACGCAAAGCCTCCACCCAACAAAGCAATTTTTTTGCAACATTTTAGGCAAGAGGGTCCACTACAAGACTTAAGTTAGGTGGAAAAAATTTCAGGTTTCGAGAGTTTGAGGTTTTACAACCACTCGCCACCCCGAAAACGCCAACGGAGAAAGATAATTCGCATTAGGCTTTGTGAACTAATAAAAACTGCTAGCCATACTACGCTATAGTGCAATAGAAAAGCTGCTGGCGAAAGTTCCTCTTTGGGTAAAGGTATTGGTAAGAAGCCAAACAGTTTGACTCCACAAAACACAAATACCAATTCCCAGATGCCAGCTAATAGTTGATAAAGTGCAGGCCAATCTCTATCCCATCGGTATTTTTGCAGATAGTCATAAAGCACATCCCAGCCTAAGCCAAAGATGGCGATATAACCAAGTATCCAAAAATAAACTGAGTTAGCACTAAAACCAATCCAACCAATTGCAAATGGCAAAGATACGAGTACGCCGACAGTTGCAAGTAATAATAATCGAGTTTGCCAACGACCAAATAAAGTTGGTGTCATAAGAGTGCGGAGTTAAAGACGCGATTAATCGCGTACAGGAGTTAGGAGTAATGAACAAGAGAAAAATTAGAGTTTTTATAGATGGATTTTGAAATGGATGTTACACCTGACTTTCATTGAAAATTCAGTAAGATTATGGTGCTTTTTGTGAGGATGGCAAATACAAGAATATTGGCTAACCTCAAAGCACCAACACATCTATAGGACTCCTATTTGATTTTTGAACAAATTAAGTACTAATCGAAAAGGCTTATTCCCTACTCCCCACTCCCTATTCCCTACTCCCAGCCACGCAAGTCAGTTCAATAATCAAAGCGGATTACTATATATTATTAGGATGGTTTAAAGTGATAATCAAAGTTAGAATGGTAAGCTGCGTTGGCAAAGCCTACTGAATGTATCGCATTCCAATTGATTACATCTTCTAACAAAGCTTGATAACCTAGTGTATTCGGATGAAGACCATCTTCACTCAAGCGTTTGAGCCGCCAACTTTCACCGCGTTCCATCCATTGTTCAAAAATATCCAAATAAGGAATCTGCCGTTTATTACAAGCAATTCGAGTTGCTTCTTTGTAGCGGTACTGATCGGTATGATTATAGTAAAAGCAATCTAAAAAAGGCATCTTGGCTTCATCTACTGGCACCATGCCCACAAATAACACAGGACATAGTTGCTGTGCTAAATCTAGCAGAGAAGCAATTTCTTTTTCAAACAATGTAAAATCTGTATAACTTCGACCATCGGGACGCGCCAACCGCGCTGAGTCATTCACGCCTACTGATAAAATAATCAAGTCGGGAACACGATTACGCAGTTCACCCCGGTGGCGAAATTCAACTTCTAGCCTTTGTGCTACTTGTTGCGTGCGATCGCCTCTTACCCCTAAATTATAAAGAACATGACCGGCACTATCGGGCAACATCCACCATCGCCGTAGTTGCTCAATCCAGCCTCCTTTTTCTGGATCGCCGAATCCATAAATTAAGCTGTCCCCCAGTGCGACAATCTTCATAGGCTGAAAGTGATTTGGTGGTACAGACACCTGCATTGAGGAAGAAGCTAAAAATGTGTGCATTTAACAACTATATTTTATATTTTTACAAGAATCTATACATTTCTATACCATAGATGGCTATCTTTAGTGTCCAAGCATCTATGGAGTTTTTACTTGTTGAGATGGTTGCAAGGTTAATATTGCCGCAATTGAGCGTCTCTGACAATTCAGGTCATCTGGAAAAGCTAACGATTGACCTAACCCCCTAACCCCCTTCCCGATGCGGGAAGGGGGAAAATTCAAAGTCTCTCTCCTCTTAGGAGAGAGATTTAGAGAGAGGTTTTCCAGATGCATCCTCTGTGAGAATCCCCGACTCAACCATTTTGTGATACTGTTCAACTGTAAATTTTCGTTTTAGCAATTGTACAGACATTGCTACCTCCACTGTTGCATCATCTTTTTATAAGAAGAATTCAGAACTCAGGAGTCAGAATGAGCGTATGAATTGTGTACGAGTGGGTGATGAATATTGGTTAAAACCTCGCCCGAAGTCAAGCGAAAAAAATTAAAATATTCTCGCCTTAAAACTCTATCCCTTTATGGGTAGAGTATTCACCAATTCTGAATTCTGTATTCTGACTCCTGTTTTATTATTCTCCAAAATAGAGAGTAGGGATAAATATTTTCGTGAAAGGTGGTGAGATTTTTTCCTTTTGACTGTCTTCTACTTCTCTGCTAATTGAACATATTAGACAAATAAGTAGGTAGGCACAAATTAACCTAACTATGTAACAAAATGTAAAACCGCCAAAGTCCTTGTGATTGCTTCGTTACACTCCGTTTCACTCGCAATGACATACTTATAAATTTTCCCACCCACCTACTTAAGTAACTAAGTTATTATCAGCCACCTATGCCAGGAAAAAATCATCTTTTTCAAGAGTAGAGGTAGAGGTTACTAAAAATGCTAAAAGAGCATGAAAATCTATCTGTAAAAGAAAAAGTTCTGATTTGATTATTTACCTCATCGCTATTAACAACTTTCTCCACCGCCATAACGAGGGTTAGTTCACCATCATTGGCGCACCTGTTAGAGTCTCTATCATTCCAACTTTCGAGACTGGCTAGGTAGACAGCAAATAAAACTTCTAAAAAATTTTCCTAACCCTCTCCGTTAATGGAGAAGGTTAGGGTTTTAAGAATGGAGCTAAGCGGATTCGAACCGCTGACCCCCTCAATGCCATTGAGGTGCGCTACCAACTGCGCTATAACCCCTTCAAATCCATTATATATAATCCCTTAATTATGAGTATTTTGTCAAGCTTTTTATCGAAACTAAATTTTAAATATCTCCTCTAGCACTCAGCACTCTCTACGACACTCGCAACAAATAAGTCATACAGTGCCCCATCAAAAAATAAACTACCAACATGGCAGCAGCAGCCAGAGCAACCAATGTACCAGCCAACATGAGAGAAAATTCTTTACTCTCGTAGGCTTTTTCCATTAAGTGCAGCGACCACGCCACCAGGGCTACATCAAAAAGTAAAATAGGAATCAACATATTTTTAATATTTGTTAATACTTGTAAAATAATATTAACACCCTTTTAAGGAAGTGTGTCTAACCTCAGATGGATGTTATTAACTGGTAAATAGGGGTTTAAGAGATCAAACGTACTGGGACGTTGCGATCGCGCAAATAATTTTTGATTTCTGCTACGCTTAATTGTCCGTAATGTAACAGAGATGCGAGTAATGCGGCTTCAGCTTTGCCTTCAGTTAGGGCTGTGTAGATATGTTCACAATTACCTGCACCACCAGAAGCAATGACTGGAATTTCGACAGCATCGGCAATTGCCCGTGTAATCTCAATGTCATACCCGGCTTGGGTTCCATCAGCATCCATACTAGTGACTAGCAGTTCTCCGGCCCCCCGTTTTTCAACTTCTTGTGCCCACAATAGGGCATCTAAGCCTGTATTTTCCCTGCCACCGCGCACATACACATCCCAACCTGGATTTTCCGGGTTATTTCTGCGTCTGGCATCAATTGCAACAACTATGCACTGATTACCAAAGCGATCGCTAGCCCGATTAATCAAGTCTGGTTCCCGCACTGCCGCAGAATTAATACTAACCTTATCTGCGCCCGCTCGTAACAAAGCTTTAACATTTTCTAAGGATTGAATGCCACCACCCACAGTCAATGGAATGAAGACCTGTTCAGCAGTTCGGTAGACCACATCTAAAATAGTAGCTCGGTCTTCATGAGTAGCTGTAATATCCAGAAATACTAACTCATCAGCACCGGCTTCATTGTAAACCTTGGCCAGTTCTACCGGATCGCCTGCATCTTGGAGATTGACAAAGTTAACTCCTTTTACAACCCGTCCCGCCTTCACATCTAAGCACGGTAAGATTCTTTTAGATAACATAATAACTTTTGCACTTCTGGGTAATTGACCGGAATTTAAATTTTAAATTGGCGCGGGTATTCTCAAACGAAAATTTTCACTCGCATTATTCATGGGGCATGGGGCATGGGGCATTGGGCATGGGGCATTTGTCATTTGTCATTTGTCATTTGTCATTTGTCATTTGTCATTTGTCATTGGGCATTGGTTACTAAATTCTTCTCCCTCACTCCCTCACTCCCTCACTCCCCACTCCCCACTCCCCACTCCCCACTCCCCACTCCCCACTCCCTAGTCCCTTAAAAGATAGCTGAATTATGGCGATAATCTCCTCGAAAAAACAGCCTCCAGAACCCAACGGAGAACCAAAGCAGCGTCGAGAGTCGGCGAAAGCACCTTCCACAGACAACATTTTGCAACCTGAAGCTGCTATTGATGAACAAGATAAGCAGGAAGAGGGTATTCGACCGCAACGATTTGCCGATTACATTGGGCAAAAAGATTTAAAGGATGTGCTAGATATTGCCATCAAAGCAGCCAAGTCTCGTGGTGAGGTGTTGGATCATTTGCTGCTGTATGGGCCGCCAGGATTGGGCAAAACCACAATGGCCATGATTTTAGCATCGGAAATGGGGGTAAATTACAAAATTACCAGTGCGCCAGCCCTAGAACGTCCACGAGATATTGTCGGACTACTGGTGAACCTCAAGCCAGGTGATATTTTATTTGTGGATGAAATTCATCGCCTCTCGCGGATGACGGAGGAAATTCTCTATCCGGCTATGGAAGATTATCGCTTAGATATTACCATTGGTAAGGGTTCTGGCGCTCGGATTAGAAGTTTGCCGCTATCAAAGTTTACCCTAGTAGGGGCTACAACCCGTGTGGGTGCTTTAACTTCACCACTGCGCGATCGCTTCGGTTTGATTCAAAAACTCCGATTTTATGAAGTTGACGAACTGACTAAAATTGTACTGCGAACTGCTCAATTACTCAAAACCCCCGTTACAGAAGATGGTGCCACAGAAATTGCCCGTCGTTCACGCGGAACGCCACGTATTGCTAACAGGCTACTTAAACGAGTACGTGATTATGCGGAAGTAAAAATATCTGGCGAGATTAATGAAAGCATTGCATCGGAGGCATTGCAACTATTCCAAGTAGATCCCTGCGGTTTAGATTGGACAGACCGCCAAATGTTGAGTGTAATAATTGAACAATTTAACGGCGGTCCAGTGGGGTTGGAAACAATGGCAGCAACGACGGGTGAAGATACCCAAACCATTGAAGAAGTGTACGAACCTTACCTCATGCAGATTGGGTATTTAACTAGAACTCATCGCGGGAGAATGGCGACAAAGGCTGCATACAAGCATTTGGGATTCACGCCGCCTAATGAACAGTTGTCATTATTGTAATTATGGGAAATTGGGCATTGGGCATTGGCCATTGGGAATGAGTCTTTGAACTCCATTAACGAGTCTTTGAGCTTCGTGAATGAGTCTTTGAACTCCATTAATGAACCTTTGAGCTTCGTTAACGAGCCTTTGAGCTTCGTTAATGAACCTTTGAGCTTCGTTAATGAACCTTTGAGCTTCGTTAATGAACCTTTGAGATCCTCTGCCCAATGCCCCATGCCCCAATACAGTTCGGTTAACGTATTTATTGAGCGGAGATCCCCCCAACCCCCCTTAAAAAGGGGGGCTAATAAGCTGTTGCGTATTGAATTTGTATATTGGACGCGCTCATGTTGCCCGCACTACAATAATTTTGGGTTTTCGTGTTATGCAATTTAGCTGCACATCACAGCTTATTTCTTTTACCCCTTTTTTAAGGGGGTCGCCACAGGCGGGGGGATCTATCCGAACGCTATTGCTCAATGCCACATTTTCAAAATAGACACAGGTAAATTCAGAATGATTAAGTTAATTAGTATTTTTCTTAGTCTGTTACTTATATTTGGCTGGGGTACTCCAGTCATGGCACAATCTCAATTGCCTATTACTCAAGAACAGTTAAAACAAGGTGATGAGTGGGCAAATCAAGCCTTTGCAGCGACCAATCAAGGTGATTTTGCGACGGCTGAAACTTACTGGACAAAGATTATTGAGCAATTTCCTACTAATGCGGGGGCGTGGAGTAACCGGGGAAATTCGCGGGTGAGTCAGAACAAATTACCAGAGGCGCTGGCAGATTATAACAAAGCTATAGAACTAGCGCCGAATGTCACCGATCCTTATTTGAATCGGGGCGCGGCGTTGGAAGGGTTGAGAAAATGGGACGATGCGATCGCAGATTATAATCATGTCTTAGAACTCGATCCAAATGATGCGATGGCGTATAATAATCGCGGGAATGCCACAGCTGGTTTAGGAAAATGGTCAGATGCGATCGCAGACTACAAAAAATCTAATCAGATAGCTCCAAATTTTGCCTTCGCCCGTGCTAACTACGCCCTCGCTCTTTATGAAACAGGTCAAAAAGAGCAAGCAATCCGTGAAATGCGGAATATTATCCGTAAATATCCCCAGTTTGCTGATATGCGTGCCGCCCTCACAGCCGCCTACTGGGTGAATGGAGAACAAGGCGAAGCAGAAAGTAACTGGGTAGCAGCTTATGGACTTGATAGCCGCTACAAGGATATCGACTGGGTAACAAATATCCGCCGTTGGCCGCCCAGCCTAGTTACAGCTTTAGATAAGTTCTTGAAAATCAAGTAAGTGCATCTGCAAATTTTTCCTATAGCTGTAGGACAGGTGTTTCACCTGTCTGTTTCAACTCTTGGCAGCAAGCATCCACAATATAGGAAATAGCATTGTTTGCCAGTTCTTCTATTAAATCCTTACTGATTGAAGGCTCAGAAAACATAAAATTCAACAGCATTTTTCCCTGAAAAGTTGCAACAGCAGCTCCGAAAATACCTCCAAAAGCTGCCTGTCCTGGAACAAAGCTGATTTCTTCTAGTTCAAACAGACCATAAGTATTAGGAATATTTACTTGACCTATATTAGTAATCGCTACACTAACAGGTGCTTCATTGGGATGGGCGAGTAAGGATTGGACAATTTTATTAAGCATCAGCACAATACTGAAGATATCGTCACATCTTAATCCTTCTTCCAGATATTGTTTGACAGCCTTTGCTAAATTCCAGAAGGATGTATTTTTTCCTAAAGTATGAAATGAAGTAATAGATGAAGCCAAAACACCCATATTTTCATCGCTGACTACTGGTTGCAGGCGGTTACGCAAACTCACTTCAGAACGACAACTGAGACAAATTTCTGTCATCTCCTCACCATTAATTTCTTTCGCTACTGCAAACATAAACGCTGCACACAAAGCAGCTTGTACTGTTGTCTTTTCCTTCCTACAAAAATTTATCAGTTTTTCAGTTAGCTGTTCATCTAGCTGTCTGTGAACAACGCTACAATGGCGTGACTCTATAGGTACAAATTTTTCAAAATTCAAGCTTTTTGGTCGATACCAAATCTCCTGTAACTTCAGTCGCAATAATAATAAAATGCCATTCATTTGACCTCGCCATCCCTGTATCGATTTAGGTAACAGTTCTTGTATGGGTGGTAATGGGGGCAAACTAAACACTTGACTGATTGATTCATCGGACGCAATTTTTTGGCAGTGAGTCAAAATTTCCGAGTGCAGCCTGACTGATGATAAGCCATCTGATATGGCATGATGTAATATTGTGATTAAATAATTGACATTGTTTTCACTTTCCGAACTGACTAATATAAATCGTGCTAAACTTTTGTGGCTCTCGATTTTCTGGTTCAGCTCTTCTACAAGAACTTCTTGCCATTGCTCCTTGTAAAGATTATTAACAACACGTAGAGGAAGTTTGCTCGATCCCATTTCAAAGCGAAGATTATCCAATGTACCAATAATACGAGAATTCAGACGTGGGTGATGATACTGGATTAAATCGATAGCTTGTCTGAGAATTTCTTCATTAAGAGGGCCGATAATCCGACTAATTGTCGCTATATTGAAAGAGTTAGCACTCTGATTTAAGATTTCGAACGCTTGTTCAATAGGAACAAGTTTTCTATTTACTGTCATAAGTAACTTTGATTGGCTTTGCTATTGATCTAGTTCCACAGACTACCATATTCTAAGATGTATTAATTAAAAGGTTGATTATTAAGTAAATAAAAATATTTTTCTTTAGACATCCAAGTTTTACCTTAGCTCAGGCTTGAATAGGTAACTTCCGAAGTCAGTAATGGATAAGGCTCCTACAAGTAATAAAATGCTATTAAGTTAGCTTTCGCCCAGGGCTATTTCATTCTCATCTAGCCCGCCTCAGAATTCATTCTGAGTCTAATAACGAAAGTCGTCTAAAGACGACTGAGAAAAAGTTATAGTCAGTTTTAATCGACTTTAGCTATAAGAAAAGGAACTTCAGTTCCGGGCGGTTTATGTCTAGAATGAAATAGCCCTGGTTATCAGCCAGTCATTCATGCACCCGTAGCTATAATTTATCTTAGAACAAAGATCAGGCAGATAAACTCACCAATTCTTGAATCTGCCTTGGGGTCAATTCCTGGACATTATTCAAAACTATTGCTGCTCCTGCTTTCTGTAGTGTCTCACTGTAGCCATCACTACGCGCTGCTGTTTCCTGGACATGGGGCGGTAAAACTCCTACACCAATCCATGTCCGGTCTGGATTCAAATCTCGCGCTTTTTCTACAGTATACATATCTGCTACCGTATCTCCCATATACACTATTATTGATGTTTTGTCAAAGTTATTCTCTAGTAAGCGAACTGTGGCGAAAAGTCCAGTGGGGTCAGGTTTTCCTGGTGCATCTTCCATCGCAATCAACACCGGAGATTGTAAACCCAACCGTTTTTCTAATACATAGTTGGCGGAAGCGCGAGTCGCACCGCTAAAAAATCCCCAAACAATACCCGCTTGGGTAAGTTGCTCTAAATAGCTAGGTTGTAATAACAAAGGTTCATCACAGATATACCCAGTAAAATTATTCGGGTCTGAGCCTCGGTAGCGGGATTGAAAAAAAGCAACGATCGCATCATAATCTAGTTGCAGTTGTTCGCGGGTCTGTCCTTGGGTTTCAAAGTAGCGATAAATTAATTCTTGGGATGCTTCCCAATCGTTATTCCACACACCTTCAGACTTTAGTTGGTCAATATCTAGTGGGGTTGGCCGATATGCTTGGGTAGTAAAATATTCTACGGTATCTGCGATCGCACGCCGATAGGAACCGCTAACATCGCGCACAACGCCATCAATATCGAAAACAACAATCGCTTTTGCAGAAGTTTGTTGAGTCATGGGGTAGAGAGCAAAAGAGTTTTACCTGATCATAAGGGGTACAATCATCACTCAGGTAAAAAATCAGAGTCGAGGACTTGCTCTAGTGTAAAAGGAGATTGTTCAGGGAAGGTAGCGATCGCTAATCCAGTTTCAATCACAGCCAATCGTCTAGCCGTTTGGTAGCTTTCATCGAAAACCTGATCAAAGTAAGGCTTCAAACTCGGACTTTCCTTGAGTGCTTTTTGGACTCGCCTACGGTGTTCTAAAATTGTATATTGCCAACTTTTTGAGCGCCTTTCAGTTTGAATTTGGTATTTGAGCAGATGCATCAGCAACACTTCCAGATTGCTCTCCAATGCCCGCTTTTCACTTCTGCCCATCGTTTCAATTTCTTCAATCAGGTTGTCTAAGTCCAGTTCTGTGAGCCGACCTTGTTTGAGCAGTTCTGCTGTGGTTTGAATCCACAGGTAAAAGTCTTGCTCATACAAATCTGAACTAGATGTTGTTTGAGATTGGGGCAGTTGGGCAGTCACGTCGCTTCGCTCCGAATTCAAAATTCAAAATTCAAAATTAACAGCAAAATCTTCTAAATCAACGTGAGTTCGACAAATCTTGTTTGACCTCTCAAGAGCAGCCCCTCTCCGTTGGCGTCAGCCTGCCGTTTTAGGCAAGCGGAGAGGGGAGTAAAAAGCTTAATTTTTCGTTCCTCCTCCCTTTCCGTTTCGGAGAGGGAGGCTGTCCGGGAGAGGTTCATCGAACTCACGTTAAATCAGGTGAGATTATGACTCAGGTAAAAAATCAGGGTTGAGGGCTTGCTCTGGCGTGAAAGGGGACTGTTCTGGGAAGATAGCCAGATGTAATTCAGTTTCATCAGCAACCAAGAGTCTCGCATCGTCATAACACTGCCCGAAAACCTCACAAAAATAAGGTTTGAGGCTAGGACTTTCTTCTAGAGCTTGTCTGAGGCGTTTGCGATGCTCTCGAATTGTGGCTCGCCAATTACCAGAGCGCTTCTCGGCTTGATATTTATACTTCAATAGATGCATTAGCACCACTTCCAAATTGCTTCTGAGCGCTTTCTTTTCACTCCTGCCCATTGTTTCAATTTCATCAATCAAATTCTCTAAATCGAGTTCTGTGAGCCGACCTTGCTTGAGCAGTTCTGCCGTGGTTTGAATCCACAGGTAAAAATCTTGCTCATACAAATCTGAACTAGATGTTGTTTGAGATTGGGGCAGTTGGGCAGTCATAAGCATCTTTCGTTAGCGCCGACTACACCTTATGCTAGCCCAATCCAATTACTGTTTGGTCATTTGATAGAGTATTGCGTTAAAATAAGCGATCGCTATCCTAGTTAAGTAATGCCCGGAAATTCCCGGAGGTGTGATTGACCAAGTTTATTTTGAAAATTCTGTGGTTAGACGAAAACGTTGCTCTAGCAGTCGATCAAATTGTCGGCAAAGGCACCAGTCCTTTGACTAAGTACTTTTTCTGGCCTAGAAATGATGCCTGGGAAGAGTTAAAAAAGGAACTAGAATCCAAACATTGGATTACTGACCTAGATCGTGTCGAGTTGCTTAACAAAGCGACAGAAGTGATTAACTACTGGCAAGAGGAAGGCAGAAACCGTCCAATGGCAGAAGCTCAGTTGAAATTTCCAGAAGTTGCCTTCACAGGTAGCGCCTGATATTACAAAATTAGCGATTGTGCTATTCTACAAGCTGCCACAGTTTGATAGTCTTGTCTCGGCTGCCACTTGCAATTAATTGTGTAACTTTGCTCATAGCTACAGCAGATACTGAGTCTACATGACCAGAGAGAGTAACAATCTCTTCTGCTGTGCTTACCCTCCAAAGTTTAACTGTTTTGTCGCAACTTGCACTTAGGAGCGTTTCGCCATCGGCACTAAAAGCCACAGCCACCACAGACCAGGAATGGCCTACTAGTGTGCAAATTAGCTGACCAGTGTTTACCTCCCACAATTTAATGGTGTTATCATCACTACCCGTCGCCAAAATTTGACCATCGGGACTAAAAGCGACTGTCAAAACCGCCCATGCATGACCCGAAAGGGTGCTTAACAAGCTATAGCATGGGCGGTTTTTAAATTCTCTCTGGGAACTTTCTAATGCAGATATCTGCCACAAGCGAATTGTTCGGTCATAACTAGCGCTGGCTAAAAGCTGTCCTTGGGGACTAAATGCTACTGAATTTACCTGTAATTGGTGTCCAGTCATCGAGCAAATTTCTGTGCCAGTATTTATATCCCAGAGTTTGACTGTCTTATCCCAGCTACCACTAGCGAGAATCTGCCCATCTGGACTGAAAGCAACAGATTTTACAATGTGTGAGTGTCCCAATAGAGTGCAGATTTCCTCTAATGTCTTAACCTGCCACAATTTGATAGTTTTATCATCGCTAGCAGTTGCCAGAATTTGACCATCAGGACTGAAGGTAACTGATTTTACAGCTTGGGAATGTCCTGATAAGCTAGCTAGGACTTTTTGGGTATTTAAATTCCATAATTTAACAATTTTGTCATCACTACCACTGGCTAAAGTGTAACCGTCAGGATTGATGGCAAGGGCATTTATACTACTCAATGTCCCAGAATGCCCAGTTAGGGTATGCAAGCATCGCCAAGGAGGATTTTGAATTGAATTTTGGATTTTGGATTTTGGGTCGCACCTTTGGTGCGCTTCCAGCGCAACTTGGATTTTAGATTCCATACCCATTGCTTGCATAACTTCATCGGCTGATTGAAAGCGGCGGTTAACAGCATTTTGCAGCAGCTTGTCGAGGATTTGCGCCAAGCGATCGCTTATTCTACTAGTAAGATAATCTCGCCAAACCCAACAATCGTTAGCAATATCAAATAAATCAAAGGGAGAAATCTGAGTAAGTAAGTAAATACAAGTTACACCTAAGCTATATAAGTCACTAGCAAAAACCGCTTTTCCTCTCGCTTGTTCTGGTGCCGCGTATTCTGGACTACCGATACTGGTTTCAGATGTTAGCCGATCAATTTCTGTAACGATTTTCGCAGTGGTAAAATCGACTATGACGAAATCCCCTTTTTTTGTAATTGGGGATCTACGGATGATATTTTGGGGTTTAATATCGCGGTGAATGATGTTGCGATCGCTAATAAACTGAAAGACTGGCAACACATCTTCTAAAAGTTGCCAAATCTGAGTTTCATTAAAAGTGCCTTCCTCTTCAATCACCTGAGCTAAATTAGTGCCTGCAATAAACTCCTGCACTAAATAAAAATGCCCGTTCTGCTGGAAATAAGCCAACAAAGCCGGAATTTGGGGATGCTTTCCTAATTCTTCTAGCTGTTGCGCCTTTTGCTGAAAAGTAATAGAAGTTTCGGATTCTGGCGAGAATTCTTGAACGACGCAAGGAAGTGGAGGAAACTGACCCTCATCTACAGCGAGGAAGGTTTTACAGAATCCCCCTTGATCAATCTGCTTGAGTAAACGATAATGTTCTTCTAAAAGCAAAATTTTTTGCCTACAGCGCATCCACAATCAAATATACCTGTTTTTAGTTACTCAGAACTTCAGTTTCATATCCGGTTGAAAACTGATCGTTAGGACTGACGCGGGGACGCGCAGAGATTTTATTGAAGAAGAATGCAGAATCCAGAATCCAGAATTCAGAATTCAGAATTCAGAATCATCAAAAAGTCTACGGCTAAAATGTTACAAAAAAATTGTAGGTTGGGTGGAGGCTTTGCGTAACCCAACATCCTGATAATCAGTTGGGTTGCGCTCCGCTCCACCCAACCTACGTCTAATGCACTATTAAAGCCATGAGGGTCTACTAAGTAAGTGGGTGAAATTAAATATAAAACCTCACCTTGCCTCCGGCTTCCCTCTCCTTAATAAGGAGAGGGATTGAGGGTGAGGTTTGATCTTATGTTTAATTATGCCTACCTACTTACGTGCATTTCACTAATCTTATAGTAGTCCTCTATCTAAAAACTATAGCTCATCTTAAATCGCTAGGGTGAATCTGCTATTTAGACCTTTGATAGATATTGTATCTTTATAAAAGAGTATGCAACTATCAATAGTCATAAACATACTTGAAAGTCCTGATTGTGTAAAAAAATATCAAATCTGAATGCAACTTTTTAACTAATGTTATTATGTAATAACCTCATGAGGTATTGTCATTAAGATCAATTATGAAATTAGCCACACAACCCACGGTAAAAACTCTAGGGGACTACGCCTACCAAGCGATTCAAAAACACTTTAAGAAAACCTTGAAGTGGGAAAAATCAGTAAAGAAAGATGAAGATCCAGAAGCACTGCACCAAATGCGAGTGGGAATGCGCCGCCTACGCACGGCTGTAACTCGGTTTGGGCTAGCGGTGGATATATCGAAACCAGTCAGCGATAAAAATATTGGTAAAATAGCGCGTCGTCTTGGTAATCTGCGAGATTTAGACGTACTCAAAGAAAGTTTGGAAAACAATTACAAACCAAACTTACCCCGCAAAGAACAGGAATCTCTGCAAACAGCTTTTACAGCCTTGGCTAAACAACGTGAAGATGTACTATTGAGTGTGCAGAAAACGTTAAAGGATGAATCTTACAAGTCTCTAAAAGATTCATTGGATAAATGGTTAGAGAAACCCACTTATCAACCTTTGGCATCTTTTAGCATTCAGCAAGTACTACCAGACTTACTGTTACCAGAAGTGAGTAACTTGTTACTACATCCGGGTTGGCTAGTTGGCACCAAATTTGTGGACTCAGAACTGAAAACCCAGAAAAACTGGGAACGCGAAAAGATAGAAAAACAATTGACAATAGAAGATGGAATTCTTCATAGTTTGCGAAAAGAAGCTAAACGTGTACGTTATCAGATGGAGTTATTTAGTGACTTATATGGTGAGTCTTACGCAGCTTATCTTGCAGAAGTGAAAAGTATCCAAGAAATTTTGGGTACGATGCAAGATAGTGCCGTTTTAACTAACTGGCTTGCAGATGTCTTCAAGTCAGAAATTGCGAGTGAGTTGCCCACCCTTGCTACTTTGTTAACTGAAAATCGTTACCAGTCGTGGCAGCAGTGGCAACCCTTACAAGAACGGTATCTGAAAGCTGAAACTAGGCATAGTTTTCATTTAACAATACTGCACCCGCTTTCAGGAGTAATAAGTTAAAGCAGGACTTATATAGCAGAATTCAGAATTCAGAATTCAGAATCCAGAATTCAGAATTCAGAAGTAAAACAGGGTTTATACCTGGCTTTGGGACTTAGCTTGTGTACCTCACCAACTTGAAATCTGCTGTATAGCGTTTATTAATCACATGAGGTACATCATAGCCCCCTCCTCGCTTGCTTTTAGGGAGTTGGGGTTCTTGTACCTCACAAGGGCTGAGAACCGCTATATCATGTCCGCTTGATTACTTATTAAACCCGAAGAACCCCACCCCCGCCAAAGCTGCGCTTTGTCTCCCCTCCCGAAGAGCGGGGAGGGGCTTAAGGGCAGCATCTGGCGTGTGGGGTGCAATGACTATGGAATCATAACTAATTACTCAGACATGATATAAAACCTCGTTTCCAGCCTCTGGCTGGAAATGCACCTCGTTGCGGCTCTGCCGCAAGTCTTGAGGCGGAGCCTCTCGGAATGCATTCCCAGTCGGAGACTGGGAACGAGACAAAGCTGGTTTTAGACTGACTTTTACCTGAAGTTGACACCAATGAGCAATGTTCCGTACCAACGTATTTGTATCATTATTAAAGTGAAACGATAATTAGCGATCGCATAATGCAGCATCTTAATCTGATGCAATGTTAATGCGTCCCTCTGCAATGCCAAGGCATCCCGATGCAATGTTAATGCGTCCCCCTACAATGCCAAGGCATCCCGATGCAATGTTAATGCGTCCCCCTGCAATGTCAATGCATCTCCTTGCAATGCCAATGCATCCCGATACAATGTTAATGCGTTCCCCTACATTAAAAACGCTACGCTTTTACGCAAAACTGTACTAAGTAATTATGCCAGCCGATAATTTGGAGATTAATGAAACGATCGCAGCACAATTTGCTCAATTAGTTCTGGATTGTATCGGGCGGGAGTATCCCAACAGTAATCTGTATTGGGCTGATAGCGACGAGGATATAAAACCACCGCGTAAATTGACTCCTGCTTTTTATGGCTGCTTAGATTGGCATTCAGCCGTACATGGTCACTGGTTGCTGGTACGTCTGGTGCGTCACTTTCCTGAAGCCTCTTTCAATGCCGCGTCAAAGCAAGCACTTAATCAGAGCCTAACACCTGAGAAGATTCAAGGAGAGATTGCCCATTTTCAACGGCTACCCTTTTATGAATTTCCTTATGGGGTGGCATGGTTTCTGCAACTGGCTGCGGAACTTCACGAGTGGAATCATCCTCAAGCGAAAGAATGGCGGATTGTATTGGAACCGTTGGAAAAGTTGATTGCAGCTAACTTACACCGTTGGATTGACAAACTAAAACTTCCAAATCGCACAGGGATGCATAGCCAAACAGCTTTTGCACTTGGTTTGATGCTAGATTGGGCAAGGATTACCGAAAATGCTGACTTCACTCAGTTAGTGGAGAACAAAGCACGACAATTCTATTTTAGCGATCGCAACTACTCATTACAATTCGAGCCGCTTGGCTACGATTTTCTCTCTCCTGGCCTTGCTGAAGCAGACCTGATGCGGCGAGTCCTTTCAACAACAGCTTTTACTGACTGGCTGACCAATTTTCTTCCCCAAATACCGATTGAGAATTCAGCAAATTGGTTAGAACCAAACACAGTAGATAATCCTAAAGATTATATGCAATCTCACTTCTACGGTCTTAATCTCAGTCGTGCTTGGATGCTTGAAGGGATCATTTATGGGTTGGCAAATAGCGATCGCCGCATAGAAACACTTCGCTCTGCTGCCATTCGTCATCGTCAGCATGGACTAGCAAATGTTGTAATTGAGCATTATGCAGCTAGTCACTGGCTAGGAACTTTTGCTGTTTACCTCTTAACAAATCGTGGGTTGCAAAAGCAAATTATTTAAACAGTCTGGGCGATCTAACAATGTATCAGACTGTTTAAATCGGGGTTTTCCCAATTCCCAGTTTTGTGCGATGGTGCAGCGTCTCGAAAGAGAAGCGCCATGACTCAAACCTTAAAAGATACCAAGTAAATATGCCTTAACCGAATTTATTATTAACAAATTCAATTAGTCCAGAATCGACAGTTTTTGGCTCAAGTTTACTCACAGCCGTCATTGCAAATACTTCCATCGGGCAGGATAGTGTTGCAAAAAATAGCACCTCCTTTCTCGATTCGATTCAAGTTGATCGGCTTGACAGGGGCATATCTCAGATAAGTGGCAAAAATGTAGATATCATCAATACTGGCATCTCTAGCACCTCTGAAGTCAGCATCTCTCAGGTTGGCACTGTCAAAGTCAACTTCACTCAAAATAGTATTTCTGAAGATAGCTCCAGAAAGGTTGGCATAGAGAAGACGGACAATAGACAGAGAAGCGCCACTCAAATTAGCCAAAGCCAGATTAGCACCGATGAGACTACTTTCGCTCAAACTAGCACCTCTCAAATTGGCATTACTCAAGTCAGCATTCTCCAAAACAACATCTACCAGAACAGCCCTTTCTAAGTTAGTACTACTCAGATCAGCACTTATCAACCCGCTTTCTTCGCAGTAGCAGTTCCTCAAACTAGCACCTCTTAAGTTGACACTGCACAGATTTACCATTCTCAATGCAACACCCTCCAAAATGACACCACTCAAATCGGCTCCTCTAAGATCAATTCCCCTAAAATCTCTCTCCCCAGCAGCATAACGTCTGAGCAGATCCTCAGCATCCATAATTTATCTTTAGCATCCATTTACACCATCAACTCTACCGCATTTATTATTTGCAACACCTTATTTGACCCTAGCAAGCTGAGGTGGATGAATGAGTCCCCAATGCCCAATGCCCCATGCCCAATGCCCAATGCCCAATACCCAATACCCAATGCCCAATACCCAATGCCCAATGCCCCAATTCTTAAAAGATGCCAAGTAAATATGTCTTAGCCGACTGAGACTGTCAGGATCAAAGAGTAAAGAGTAAAAGGCAATCTATTTTGACTTTTAACTTTCTCCTTTTGTTCAACTTTCCACAACGGGAGGTTTAATCTTGACTAAATTAAAAGTTGGTATCAATGGCTTCGGTCGTATCGGGCGACTTGTGCTTCGCGCTGGCATCGATAACCCTAACATTGAGTTTGTGGGGATTAACGACTTAGTACCACCAGATAACCTCGCTTATCTATTAAAGTACGATTCAACCCACGGTAAATTAAAGCTTAAGGTTGAAGCTAAGGAAGATGGCATCCTCGTTGACGGGCGCTTCATTCCTTGTATGTCGGTGAGGAATCCCGCAGAGCTGCCTTGGGGACAATTAGGCGCAGATTATGTCGTGGAATCTACGGGACTCTTCACTGGCTATGAAGGGGCGGCAAACCACCTGAAAGCAGGTGCAAAGCGAGTGATAATTTCTGCTCCCACCAAAGACCCAGATACAGTTCCTACCCTACTAATGGGTGTAAATCATCACTTGTTTGACCCCAGCAAAGATATAATTGTCTCCAATGCTAGCTGCACTACAAACTGTCTAGCTCCGATCGCTAAGGTGATCAATGACAATTTTGGATTGAGCGAAGGGTTGATGACCACAGTTCATGCCATGACTGCCACCCAGCCAACTGTAGACGGCCCCAGCAAGAAAGACTGGCGGGGTGGTCGAGGTGCAACTCAGAATATTATTCCCTCGTCTACAGGCGCAGCTAAAGCTGTAGCACTGGTTTTACCAGAATTGAAGGGTAGGTTAACTGGTATGGCATTACGAGTTCCGACTCCCGATGTCTCTGTAGTTGATTTAACTTTCAAAACTACCAAAGCTACTAGTTATAAGGAAATCTGTGCTGCCATGAAGGAGGCTGCCGCAGGTTCTTTATCTGGTATCTTGGGCTACACAGATGAAGAAGTAGTTTCCACAGATTTTCAAGGCGATACCCATTCCAGCATCTTCGACGCCGGTGCTGGGATTGAGTTGAACTCCAACTTTTTCAAGGTAATTGCTTGGTATGACAACGAGTGGGGCTACTCGAATCGCGTGATTGACCTAATGTTGTCTATGTCACAGAAGGAAAAACTCGCACCGACAGCAGCTGTGGTTTGATTGGTCATTGGTCATTAGTCATTAGTCATTAGTCATTAGCTTTTGACTTTTGACTATCGACTTTGGGGATTTGGGATGGTAAATACCCTGAAAGCAAGACTAAATAAAGTAACTTTTTTAGCAAACAATTGATATGAAGCACATGTGAATTTGGATGCTTTGCGCGATGTCTACGACGGGCGTAGCTGCGGCACAAAGCATCCAAATTTGCAGGTTATTCCTCAACCCCCAATCCCTATGCGTCGAACCAAAATCATTTGTACTGTTGGGCCGGCTTCATCTGCACCTGAAAAGCTACAAGCGTTAGTAGAAGCTGGAATGAATGTGGCGCGGCTGAATTTCTCCCACGGAGCCTATGAATTTCACGCCCAAACAGCTCAGTATCTCAGGCAAATTAGTACTGAGCAGCAAAAGCCGATCGCAATTATGCAAGACCTGTGTGGCCCGAAGATTCGCTTGGGAGTTTTACCACCGGAAGGGTTAAATCTGGAAGCTGGTAGTGAAGTTACCTTTGTTTTGCAACAAAAGGGTGAGAGTATTGACGAACTGCCTCTACCATTGCCAACTTTATTTGCAATGGTGCGACCAGGCGAACCGATTTTGATTAATGATGGTCGCGTCAAGTTGATTGTCACCGATCGCGATGCCGATCGCATTCGCGCACAAGTGAAAATTGGCGGGCTAATTTCCACACACAAAGGAGTAAACCTGCCACAAACTCCTTTACCTGTCAGTTCCATCACCGAAAAAGACTTACTGGATTTGCGCTTTGGGATTCAGTTGGGTGTAGACTGGGTAGCGGTATCCTTCGTGCGATCGCCACAAGATTTAGAACCCGCCCAAAGGATGATTGAAGCAGCTGGCGCTTCCATCCGTTTAATTGCCAAAATCGAAAGAGCAGAGGCAATAGAGAATTTTGATTCCATTCTGAAGATTGCCGACGCGATTATGATTGCCCGTGGCGATTTAGGGGTGGAAGTGCCAATTCACGAAGTACCCCTAATTCAAAAAGATATTATTCGCCGTTGCAATCGTGCTGGCAAGCCGGTGATTACAGCCACGCAAATGCTAGAGTCGATGATTAGCGCTCCCGACCCCACCCGCGCCGAAGCAACCGATGTTGCTAACTCGATTTTGGATGGAACAGATGCGGTAATGCTTTCTGGTGAAACAGCTGTCGGACAATATCCCATCGCCGCCGTCGAGATGATGCACAACATCGCAGTGCGGACAGAACAAGCTTTAGATGAGGGTAGCAAACATTCCTGGTGTCATGAGGCAGGCAGTCTCAGCGTCACCGAATCCGTGGCAGAATCGGTGTGTCGCATCGCCTATGAAACAGGCTCACGGGCAATTCTCTGTAACACTTCTTCAGGGAGTACCGCGAGAATGGTGTCTAAATATCGGCCAACTTCTCCAATTATTGCCCTCACCTCTGACGTGACTGTTTATCGCCAACTAGCGCTTTCTTGGGGTGTAGAAGCTTTGCTAATTCCACCAGTCCACAATGCCGAAGAGATGTTTACCAATGTGGTGAACACAGTTGTAGACATGGGTTTAGCGAATAAGGGCGATAAGGTGGTTATTACCTCTGGTGTTCCAATTGGTAAATCGGGAACAACTAGTTTAATCAAAGTGCATTCCATTGGACAGCCAATTTCGGCATAACCCACTTAGAATAGGGCTGTGGCTGTGGATAGTAAGCAAACTTGGGCAATGATTAAGAAAAATTGCCAGAATCAGAATTGAAGGAAGTAGGAAGTAGGGAGTGGGGAGTGGGGAGTGGGGAGGCAAAGAGCAGAATAATAACTCGTAAACCACATCTATTTTGAGAACCATAGTTTCTAAAAGTAGTGGGAGCATCTTGCTCCCTGCTCGTAGTAGCGGGCAAGATGCCCGCACTACTCCAGGTTTCAAAATGGACGAGGTTTAACTCCTAACTCCTGTACAGACGCGATTAATCGCGTCTCTACTTCTAACTCCTAACTCAGCACTCACTTGGTAAAGAACTGGGGAATTAAGTAAATCCTAAACAAACATCACGGAGTATTTTATGTCTCAGAATTTACTGGAACAATTGCGGAAAATGACTGTTGTGGTTTCAGATACAGGGGATATTCAGGCAATTGAAAAGTTCAAACCCCAAGACGCCACCACCAATCCTTCTCTGATTACTGCTGCGGCGCAGATGCCGGAATATCAGGGGATTGTCGATCAAACTTTACTCCAGGCAAAGAAAGATGCTGGAGCCGGAGCTACCCAAGCACAGATAGTTTCTCTAGCTTTTGACCGTTTGGCAGTTGCCTTTGGATTAAAGATTTTACAAATTATTCCCGGTCGCGTGTCTACGGAAGTAGATGCTCGGTTGTCCTACGATACCGAAGCTACCCTGACAAAAGCACGGGAATTAATTGCTCAGTATAAAGCCGCCGGAATTGGCCGCGATCGCGTGTTAATTAAAATTGCCTCTACCTGGGAAGGCATTCGCGCTGCGGAAATTCTCGAAAAAGAAGGTATTCACTGTAACCTTACCTTGTTGTTTGGTCTTCACCAAGCGATCGCCTGTGCAGAAGCTGGCGTCACCTTAATTTCTCCCTTCGTCGGTCGGATTCTCGACTGGCACAAAAAAGATACCGGACGCGATAGTTACCCAGCAGCCGAAGACCCAGGAGTTTTGTCTGTCACCAAAATCTACAACTACTACAAGAAATTCGGCTATAAAACCGAAATTATGGGAGCTAGTTTCCGCAATATTGGTGAAATTACCGAACTTGCAGGTAGTGATTTGTTGACAATTTCCCCGGCACTTTTGGGTGAATTGCACGCAACCATTGGGGAACTACCACGCAAACTCGACCCTGCTAAGGTAGCAAACTTGGAAATTGAAAAGATATCCATTGATAAAGCTACCTATGACAAATTACACGCGGCTGACCGCATGGCAACTGACAAACTAGACGAGGGCATCAAAGGTTTTACCAAGGCATTAGAAGACCTTGAGAAACTTTTGGCAGACCGACTAGTTCGCCTGGAAACAGAGGTAGTAGCAAGCCATTAGGCATTGGTATCAACTTCAGGTGAAAACCAGCCTAGAACCAGCTTTTAGCAAATTATCTCATTATCTCGTTCCCAGTCTCCGACTGGGAATGCCCCTCATTGAGGCTCCGCCTCCGTAACTTGCGGCAGAGCCACCAGGAACTGCATTTCCAGCCTCTTGCTGGAAACGAGATTTTAAAGGAGTTTTGGCATTCCCTCACAACATAACCAGCACTTACGCAAACAATAGCTGAAAAGAATGATTTTTAGGTAGGGGCAATTCATGAATTGCCCCTACAGCGTGTAGTTTTGCGTAAGTCCTAATAACGATAGTTAATGGTTAGTGGTTAATAGAACAACCACTAACCATTGCTTCGTTGTATCAGCAGTCATCAATACCGTCGTCGGTTATTTTGGTACCGTTCAAAAGACCGTCGTCGGTTATTTTCGTATCGTTCAAAAGACCGTCGTCGGTTATTTTCGTATCGTTCAAAAGGCCGTCGTCGGATATTTTCGTCTCCTCCCAAACGCTCCCGCCGTCGGATAATCTGCCGTCGTCGGTTATTTTCGTATCGTCTTGGCCGCCATTGAGCAATTAAAAGCTCTCCGGTTTTATCTCCAACTAGGTTAGCCTCTGGTGCAGCGCTCTGTTCATTGCGAACATTATTTAGAGAAATATCCTTCGCTTCAGCTAATGAGGGCGGATACACAAAGGCACATAGCAACATTGCTATTGAGGATAGCTTTTTGAAACCTTTCATGTTTTTGCTTCTACTAGACTTTTGGCAATAACTTTATTAAACACTCTAAAGTCGGCAAATTATCGCTCACACACTTTTTTTTAACTTAATTTAGTATGAAATTCTGGATTGCAATTTCACCCTTATGGATAATTGTAAATGAGATTAATTTGTGCAAATAAATAGTCAGTGTCCAGCAAAATGTAATTTTTCCTAATTGAAGATAAAGGCGGGTAATTGCTAGCTATCTCAGTTTGAGAGAGCTTTGCTTTGCTAATCACATTCCAATACTTCTCAGTGCATTGAGTAGGGATAACCAAAGTATCGCCAGATTACCAAAACCAGAAACTAATCCAGAAAATATATTATTGGTAATCCCTATTTGAACAGTACTAAAAGTTAGAGAAGCAAGATTACCAGCTTTGATATCTAATTTTATGGATAGCGAAAATTAATTGCTCCTGTCAAACCATAGTCAAAGAGGAGAATTGATTCTACATTTAACGGAAGAAGAAAAGGATACAGAGCAACTAAATTTATTTATGGATAACGTAGAAACAATTGTGCCGCGATGCCTAAGCACAAAGCACTCTAAGTCCTAGTTTCAGAGCAAATAAATTTATTTATGGGGATTTGAAAGCAAGAATTTTGAATTTTGAATTCCCCGAACGCGAGTGCGTCTCCAAGAGTTGGGGTTGACATTATTTACTAAGAAAAAGGGTTTTAAGGAACTTCCAAATAAAAAAATATCCCAAAACTGACGCAAAATCCTCCCTATTTCTCTTCTCTCTGTGTTCTCTGCGTCTCTGTGGTTCGTTCTTTGGATAATTTATTTCTTGGAAGTCCCTAAGGAAAGATTCTCTTTTAGTGAAATCAATACTCAGTAGCAATTGTTAATAAAATACTTAAGAAAAATTATTACAATTTCAATTGTATACAAGTATTTTTATATAAATATGTTATTAATAAAAATTAATACTATCTATACGTATGTATTACGTAATATCATCAAATTCAGTTGTAGTCTAAATTGAAATTCACTTTTCATAGGAGAAAGATTATGTCTGAGATCAAACCAGAAGATTTGAATTCACAAGCAGTACCATTCTTCGCCCGATTCCTAGAAGGGCAAAACGCTGAAGACCTTTCTGATCAACAATCAGAAGTAATTAGTGGCGGATGCACAGCCGTAACTAAGAAGTACCCTTCTGATAGTGATGAAGCTGGTACTCAGCAGTGCCCTTCTGGTAATGAAGATGCTGGTGTAGTAACTTTGAAGTTCCCTTCTGATAATGAAGATGCTTTGCCCACAAAATAAGTGTACTGTCTATTTTCGAGTACACCAGAGATCCGGTTTTGAAAACTAGCAAAAACAAAATGCGATCTCTGCTCTGGACTTTTGAAGAAGATCGAGAAATATAACAAAATAGGGAATCAGGGGTAGCCGTTGGCTGCCCCTGATTGCTCCTGATAGTGATTAATCATTATTTGTTAGAGAATATTTTATAAGAAGAATTCAGAATTCAGGAGTCAGAATTCAGCATGAATAAAGCTTTTATCGAAGAGAATAAAGGCGTCAGTCGTCAGAATTAAGTTGGGTATTTTGACCGAAAAAGTGGATGAATAACCTCTTTTTAGACCCCCACCAAATCGTAGATTTGGTGGTAACAGAGCAGCGCCGAAGTGTGGTCAACTTTCGTAGTGGCGAGTCCCAATCCCCGACTGATGGTTAGGTAACTCTGCCGAAGTCTTGATTCTGAATTCTGAATTCTGGATTCTGCATTCTTGGTTGAGTCGATGGGGGATATTATTCCCCGCACCTCTCAGTTAAATCTGGGCGTGCGATTTTCACCGCACCCAGCTTCCGATGTTCTTAGCTTGCGCTTTTGCTCATGTGTCTGTAATCGTGACAACTCTCATGAATTGCTTCCAGATTATTTTTCTTCCAGTTGGCGTGATTTTCGTCGATGTGATGCAGGTGAACCCGTTCCTCATCAATGAATTTCAAACCGCAGGACGCACATCTATGGTTTTGCTTCTTAAGAGCTTTAGAGGTTTCGCCGTCGTAGAGCTTACTATTCCGTTTGCTCCAGTAGGTCATATTTCCGTCATAGGGGGATTTTATTCCTTGAACCATGACGTGTTCGTTTTCGGAGTAGGGAACTTTTGGGAATGCTTTGTCTAGTAATTTCTTGCTAGAGTAGCGGTTTTGTTTGGTTTCCTTGTTAAATACCGTGTAGGCTCTTTTTTGGATGTGGTATAACGAGTTTCTAGACCCGTCCATCTTGCAGAACTTATGGTAATTTCTCCAGCCTCTAACTACCGGGGCTAATTTCTCAGCCTTTGTGGTAGCACCATAATTCGAGTTGTTGACGATGTATTTTACTTTCTTACGGAACGCTTTGAAGTTGTCCACTGAGGGAGTGCTTCTGAACTTTCCGTTTTTCTGGACTTTGAAGTGCCAGCCGAGGAAATCAAATCCATCTGTCGCGGCGGTAACTTTGGTTTTCTTTTGGCTTACATTCATTCCGCGTTTGCGGAGGAACTCGCTGATTCTTTCAAGTATCTCTGTTGCATCATCTTCGGGTCGGAGTATAATAACCATGTCATCCGCGTACCGGATTGATGGTTCTATGATTGACTTATTTGGGGTCTTGTCGTGTATCTTGCGACCTTGTTTGTAGTCGTAGTGGTATCTGTGTATACTCTCAATCCCGTTGAGTGCAATATTTGCTAGTAATGGGCTGACCACTCCCCCTTGAGGAGTACCCTGTTCGGGGAATTCTGGATTTACCCCTGCCTTGAGGCATCGGAAGATACCGAGTTTTAAACCTTTGGGGGCGATGAGTTCGTCCATTATTGCTGAGTGATTTATCCTGTCGAAACACTTTTCGATGTCGAGTTCAATTACTCGTTTTTCTATTCCATTGCAGGAAGAGCTTAGGTTGGTAAAGATGTAATGTTGTGCATCATGGGCAGAGCGCCCAGTTCTGAACCCGTAACTCCTAGCGTGGAAAGTTGCTTCGTGGGCGGCTTCCAAGGCATATTTTGCAAGGCATTGCCAAGCTCTATCCGCTATGGTCGGTATTTTAAGCATTCTGGTAGTCCCGTCCTTCTTAGGGATAGGGATTTCCCTTAATCCTTGATGCTTCCAATTTCCACTGTTCATTTTCAGTAGTTCTTCAAGGTTGAAGCGTTCTTCAAATGAAAGGGATTTTTTGCCATCAATACCAGCCGTCTTTTTACCCGCATTTAGCTGAGATACTTGTCTTATTGCAAGAAATCGAGCCGAGGTGGATTTTAGAATAAGCTTTTGGAGTAACCTAGCTTTCCGCTTGTCTCCAACAAGAACCGCTTTAAATACGCGCTTTTGAAGGCGGAAAAGATTTCGGCGGAATTTCTTCCACGGTAGGGCTTTCCAAGATTCACTAGTATGTTTACTGTGTCTAATCATTTTCTCTTCTGGAGTTTGTATTTTCTGAACACCTCAGACCAGTTACGGTCTGTCCTACCCGACTTGTGAGAGTTCCGCTTCTCGTCTAGCCTACTTGGGGTTCGACTGCCCCAAGACTCACAAATCGTTTTTATTCGTTCCCTCGGAGAGATTGATTGTTCCATTAGGTGTAGCCGATTCAACCACTAGATTCCCTGGACTCTTGCCGTTATCTTGACCGAAAATTCGGCGGGAATGAACTCCAGTGCGGTCAGGGATTTTGCGTTGCGCCCTGCTACAGAGTAAGTCGCTTTTCAAGGCTCTGTTTCATCATAGGAACTCCCTATTAGCGCCAGTGTCAACCCGCAACGGTCGTCTGATTGCGCCCTGTTCCCAGCTTCACTCTACAAGAACCGAGCTTGTTCGGTGTGGGCAGATAAGGAGTCAATTCTGAGTCTGAATGGTAGGGCTTTCACCTACATCTGACCGAGAGTTCAGCCTTTAATGACAGTAATCTGCTGTCGGGCTGGATTAGTTATTTACGGATTGACTACCGTGATTCACTAATCAACGAATCGCACCTTCAATCTCTGTTCTTTCTTATTTGTCCCATGCCCGATGCCCAATTTAAAAATCTACCCCTCGTTTAAGTTCTACACCTTGATTAGCATAGTGTTTGTGGCAATAAACCTCTGAGTGGACGCTAGCCAAGTCGAAGTATGCGGGTGGATTTTGGCAGCGACCAGTAATAATGATTTCGGTGTCGCGGGGTTTGCGGAGTAAAGCTTGGACAATGGGTTCAACGGGGAGTAGTTCTAAGTCAACGGTGGGATTTAGTTCATCGAGAATAATAGTTTTATACAGACCAGAGGCGATCGCAACTTTTGCAATTTCCCAACCCCGTTCGGCTTCTACGTAGTCTAATTCTTGCCGGGAATTGCGCCAGACGATCGCATCTTGACCGCAGCGCTGATGATCCACCACTTCTGGATATGACTGCTGCAAGGCGGCGATCGCTGCGTCTTCTGTATAGCCAGTACCACCTTTAAGCCACTGCATAATCAACACACGGGTAGACCCTGGATGATTGATTCCCCTACCAATGGCCTGCAAGGCTTTGCCCAAAGCACTAGTAGACTTGCCTTTACCAGCACCAGTATAAATTTCAATCCCTTCAAGGAAGAGGGCTTTGGCTGTTGGGTGGTGATGAGGTTTCATTTCTGAGTGCAAATCTGCAATATCAAGTAACTTTTGCGGTGCGGCGCGTCCGGTAGCAATGATTTCTAATTCTTGGGGTTTGGATTTTAATGTCTGCACCACTTCATCCACTGGTAGCAAACCTAAATCCAGAACGGGGTTAAGTTCATCCAAGACCACAACTGAATATAAACCACTAGCGATCGCACCTTTGGCTACATCCCAACCCCGTTCCGCCTCCTCTCGGTCAAAGGTGGTAATTTCTTCTGGGCCAAAAAATTCCGCTCTCCCAGTGCGAACCTGGTCAATTAAATGGGGAAAACCGCGCTGTAAAGCTGCGATCGCGCCATCTTCGTCATAATCACGTCCCGGCCCTTTTAAAAACCGCAACAGTAAAACGCGGTTAGAATTGCTAGGCATATTTATCCCCAAACCAATGGAGCGCAAAACCACCCCTAAAGCCGCTTGGGACTTACCTTTACCCACACCATCGTAGATGTGAATTTGACCAATGAGCCGTTCTGAGCGCACTTGCGCCGTGCGAATACCGATACCGTTCCTTGTCATCTCTCGAAAAGCTATAACGTGGCAGTCTTTAATCTTACAAGAAAGGCAGAGGGCAGGAGGCAGAAGGCAGAAGGAAAGGAGTATTAATAAAAACTTTAGTTCTGGGTTATTGCCCAGTTTAAAAAAAGAATTGTATCGAGGCGCGTAGCGCGAGATACAAAGCGTCATTGCTTCAATCCCACGTTTTTAAACGTGGGTTCCCTTCTGCCTTCTGCCTTCGTACTTCTGCCTTCTGAACTAACGTCTTGTATTCTCATTGAAAGCGACGGGAAACTCCATCCCCTCGTGAGTGGAGAGGGATAGTCGCCCCGTCGCTTGGGGCATTGGGCATAGGGCATAGGCCAAACAGGTAACTTCTTCCCCATGCCCCATGCCCTGTTCCCCATGCCCAAAAACTCAATTCCCTTGAGTGGGTGGAGTTTTTTATCTGAGAAATTGCCACTCTAGTGCGTCCGTACAAGTATTAACAATTATCAATAGAGGAATACTGGCACACCAGCATGATAAAGGACAAGAACAATGGAATAATTTCCCCCATCACCCTCACTATCCCAGTTATACTCACTACAGTTAACCCTTACCGTTGACCATTTATGCCCGAAAATTGGATGCTTCCCAGGATTTTTCCCATTGGTGGAATTCTGTTTGACTTTTTATTTGTACTAATTGCCATCCCCATCGAAGCCTATGTTTTGCACTCTCGACTAAAATTTGACAAAAAAACCAGTACTTTTTATGCCATTTCTATCAATCTGTTTTCTAGCGTGATTGGCTGGTTCATATTTTTTGTATCAGAACCAATGTTGCCGATACAAGTAAAATCAGAATTAATTAACTATATGTTTTTTAATAGCTTTAAATCCCCGAAGTCCCAAAGTTTAATTATATTAACTGCCTTTATAGTTTTCTTTGCTACTTTTTTGATGAAATTTTTCATTCTCAGGGTATTACTATTATCGTTGAATGAACCAGTTGCTAAAAAAGAAGAGGAGCCTCAAACATCTCAACGGCGGCGATGGCGTAGTTTTAGCAATCTTAAATTACAAAGTACTAGTTTAGTTACGACTATATTAATAGCGAATTCTCTGAGTTATAGTGTGATCACAATTATTTTATTATTTCGCTCAAAATAGCAAGAAATGACTTGTTGAATTCAGAGGAAAAATAGTGATTAATTAATCAGGTGAAAGGAAGAATATGAATACGCTACTTAAAGATGTATTTGGGGCTTTTAAATTTGTTGAAGGGCTTTATGCGGGAATTAGAAAGGTATTAGTTCCACCCAAAGCTTATTCTTGGCAGACATTTATTTATCTGAGTGTTTTTTCTTGGATACTTTCATATTTTGCTATCGGCTATATCAAAGATATAATTGCCTTTTTTGGCTGGTTATTTTTAATTGCGGGCACAGCTTGGTATACAACTGAAGATCCTTTGAGGGTTCCTGGTACTTTTATGCCAGTCGGGGCAGTGATCACTGGATTTTTAGTGAGTGTTTTTGCATTTGGAAGTCAAGAGGAGGTAATTACACCAAGAATAATAGTTTTTTGGCCGACAATTTCAGCACTAATTACAGCAATACCAGAATTTATTGAAGGAAATGACACTGACGCTAAAGCTCGCATTCCTAAGCCAGAAGACCGCCAAAGAATCATAATTTTAGTTGCTAGTAGTATGCTGCTAAGTTGCTGGATTATGTTTTACTTTGTGATGGATAATTGGTTACGAGAATATCCTAGTTTGCAGGCAGATAGTTTTAAACGTAGTACCTTTGTTGTCAGAACAATAGAACCAGTAAAAATTCCCCAAAACGGCGTTATAATTCTAGAGAAACTTCAACCAATAGTAGTAGAAGAAATAGCTGAAAGACCTTGGTCGGAAGTAGAGAAATGGTTGCTAGATGCGAAACAGCGTGTAGGAACTTTGGGTAGGGAAGTAATTAAAATCAACCTAGATCAATATGACGAGAAGGAACTATGGCGGGTTGAGCCGCGTGTAGCTAATACTAAGTCTGGATATATATTAGATTTATTAAGTATTTGGATCGGCCCGAGTTCTAACCCACGGGGCTATTACTTGAAAAAATCTTGTCGCATTGAACCAGTTGCAGCAACCAGCAATTCCGGTAATAAGATTACAGTTGCAGAAATTGAATGCGATCGCGCCAGTAAATTAATTCCTGGATCACCGCCTCCGCAGCAGTGAAGAATGGGAGATGAGGGAGATGAGGGGGATGAGGGAGATGAGGGGGATGAGGGAGATGAGGGGGATGAGGGAGACAAGGAGAATAACTATGACAAATGACAAATGACAAATGACAAATGACAAATGACAAATAACAAATGACTATTAACAGAATTTTTGTATTGGCAAAGAATGTGTTTCAGGAAGTGGTACGCGATCGCATCCTATATATTATTGGTTTTTATGCGCTAATACTCGCCACCGCCTTCCGCGTCCTTCCTGAATTTGCAGCTACGACTGAAGACAAAATGTTTTTAGACTTTGGCTTGGCGGCGATGAATGCCATCGGGTTAATTGTGACAATATTTGTTGGTACGGGACTGGTTAATAAAGAAATTGAAAAACGCACCATCTTAATGTTAATTGCTAAACCTGTCAGCCGCACCGAAATTATCATCGGCAAATACTTGGGTTTATCCGCAGTCCTAGCTGTACTTGTGGCCACGATGACAGTAATTTATCTAGTATTTCTGCAATTTAGTAACATTCCTCATCCAACGGTCAGCATTCTAATTGCGGCAATTTTCTTATTTTTGCAGTTGTCATTAATCACCGCCGTGGCTATTAGCTTCGGTGTTTTTACGGCTTCTCTCCTAGCGACTATTTTAACCTTTGCGGTATATTTAATCGGAAATATTACTCCAGATTTAGTACAACTTGGGCGTCTTACCCGCAACCCTGGTATGGAACATCTAACTCAAGGTTTGTTTCTCATCTTGCCAGATTTATCTCGATTAGATTTGAAAAATGATGCCGTTTACGGTCTGCAAGCACTACCTGACACAACTGCACTGATTACAAATGCTGGCTATGGCTTACTTTATAGCGTCATGTTGTTAGCGATCGCTAGTCTTATTTTTTCACAACGCGAATTTTAGTTCTCCCCCCACTCCCCACTTCCCACTCCCCACTCCCCCTAATAAATCATTATCTGAGGTTGCTCAATTGTGCCATCAGGCATGATAGTATCCCGAAACTTAGTATAAATCAGGTTTGTCTTCCAAAGGTTTGCCTTATTCAAGTTTGCCTTAGTTAAATTTGCCCATGTCAGGTCTGCACCAGTTAAGTTAGCCTCAGTCAAATTAGCTTCTAATAATTTTGCTCCACATAGCTTTGCTCCTGCGAGATTTGCAAAACTTAAGTTAGCTTCAATCAGCGATGCTTCAATTAATTTGGCTTCACTTAAGTCTGCTTCTCTCAAATCCACATCACACAAAGAAGCACCCCAAAGATTACTACCTGTGAGCTTCACCCGCCATAAGAAACTTCCGCACAAATTTGCTCGTGTTAAATCAGCATTAATCAAATTGGCTTCACACAAAGATGCTTCATACAAATTAGCTTCATACAAATTAGCTTCGATCAAATTTGCCCCACTTAAATTAGCACGCGTCAGAACACAGCCAGACAAATTCGCACCACGCAAATCCGCTCCGATGAAGTTAACACCACTTAAATCAATTCCTTTTAGGTCAATTCCCCTCAAGTCATATCCACTGAAATCTCGGCACTGAAAATATTTATTTGTGATTTGATTTAATATAAATTCCTGCTGTTGGGCATAATTTTTCATGGCATTCACCTCTGGGTGTAATTTATCTCAAAGGTCGAGCGTGATAGTTACCGTATATTGAGAGTACACCCCAAATAGATATAAGCTCAGTAAATAATCAAAAATTAATTTCGGAAAAATCGTCAATCACCTGAAACTACGCTTTTTTAGTGATCTTTAAAACAATAAATGCTGACATAGGTCAGGAAATGTTGATACAACAGGAGTTGGGAGTCAGTTTTATTAAAACTAAATTGGTATTCTAGACCAGAAACGGCTGAGTTTTGATAGAAGGCGAATATAGCTGGGAATTCTCATGGAAACAAAAACTGCCAAACTCCTTGACGGTAAAGCGATCGCTGCAAAAATTCAGCAAGAACTTTCTGTTGCCATTACACAATTACAACCAAAAATTGGACGACCTCCGGGTTTAGCAGTGCTGATGGTTGGCGATAATCCAGCGTCAGCCGCTTATGTACGTAATAAAGAAAAAGCCTGCGCTAAAGTTGGTATCGCCTCTTTTGGTAAGCATTTTCCCGCCCAAACTACCCTTGAGGAATTAGAAGAGGCGATCGCTGCACTCAACCACGATGAACGAGTGGATGGTATTCTTGTGCAGCTGCCCTTACCTAACCACTTGGATGCTGTGGCTCTGCTACATCAAATTGATCCCGATAAAGATGCTGATGGATTGCACCCAGTTAACTTGGGGCGACTAGTACGGGGAGAAACCGGTTTACGTAGCTGTACCCCGGCGGGTGTGATGCGGCTTTTACAAGAGTATGAGATTCCCTTGCAGGGAAAACAGGCAGTAGTGGTGGGACGCAGTATTTTAGTGGGTAAACCAATGGCGCTGATGCTACTAGAAGCTGATGCCACAGTCACGATCGCTCACTCGCGATCGCATGACCTCAAAACCATCACCCAAAATGCTGATATTCTAATTGCAGCAGTAGGTCGTCCCGGACTGATCACTGCTGATATGGTGAAACCGGGCGCTGTTGTGGTAGATGTAGGGATGAATCGCGTCACCGATGCTAGTGGTAAAAGTCGCTTAATTGGCGATGTCCACTTTGAATCAACCGCCGATGTCGCAGGATTTATCACCCCCGTTCCTGGTGGTGTTGGCCCAATGACTGTCGCCATATTGTTGCAAAATACATTTGCCAGCTATTCCAAGGCGGCAAGAGAAGGAAGAGAGTGAGGAGTGAATACGGTTCGGATAAGGTTTTTTAATGACACGCCGCTTATCGCAAAGACGCGATAAATCGCCGTCTTTACAATAATCAGTCCTCTGTCTTGACGGCGATTTATCGCGTCTCCTGCCTTAACCGAACCGTATTGAGTGAGGAGTGATCAGTGAGGAGTGATGAGTTAAAAATTAAGAATTATTAATCCTAACTCCTAACTCCAGTAGAGACGCGATTAATCGCGTCTCTACTCCCAACTCCTGTACAGACGGCGATTTATCGCGTCTCCTAATTTTTCAGCCCCACAGCATCTTAAAATTGTGACGTATAAGACAAAAATCCCAAAATTTCAGGAATTAAAGAATGGTAGCAACTGATAACGTTCAAAAGACACCACCAGAGGAAGCCACATTTAACTTAGCAGTCTATCTGAAAGAGCGACAAAAGCTTTGTGATACTGCTTTAGATCAGGCTATCCCGATCATTTATCCAGAAAAGATTTATGAGGCGATGCGCTACTCGTTATTAGCTGGAGGCAAGCGTGTACGTCCGATTCTTTGCCTTGCTACCTGTGAAATGATGGGTGGAACTATCGAAATGGCCATGCCAACGGCTTGTGCTGTAGAGATGATCCACACAATGTCGTTGATTCATGACGACCTGCCAGCGATGGATAATGACGATTACCGTCGTGGGAAACTGACGAATCATAAAGTCTATGGCGAAGATGTGGCGATTTTGGCTGGGGATGGCTTGTTGGCTCTCGCTTTTGAGTTTGTTGCCATTCAAACTCCCGAAAGCGTTAAGAGAGAGCTAGTCTTGCAGGTAATTGCCCGTCTTGGTCGGGCGCTGGGGGCAGCTGGTTTGGTCGGCGGTCAAGTTGTCGATTTAGAATCGGAAGGTAAATCCGATATTTCCCTAGAAACGCTAAATTTCATTCATAAACACAAAACAGCCGCTCTTTTGGAAGCTTGCGTAGTTACTGGCGGGATCATCACTGGGGCATCACCTGAAGATGTGCAGCGACTGACCCGTTATGCTCAAAATATTGGGCTAGCATTCCAAATCATCGATGATATTCTGGATATCACTGCTACTCAAGAGCAATTAGGCAAAACAGCTGGTAAAGACCAAAAAGCGAAGAAAGTGACCTATCCCAGCCTTTGGGGGCTTGAGGAATCGCGATCAATTGCCCAAGAGCTAGTTAAAGCAGCTTGTGTGGAATTAGAACCATTTGGAGACAGAGCCAAACCACTCCAAGCGATCGCTCATTTTATTACCAGCCGCAATAACTAGTATCGCTTTGCAGAATTCGTCAATCGTAATTCCTATACCGCAAGCGTTTCATGGTTACGTAGCTCTGTCGAAGTCTTGATTTGGAATGGGTGGTTTATTGACGCTATGCTGTACTACTACCACCCAGAGTAATTCACTCATTCAAAATTCAAAAAGCTTACTTGATAAGCTTTTTGGCTGTTTGAATAATTGATCTGTTTCCGCCGTGATGTACTAAGTTAATTTGGGATTTTGGGTTGAATCTAAATGTTTCCTCAACCAACAACTGCTGCTAATATTTACTCATTGGACAAAGTACCGTAGGGCATACGGTAACTAGAGAAATGATTCTCTAACGCTTAGGGAGATAAGCCCACTGGGGTTGTTTAAATTAGACTCGGCACTTTGTTCTATTGAACGGGTATCAGGTTTAAATATTGCCGCAAGGATGGACAATTTTAAGGTATGTCGTTGAACTAAGAATTTCAGCGTCTAAAGACGCTGAGAGTGTCAATAACCTAACCAAAATACCATGCAGGACATAGGCAACATTTTAGACAACCGGGTGCTGCTGGTTGCTCTGCTAGCTTGTTTAATTGCTCAAGCACTAAAGCTCGTAATCGAGATCATCAAAAATCGCAAACTGAATGTGCGTGTTTTGGTGACAACCGGAGGGATGCCCAGTGCCCATTCAGCTTTAGTTACAGCTCTAGCGGCTGGTGTCGGGGAAAAACTTGGTTGGGCATCTCCTGATTTTGCCGTAGCGATGATTTTTGCGATCATCGTCATGTATGATGCAGCCGGAGTTCGCCAAGCGGCTGGTAAGCAAGCTCGTATCCTGAATCAAATGATTGATGAATTATTTGATGAAAAACCAGACTTTAGCCAAGACCGTCTGAAGGAATTACTCGGACATACACCAGTTCAGGTAATAGCTGGGTCGGCTTTGGGTATAACTATCTATTGGTTAGCTAGGTCTGCTTATTAAGCTAGAGCGATGAATCTTTGTTTGAGCGGCTATTAATAATGACTAACTGGTAACTTGTCAACCAATTTGGAATTTTTGACTTCGGTTAGTTGACAAATTACCACCCTGGTAGATCGCATCAGTATTCCAGAAAACTTAATATCACTACAATCGCACAGTTGAGCGCAGCAGAATCACCTTACGACTATCTACTATGCTAGCAATAAAACCGCGATCGTTCAGCTTCTGTAATGTGTTGTATGCTTCAGTTTGGTTAGTGGTATAAACTGCCAATAAGTAAGGGCGTTGTCCATAAGAAACAAAACCTACCTTACCTCCCACTACTTGCTGCACACTATTTACTAGTTCTGGACGATTGTAATAATCTACCAGCACTGCATAACCCTCTCCCAAGGCTTGAGGATTGTAGCTGACTGTCTGCTGAGGTGTCTGTTGAGGTGTCTGCTGAGGTGGCTGTAGCTGTGGTTGCACATCTGGCGTTGTTGGTCGAGTGGTAATTATGGCAGACAACCCAACAATATTGCTGACATACCTCGCCCAACGATTGGCATCGTCAATTTTATTAAAGCCCCCGACTCGCGTCACAGTTTCGTTGAGATATTTACAGGTGATGGTCTTAAGTTCAGACGGTAAGGCACTACGCAACTGCTTTTGATTATTTGCTGTGGGACTGACTACTAATAAAAGATACTCACCTGTATTTGGTGGTTGACAAAGGGGAATGGCTTGTTGGGCAAAGACAGAACTCATCCCAGCAATCAAAAGAGCGTAAGCGAAGCTCGTCGTAGATATCGCTAATCCTAAAACACTTGGTAAAGTCTGAAATCTATGCACAAAAGTTAGATTATGTAAATCAAGGTGTCCTAGAAGATTTTATAAGAAAAAAGCTGAAAACCTAGCTAGTTCAGTATGGGGATTAAAGGAGTGTTAAAAAATATATTTAAGAAGTTAATCGGGTAAGTAGGTAGACGTAAATATTTGTCGTTGAGATGAAAATATTGACTCTTGACTTTTAACTATTATTGTGTTTCTGTTTGATGTCGTGGCGTTTTTCTCACAGTAAATCCATAATGTTTTGGACTTACGCACTTTACAAATTGAGTATCATGTGCATATCAAGCTTATTAAGATAAAAGTCTTGCCCTGCCTCGTTCCTGGGCTGCTGCCTGGGAATGCGATCGCTGGGAGGGCTGCTGCCTCCTGTCAAACTGGGAGGCTCTGCCTCCCACAAGAGCATTACAAGGCAGAGCCTTGTAACGAGAGGTGATGCACATTTGGTTATGTCTGTCAATGCGTAAATCCATAATGTTTATTTTCTACTGACTTAATAAAACTAGGGACAAAGCAAGCAATGACTCAAAAATTTGCTCAATCGGTGGCTTTCATGGAACAAGCGAGAAATTTGTCCCTTTCGTTCTTGTACGGACACAGCATTATTCCCTACCGCCTGGGGTTGATTTTTTTATTGGTGGTGGGACTTTGTAGTTGTGGTAGTTTGCCTTCATCTGGCTTGAATGGGGTTAACTTAAAAATTGGCACCAATGTCACCCCAATTGGAGAAATTAAACCAAAACAAGACAATCAGGCTATAGTTTATATCCAAGGTCAGGTAGAAAAGCAAGCTCCTCTGATGAAGCAGTGGGCTTATCAAATTAATGACTCGACGGGCAAAATTTGGGTTGTCACCCATCAAAAGAATCTCGCCGAGGGAGCGCAAGTGGTAATTAAGGGTAAAGTTCGCTACCGAAGTATCCCCTTAGCTGGTAAAGAATTGGGGGAAGTTTATCTAGAAGAAGAATAATCAGCAATTAAAAATAAACATATGAAAATGAATATATGAACAATCAACCGGTGCATGTAGCGATCGCAATTCTCTACCAAAAAAACAAGTTTCTCATGCAACTGCGCGACAACATCCCCGGTATTCTCTACCCTGGTTACTGGGCGCTATTTGGCGGTCATATCGAACCTGGTGAAACGCCAGAGGTCGCAGTGAAGCGAGAAATTTTAGAAGAAATCGGCTATACATTACCATTTTTTGTTGAATTTGGCTATTATCCCGGCGAAAGAGTTGTCCGTCATGTCTTTCATGCACCACTCTTGATGGAATTAAATCAACTGGTTTTGAATGAAGGCTGGGATATGGGGTTATTGACCCCAGAAGATATTCGCCAAGGTAACTGTTATTCGCAAAAGGCTGGCGAAGTACGACCTTTAGGGAGTGTGCATCAGCGAATTATCTTGGATTTTATCGAAACAAATCAACAAGCTTAAGTAGGTCGGCGCAATTAAAGCTAACTGGTGAAGGCTGTCATTTGTCCTTTGTCATTGGTGAGCCACTGCGTTGGACGGGTTCCCCGGCTTAAAGCAAGTGGCGTCATTAGTAAGGGCTTTAAGCCTATTTACATTTCGTAATATACTTGGGTTTTTTCGCCCCAACTCACTTAATCAAAGAGAATCACTGTTTCCTAAACGGCTATTAGTTGCCCAGTTTGAAGTAAGTAATTGGGCAAGAATAAATTAAACTATGTTAAGCAATGTAAAATTAATTAAATTGGCTCGTAGTAAGGGCTTCAGTCTGGAAGATCGGGCTGAAGCCTTTACTACAAACCTTTATCGTAAATTAAAGGGTTTAAATCCCCGTCTGAAAATGTTTTGAATTTTGAATTTTGAATTGTTATAACTCTTGTGGAGTCACCACTAATGGAATCAGCAAACAAACTGCCGCGATGGTTAACTATAGGATTGGCATTTCCCATTGCCATTCTCAACGGCTGGCTATTGCTCCAAGTTGTACAGTATTTTCAACCGTTGGTGAATATTATTGCCGCCGCCATCTTACTGGCTTTTGTCTTGAACTATCCAATCCAGTTTCTCCAGGAACAAAGGGTAAAACGCAACCTAGCGATCGCTGGAGTGTTACTTTTGACTGTGGTAGTTTTAGTAGCTCTAGGCATCACCTTGGTTCCTTTGATTATCCAACAGCTCGTAGAGCTAGCTAATATTTTGCCCAGTTGGATTGATTCTGGTACTGTGCAGCTGCAAGCTTTCCAGGATTGGGCGTTAAGTCAACAACAGCTTCCGATTAATTTAAGTGGTTTATTTACCCAAGTTCTGGAACGATTATCTAACCAACTTCAGTCTTTCACTGGTAGAATTCTTGGTTTTGCTGTTGATACCATTGGTATTGTCCTCAACGTGTTGCTGACGGTAGTACTGACGATTTATTTAATATTAAACGGCGAACGTCTTTGGGACGGAATTTTTCAGTGGTTTCCCCCTAACATTGGGTTAAAAGTCCGGGAATTATTGCGAGAGGATTTCCACAATTACTTCATTGGTCAAGCAACATTGGGAGCTGTGTTAGGAGTAACAATTACACTGGCGTTTTTGGCGCTGCAAGTTCCCTTGGCTTTACTTTTTGGCATCGGTATTGGTTTGTTTTCTCTCTTCCCCTTTGGTACAGGAGTAGGTATCGCCATAGTAAGTTTATTGGTGGCGTTACAAAACTTTTGGTTAGGAGTTGAAGTCTTAGGTGTAGCTGTTGCGATCGACCAAGTTAATTCTAATTTTGTTGCACCTCGAATTCTTGGTAATTTGACTGGTCTAAATCCCGTTTGGGTGGTGATTTCTTTGCTGTTGGGGGCAAAGTTAGGAGGAGTGCTGGGTTTGTTGATTGCGATCCCTATTGCCAGTTTTATCAAGGATATAACAGATAGCTGGCGGGCTGGAGAGTTTAAGAAGCTAGATGATATCGAGTCAGAACCTGTTACGGTAAAAAGTGAGCCAGCACGAACTTATAGTTAAGAATTAAGTGCAACTGGAATTTTAATTATAAACTCAGTTCCTTCGCCAACAGCCGATATACATTGCAGTTGACCACCGTGTTTTTCCACAACAATTTGATGGCTGATAGATAGACCTAATCCAGTTCCTTTGCCAACGGGTTTAGTGGTGAAAAATGGATCAAACAACTGCTTTTGGAAACTCTCTGGAATTCCTGGGCCATTATCGGAAATGCGAATAATTACTTGCTTGTCATCAGTAAGTTCAGTATGAATGCAAATTTGTCCTTTATCTCTTAATAATGACGGATGACTAATGACTAATGAATCTTGTATAGCATCAATAGCATTTACCAAAAGATTCATAAATACCTGATTGAGTAACCCAGCGTAGCACTGAATTTTGGGAAGATCGCCATATTCCTTAACTATCTTTATAGTCCCATTGGTTTCGTGATTTTTGAGACGACTTTGTAAAATTATTAAGGTGCTATCAATACCTTCATGGATATCAACAGATTTATTCTCTGATTCATCAAGACGAGAAAAATTTCGTAAGGAAAGAATGATTTGCTCAATTCGCTTGGTACCAACCTGCATAGAGGTGAGAAGATTGGGGAGATCGGTACTTAAAAAATCTAGTTCAATTTCTGCGATCGCAGTTTGAATTTCCTCATTTGGTTTAGGATAACATTGTTGGTACAATCTAATCAGATCGAGTAAATTTTGACTGTATTTGATGGCGTGGACAAGGTTGCCAGCAATAAAGTTGATGGGGTTATTGATTTCATGGGCAATACCAGCAACCAGCTGTCCTAATGCAGCCATTTTTTCATTCTGAACTAATCGCGTATAGTTATGTTGAAGATCATTAAAGCCTGCTTTAGCGACTCTAGATTGTTCCTCTACCTGCTGTAGATCAATAAGTGTTAAAACATGAATTTTGGAGTAGGCTAAGAGTAATTGATGAAAATCAACCAGCTTATATTTTCCAGACATAGTTTTAACTAAAATCGGCTCATAAGCAACTTCAGGCGATCGTTCCAAAGTTGCCTGAGTCGCATTTACAATGAGCGTATCCTCAGAAAATGCTAATATATTTGGCTCGAAAAACTTGTAAAGAATTTTAATCGGTCTTTTAGAAAATAGTGCCAAACTATAAGGGTGGGTCATCTGCTCAAAAAATTTCCGCCGCGAAATCATCCCCACATATTGTTGATGATTATTTAGGATAATTCCCGGCAGTAAAGGCTCTTGGTTAAAGAGTATAGCTAAATCATTACTCGGACATTCTACTTCGATGTCAACCTGCCAAAACGGTAATTCTTCTAAAGTTGACTTTAATCGCAGGTTGGATTCATTACTATTTGTCATGTCATCCATAGTCAGCAGACTCTCAAGCCTTGGGTGCTGAGATAATATTTCTGGTAACATCTTGAATATCCGTCCCGATAATTTCAAAGCTCATCAATCGTTACAAACTTATCATTCCCACATTTCTACCCAAAATTCACAGTGTAGATGTGGGAATATAGAGTACTTCAGCGAATCTAATATTTTAATAGAACAGAATTCAGGAGTCAGGAGTCAGAATTCAGTATGAATTCTAACCAAAAAAGCAAATGAATAAACGGGTTTAAGTCCCCCACCAAATTGAAAAATTGGTGGTTTACAATTAGTTGCGGGTCTAAATCCCCAACTAATTGTATTCTGACTCCTGAATTCTGACTCCTGAATTCTTTTTTAATATTTTATTAACCGTTAGATAACTTACTCTTTACTTATCGTTCTAACAGAATGTGTTAAACACTTATCCTGTAACACTTCTTTAGTTTGCGATTATTTAGTATGGAATCTAATCACTCATTGAAGCTAAACCGCCGCCAGTTTTTGATGCGTTCAACGATCGCAGCAGGTGGAATTATTGCCACAAATATTGTATCAAAATCACCAGTTTTTGCTCAAGCACCTGGAATTATCACCTCTGATAAAATGCGTCCTGGTATACCTTATGGTGTAGCTAGCGGAGATATCTGCAATGATAGCATTGTCATTTGGAGTCGGAGCGATCGCCCGGCCAAAATGATCGTAGAATATTCTACCAGCGAATCTTTTAAAAATGTGCAGCGAGTTGTGGGACCTAATGCTTTAAAAAACAGCGACTTTACAGCCCGACTTTATCTGAAGAACCTCCCACCAGACCAAAAATTATTTTATCGGGTAATCTTCCAAGATTTAGATTATCAAGGCACCTACAGCGCTCCTGTTTATGGCACTTTCCGAACTCCCTCCAAATCTGGGCGAGATGTATTCTTTGTTTGGGGTGGAGACACTGCTGGTCAGGGATGGGGGATTAATCCTGAGTTCGGTGGGATGAAAATTTACGAAAGTATGCGTCAACTTAATCCCGACTTTTTCATCCATTCTGGCGATAATATTTATGCCGATGGTCCCATTCAAGCAGAAGTAACTTTAGACGACGGCACTATTTGGAAAAACATCACCACACCAGAAAAATCCAAAGTAGCAGAGACTCTCACGGAATTTCGTGGCAACTATATTTACAATTTGCTAGATGAAAACATCAAGCGTTTCAACGCTGAAGTTCCCATATTGGCACAGTGGGACGACCACGAAACGAGGAACAATTGGTATCCTGGGCAAATTATCCTCAACGATGACCGTTATACAGTCAAAGATGTTAACTTGCTAGCCGAAAGGTCAAGACAAGCGTTTTTAGAATATCTGCCGATTGGATATACAACCGATAATGCAGACAAAACGAAAATTTATCGCTCCTTTAAGCATGGGCCATTACTAGACATTTTCATGCTGGATGAGCGCACCTATCGGGGACCAAATAGCCCCAATAATCAGCCAGTACCAAGTAAAAAAACAGATTTTTTGAGCAAAGAACAAGTGCAATGGTTGAAAAAGCAATTGCTATCATCAAAAGCAACATGGAAAGTGATTGCTAGTGATATGCCTTTGGGGTTGATAGTTACAGACGGTACCACGGACTTTGAAGCTTGGGCTAACGGAAATGGCCCAACTTTAGGAAGAGAACTAGAACTTGCCGATTTGCTACGATTTATCAAAAACAAGAACATCAAGAATGTTGTTTGGTTAACTGCTGATGTACATTACGCAGCAGCGCATTATTACGACCCCGCGAAAGCGCAGTTTACCGACTTTAAGCCTTTTTGGGAATTCGTCGCCGGGCCTCTTAACTCTGGCACATTTGGGCCAAACGAATTGGATAATACCTTTGGACCACAATTAATATTTCAAGGTCTTCCTCCAGGTACAAAAGCAAATCGCCCGCCAAGTGAAGGTTTGCAATTCTTTGGAGGAATCAAGATTGATGCTAATACAAAGGTGATGACGGTAACACTGCGTAACTTGGTAGGTAAAACTCTTTACAGTGTAGATTTGCCGCCAGAAGCATAAATCTCTAAAAGCTCAGGGAAATTGAGCCAGTTAGATAGAGTAATTAGGCAATTTTTTACTCTGTCTGCTGGCTTTGTTGTTTTTGCTGAGATTTTGAAGGATGAAAAACTTGGCGTTGCTGTGCTGGATGACGGTATGATTGAATCACGCAGAGGCATAGAGAGAAGCTTGCAGTTAAGCAATGCCAAAAACCTTATAGTAGAAGTAAAATCCTAGTATTTTTGGAGTTGGTCATGCTTAAGCAACTCATTCTAGAAAATTGGAAAAGTTTCCGTTATGCAGAGCTTCCACTTGACCCGTTGACTGTTCTAATTGGTACAAATGCAAGTGGTAAGTCTAATGTGGTTGAAGCTTTTGAATTTTTACAAAGAGTAACACAAGGTCAGAATATTGAAGCTGCTTTGGCGGGTGATAAAATACTTTCCTCGATTCGAGGTGGTGTGGAGTGGGCAGCACTTAAACCAGAAACTGAGTTTACATTAAAATTTCTGGTTCAGGGTGATGATGAACATACCGATTATCTATATGCAATCAAAATACAAACACAACCTGTTGTAATAGTCATAAGAGAATTCATACAAATACTAGATGTGGAAAATTCAGATTCATTAATTGAATTTTCAATCAAAGATAAAGATAGTTTTATTTCCATTAGAAGTGCATTGAATACATTAGAAGGAAGTGGTACAGCGACAGGTTCAGGTGTAATTACAATTGCTAAAAAATATCAGTTAAAGAATGTTGATGATGTTTCTAAAAGAATTAGGAACATCACTAATTTAGTTATTAAAGCATTAGAAAAAACCTTTGTTTTAAACCCCATTCCTTCTAAAATGAGATCATATTCACTACTGTCTGATACCCTAGAAAGCGATGCTTCTAATATCGCAGGTGTCCTAGCAGCATTAACCGATAAACGAAAAAACGAAGTAGAATCAATTCTATCAGCCTACATTAAAGATTTCCCAGAAGGCGATATTCAAAAAGTATGGGCAGAAAAAGTTGGCAGATTTGGTACTGATGCCATGCTTTACTGTCAGGAAGAATGGAAACCTGGTCATATTACAGAAATTGATGCTAGAACTATGTCAGATGGAACTTTACGTTTTCTAGCAATTATCACAGCACTACTCACCCGACCAAAAGGTAGTCAACTGGTAATTGAAGAAATAGATAATGGTCTTCATCCCTCGCGTGCAGAATTGTTGGTAAGAATACTGCGAGAGATTGGCAGCCAAAGAAAAATAGATATTTTACTAACTACCCATAATCCAGCTTTACTTGATGCTTTAGGCCCAGAAATAGTTCCTTTTGTGGTTGTTGCACACCGCGATTCTGAAACCGGAGAAAGCAAACTTACTCTTTTAGAAGATATTGAAAATCTTCCTCTTTTGCTAGCATCAGGAACTTTGGGCAGATTAGCAACTAAAGGCGCAATTGAAAAGAGTCTTTCTGATAACAAGTAAAGTGAAATATGAGAAAGATTCTGATTATTGACACATCAATACTCTGCGTCTACTTAGGTGTTCCTGGTAAAGAGACTTGTGGCTCTGATAATGATAAATGGGATAAAAAAAGAGTTGAAGCCCGTTTTAAGGCAGAAGAAAAACAAGGTGCAAAGTTTATACTACCAATAGCAACAATTATAGAAACTGGTAATCACATTGCACAAGCTAAGTCTAGGCGATATGAAATTGCTCAAGCTTTCGCTGATATTTTAGTGAAAGTAGCGGATGGATTGATACCTTGGGGGGTTTTTGAAACTCAAGTAGGTGAACTTTGGAATTCAGAACAATTAAAACAGTTAGCTACGGAATGGCCGACTCTAGCATCTAGAAAGATTTCTATTGGAGATGCGACAATTAAAACTGTAGCTGAATATTATGCTAAAACTAGTAGCACATTCCAAGTAGAAATTTTTACGGGCGATGGGGGACTGAAGGCTTATGAACCAGCTACCCCAGCACCTAAACGCCGAAGCGATCGCACCAAGTAAAATATCCTTAACCAACGTTTAACTCTTCCGTAAATCAGTTGTTGCTTCTAAAGTTATTTGCTTAATTGCCTCTAAATCAAGTGGTGGTGTTTCACTTTCCATTCCCAACCACAAAAGATATTCAATATTCCCAGCAGGGCCAGTGATTGGCGACCAAGTTAAGCCTTTGTATTTCCATCCTAATTCGTGGGCTGCTTGCAACACCTGGAAAATTGCATCAGCTTGGTCATTTGGATCGCGCACAACGCCTTTTTTGCCCACACGGGATCTACCGACTTCAAACTGTGGCTTGACTAACAGCACAGCTTCCCGATTAGCTTGAGTTAATTGCCACAAGGCTGGCAGAATCTTCGTTAAAGAAATAAACGATACATCGACCACCGCTAAATCAGGAATCGGGTCATCCTCGTTATATAACTCATCTGGTCGTAGTTGCCGTAAATTGGTGCGTTCCCGCAAAATCACCCGCGAATCATTTCGCAACCGCCAGTCAACTTGCCCGTAACCGACATCAATACCGTAAACTTGTTTGGCTCCAGCTTGCAAGAGACAATCAGTAAAACCACCAGTAGAAATCCCACCATCTAAACAAATACGCTCTCCTACGGGAATGGCAAATACTGACAAAGCTTTGGAGAGTTTTTCACCGCCTCTAGAAACAAAAGGCGATCGCACCTTAATATTTATTTGAGCCGAAATATCAACTTCTGTACCAGGTTTATCAACTAACTGCTGATTAACAGTGACTTCCCCCGCCTGAATTAACCGTTGTGCTAAGGCGCGAGAAGAACATAAATTTAGCTCTACTAATAGTGTATCGAGTCGCTGTTTAGCCAATTAATTAAACTCTCCTGGTAAAATTAAAGCCAAAGCACGATTGATAATTTCTTCGCGGTTAACCAGCTTTTCTAATTCTTCTGGCTCATAACGACCTTCTTCTACTTCAAGCGTTGCCTGATCAATGGCATTTAAATAGGCTTCTGCTAAGATTTCTAACAATTCTTCTGGCGTGAGATAATAGCCCCCAGCTTTACGCCGCTTATTTTCGCGTTGAATTTCCCGAACCGAATTCCGAATTGAGACTTCCCAAGAGCGAGTCGTGCGATTTTCAGCTTGTTGTTTAATCAGATGCAACAGCAAAATCACTGCATAGCTACGAATCGTCTTGATTATGTCATTTCGGCTCATTTCTGTTAATTCTTCAACTATAATCAATGCCCCTTGAACATCGCCCTTAACAAGCAAGTCTTTCAAACTTAATAATTCTTCCATAATCAGCGCCTCAAACATCGGCAACTTCTATTGTGGCTCTATAAGATAAGCTAATGCGTTTCATCTATGAGCGATCGCATTCCTTAGCCAGTCTAATTCAACTGTCCAGCTTTCAATAAACAGAGCTTAGGAGTTTTTCTTTCCTAACCAGTGGTTTAAGACTACGGAAGATTTATTATGCCATTACGACAACCTCGTTACAGCAAAGAAGAATTTGCCCGTCGCGGTGATGAGATATATGACTCTCAAGTGCGCCCACAAGTCGAAGCAGATAATTATGGCAAAATTGTAGCGATCGACATCGAGACAGGTGGCTGGGAAATGGATACTGATGAAATCAATGCCTCAAAGCGTCTTGAGACTCGCTACCCAGATGCACAAATCTGGTTTGTGCGTGTTGGCTCTCGCTATGTCCGTCGGTTCGGGGCTGGTCGCATCCCCAAAACAAAATGATTATTGGAAGTGTGAATGCTGACTACGAGCCAATTATCCTTTTGAAATGCACAGAGTTTTTTATAAAAACACTTGTTGAAAACCCTTGAGCAACAGGCGCTATGCGCCGTATTACGTACTTTAAGCAAGGGATGAAAACGGTTTGAGGTGTTTACGCTTTACTTCACGTTCTGGTAAAATTAGGTTTAACAGGAACGGTAATCAACCTGTATAAAAACCTAAATGCCTAGCGGCAATCTGTACCTTGACAATTGAAGATATGGGGTTCTATTCCATAGTTCTAGTTCCTGCCCAGGAATAGGTAAAATCTTCATGGGGACTAGGCGATCAGAATTTCAATCAAACAAATTTTGGAATCATCCAACTACCGAGGGGCACTCGGAAAGTTAACGCTTGAGGAGAGAACCACCTCTGGGTTAGATACCGCAAGGGGTCTAATCTAAGTGGACTCGTTGAATCAAGAATCCCCGTCCGCGACGGTCGGGGAGTGTCAAATAATGCTCCTATATAAGGCTTAAGAAAGCACAGCCATGACAGATATTCGGCAGCAAATTGCCACACAACTGGATGCTTACAGCACTTTAGAAGCCCTGAAAGCGGCTGTTAGGGAATGGGTTAACACCTCAGACGGTAGCTTGGATACTTTAAAAAAAGTTCTGGAGACACACCTTGATCAAGATTACGACCTCAGCAGCGAGGATTGGCAGCAACTCCAGAAACAAGATTTGACTTTCATCAGTAATGACGCAACCAGAGAAGAAGATATGCGTCGATTGCAGCGATATCGGGAAACAGGTGATGGTATCCCACATGAACAGGTGGCTGCGTGGTTGGCAACTATCGGCACAGATAATGAGTCTCCATGTCCAAGGTAATTTGGCTACCAGAAGCACTCAGTGATCTTGTGCGACTGTTCGATTTTTTGAAATTGAAGAATGAAACTACTGCTTTTCAAGCTGCACAGGCAATTCGAGAGGCAGGTTTTAGCCTAGCTAATGTACCTTACAAAGGAACTGTTTTCGACGATGGCTCAGGACGGCGGAAGTTGGTGGTTCCATTTGGCAAATACGGTTATAGCAGTGGAAGCATAGATTAGGACATAATATAAAAAAATTACATGAAAACAAATGCCAGCATCCTATAGTTACGATTTAAGAACTAAAGTGATTAATGCGATTGATGGAGGAATGGGAAAAACTCAAGCAAGTCGCATATTTCAAATGAGCCGCAATACAATAGACACTTGGTTAAAGAAAAGAGAAGAAACAGGAGATTATCAAGGGAAAGTAGGATATCAAAAAGGATATAATCCGAAGATTGCGGATTTAGAAGAATTTCAGAGATTTGTGCAAGTAAATGGCAGCAAAACTCAAGCAGAAATGGCAGAAGCTTGGGCAGAACAGATTAGCGATCGCACTATAGGAAAAGCCTTAAAGAAAATTGGTTATACCCGAAAAAAAAACTTACGGTTATCGAGAAAGGGATGAGGAGAAAAGGCGAGAATTTCAGGACAAAATCAGCCAAAAAGAGTCCTTGGAGCTAGTCTACGTTGATGAATCAGGAATAGATAATCGAGAAGACTATGGTTATGGATGGAACCCCAAAGGAGAAAGATTTCACGATTTAAAATCAGGAAAAAGAAACGTCAGAGTTAGTATTATGAGTGCTTTATGCCAAGGAAAGCTAGTTGCTCCATTGACCTTTGAAGGTTCTTGTAATCGGTTAGTTTTTGAGAAATGGCTTGAAGAAAAACTTTTACCTGAACTGAAATCAGGGCAAACAGTTATCTTAGATAATGCCACTTTCCACAAATCTCAGAAAATTCGTGAATTAATTGAGTCTGTCGGGTGTGAACTTGAGTATTTACCACCCTACTCTCCTGATTTAAACGATATCGAACACTATTGGTTTCCCATCAAAAACCGAGTCAGAAAAGCAGTTGGTACTATTGAAAATTTTCGGGATAGAGTTGATACAGCTATTCGTTTAACGTCCTAATCTATACTTCGATTGCTATATGTGATTCACTACTTTTTGGAGGACGACACTGTTCTGATTTTACGTGTCTATCATGGTCGAGAAAATCGCCCTCATTAAAACCCCATATTTTAATGTTTGAGGTTCTGAAGCTTGATTAGTTAAAGATAATTAAGATACAGCAAAATCCGTGTATTGCCGTAGTTCAGATGGATGGAAACCCAAAACAATATCTTCACGCAAGATACCCGCTTCCAATAATGCCTCTGCTACTGGCTGGGAAGTACCATCATATTGAATCCACACTTTATCATTAATGATATCTATATGCACCACCGAACCATGTACACGCCGCACTCCATCCCAACCGATATGTAACACTTCGTAGTGATCTCGCTCTGAGTCAATGACAGCTTCAGTCTCTATTTGACCGTTAGCAGGCTTATGACTAGCATAGTCAAATATCAACTTACGAATAATTTCACGATACCGAGCTAGCTTATCCATCTAATAATCCTTTCTAGTTGCTCGTCAAAGACAATTTAATCTCGCAAAACTATTTTACAGAAGTGCGATGTTGCCCTTTGGCGGCGAAAACTTGGATAAAGCCCTTCTGTAGGGTTCATAAAAAAGCGATCGCTCTATAAAATCAAAGTGCGATCGCTATATTTTATACCTGTTCTTGAATCACTAAATATCCTGTTCGCTCAACTCGCGTGTGATGTGATCAAACGGTTCATCCACAAAAGCAGCATTAACCACACCTGCGGCTGCTACTTGTTCCTTAATCAGATCCTTGAGAATCTGGACACCGCGAACCGTCGGACCAATCGGCACTCCTAGAGAATTGTAAGTTTCCCGTAGCCCTTGCAGCACACGCTCATCCAACACATTCGTGTTGCCAGCAACCAGCGCATAAGTGGCGTAGCGCAAGTAGTAGTCTAAATCCCGAAGACAAGCCGCATACCGACGAGTCGTATAGGAATTTCCACCAGGACGAATCAATTCTGGCAGTTCTTCATATAACTTTGAACCAGCTTGCTTGACAAGGGCAGCCGCATTAGAATTTATCGCCGCCGCCGCTTGGACTCTTGCTGTACCACTGTCAAAGTAAGATTTCAGGCTATCGATCGCATTCCGGTCAAAATACCGGCCAGCTAGATCATAATTCTTAATTAAACTTGTTACCGCATCGCGCATTCCTTCTTCTCCCAATCATTGCTATTTATGGTTTGATATTTATTTGGCTGCACTTATGCACCAGTAAATTTTTGTGCTATTAAAAATAGATTCGGCACAAAAACGCTTTATCCACTACATAAGGATTTTATGCCAAAGTTGACCCCTATATGATGAACTTTCCAGTTTTGTACAGATGATCCCTGAAAGGTTAATATAACCTGAGAATCCAGATATCTGTAACATAGAATACAAAATTGGCCAATGTCTAGTATTTAAGATATTTCAGGTGTGTCACGGCTTGATTGAGATCAGCAGGGTTAGGATGCTTTGGAAGATTCTGGTATTACTTTAGGAAATTGGTAGAGAAGGAGTAACAATGACAACACCACAAGAAGTCTTGAAGAGAATTCAAGATGAAGAAATTCAGCTGATTGATCTCAAATTCATCGATACAGTAGGGACTTGGCAGCACCTGACACTGTACCAAAACCAAATCGATGAGACAGCATTCACTGATGGCGTACCTTTTGACGGTTCCAGCATCCGAGGTTGGAAAGCGATCAACGAATCGGACATGACGATGGTACTCGACCCCGACACTGCTTGGATCGACCCATTCATGGAAGTTCCAACGCTAAGTATCATTTGTAGTATCAAAGAACCCCGCACAGGCGAATGGTACAACCGTTGTCCACGGGTTATTGCCCAAAAAGCAGTAGACTACTTAGTTTCCACTGGACTTGGTGATACAGCCTTCTTTGGCCCTGAAGCTGAGTTCTTTATCTTTGACAGTGCTAGATTTGCCCAAACTGCCAACGAAGGCTACTACTTCTTAGACTCCGAAGAAGGTGCTTGGAATTCCGGTAAAGCCGGTACAGATAACAAACCCAACTTGGGTTACAAACCACGCTTCAAAGAAGGTTACTTCCCAGTTTCACCGACGGATTCTTTCCAAGATATCCGCACAGAAATGCTATTGACGATGGCGCAATTAGGTGTACCCATTGAAAAGCACCACCACGAAGTTGCGACTGGTGGTCAAAGCGAACTGGGTTTCCGCTTTGGGAAGTTGATCGAAGCGGCTGACTGGTTGATGATTTATAAATATGTCATCAAGAACGTTGCTAAGAAATACGGCAAAACCGTTACCTTCATGCCCAAACCACTGTTTGGCGATAACGGTTCGGGGATGCACACTCACCAGTCCATCTGGAAAGATGGCAAACCTCTGTTTGCAGGTGATAAGTATGCTGGTTTAAGTGAAATGGCGTTGTACTACATTGGTGGTCTTCTCAAACACGCACCGGCGCTGTTAGCAATTACCAACCCCAGTACCAACTCATACAAGCGCTTAGTACCTGGTTATGAAGCTCCTGTGAACTTGGCTTACTCCCAAGGGAACCGTTCTGCTTCTATCCGTATTCCTCTATCTGGCACTAACCCCAAAGCCAAGCGTTTAGAATTCCGTTGTCCAGATGCTACTTCTAACCCTTACTTGGCATTTGCTGCAATGCTTTGTGCTGGTATCGATGGCATTAAGAACAAAATCCATCCTGGTGAACCCTTAGATAAAAATATCTATGAACTCTCTCCAGAAGAACTAGCGAAGGTTCCTTCAACTCCAGGTTCTTTAGAACTGGCGTTGCAAGCACTGGAAAAAGATCACGCCTTCTTAACAGAATCAGGCGTCTTCACGGAAGACTTTATCGGAAATTGGATTGATTATAAGCTAAGTAACGAAGTTAAGCAGTTACAGCTACGTCCTCATCCCTACGAGTTTTACCTCTACTACGATGCTTAATTAAGTACCGTATCTAACTAAAATAGGACTTACGCAAAACTACACATTGTAGTAGGGGCAATTCATGAATTGTCCGTATCTGAAAATCTTTATTTTCGGCTATTGTTTGCGTAAGTCGTGTAAAAGTAATAAGTTTTGCCACCCTAGAGTCGAGGGTGGCTTTTTTTTCCAAAGTTATCAGTTGAGACATGCACTCAAAAATCAACCTTAAAACTATTGAAACTTAGCTCATGGAAGCATGGCTGGGGCCATAAATCATCCGAGCGCTAGCATCTACCTTCCCTTGAATCGGGTTCCAGTAGTAGGATGCTTCTTCAGGAAGACCAAGTTCTTGTGCAGCCCGCATCAGCATTGATTGTTGGCGATTCTTGACTTGCTGATGTTCACGCACCATTAACGCACGAGATTTATCTGCAATAGACATAACCATAGCCTCTCTATTTTCTGAATATATAATTTTTGGTTTTCTTACAAACAAATATAGCAAAAATTCTGTAACAATAGCTACTTTTTACAAAAATTTATATTTGGGCAAGAGTCCAATCAGTTGAATGATTCACCTGAGTTCGAGCATATGATCGATTCTTTCCCCGAAACTTACCATGAACCCTACTACAGGCATTACACTACTGATGACTTGGTAGAACGCTTGCACAGAGCCGGCTTTGAGAATATTAAGACGCAAGTCCATTTGATGAGCAAGTATTTCATTGCTCATAAGCCAGCTTGAGATCCCCCATTTCCTTTTCTTTAACTAAAATTCATCTAAAAAGACCAGATGTAAAATTTTGCATCTGGTCTTGGGTGTACAATGATTAAAAATGACTAAGATGATCTAGCAGATCCTTCTTAATATTTATTTCGTCGGGAGCCATCTGCGAGGAGAACGAACCAGGATGCAATACAATACGGTTCGGATAAGGTTTTTTAATGACACGCCGCTTATCGCAAAGACGCGATAAATCGCCGTCTTTACAATAATCAGTCCTCTGTAGAGACGGCGATTTATCGCGTCTCTTGCCTTAACCGAACCGTATTGGGGTGCAATAGTAGGTCAGAAATAGTAAGATTTATTACCAAGTGCAATAAAGCTACACTACTTGTGCGAATCCATGCCCTAGATCAGATCAGATGAAACGAAAGAGATTTTATGCTTCGGCAAAGGACGCTAAACAGGTGTCGGAGCGAAGATCAATTAGTTGCTGATGTAGATAACCAGCTACTCAATGTATGAGAAGAAAACCGATTGGGGAATAAAGTGAAGTTGCCTGAAGACTGTTTCCTCAACAAGCAAAATATCTGAATTAGATGTACTTGAGATTAACTGATAGCTTAAGTAACATCTATTTCTAGAGCAGTTGAGGATTGAGACGCAGAGCTTCCCAGCAATATAAGCAACAGTTGTGTAGCTAGCTTTTGCGGAGTTGGTGATGCTGTTGATCAAGGCACTTAATTTGATTTGCGTTTTGATCGCCAGGATTGACGCTAACTATATATACAAAGCTTGCAGCTGAAATACTAAGCGATCGCTGAAGATTTTCGGGTGTCAACTGTATATATCTTTACCAGAAAAGCTGTGTAAAAGATGTTAGCACAACAGCCGGTTTTCTGATACTTTGGTTCTTTTGGGAAAAGAGGCATTACCCGAAGGTAATTAAACCACAGCATAGATATTTCCGAATTTTTACGTTATTTCTCTACGCCCACTACCGCGATGACGTGGCGCATCATCTGGATTTTGTTCAGATGCTGCCGACAGCCACTGTTCCGAAGCAGGCGTGGAAGGAAGCCCATAGGATGAGTGATTGACCATTGCTTGGCAGTTATAAGCTAAGGGGCCGAACACCAGACTCGATACTAAAAGTGAAATGGCAGCACGCATAGAAGATGTCTATTTTGGAACTCTCCACTTCACTGATACTTAGCTTTTTAATGAATATCCGGACAAATCATCAAAAAGTATTCTGTTTTACTGAAAATAAACTCTTCTTATCCTTTGTTTAAATGTTCGACTAATAACCAATTACCAAAGTGATTCTGACGACCCCACAATGTGACTAATTGTTCGTGGGGATAAGCGCCTAATTGCTGGTCGATATGCGATCGCAAAGTCACAAGCTGCCAATTTTGCCCTTGATATGCGGCTGGTGCTGTGACAGTGAATCTGTATTCCTGTTGTGACAAGCGGTAGAAAATGCCTTTGAAACAGTTACTTTCCCGAATTAATGCCTTGGATTCAGGGTACTTATTCCCCGATGGGAAAGGGCAATCGCCACTAATTGGATAGGCTTGGGGGTTATTTAAGTAATACAGTTGCCAGTGCCGCCAATCCGAATGATTGGGTGGAAGATTAAACAAAGGAATAATTAGCGTTTTTGAGCGATTATCTGACAATAAAGCTGTTTGCAGCGCCCTAACAGGTAAATCTCTCGGCTGGCAGTTTAACTCAACACACATCGCTGCTGCCATCCCTGCTGCTTGACCAATGCCCATAACCACAGGTTGTAATCTGGTGGCGCCATTGGCAATGTGGGAGACAGAAATATTTTTTTCACAGACCAAGAAACCATCTGTTGTGGCTGGAATGAGACAACTGTAGGGAATTGTAAAGGGAGTCCCAGTCCAACGTCCTCCCCAGCGAATAGATTTAGGTTGCAGTGGGAATTGAACACCAGGATAATGATGATCGTTGGCGTAGTTACCAACTGCGATCGCTTCTCCTGTCGGAGACGCTTCTCTACGAGAGGCTCCGCCAACGCGAACGCAAACGCCTGCCGTAGGATGCCCGAAGGGCTGTAGGGCGAACGCATCATAAAATATAGATGAAACTCTACCTCCAGCGATCGGCAAAATATCCTGTTCTCGGACAGTAGTTAGCCCCACTAAGCGGCGGCTTTCCCGATAATATGGATGCAGTGCAAAAGCTGTAGGGGTGTGAGGAAATACTTTTTTTGCTAAACCATAACGACGACCAAGCTGTTTTTGGATAAAATGGGCAAAATTTTGGCTATGCCAGCGAGATTCCTGGATGAATTCACCTCTGGATACATCTGACTCTATCAGTCGCCCTACTCCTTCGGCGTAGTCATTGCCACAGATTGGCCAATTAATCATAAATAGACCACCGGGCAGGCGTCCGTAATTCAAAAATGTCTCTGCTCCATAGCCATCCCAAGCACCTGTAAACTGGGATGGATTATAGTTAGGGGCAGCCGGAATTTCTGGGGCAACGGCTTCACCAAAGTCCTGCATAATCACTACCGAAGTGGGCGCTTGCACAGGATATCTCTGGGTTAAAGAGTTAAAAGTCACTGGGGCGCTGGGTTCTCCCCACTCAGATTGCAATTCCCAGCCCCAACGGTAAGGTATTTCAGCTAAAGCCAATAAATCTCCTAATTCTGTGCCATCGAGAATAATTTTGGCTGTGACAGCAAAATCAGCAAAGCGGACACCAGTAATAGAATCACCTTGTCGGTAAACATCTATTGGCACTTCCCCTGAAATCCAGTACAGATTGGGCAATTCCTGCACCCAATCTGCAAAAATCTCTGCCCCAATCCGAGGATCGTAACTAAAAAAGCTTACCCAGCTGTTATCTAACCCTCCGGGCTGTCGCTGTCGCAATTCCTGCAAAAAGGCACCCCATAACCCCGTTTGAAAGGCTTCTAATTCGTTGCCATCGGGTGCAGATACTCCAGCCGAAGTCAGCATCCCTCCCAACCAAGGAAATTCACTCACCAGAATGGTTTTGGCTCCCCGTCGCGCCGCTTGGATAGCAGCCGCAGTGCCTCCGGTTCCACCACCGACAACTAAGACATCAGCTGTGTATGTCTGATTAACCATTGCTTCACCTCACTGGAGTTTGGACATATTCTCTCCAGATAGCTTGGCATCAGACAAGATAATTTATATTATTTTTCGGATACTGATCATTAAAGGTTCTCAGACGAAACTGGTAGGAGGTAACGGAGAACTTATTTTAAGTGGATATGAATAAATACAAGTTGTATATACATCTGAAGATAGAGGTTGTGGTATATTTTTGTATTTAAACTTAAACAAATCTAAATTCTATGGATTGCTACTATTTAAGTAGCATCAAAGTATTATGTTGATTAATTGTTTTAAATATAATGATAAATTAAATGTAAATCAAGGTAGCAATGTCTCAAATGTTGAGATAGCACTTTTTATAGATCAAATCAAAAGTAATATCTGGCTATTTGGTATTCCATCTTGGCTTTACGGAATAACCGATAGAAGCATAGCTGCATTTGCTGATGGTTATCTATCTCCTATAGAAATATTTCAGCTATTTACAGCCTCTTTCTTTTTTGTGAGTTGGCTATATCTCAAGCCGGAGGAAAGCTTCAATAGAAATGATTTAATCCCCAGCCAATATCAAGAATATCTCGCTCGTACTCAAGCTAACAAGCTTCAAATAAAAAAGCTTCACATGATTAGTCAGGAGTATATTTTACCGTTTCCTTATATTTGCCAAATCTATCATCTATTGAACTTAAAACATTTAGAAACAGTTCATAGGTTTAGCCTTAATAATCTTAAGATTCTTAATATTAGCCACTTTCAAACTACAAACATCGGTGGAATAATTAGATTTGAAACAATATTAGATTCGCCAGCTAATCCTCTGAGGATTTGGCGACAGCCGACTGTGGAGGTAGATTTAATATTACATACTCCCTACACTATTGAACTGAGTATTCCAGTCTACAATCAGAAAAGAATAATTGTTATATTTTATGCTTTTCCCTTAAATGACTCAGAACATCACCTATTTATAGAAATTTATAGTGACCTAGAGTGGCCAAAGCCATTATTACAAATAATATTGCATTTTGCTTCTTGTTTGACACTCTTTGAAGATTTGCCCTATCTCAGAGCTTTAGATGATAAAAATATAGGGCGTTTATTCAACTTAAGTAGGACTTCAAATCACGAGACTGCGTTGCTATTTAAAAGGTTCGTTGAGCTATATGGTTGGAGTGGAGAAGCAACTAAATTACTTGAGGGAAGGGAAGAGGAAGAGAGTTAGGAGTTAGGAGTTTGGAGAGACGCGATTAATCGCGTCTGTACAGGAGTTTGGAGTTATAGCAATTCTGTATGAAGATGCGCTAAACCATATTTAAGTACAAGAAAGAAAAACGAACCGCAAAGGAGAGGCAGCGCGGTCTTGGGGGTCTCCCCCATGAGCGACTGCCGTCGCAAAGGACACAAAGAAAGAAAGAAAGAAAGAAGTTAAAAGGGTTTGGCGCAGCCTCACAAAGAAATGGTATTAGGAGTTAGAAATTTTAAACTCATAACTCTTGATTTGATTTAGTTAGGCTCGTGCTAGTAATGGAGCAGCAGCTAATAAGGTTTTGGTATAAGGGTGCTGAGGATTAGCAAAAATAGTTTTTGTCAGACCGAGTTCGACAATTTTACCGCCATTCATCACGGCAATGCGATCGCACAAAAATCTCGCTAACCAAAGATCATGAGTGATGAACAGATAAGTTAACTCAAACTCTTCCTTTAATTGCAACATCAAATCTAGCACTTGCGACTGCACACTGGCGTCTAACATACTCACGGGTTCATCGCAAATCAGAAGTTTCGGGTGAGTAATCAAAGCACGAGCGATCGCAACTCGTTGCTGTTGTCCACCAGACAAATCTGATGGATAACGCTCATAATACACTTCTGGCGGTGTTAACCCAACTTTCTCTAGCATCCACAAAACCTGTTCTTTTGCCTTAGCAGGATTGGCAAGATTGTGGATAAATAAAGGATCAGCGATACTTTCTCCCACTGTCATCGCTGGATTGAGACAAGCATGAGGATCTTGAAAAACCATTTGTATTTGCCGCCGTGAAGAGCGAATTTCTTGACGCGACAGTTTAGTTAAATCCTGTCCTAAAAACTCAACTTTGCCACTAGTGGGACGAATTAGTTGCAAGATTGTTCGTGATAGCGTACTTTTACCACAACCTGATTCGCCAACTAAGCCGAGAATTTCTCCTGGATAAAGATCCAAGTTGATACCATCTACTGCTTTAATTGTCTGCGCTTGTGTGTTAAACAGTCGTTCGATCAAGTTAGGTTCTATGGTGTAGTATTGCTTCAGTTCTGTAACACTCAAAATTGGGGATTGCTGATTAATAATCGGTAATTGCTTTTCTGCGTCATTGACAATTATTAATTCTCCATTATCTTTTACTGCTTGAATGTGTAAAGCTGCTTTTAAGAGCGATCGCGTGTATTCATGTTGAGGGTGTCTAAATACGGTTTCTGTAGAACCCATTTCGACCATCTTGCCGTTGTACATAACGCCAATGCGATCGCAATATTCAGCCACCATCGCTAAATCGTGAGAAATCAGCAGCAATCCCATGTTTTCTTCACCGCACAGGCGAGTTAATTCTTGCAATATCTGCGCCGATACTGTGACATCTAAACTAGTGGTGGGTTCATCAGCAACAATCAACTTGGGATTGAGGAGTAAAGCTAAGGCGATCGCCACCCGTTGGCGCATTCCACCGCTAAACTCATGAGGATACTGATTCCAGCGACTAGCTGGAATATTCACCTTTGCCAAGGTAGCAAGTGCTTTTTCTTTGGCTTGACGCGTTGATAATTCTGGTGAGTGTGCCTGAAGGGTTTCGATACAATGCTTACCAATCGTCATCAGTGGATCGAGGCGTGTCATCGGATCTTGAAAAATTAACGCGATCGCTTCTCCGCGAAACTTCCGCAACTGGTTAGGCATCAAGTCAAACACCGACTGTCCTTGAAATATCACCCGTCCCTCAACACGACTAGACGCTGGTAGTAAACGCATTACTGCCCGTCCGATAGTTGACTTCCCACAACCCGACTCTCCCACCAATCCCATTCTTTCACCTGGTTGTAAAGTGAAAGATACATCATCAACCGCCCAGCTTGCTTCTTCTCCACTCCTCTGAGGATAGGCAACTTGCAGATTTTCGATACAGAATAAGGCTTCACTCATATTTAGTTATCAGCCCTGAGCTACCAGCTTTTATAATTTCAAATTTAAGATAGTCTATCAGATTAGTATTAAACCTCCGTTGTGCGAACATCTTTTATTGTCTTAGCGTAGGGTCACAGAAAAAGCTCATGCGTGTCAACTTAACGTGAAAGTTAGTCTAGAAGCAGCATTTAGAGATTATCTCGTTCCCAGTCTCCGACTGGGAATGCCCGTCGTTGAGGCTCCGCCTCAAGACTTGCAGCAGAGCCGCAATTGAAGAGCATTTCCAGCAAGAGGCTGGAAACGAGATTTTAAAAGGGTTTTGGCTTAAGTTGACACCAATGAGCATTGCTGTGCCCCTACCATCTGTTGCGTCAGAACGAGAACTGCTATATCCGTTCATATTATCGGTTTTATATTTAATAAAGATTTAGCTGATTAATTCACCCATTTGTGCGAGGTAATTAGCAAGCGAATAAGTATATTTTACTTATATCAGATACCACAAGATGGTTGGAAGCAGCATTCACACAACAGATGTATCAATTATGTTAAACCTGATATTCACCGGATGTATAAAAATAAAACCCTTGGTAGTTTCAACAGCTTTTTTCCTGGCTTTACAGACTTGTGCCAATGCTCAACAAGCCTTTCCTAGTTTGACTCCAGCACAAGCTCAACATTTATCCCGTGACTTAGTTCCATATAACTCTCAAGACTTTTTTAGGCAAGGAAAAGATTCGATTGAGAGAGAAATTCCAATTCTTAGGCAAAGCAAACTGCGCTCAATTAAACCTGTTCTTAAGATTGATTCAGTACCGCAGATCAAAAGACCAGATACCCAGCAAAAACTCTAACATCTTATTATCTAAGTAAGAATCATCATCCTTCTATAGGAATCATATTTGATTTTTGAAATTATTTGCGTAGACAGGGAGTGGGAAGTGGGGAGTAGGCAGTGGGGAAGAAGCCTTTTCGGGGTGTACTGATTTTTTTCAAAAATCAAATACCAGTCCTATATGACACCTTAGATCGCTACTTATTATACTGTTATAGCGTTTACTAATCATAAGCTAATCGTCATTCATTTTTCCCTAATAATTCCTTTGTAATAAGGGCTTCAGCCCTACTTTTATGCAACTTAAATGCTCATTAGCTTACAAGGTACATCATAGCCCCCTCTCGAAGAGCGGGGAGGCAGGTGGTTTCATACAACCAGAGAAAAACCAAAACTGGGTTTCAAAGCCTCTCCCCCCGTGGGGGAGAGGAATGGAAGCGGGGTAAAAATCCATGCTACAAAACCAGAAATCACGACTTATGTATTTTTCTTTTTTCGTATGAAACCACCCTGCTCTCGAAGAGTGGGGAGGGGGTTGGGGGGTGGGGTTCAGTACCTATTCAACCGAGAACCGCTATAATTCTTGAGCTATAGCGCCTAAAGCACACCCACAGGTATCAGAACAACTCTGCTACCTAGTAACAGAGTTTTTGTGTTTTTAATAAACTTTGCAACACAAATTTACAATGTTAATCGTCTAGCAAACTCATCAACGCCTGAATTTCAACGTCTTGCGGCTCTGACAATTGACCTTGTAACTTTAATAATTGATTCTGTAATCCTTCTGCTACATAGAGCATATTAGATTCTTGGGCAATTTTTAGCTGATTTTCTTTAATTTTGATTTGTTTAAGCAAGTTGTTTTCAACATGAATTGAAATTGAATTGTAATGTTGAGCAATCATAGCTTTACATTTCTTATCAATCTATAGAGTGCAATTAAATTTACCACCTACGTATTATTCCACACTTCTCTCATTTTTTAAATATCTGGTGATTTAATCTTCATTTCTCGTAGTGTTTACGGGTATGGCGTTTCTTCTTGCCAGAATAGTATAGTTTCTGTTTTTCGAGGTCTTTTAGGCATTGAACCGGACGCTTAATGCCATTTTGCTCTATTTTCACAAGCAGGAGACTTTTAACGATAAATCCTCAAATAACAAAACTGCATAGTTTTTGCCACAGTTCAATTCTCAATAGTTTGGAAATATTGGCTTAATACGCTCAGGACTTACGCAAACAATAGCCCAAACCCTGATTTTACGGTAGGGGTAATTCATGAATTGCCCCTACGCTGTGTAGTTTTGCGTAAGTCCTAACACTATGTCCATATTTTTATCGGCTTTTATAAAAATGGAAATCATGATATAAGATTGGTTGACTTAGTGTTAATTTTTAGATGACACACATTAACTAAGTTTAGGGGTTTAAGTCCCCTGCTTTAAAAGCCAGCCCGTTTTGGGTCGGGGTCTCTCTTACCAAGTTGCACAAGAGGGGAGACCCCAAGACCGCAATGCAGCGCTGTCTTGAGAAATCGCTCCTCTTGGGGCTTTGCCCAAGACCGCGTTTCTCGCTAAATCCCCGCTCCCTTAACTTACTTGCGACTGCGAAAGAGCGACTTGCGACTTGCGACTTGTTTTAACTTGTTTGTTATTTCACCGAGTCTTTTAGAGATGTTAAACATTTTTTTGTCAACAATATGAACTTAAAGTTTCTAAAGAGAAACATTTTTACATTTGTAAAAATTCTATCTACAATGCTTATAACAAGCGCAATTGGATTAGAATCGTGGAATATTTATGCAGTAATAACTAATAGTAATCTACCAAGCAGCCTTAATCCAATTTTTTGGATTGAGCGTTTTGCCATGACGAGCCATTTTATCGAAAGCATTATAGCAGCTTTTTATGCAACTTCAAGAAAAAAGACGCCAATAAAATATGCTACTTATACTTTTTTTGTAGGCACAATTGGGTTGTTAGAACTGTTCTCTCAAGAGAATGACTATTAAAGAAGTCGGAAGTCGGAAGTCGGAAGTCGGAAGCGTTGCCCTGAGCTTTGTCGTTCGCGCAGCGTCTCTAAGAGTTGGGTGCAGTTTTGTAACGGGGATAAAGACAAGAGCCACAAAACTTGCGGCTTGTTAGTTGGCGGGGACTTAAACCCACCGAATTTTGTTAAGGCTTCTCCGCAAGAGTACGCGCAGCATCTCGCAGAGAAGAATTCTTTATTAAGTAATTAGTCCCCGATTACAATCCAAGTTCAGCAAACACCTCTGGAGAGAACATATCCCACAATACCTGGAAATATGGCATTAAAGTTTCTGCTTCTTGAGAAGTCAAGCTAATGTTTATTTCTTGTCTTAGCAAATGTAGCATTTGACGAACTACTTCCCACTGCACTTTTAATCGGGGATAGAGCATTACACATAAGGGAAATAACTCTTGTTGGATAGCTCCACAGCTTGTTTCTAAAGCACATACCCACAGGTATATTTGAAACATCTCTACATCCCGAATAGTAGAGGTATTAACTATTGGATTACTTAATGCACCAGACATTGAGTTGTAATTTGGATAAAGTTCAATTACTCTTTGGGAAATCCTCTTAGCAATTTGTGTACTAATTGGTAGCAACTTTTGCACTGCGGATAATGCTACAGAATTAGAATCATGGTTAGCTGCTGCTTCATAAGCACGTTGCAGTGGCATATACAAATGGTCGTCAATCACTTTAAAGTATGTACCAATAAGTGATTGTTCTATTGGCTCAAGTGATTGCATGAGCATTTGACTTGTGTAATGAAACTGCATACTTACAAAGCCAATAACTCTAGGGTCATTACTTGTATATTTCTTTCTGAGCTTTCCTATATCCGCACCAATTACTGTAGCCAGCTTGCTAGGAGCCACTTGTTCTGTATAAACATCTAATGCCTGTTCATAAAGTGGATTCTCTGAGTCAACCAGGTTCCTTACCAAAGAAAGAGGTTGTGATGTTGTTTGTTGAGTATATACATCCAAAGCTTTTTGGTAAATGTTAAAAGAATCTCCGGCGATTTCCCACGGATTAATTAGGTTTAAGTCTATGCCATGTTGTTTAATTTCTTTTGATAATAAGTCCTCAGTTTTATTCCAGGCTCTAGCACTAACACTTCGCAAAGACTCTAATATTTTTTGAGCAGTTCTCTTTCGTCCCTCTGGTGATACTATCTCTGATAAATTAGGGATTTCTGTTTTTTCTGTCCTATCAGTATCAACCTTGAGATTCCCTATATATTTTTTAGCCCATTGTTGTGCTAAAGATTCAACGACCGTCTTATTTCCTTGACTAGAAACTGATCTTAAATGATTTGCGGGAAACTCTTTCACAATAGCCATTAATTATATCCTCATAAAGATGCTTCGGTTTCAAATATTAACATTATTTTAATTTGATGAAGATATTTTTTATACAAAAATTGGAGTTCTAATTCTATGTATGACGGTTATCAAGTGTTTTAGTATTAATGTATATATCTGGCGTGTTGAATAAATAAAGTTTTTATAAACAAGTATTATTACTGATAAAATAGTCAACAAATATAAGTAGAGAGGTACGAAAACACCAAACTATGTAAAGATAAATAAATACAGAAAATGAGAAAACTAAAAATAGCCTTATTAACTAAAGGTCATTAAGGCGATCGCACCCTACGTAAAAAAGTTCTATGTTATGACATCTATGCTACTAAGCAAAAGTCAGTTCGGGGGGTTTCCCGATGTCGGTTACAGGTAAATCTGACAGGCAGAAGGGAGTATAGTTTGTATAGTTAGCTTTTTACTGAAATTTTAGTTTGACACTAAGGAATTAAAAAATGTCCACAGATACTGACATAGTTGCTTACGTTCAAGAAAATGAATTTGATATTGTTTTAAATGGAAGTGAAGAGAAAGTCGTTGTTGTTGACTTTACTGCTACTTGGTGTGGCCCCTGTCGCCTGATCAGTCCGTTAATGGAGCAACTCGCTCAGGAATACAAAGGTCGCGCTAAAGTCATTAAGGTAGACGTTGACAGCAACAAGCCGATTTTCAAAAAATTCGGTCTTCGCAGTATTCCGGCGGTTTTAATTTTCAAAGATGGTATTTTAGCAGAAACCATCGTGGGAGTTTCTCCTTACGAGCAGTTTAGCGACGCTGTTCAGAAGCTTGTTTAGCTAAAAAACCAGTTTCATGACGTCAAGTTGGGCAGTATTGTAGGTGATATTGGCGCTATGAGCTACGCGTGGCGCGGCAAAAAGTCACGTTCCTGGTAAATTTCGCAAACGCTCATCCAAATGAGTCCGGTCTGCCAAAACCTTTAACAGCGGCCCATGTGAACTAAATTCTACAATACTGACCGACGCAACAGGGCATCCCAAACGAAAACGGAAGCGTCCGACATCAATCCCCAGCAAACTAGACAGAATAATTCTGATAGTTGCTTTGTGGGAAACCACTAACACATTGCCACTGCTGTAGAAACGCTTGATTTCTTCAATTACCTGCATAGCGCGAGAAGCAATTGTAACTGCCATTTCTCCATCAGTTGGCGCATTCCAAGCTGGATCGGCTAACCAGCGAATATAATCATCGTGATATTCACGGCTAATTACTTCTGGCGTTTTTCCTTCCCACTTCCCATAGTTAATTTCCTTTAAACCATCTCGGAATTGTGGTTCTATCTCTATTGCTGCACATAAGGGTTTTGCTGTCAATATAGTTCGCTGCATTGGACTAGAAAATATTGCTGTCCAAGGTGTAGAACTATATGCGTCTGCAAAAGCCTTTGCCATCTCCAATCCTTCTGGGGTAAGTTCTGAGTCTATGGAACCGCAAAAGGAATTATTGCGACTGCATTCTGTCTGTCCGTGACGGAGGAAATAAATAGTTAGGCTCACGGTATATCTTGTAGATTTTCAATTTCAGAGCTATAACAATCAAATGTAGTTGAAGATAGTTAATGCCCGTGCCATAATACTACAATTTTATGATATTTTAATTGAAGAAGAATGCAGAATCCAGAATTCAGAATTCAGAATTCAGAATCAAGACGCTCGCGGACTCGCTACCGCTACGCTATCAGTCGGGGATTCAGACCCGCCACTGAATTGTTGCACCACTAAATCTACGATTTGGTGGGGGTCTAAAAAGAGGTTATTCATCCGCTTTTTCGGTCAGAATACCTAACATGAATTCTGACTCCTGACTCCTGACTCCTGAATTCTGTTCGATAATTTTCAGATTGGGTAAAGTTGCGTCACCGATAGGGTTAGCGACGTAGGAGCGTCACAGCCTCTCGTAGATATCGCTACTCAAAGAGTAGACATTGGCGCAGCGCCAGATATTAAATAAATTTTACAATTTTAAAGGCGATCGCCTTTTGTTAATTTGTGCGATCGCCTTTTGTAATTCTGGCTTCATTTTTTTTAACCTGTTGAAACTTGAAAATTGTAGAGACGTGAATTAATTACGTCTCTACAACAAAAATTCCACCAATCAAGCGATTTTCTATTCTCTAATCTTGCTCAGATAATCTGGAAAGACTTGAGTTTGGCTCTCAAACAACTCATATTTTTGGCAAGAATGGGATAAACCCAAGTTATATCCCTAGAGTTTCTGCAAAAAAGTATGAATTACAGATTTTTCTTCACGTTATCTTTTACGTCTTCAATTCCGTGACGTACTTCGCTTTCAGCTTGCTTCGCTTTACCTTCGGCTTTATCTTTTGGATCTCCAGTGATTTCTGCTGCTGCTTCTTGGGCTTTACCTTCAATATTTTTAGCAGTTGCTTTAGCCCGTTCTTCTAAGCTCATTTGGAACTCCTTCTTTTATGTCTGGTAAGTTCATTTCAAAGCTATAAACTAACTTTGAAATCTTTTGTTATTACCTTTACACAGTAGCTTAAGGTTTTTGTTCAAGCCTTCCACCACAAGACAGATTAAATAATTCGTAATTCGTAATTCGGAATTCGGAATTAAGAAAGGTAGTTGTAATAAGCGTTCTGGCTGTTGCTTGAATACAAAATAAAATAACTACACCTTAGTTATCTATGCTAAAAGACATAGAACAAGTGCAAATATGGTAATCTCTACTTTTGACTGTTTAACTAAAAAAAAACCAGTTCTGTACAGAAACTGGGTTAATAAAGTTATGGGGATATTTTTTGCCTAATCTAGAAAACCCATCAGGGTTTCAGAATTGTCAACCTCATTTGATGCTATCGGACGGTTTCCAAATGATGAATAGTTTTCAGAAATTGCCAATGAACTTGAGGCAATTGGACGAATCCCAGAGAGATTAATACTTTCAACGACTTCAAATGTATTGGCACCAATTGGACGAATACCCATTGCGTTATAAGTTTCAACGACTTCTAACGTACTGGTGCTAATGGGACGCACCCCAGCAATTGAAAGTTTTTCAGCAACTTCTAAGTCGCTAGGACCTATGGGACGAACTCCAGCAATGGCGAGTGGCCCAGAAGATCCCGACACTGGCTGTTCACTAACTTGCTCGACTTTATCTGCATTCAAGCTCTGGTCTAGTTGATTTCCAACTTCCTCTGTAGTTTCCCCTGGAGACTTGGCATTGTTTTGCCGAGAACTGGTTGCTTTGCCAGCGTTGCTAATAGTCATAAACGAATACCTCTGGTTTGTTAATTGAATTTTACAATAATTAAGGAAAGGTGAAATTTTTTCCCATATATCTTAGAGTTTAACCTTAAAAAACCTCATATAGATATAAGTATCTTTCAAACTGATACATAAGTAAAATTAAAGAAGTCGGAAGTCGGAAGTCGAAGGGTACAGTTTTGTGACGGGGATTTAGATTTAGGCGTTCAATTCGCGCTGCCCTTCAAAGGCTAGGACTTAAACCCCTAAACTTATTAAATTCTTAAGTTTTGTAAAAAATTATTACTATTTATTTGGTCTAACTCAGCCAGCTACAATAAATATAGGGTGAAATCGTCACCATGAGATCGGGTATTTCCAGCAAAACTGTATGACAGAATTTTGTCTTCAAGCTCCCTTTAGTCCTACAGGCGATCAACCAGAAGCGATCGCACAACTGACTGCTAGTATTCAATCAGGCAATCGTTACCAAACTTTACTAGGAGCCACTGGAACTGGCAAGACGTTTTCGGTAGCAGCAGTTATTGAGAAAATTGGCAAGCCTACTTTAGTTCTGGCGCATAACAAAACCCTGGCTGCACAGCTTTGTAACGAGTTGCGGGATTTCTTTCCCAACAACGCAGTTGAGTATTTTGTCAGCTACTACGATTACTATCAGCCAGAAGCGTATATTCCCGTTACCGATACTTATATTGAAAAAACGGCAGCGATTAATGATGAGATCGATATGTTGCGACATTCAGCGACGCGATCGCTTTTTGAACGTCGTGATGTGATTGTCGTTGCATCCATCAGCTGCATCTACGGTTTGGGAATGCCAGCAGAATATCTGAAAGCTGCCATCCCCCTTCAGATAGGTATGGAAGTAAATCAACGCCAAATTTTACGAGATTTGGCAAATGTTCAATATAGCCGCAACGACATAGAAATGGGTCGGGGAAAATTTCGCGTCCGTGGTGATGTCTTAGAAATTGGCCCAGCTTATGAAGACCGGATTATTCGCGTCGAATTCTTTGGTGATGAAATTGACGCGATTAGGTATATTGACCCGGTGACAGGTGAAATTCTCAAAAGTTTAGAAGCGGTGAATATCTACCCTGCACGTCACTTTGTCACCCCAGAAGAACGATTAGAAGTAGCTTGTCACGACATCGCCGCAGAGTTAAAACAGCAAAAACTAGACTTAGAACAAGCTGGGAAACTATTAGAAGCGCAACGCATAGATCAACGTACACGCTATGATCTCGAAATGCTGCGCGAGGTAGGTTACTGCAATGGCGTTGAGAACTATTCGCGTCACTTAGCAGGAAGACAAGCCGGAGAATCGCCAGAATGTTTAATTGATTATTTTCCTAAAGATTGGCTATTAGTTATCGATGAATCTCACGTTAGTGTGCCCCAAATTCGCGGTATGTATAACGGCGATCAAGCTAGAAAAAAAGTTTTAATTGAACATGGATTTCGTCTTCCTAGTGCTGCTGATAATCGTCCTTTGAAAGCAGAGGAATTCTGGGAAAAAATGAATCAGTGTATTTTTGTTTCAGCAACTCCAGGAAATTGGGAATTAGAAATTTCTGAAGACCATGTAGTTGAACAAGTGATTAGACCAACTGGGGTGGTTGATCCAGAAATCTCCGTGCGTCCTACAGAAGGACAAATTGATGATTTGTTGGGAGAAATTAAAGATAGAGCCGACCTCCATGAACGAGTGTTAATTACCACATTAACTAAGCGGATGGCGGAAGATTTAACCGAGTATTTGCAAGATCATAGTATTCGGGTGCGATATTTACATTCGGAGATTAATTCAATTGAGCGCATTGAGATTTTGCAGAACTTGCGCGAAGGTACATTTGATGTATTGGTTGGTGTGAATTTGCTGCGGGAAGGGTTAGATTTACCGGAAGTTTCCCTAGTAGCAATTATGGATGCGGATAAAGAAGGTTTTTTGCGAACCGAACGTTCCTTAATTCAAACTATTGGTAGAGCCGCGCGTCACATCCGGGGACAAGCGATTATGTATGCTGATAATATGACAGGCAGCATGATTAAAGCCATTGATGAAACAGACAGGCGGCGGGGGATTCAAATGGCACATAATCGACTGCATGGGATTACACCACAACCGATTGTGAAGAAATCAAGTAATGCAATTTTGTCTTTTTTAGATGTATCTCGGCGGTTGAATGCAACTGACTTGAAAGTAGTAGATGAACATCTAGATGAACTGCCATTAGAACAGATTCCCCAATTGATTACTCTGTTAGAAACTCAGATGAAAGAAGCGGCGAAGAAACTGGAATTTGAAGAGGCGGCAAAATTGCGCGATCGCATTAAGCATCTGCGAGATAAAATGCTAGGACGTTAACGTGAAGTATATGTATCGTCTGAGGCGATTATTCATCACCGAGTAAATCTATTATAGTGGAGTTGAACAGGTAGAGCATTATATGCTTCTAAGTGATATCAAGTCCGCTATTCTTTACTTCTTTTCTGATGCTGGAGGTGAGGAGATTCAGGAACGTAATGTTTAAAATGTTGATGGCAAGATTCTGATTTTGAAGCCTCAAAATCAGCGACTCTAAATATCTCGCTATAATGCTTCTTGAACTCTAACTTGCCGCAGATTCCTATGACCTCCCAGCAACTTGAAGAACGCTCTCAACAACTCGAAGCGCGAGTCGCAACTTTAGAGACAGAACTGGCACAAATGAAACAGATGCTGTCTGGGTTTCTCCAGAAGCAAACCCCCTGGTGGTTAAAAGTTGCCGGTAGCTTTGAAAACGATCCTACTTTTGAGGAAGCAGTTCGCTTTGGAGAAGAATGGCGGAAATCTGCTGAGTAGGTTGCTAACACTGCAAGATGTATATTCTTGACACCGACCATCTAAGTCTCATCCAACGCAATGGACAAGAGGGAAAACGAATCCTGACAAGGCTGGCAGCCGTTGAAGAGGGTGAAATTGCCGTGACTGTGATTACCTACGAAGAACAAGTTAGAGGTCGGCTCAGTGTTCTATCTAAGGCGAAAACTCCAGATGAGCAAGTTTTAGCGTATCGAGGGCTACAGCAACTCGCAACAGATTATCGTTCGATTGTGATTGTTCCGTTTAGCCGTAGAGCAGCTCTAGAACATCAACGTTTGCGAAAAGCCTATCCTCGTTTAGGAAATATGGATCTGAAAATTGCCGCGATTTCTCTAACCAGCAATGCAATCTTACTTACCCGTAACTTGTCAGATTTTGGGCAAATCATAGAATTAGGAACAGAGGACTGGTCAACAATCTAATCTGTTGGTATTCAATGATTCAGTTAGCGTGAGATGTCTGTGAGGCAACGTTTTGAGTGTGATGGTAAGGCGATGGGCTATGCTTGAGGGGAGAATGGCACTAAGTTATGATACAGCCCTTACCCTGAATGGTTCCCAGCCTCTAGGCTGGGAAACCACTCTGGGAGGCTCCGCCTCCTGTTTCTTGACCAGAGGCAGAGCCTCTGGGAATACATTCCCAGTCTTGAGACTGGGAACGAGGTTACACAAGCCTTTGGGCTTTTCTTAGTGCCATTCGCTTGAGGGGATAACGACCTGCATAGACTTCCACATGACCCAAGCTCTGAAAGCAATTTATCGTAACGGTGCATTCATCCTTCAAACAGCTTTTGAGTTGCCTGAAGGAACTGAAGTTGAATTGTTGATTCAGTCCCCTTATGTTGTGTCACCGCCAATTTCTAATACAGAGGCTAAACAACGGTTTCTCAGATCGCTAGTCGAACGGATGCAGCAAAATCCGATTCCGCTTAATGCTCCTCGGTTCACACGGGAAATGCTGCATGAACGCTGTTGACACCAACATTCTAATCTACGTCAATGATCCCCGCGATCCAGTTAAACAAGGAATTGCAGTTTCTCTCATATCTGCTCTGACAGAAAGTGTTTTGCTGTGGCAGGTTGCGTGTGAGTATTTGGCAGTCAGTCGCAAATTGGAATCATTGGGATATAACAGAGCGCAAGCCTATCAGTACGTTCGTGATTTACAGCAGGTTTGGTACACTGCGCTCCCAACATGGAGCGTTATTGATCGTGCAGAGAACCTGATGAGCCGCTTTAGTCTATCTCACTGGGATTCAATGATTATTACCGCTTGTTTAGAAGCAAACGTTCAAACGCTGTACACAGAGGATTTTGGATACTCAAGTATTGATGGGCTAGGAATTGTTAATCCATTTAAAGCTTCTTGAACTCTTACTTGCCGCAGATTCCTATGACTTCCCAGTGCGATCGCTGGTGCTGAGTTCTAGGCTTCTAGCCGCCGTTGATTTGAGCCGTTAATCACAAGCTTCGGCGATCGCATTAAATTAAACATCTGCGAGATAAAATGCTAGGACATTAACGTGAATCTTATGCTCACCAATATTCGCCTAATTAGCGTTCAACTTGCCACCAAGAAGCGATAATAGATAAGATGCAATTTGCGTTTTATAGAGTGTGGTAGCCATGACTGAGTTACTTGAGCGTGCGATCGCCCAACTGAAAACTCTACCTGTTGATGAGCAGGATGCGATCGCTGCTCGTCTCCTTGCTGAGATGGAGGATGAGCAAAGATGGAAGGCTCAGTTTGAATCTACAACAGATGCTCAGTGGGATCGTCTAGCTGATATGGTAAGGCAAGAAATTACTGCTGGCGACATTACTCCTTTAGCAGAGGTTTTTCCCTCTGAGCAATGAAGTCAAGTGTTACGAAGGTATTTCGCAAGAAACTTGATGAGCTTCCTCCATCAGTTCAAGAGCAAGCTGCCAAATCCTATGCTCTTTGGCGTTCAGACCATTACCACAATAGTCTTCAGTTCAAACGAGTTAGCCAGCGCCAACCAATCTATTCGGCTCGTGTTAGTTTAGACTAAGTAAGTTGGCGCGAAAAAACCCAAGTATGTTACGAAACGTAAATAGGCTTAAAGCCCTTACTAATGACCAATGACAAAGGACAAATGACAGCCTTCACCAGTTAGCTTTAATTGCGCCGACTTACTTACCGCGTTCTTGGCTTGTTGCAGGATGATCACATTTACTGGTTCTGGATTGGCGGACATGCAGAGTATGACGAGTTGCTTCAGAGGTTGTAACGCCAGCAGCCTAACTGTTAGCTTCTCCATGCGCCGCAGCTACGCCCGTCGTAGACATCGCATTAAACATCTGCGAGATAAAATGTTAGGACGTTAACGTGAATCTTATGCTCACCAATATTCGCCTAATTAGTGTTCAAGAATATCACCAAATGGCGGAAACGGGAATTTTTCATCCTGAAGAACGCTTAGAATTAATCGCGGGACAAATCATCAGAATGTCAGCAAAAGGAACTGCTCACGAATCAGCAATTACCCGCACAGAAAGGTTATTACGTCAACGTTTGGGTGACAAAGTTTTATTAAGAATTCAGTCACCAGTGCAACTTGACGATTATTCGGAACCAGAACCAGATATTTCAGTGGTGAAGGTGAATCCATTAGATTATGAGGATCACCATCCCGATGCTTCCGAAGTGTTTTTACTGATTGAAATAGCTGATTCCAGTCTCAAGTATGATCGAGAAGTAAAAGCGATCGCTTATGCTAAGTCAGGTATTATTGAGTACTGGATTTTAGATATCAATAGACGCAAGTTGTATATGTATCGCCTCCCTAGTCCAGACGGATATCACAGTGAGAGCATACTTGCAGAAGATGTGACAATTTCCCCTTTAGCTTTTGGTGATTGTGCGATCTGTATTCGGGAATTATTGCGAAAAGTCTAAATAATTCGTAATTTATAAAAACGTTCGTGGACTAGCCAACGTTTTTCTGTTTGGTAAGAATATACTTTTTAAGGTAGTAGAGCAACTTGAGCGTATTATTAACGTAGAGTATGTGTTTTTAGTGGCAGACGATGTTGGTTACAATCCTTATCTTCAAGACTTAAAGGATAGAGGAGTGGAAATAATTGTTTTTCAGAACTCAGAAAATTCTGGCTCAAGAATGTTCCAGAACTTTAACTGGGCTGATATATCATATCCTCTGGCTTTGGCTATGGGTTTAAACCAACATGAACTATAGTAGGAAGAAGCAAGCTAACAACCCGATTGGAGCGGACTGGCAAGCAGTTTGAAACCGAATCTACCGAAAAATAAAATCCCTTCCAGAAATTCCCCTAAAATTACAAGCAGGAGAAACTATCAGGAGAAATCATGGCTATTGATGCAGAAATTTTACAAACACTAGATCAAATGCCAGAGCCACTTAAACAAGAACTCTTGCATTATGCCAAATATTTAGTTGAGAATTATTCAAAGGCTGTTTCTCAGGAAAGTTTACTACAAAAAAAGCATCGTTCTGGCATCTTAAAAGGAACTTTTGTTTTACCTTTGCCTGATGACTTTGATGAACCTCTCGAAGTTTTTAAGGAATATATGGAATAAGTGCTTTCCTTTTAGATACTCATGCCTTTATCTGGCTAACTGAAAATGACTCCAGCCTTCCAGATAATCTGAAGATGATGATCAATACCGCAGATATCGTTTATCTCAGTATCGCTAGTCTTTGGGAAATTGCGATCAAGTTGAACCTTGGCAAATTATCGCTTCAACAGAGCTATGCAACAATAGGTTCTGCGATCGACGCTTCAGATATCCTCATACTTTCGATATCTTTTGCCGATACGGTTCAAGTTCGGAATCTCCCGCTACATCATGGTGATCCATTTGACCGAATGTTGATTGCACAGGCTATCAATCACTCCTTAATTATTATTAGCAGGGATAAAAAATTCGATGCTTATTCTGTTCAGAGGATGTGGGAATAGTCATACCAAAAGAAAACGTCCATTTTTCGCTATCCTAGATAAAGTGAATCATTAAGAGATCGCGCCGATGGTTGCTTTACCCGATCGCATTTTGATGAATGCAGAAAAATATCTGGTTTGGGAACCCACCCAAGAGCAACGCTACGAGTATTGGGATGGCGAAGTTGTGGCGATGAGCGGTGGTACACGCAACCATAATCGGGTTTGTCTCAATTTCTCGAAGCTCTTAGATGATGCCCTAGCCGATGTCTACGACGGGCGTAGCTGCGGCACCTGTGAAGTATACATTGTAGATGTGAAGGTGCAAGTAGAACCGGGGCAAAAATATTTTTATCCTGATGTAGTGGTGACTTGCGATGAGCGGGATAGCGATCCACAATTGATACAATTTCCCTGCTTAATTATCGAAGTCCTATCACCCTCAACAGAAGCAGTCGATAGGGGAAAAAAGTTTGCCAAATATCGCCAATCTCCAACCTTGCAAGAATATGTCTTAGTACAAGTAGCTCAACCGAGTGTGGAAGTCTTTCGACGCAACGAACAGGGAAAATGGGTGCTGTCGGAGTATAATTTGGATGAGATATTGCGACTGGAATCGGTGGATGTGGAAATAGCGATCGCCCATTTGTACCAACAAGTGCAGTTTGAAACCGAAGCCACCGAAAATTGAATAGATCCTCGATCGGGATGCCTAGACGCGTAACCGCTTGTATACAGCGTCTACTCATGATTAGATTGGCTTCAGCTTTAGTGTGTTTGCAAAAGTTTTCGGTCTACTGACTGTGACGTTGAAAAAAGTTCCAAATTGTTTCACTGGCGTTCAGCCCCAGTTTAGCATTGAATTTATTTAGGCTCTCGTCAGTTGAAGAACCACCAGGCCAAAAATGTCCACCGTTTACTACCGCTAGCTGCCAAACTTCTGAGTTACCACTACAACCTTTGTAGAGAGAGGTTTTTACTTGAACTTTAGAAAACTGCGGAGATTCATTCGATGAGGTACATTGATCGTGCGATCGCCAAAAATCTACCATGTCTGAGATAGAAACCAGCGCTCCTCGTTGAGTGTGATCATCACCTTCATAAAGTACATCATGATCGTTTGTACCATTGATCATTAACATCGATATGGGAGTTTGAGGCTGGCAATTAGGTTTGAGTCTAGCTGGGAGCGAACCAGCTACTGATGCAAAACCAGCAATTTTATTAGGTAACTTACAAGCCAGTGCTTGGGTAAGTATTCCACCTCTAGAAAAACCGGTGGCATAAACTTTATGACTATCAATATTAATTTGCTGCTGAAGATGATCAATCAAAGCACTGACAAATAAAACATCATCTACCCTTCCTTGAGCGTTACCTCTAAGGCTCCATTTTTGGTCAATTCCATCTGGATAAACAACAATAAATCCTTTTTGATCTGCTAATTCATTGAAGCGAGTTACATTACTTATAGACCGACCACTACCATCATCCCCATGAAACACTAAAACTAACGGCATCGGGCGGTCTGGATTATAAGATTTTGGAGTATAAAAATAGTAAGTACGTAACTTTCCTTGGTTATATAGCTTTCCATAATTATCACCACTGACGATTTTTTCTTTAGTTATATTTTTTTCTTCAGCCTGGATGGAATTGGAGGCTGTTACTAAAGTAATTGTAACTATAAATATAAGAATATTTTTAAGAAATCGAGAATTAGGATATATATTCATAGTAATTAAATTGAATCGATTAAGATACTTTCGTTCACTTGAAAAGTCTTATTTACCAGCAAAGTTATACTTAATAGAGAGTAACAACCCTACTTGGGTTGTTACTCTCTATTAAAAATATTAACCTCTTACAGTTATATAATGACCAGGAACTCGAACTTTAACCAACTTATGACCGCGTCGTACTGTTTTGTAATATGTAGGAATGAACTTCTGGTGAACTCGAGCAACAATAACAGGTTTATGGACACTGGGTCTGGCAATGATTTCTGCTGCCGATGCCTGTGAGGGTAAGGAGGAAATTACAAATGGTAGTGCAAGTAATGTACCTAATAAAATACGTTTCATGTTCAAATCTCCATCAATTAATTTACTTGAGTTTTCTACAGCATTCCTCAATAATTTGTAAACATATATTCTTACCTAATCTTTAGTATTATAGGAAGTTTTACCTGTTACACGCCTTAATTGGTTTGCTGTATTGTTCTCAGTTTAAAATAGTAAATAAAAAGACACAGTGGAATAAAGTCATAATTTCAGTATGACTTTAGTCATATTTTGGACTTTAGACAAAAAAAGGTGTTCGCGCGTAATGTTCACCCTATCCCACCAAGAATAGCTGAGTATTTCTACCTGATTATTTTCCCCATCTATACCCACCGAATTATGATCTCCACGTCTCCCAAGAGTTACAGCAAGTTTAGCTGAGTCTGTGCAGCGATCGCTGACCAGGGGTTTTGAGAGCAGCGTGAGTTTACTTTCTGCCCTTGTGGTGTGGGGATTGCCTATGGTTGAATGGGGGTAGCAGACCAATACTGCGTAGGTTTTGCCTAAAAAATAAAAATGTGTAGTAGCGTGGCAAGCTTAATTTGTTCGGTTGAGGAACGAAACCCAACATTCTCACGTTATCAGGTGCGATCGCTGCTCAGTCTAATCTTGAGTCGAATGGCACTAAGAAAATATATAGCCCTTGCCCTGACTGGTTAAGAGCCTCCAGGCTCTTAACCGATTCTGTGAGGGCTGCCGCCTCCTCTTTCTTGACCAGAGGCAGAGCCTATGAGAATACATTCCCAGCCTAGAGGCTCTTAACGAGGCGACACAAGCCTTTGGGCTTTTCTTAGTGCCATTCAATCTTGAGTCTTTTGTTGATAAATTTGCGGTGCAAGAATGACTTGAATTTGCTTTTCCTGGCATTTTTGAGAAAAAGCGCGAATTTGAGCTTCCTCATCTCCCTCAATTGACAAAGATTTCAAAAATCCCTGAAATCCTAAAAAAGCTAATTCGTAGATAGCTTTTTGACTAAAAACACCTTGAAAATAGCCAGTGTGAGTATCAACACCTTGAGGATCTCTATTATTAATAGACTTCCGAATAAATGCCAAAGTTAGTAAAATATAATTCCCAAAATTTATCGCTGGCTTTTCTAAGGCAGAACTAACAATTCCGATCTGGGCACTCCGATCATCTTTATAATCTGTACAGTCAAAATATGTAAATAAATCTGCGGGCTGAACCTCATTTTCCGAAATTTCAGTTATCTCTTCAAGTTTTCTATGTTCGCTATTAGAAGAGCGAATTTCTAAATAGTTATAAGGTTTATCGAGTGTATAATCTTTATCATAGTCTTGTTTGTGTAAATTAACAACTCCATATCTGGGTGTGTGACCAACTGTATCATTTTTGTTGTTGAAATGCTTAACTGTTATATTACCAAGCCTGTAGCCACTAATACGAGTTCGTGCGGGGAAACTAAAGTAATTTGCAGCAGTGGAGGTAAGTCGTAACGCTAAGTCTCCCTCATTACAAAAGATATAAGCTTCTTCGCACCGACGTAAAGAAGAACGAAGAAAATTAGCTCGTCCTGGCAAGATAGTTTCTACAGGAACATCAGGTGCAACTAGCACAAGTCTGCCTAAACGAAATACATTGCCTATATCTGAATCAGGTTCTTTATTAATAGATTTAACGTCAAAAATATCAGAGAGGATACGAATTACATCTGTAACGACAAAACAACCCATACTATGACTAATAAATGACAATTTAATGCGTTTTTTATGAGGTAACTTTACTGTAACATCAAGCTGTCTGATCAATTCAACTAAGTCTGTGACACCATAATTAATCGCTCTATAAGTATCACGAAAATAAGTAGATATTCTGAGAACAATTAATGTAAAAATAACTGAAGATACAATGCCAGATAAAATTAACAACACCGTGAAAAAGTGGACAGCGCTATTACTCAAAATATCTAGGAACAACAAAGCTATGGCAGACCATATACTAATTGTTAGTCCCACAACTAAATTGATAGCTAGTAAAGTTGGTAGAGAATACAGTGCGTTGATTAGCTTTTGCCCAAAAGAACCAGACTCATCTGTTTTTGTAGGATTTTCAGAAGGCCATCTATATCCGATAAAAATATACTTATTTGGTTCCTGAATATGTGTATTAACATATTCATAAATCTTTTTGCAGCCTGTCTCTGTATCAGATGGTGTAGAACTATATCCATGAATATTTATAATAATTTCTGGTTCTGGGCTTGATTGTAAACTTTCAGCAATTTTATCAATCATCTCTTTGGCTGAAGGTTCAGCTTGTCTATCATTGATATTAAAAAAGTTTTGATTAACAACTGTTGATAAATAGTTGTTAGGATTATTTTCTTCTGTCTCAACATTGAGTTTGGCAGTACTAACTACGAAATAACCAGAGATTTTTTCTTGGTTATTTTTGTTAAATTCGTAAATTTGATACGGTTGATTGTCTGCCAGATTCTTGTTATCAGGAGAGTTCGTCATGTCTATTTTCCTTTACAACGAATGGTTAACTATATCGCTTAGGGACTGCATCTGCTCACATTCCGAAGGTAAGTAGACGTAGGTTGGGTGGAGCGGAGCGCAACCCAACTGATTATCAGGATGTTGGGTTACGCAAAGCCTCCACCCAACCTACAATTTTTTTGCTGTCGTCGTAAACACAATTTTTCTCAGGATTATTACTTCACTCTTTTACCTGACAAACTGGCTATTACTAATATTACTAGAGGCGTTATCTTTTGAGTTTATTGCAATCACTAAACACTCATTTGGAACTCTGGGAAGCATATCGTTAAAAGCAGGAGTATAACGACCATCTTCATCAACAACCCTACGGAGAGTATACTCACCAGCCCGAGAAAGTCCGCCGAACCAAAGGTTGTTTCTGTGCCAAATATCTCCATTGAGAGAATTTTTGTCTTGGAACATTGTAAAATTTACAATCGATGTTGAAATTGGTATTCCCAGCAAAATAGGTATGACTTGAGCTTGCTGCAAAGTTTCATCTTCAAACTGAATTTTGTAAGTTACCTCAAACCATTGAACTAAACGTAGTAATATCCACCCAGGAATCGAGTTATGAAAAGTCCACTGCAACGGTGCAAAGACTGGTAATAGCAAAGCTCTGTTGTGTGTATCCCATTCTAAATTGTACATAGTGATGCAAGTATCTGGCAGTGGATTGCCATCCAAAAAAAACACACCTTTAAGGACAGATGGTAAGTTTGTTTGTTTGATTGGAATCATCCAGGTTGCAATATTATTGAGTTGCTTTTTCTCGATTAATTCAGTCATACTAATTTGTAATTCGTAACTAAGTACAGTCTTGCGTAAAATCGTGGCGAATTGAGGGTTGAAATTTAAACGCAAAGGAGAGGCAGCGCGTTGCGGGGGTTCCCCCCGTTGTAGCGACTGCCGTCGCGCAGAGGGAAGCGCAGAGGCACGCAGAGAATTCGCTACGAATTAATGAAATGTTGTACTAAGACAAACTCAAAAAGCCATAACAATTACCAACTTAGTACTCACAGTCGTTGAGCAAAACCTTGTAGCACTAAATTATTAGGAGTAACGGCAGTCACTTTTTCAAAATCCCATTTGACTTCTGTAATTGAGTCCCATTGATAGTTCTTGAACAGATGTAAACAGAAAATCTTGATGAAGCCAATTGATAAGGATCTACCAGGACAGGCTCGCTCATGCCCTTCGCCGTTCCAAGATAAGATATCGGAAAAATTTCGTGTTATGTCAAAATCATCTGGATTTTGGTATCTGTTGGTATCCCGATTAGCTGTAAAAATAGAACCAAGCAGTCGAGTACCTTTTTGGAATGGGCATTTTTGTTCTCCAATCTCAACTTCACCCGCTTCAGTGGCAAGTTGGCTAACAAATCGCACAGGTGGATAGAGACGAGCCGTTTCCAGAATTACTTGATTGAGAAGTGTTGACTGTTCTAGAGCCTCTGGGTTTAAACTTTCCTTGCCATTCCAAACTGCATTGACTTCTGACACTACATTATTTCTGAGGGCATTATCCAAGCATAAAACACCAATAACAGATCCCAAAAGCCCACTCGTGCCAGCAGTACCGGCAATATGAATCATATCGAAAAGGCTATTAGCGATTTGGTGTTCGTTTAACTGATACTGAGCGCCTGTTTCAAAGTAAGATGCCCATTTGGTAGATTGTTGATATTTCTTGGTTAAATACTGACGATGCCGAATTTTTGGCGCTGTTAATATTGCCAGCAGATACTTGCTAATAAAATTTGGCAAGGATGCGAGAACCAAACCTTTAATGTAACTACTTGATGCTGTGATTTCTTCCTCAGATAAAGATATCTGAAAAACCAGTTGGTGCAAAATCGACAGCATGATCTTTGGCAAATCGTTGCCGATGTGTAATTTGCCCTGTCTAGCAGCCTCTAACAGGCTTTGCTCTACTAGATACCCGAAAAAGTCTATCTGCCCTGACGGTTCTGGTAAGGCTTGTAAGAACACAGCACGCAGTCCTGTGTGTTCGTTACCGTTTGTTCCCAAGCTCAGAGGATTATCGAGCAGGTAGCTAGGAGCTAATATTCTGATGATGCCTAAATCATTTCCCCGCAGTTGTGGTTGGGTTTGCATTAGTTCGCTCACCTGGGTGTGAGAGGAATGCATAATTGCTTGGTCTACTGCAAAATACTTGTCTCCAATATTGTCCTTACGGATGTAGAGAAAATCCCGCCATGCGTTGAGCATGATTGATGCATCTGTATAATAAAAAATCAAGCGTAGAAACTTGCCGATCGCAGTGTTATAACCTACTTTGGCTAGTATAGGTGCAAGCCATAGCTGGCGATCGTGACCTTTGAGGACTTTATCTTTAAGTGTCATAATATTTACTTTTTGTCATTTGTCATTTGTCATTTGTCATTTGTCATTGGTCATTAGGCTTAGTAGTTTCCCTTGTCACCAATTTAGATATTGATGCTCTGAGGAATTTTAGAAGGAAGCAGATACTCATAACTTGGACGGTGCAAATTACGTTGCTTGATGGTATCTTCTACCTGCTGAAGATTACTATGGAATGTCTGTAACAATGGTTTTACTTTCTGGTCTGTAAAGTATCCTTGCTGATATTCGCCCAGCTTGTTGTAATATACAGACCCCAACAAGGTGAGTAAATTGTATTGCCGTTGCGCCTGATCTAAAGGGGGGAGCAAATTCAGGTAGTCTTGCTCAGTAACTTCTCTTTTGAGAGTTGAGGCTGGTAAATAACCTGCCGTTGGTATGGCTGCGGCATAACTCATCAAATCTTTTTGCGGAAAGTTAACGGCTGCATGTTGAGCGCTGGCGGTGAAAATAATCAGCGTAGTGGCATCAATCAAGTAATTGAGCGTTTTGATGCCACCATCTTCGCCAAAATCGCGGATGCGACCACCATCATAAGCTGAGATTTCGGCTGCCCACGCTTGCAGGGCTGTGTCTTTCTGAATGTCTTCATCGGTGGTGTAGTAAAGGTTCAGGTAGTCTGAAACCCATTGTTTAATGGCATCCCAGACTAGTAGTGCATCATCCCGGTAAGGATAAACAGGCAATAGGTTGGGATCATCCACACCGCGCTGTTGGAATTGCTTGGGTAAGATGGCACTATTGAAACCATAGCTTTGCAGTCCTAGCACTGCTAAAACGCGAGAGTTATCGATTGATGCTGAGAGTAATCTATCGACGCCACCACCAGGAGCAATGAGAATCCGTTGGGCGGCATCGTTAATTGCTAAGGTGCTGTCAAAATGCGGGCGCAGTAGAATTCTTAGGGGATGGGTGAGTGGTAGTTGTCGATAGGTGGCGATCGCAAAAGCACCAATTAATAGATGAGTTCTTCCTAAATGAGTAATCGGTTCGTGGAAGTTGGCATCTGCTATTTGGACAATTGTTTTGGCAAATAGCCAAGGGTATTTACCGGAGTTAGGGGTAATAATGGGGTAATCTGATCCTGGGGTTTGACCGCATTGAATGGCGATCGGACGCAATAGACGGGTGGGGTCTGAGCCTCTGGGTAAGGCAAATAGTGCTAGGGGAGCATAGACATATTTTTGCTCATGTGGGTATGTACCGTTGATCGCGCCGGATAAAATTTTATAGTCAGCTAAGTAGAGCCTTCCTTCAAGTCCGGCTGCTGCTAATGAATCGTCAGTTCCCATCACTGCTTGGTAATGTTCGTCTGTGACTGGGAAGCGATCGCCTAGAGTAGTGACTCGCTCGATCATGACGGGATTGTAGCCAGCTACTCGCATATAGGCAAATACTTCATCTTTATCGTAAGTTTTGGCGATCGCTGGTACACCAATCACCGGAAACAAATTTTCGTAGTCCTTGAGACTGGTTGCGTGTCCTGTGGGCTGTCCTTCATATAAAAGCGTAATTACTCGATTTAGAGTATCTCTAAGGATCACAAGTCCGTTTTCTTTAAGAATATGAAAGAAAAGTTCGTCGAGTTCTCTAAGATCCTTGGATATCCCTTTAAGTAAAAACTGGGGTATAATTTGCAGGATTCTCGCCAGAATGCTGAATCGAAGTGGTATTGCTCCCTTGATCAAGGCTTCTAAAATAAACCTTTCGACATCATCACGAATCGATTTAGAACCCTGATTGCCTCGGTTGACAATCAGGGTATTGACAAAAACAACTCGTAACTGCTGGGCTAATAAAAAATACCAGTTAGTGGCGAACTCTTCCGCAACAGAAAGCTGATCCACCATAGCAATAGATGGAATATGGGTGTAGTTATATTGATACTCTTGCCTAGCTATGTCTAGATTTTGAGTGCTTGAGGAACTGATCGAATTATCTGGTAATGAAGCAGTCATTGACCCTACTCGCTTGTAGTATGGGGAACTTTAAAATAATTCGTAATTCGTAATTCGTAATTCGTAATTACGTTTTGTGACGGGGATTTAGCTTAGGCTTCAATTCGCGCTGCCTGTCTTGCTGGGGAATTAAACAAAACACATACTTTGTTAACAGTTTAGAATAAACAGATTTTAGTCAGCGAAACCTCGTCCATTTTGAAAGAGAGGAGTAGTGCGGGCATCTTGCCCGCTACTACGAGCAGGGAGCAAAATGCTCCCACTACGAGCAGGGAGCAAGATGCTCCCACTACGAGCAGGGAGCAAGATGCTCCCACTACGAGCAGGGAGCAAGATGCTCCCACTACG